>JAJPII010000033.1 GCA_021324825.1 Spartobacteria bacterium | reverse complement strand
CAGGGCTCTGGCCCTTCCTTTAATTATACGCTCGACAACGTTGTCCGGGCGTCCTATCACCCTGCCTTCCATGAAAAAATATCTCGCGGAACTCATTGGAACTTTTGTCCTGGTCTTTGGCGGGTTGGGCAGCGCTCTTTTCGCCGGGGAGCATATCGGTCTGCTCGGCATTTCCCTGGCTTTCGGTCTTTCTTTGCTGGCAATGGCTTATGCGATCGGTCCCGTTTCTGGCTGCCATATCAATCCTGCCGTGACGCTTAGTCTTTGGCTAAGCAGGAAGTTCGAAGCGAAGTATATTCCCGGATATATCATCGCCCAGGTTCTCGGGGCGATTCTCGCGGCGGGCTTGCTCCTGGCGATTTTAAAAGGCGGCCCGAATGGTTACGATCCCGTGGCCGCAGGGTTTGCCGCGAATGGGTATGGCGATCATTCTCCGGGACATTATAATGTTATTTCCGCATTTATCGTGGAAACAATCCTGACGTTTTTTCTGGTCTTCACCATCCTCGGCGTGACGGATGTCAAGGCTCCGGTCGGGTTCGCGGGGCTGCCGATCGGCCTCGTGCTGGTGGTTATCCATCTGGCGGGAATTCCGGTGACCAATCTTTCCGTCAATCCCGCCCGCAGCATCAGCCAGGCGGTGTTTGTCGGCGGCTGGGCCGTGAGCCAGCTCTGGCTTTTCATCGTGGCGCCGATCCTCGGAGGGGTTATTGCTTCCATCGTTTTCCGTTTGATCGGGTCGCCCGCGCCTCTTATCTCCGTGCGGCAGGCCGAGCGGGCGCTTGAGAGCGAGATCGCCGAGAGACGGCCCTAAGTTCACCCCGCCTTGGGCGGGCCTTTGATCAGGTCGGGTTCCAGCATCTCGCAGAGGACGTGCAGGAGGAATTTCTGCGCTTCCTGGATTCTGGCGGTGGTGTCGCTGGGCACAAGGAGTTCCACCGTCGCCAGGCCCGCCGCGGCCCCGCCGCCTTTGCCGAGGAGCGCGATGCTTTTCAGGCCCATTTCCCGGGATTCCTCAAGGGCGCGGAGGATGTTCTTCGAATTGCCGCTTGTGGTGATGGCGACGAGGAGGTCTCCGGGCCGTCCGAAGGCGCGGATTTGCCGGGCGAAGAGTTCGCTGAAGTCGTAGTCGTTTCCAATGGCCGTCAGGAGGCTGCCGCCGCCGGAGAGGTTCAGCGCGGGGTATGGCCGCCTGTCCTGTTTGAATCGGCAGGCGAACTCGGTGGAAAAATCCGCGCCGTCCGCCGCGCTGCCGCCGTTGCCGCAGACCAGGAGCTTGGAGCCGCCGAGGAGGCTTTCCCGAAGGATTTCCGCCGCCCGTTCCAAGGGAATTTGCAGCGCGGAGAGTTTCCCAAAGGTGACGATGGCTTCTTTCGTGGCTTCGAGGAGGATGTTCATGAGGGGAGGTCTTCGCCCGCCGCCCAGCGTTTATAGACGGAGAGAGCTTGTTCGATCACGGGGCCGGCGGATTCCACGTGCATGATATCGTCCACCTCGACGCGCTTGTTTTCCAGCGCCTTGTAATCTTCGAAGAATCGCTTGAGAACCGCCAGCCGGTGCGGGGGCAGTTCCCGCACGTCGCGGTAACTGTTGTATTCGGGGTCGTTGACGTGGACGGCGATGATTTTGTGATCGATCTCGTCCTGGTCTTTCATGGCGATGGCGCCAATGGCTCGCGCGGCGACCAGCGTGAGCGGATAAACCGGCTCGGCGCCGAGGACGAGCACATCCAGGGGGTCGCCGTCATCGCCAAGCGTGCGCGGGATGAAACCGTAGTTTGCCGGGTAATAGACCGCGGAATAAAGAACGCGATCCAGGCGAAGAAACCCGGTTTGCTTGTCCAGTTCATATTTGCTGGAGGAGCCGAGAGGTATCTCTATTATGCTCGTGAAACGCAACGGGAGCGCGCCTTCGTCCGGATCCACGTCGTGCCACGGATTGGTCGCGCCCTGGCGTTGGAACGGGGGTATTTTCTTCATCGGTCGCCCTGCCAAAATTACGAGTCTGCCCGAACGGTGCGCAAGAAGCTTTTTCTGATTGCCGGAATTATCGCGGCCCTTTCGCGACCATGCGGCGCTTTCGAGGCTGCTTTCTGGACGTGGCAGCGCGCCGAGCCGCTCGAAGACTCCGAGCGGGATGAACTGAGGGCGTGCGGCGTCCATACTCTCTTTTGGTACATGGGAGAGATGGAAATCCGGGATAAGGAATGGCGCTGGAAAAACACTCCTTTCCCGATCCCGGCTTCCATGCCGGAATTGCGCTTCGTGCCGGTCATCCGGTTGACGAGTTTTGTCCGCGCCCCCTTCGCGCAAGCCGCCGCGCTCGCGGAGAAAATCCATGCTGCCGCGGGAGACGAAGCTCAACTGGATATGGATTGCCCGGATCGGCTGCTTTCGGATTACGCGGAGGCGCTGAGGGCTATCCACGCGCGGGTCAGGCGGCTTTCCATCACGGCCTTGGAAGGATGGATAGTGCGCCCCGCGTGGGCGGCGTTGCAAGCGAGCGTGGATGAGGTCGAACCAATGTTTTACGACACGCGGATCGATCCGCCCTCGGGGCCGCTCCCCTTGGCGGATCCCGCGAAATTCCGCGCGCAGCTTGCGGAGTGGTCGGCTTGCAAGACGGCCTGGCGGGCGGGCTTGCCAAACTTCTCGCGCCTCACGCTTTATGATGGAGCGACCGGGTTGTCGCGCGGCCACATCCGGCAATGGAATTGGGACGACGTATGTTTCAGCCGCGCGTTCACCGCCGCGGGGCCGGTCCGGCTCGGGACGACGGTATTTCTGGCAAGCGAGCGCACCAGCGTCGGGAATATCCCCATCGGGAAAGGTTCTCTTGTCGGGGTGCGCTGGCCGGACCGCGCCGCTTTGGCGGGAGCGGTCGAGGCGGTGAAAAAGACGAACGCGCTGGGCGTGGTCTATTTTCGCCTGCCGGACTCCACGGACGCCAGCGGCTGGTCTTTGCGGCAGCTCGAACACCTGGAGGCGAAGCCTGTTCTGGTCTTGCGGAAACCGAGGGCGCTGGACCTGCTCGAGCTTGCCAACACGGGAAACGGCGACCTGGAGCCGCGGCGTTACGCCCTGGAGATAACGGCCCCCTCGCCCGTCTTCCGCGAGGCTTTGGAGGGCGACTTCCAGCGGGTCGAAGGCTCGGTCCTTGCCGCGCGGCTGACGTTTTGGTTCAGCCATTTGCGCGCGGGCCAATCGCTGCGGACGGGCCTTCTTCAACTTGCCCCAGGGGCGGATTTCAGCCAGATTCACTACCGCATCCTCCCCGTCGATCCGACATGGAACGTCACAAAGCAATGAAGGCGCTCGCGGCGCTGCTGGCGTTCCTGCCATTCGCGCAGATTGCGGCCTGGGCCAGCGGCGGCGATTGGTATGACGATCTCCCCCCGCCCTCGCTGTCGGATACGCTGGACATGCTGCCCGCCAAATCCTTCGGCGACATCTTTCTCGAAACGGCTCCCAAACAGAACGCCCGAACCGCGGATTTCGAGAAGGAAATTCCACGGATAGCGGATCGGCTGGGAACCGAAACGCCCGTGAAACTGCTTCCCGCGGTGGACGATCTGCTGGCGCAGGCGCGCATCCATTATGAGGATCACGGGAACGACTGGTGCAATCTCCTGGAGGACGTGCGCGACGTGGTCGCCGGTTCTTCGCAAGACGCGGGCGCCGCGCGCGATTACATCCGCTGGCGATTGGAAAACAGGAATCTTTTCGGCTTCACCCCGCCCCGCCAAACATTCGATTCGCCCGCCGCGGAGCATTTGCAAAAGCGGGCGTCTCTCGCCGAGGGGCCGTTGAAGGCGCACTGGCTTTTTCTATGCGGAGCCATCCGATTCAGGACGGGCGACCGCAGGCAATGCCGCTATTGGTTCGAGCGCGTGCTCAAGGAGTTTCCGGATCATCCGCGCGCCGAGATCGCGCTCTTCCTGAAGGCGCGGTGCGCGCTCTCCGACTCCCGGGAGGAGAACGACCATAAAGAGATGATCGCCGCCGCCCGCCTCCGGGCTGAGGAAGTGTTCGACCAGTACACGAAAAAATATCCGCATGGCCGGTTCGTGGCGGACGCGCTCGGCTGGCAGGGCGCGCTTGCTTTCGACGCGGGCGATTACATGAAAGCGCTGGGCCTGTACATCGCGCAGGCCGAGGCGCCGGGGCATCCCGAGACGCAGAAGTCCGCGGCCTTCATGTGCGAGCAGGCCCTGGCTCACCTTGCTTTGAAAGACGAGGCGCTCGACTTGATCGCGCGGCATCCGCGCGTCGCGATGGGCTTCACCTATTTCGTGCTGAGCGCCCCGGAGGCGGACAACTACGACGGGAAATGGGACAAACCCGCCGACGTAAAAAAATGGCGTCAGGCCACCCTGCCCCGCATCGCCGCGGCGGTGGCGAAACAGAAGGGCCTCTACAAATCGGGCGACTGGCGCCCGCGTTACCTCGCGATGCTGGCCCTGGCCGCGAGCGGCGCCGGCAACCAGGAGCAGGCGTTGCAGCTTGCCGCGCTGGCGCCGGGCGAACCAAGCGACGACCTCCTCTTCGCGAGCGGCATAGCCCGGCAGCGCGCGGGCAAGGCGCGCGAGGCCGCCGCGGCGTTCCGCGAATTCCTGGAGCGTTTCCCCCGCAATCCGCTTGCAAACGGCGTCCGCCTGCGGCTCGCGCTCGCGCTGGAGGACGACCGCCGGGCGGGCGAAGCCGTCGCCGTTCTCACGCCCCTCGACAAGGCCGACGCGCTTTTCGCCTCCGGGTTCGGCCGCTATACGGAACCGAGCGTCTATCCCGGGAACGAGAGGGACTGGAGCATGACCGACAGTTCCGTCTATTCGAATATCACCGGCATCGACTCGGATCAGGTCGCGCAGACCATCGATACGATTCTGAATTTCGCGCCGTTGCCGGAATTGATCGCCGGCCTAAGCGGCGGGCATTTCGACGAAGGGGAGAAAAGCAATCTGCGCGCCGTCATCGCGGAGCGTTACCTGGCGAGGGAGAATTTCGCGGAGGCGAAGAAATTCATGACGGACGCGCAATTCGGCCTCATCGCGTCCGGCCTGGAAAAGCTGACGGCTGCGGCGGACGCGGCTTCCGGCGACAGGAAAGCGGACCTGATGCTGCGGCTGGGCGACGCGTGGGCGGCGGCCCGGTCGAAGCTTTTGAATAGGCCTCTCGATGTGCCGACCCCGACGGGAATCATCCCCGACGATTTGCTGCGGAGGCGGAACGGGCAGACGCTGGCGATGAAGAACCCGGACGCTGAATTGGAAGAGCGGGATGAACTTCGCCACGCCTCGCGCTGGTGGATGCGGGCCGCGCGCGCCGCGCCCGGCACGACACTGGCGGCGCAGGCGCGGTGGAAGGCTCTCGACGCGATGGCGAAGATAGCCGCCGCTTCCGCCTACGCCGGGGAGCGGGCGCGGGAGGCAAACGGGGACAAGGTCTCCCGCGAGCTTTACGACCAGCTCCGCGCCGAATGCCCGAACTCCGTGGAAGCGAAGCGTTACGCCGTCTATTGGAATTTTTCCACGCCGGTCGCACAGATTTCCTGGGGCGAGGATCGCGACGCCCGCGCCCTTGGATACGAATACGCCGGCGCAAACAGCGAAACCAACCGGGATGAGCAACCGTCGCTGCGGGAAAGCATCCTTGCGTTGAAGCGCGACGCCGCTTCCCTGCCGCCTGGGGAGATGGCCGCGGAGATCAGGAGGATGCCGGATCGCTGCGAATCCGTGGAGGATGCGCCTTATGTCAACCTGGTGGACGATCTCAACGCGTTTTTCTCCGAACCGAACGTGACGGCCGAGATGCAGCGCATCTACGTCGGGATACGGCTGGATGTCATGCTCCGCGCGCACGGTTCCTTGTGGATAACGGACAAGCCGGTTCCCGACGCCGCCGTCGTGGCCTCCGAGATAAAGGAGGCGTTAAAGAACCCGGTCATGAAGCCGGTCGCGGATTACCTGGAATTCAGCCTCCTCGGGCTGGTTTCCGGCGCGGGGTTTAAAGTGGATACCGGCAGCGTGGACAAGGATGGGAGCCGCTTCACCTTCGTCTCGCGCGACTATGCCCGCATCGAAAAAATGGCGCGCGAATTCCTGGAGAAACATCCGCGCAGCCGCAAGCGCGAAGCGGCGCTCTTCGTCCTCGCCCGTTCCGTGCAATCGCTCTCGCGGCCGCGCTTTTTCACCGTCGGCGTTCCGAAGCCGGGCTATCCCGAAGGCGACTACGACGATGTGCTGTGGCGCTGTCAACCGGAGCCGTTTAATCCGGCGAGAGTGTTTAAAGCGCTCGACGATTACGACCGCGCTTTTCCCAACGGGCGTTATGCCGCCGATGTCCGGAACCTCCGCGGGTACACATTTTTCCAAATGCACGACTGGGGGAAGGCGCTCGACGAAACGCTTGCCCAGCGGAAGGATGGCGGGCGCCCGGACATCCAGCCCGAGGCGGCCGTCCGGCTCGTCAATATCTTCGCCCAGCTTGCTCACACCGAATGCCGCGCGGACGTGCTCGCGGCGCTTCGAAGCCGTCCGGAGGCGTTCCCGCTCCTGGAGAAGTATCTGGCCCAGGCCGGCCCGCTGCGTTATTTGCAAAGCTATCTCGGCGATCAACTCGGGCTGCACTAGAGGTTGACCCACCCCGCCCCATTCACGATAGTTCCCGCCTTTCCATGTCGCTGCGTCAAACCCGGAACTTCTGCATCATCGCCCATATCGACCATGGCAAGACGACGCTCTCCGACCGTCTGCTCGAAACCACCGGCACGATAGCCGACCGGAACAAGCAGGATCAGCTTCTCGATTCGATGGACCTCGAACGGGAGCGGGGCATCACGATCAAGGCGCATCCCGTCACGATGGCGTACCGGGCCAAGGATGGGCTCGATTACGAGTTGAACCTGCTCGACACGCCCGGCCACGTCGATTTCGCGTACGAAGTCTCGCGCAGCCTCGCGGCCTGCGAAGGCGCGGTGCTCGTGGTCGATGCGGCGCAGGGCGTCGAGGCGCAGACGGTGGCCAACGTGCATCTCGCGCTCAAGCAAGGGCTGACCATCATCCCCGTCATCAACAAGATCGATCTGCCGAACGCCGACCTGCCGACCGTGAAGCGGCAACTGGAGGAAATCCTCGCCATCCCCGGCGAGGAAGCCATTCCGTGCAGCGCGAAGGCGGGCGTGGGCATCGTCGACATCCTGGAAGCGGTCGTGCAGCGCATACCGCCGCCAAAGGCCTATGACGACGACCGCCTGCGCGGGCTGGTGTTCGATTCGGTGTTCGATGTTTACCGGGGCGTCGTCGCGTATGTGCGGATTTTCTCCGGCTCCATCGCGGCGGGCGACGGGGTGAAGCTCATGAGCGAGAACCGCAACTACGAAGTGAAGGAGGCCGGCATCTTCATCCCGAAGACTTCAGCGGTCCCGCGGCTGGGAGCCGGGTCCGTCGGCTACTTCATCGCGAATATCAAGAGCACCGGGGAGATCAAGATTGGCGACACGCTCACCGGCAGCCGCAACCCGGCGCCCGAGCCCCTGCCGGGCTTCCAGGAAATCCACCCGATGGTATTCAGCGGCATCTACCCGATCAACACCGCGGACTTCGAGCATCTCAAGATGGCGCTCGGCAAGCTCCAGATCAATGACTCCGCCTTCGTCTACCAGCCGGAAAGCTCGGTGGCGCTGGGATTCGGGTTCCGGTGCGGATTCCTCGGGCTGCTGCACATGGAGATCATCCAGGAGCGGCTGCGGCGCGAGTACGACATGGACATCATCGCCACGTACCCGAGCGTCATCTACGAAATCATCCGCACCAACGGCGAACGCCTCGAGGTGGACAATCCCGCGTATCTGCCCGACCCGAGCGTCATCGCGGAGATACGCGAGCCGATCGTGAAGGCCTTCATCCTCTGCCCCAACGAAAACATCTCGGCCCTGATGCAGCTCATCATGGAAAAACGCGGCGAATTGAAGCACACCGAATCGCTGGACGCCCGGCGCGTGATGCTGAACTGCGACCTGCCGCTGAATGAAATCCTGGTGGACTTCAACGACAAAATAAAGAGCATCACCCGCGGTTACGGCTCCATGGATTACGAGCACGCGGGGTATCGCGCGGCAAAGCTCGTGAAGCTCGACATGCTCGTGAACGACGAACCGGTGGACGCCTTTTCGAGCATCGTCCATCGCGACAAGGCGGAGGCGCGCGGGCGGCAGCTCGCGGCGAAGCTGAAGGAGGTCATCCCAAAACAGCTTTACCAGGTGGCGATCCAGGCGGCCATCGGCGGGAAAATCGTGGCGCGCGAAAACGTCGCGGCCATGCGCAAAAACGTCATCGCCAAATGCTACGGCGGCGATATAACCCGCAAGCGCAAGCTCCTCGAAAAACAGAAGGAAGGCAAAAAGCGGATGAAGAGCATCGGCAAGATCAACATCCCGCAGGAGGCGTTCATCGAGGTGCTAAAATCGCAATAGTCTTATGATTCCATTTCTCACGCCTCGCCACGTCAAGGAAGGCAAGATCATCGTCAAGAACGCCAGGAAGCTGTTCCAATACAAACGCGACCTGCTTCCGGAGGCGAAGGCCGCCGAATTCCAGGAGCGGATCGGCGCGCTGGAGAGGGCGGTCGCGAGCCGGGACAAAGCCGCCGTCGAGCTGGAGACGGGCCGGCTCGAAAAGATCTGGGGCGATCTCCTCCCGCCCCCCGCCGACGCGGCCTGGCGGGAAAACTGCGAGGTGTTTCTCGTCGCCATCGTCATCGCCATCGCGGTGCGGACGTATTTCCTCCAGCCGTTCACGATTCCGACCGGCTCGATGCAGCCCAGCCTCAACGGCATCATCGCCTACGCCACCGGCGAAAAGCCGCCCAATATCCTGGAGCGCATCCTGGAGTTCGTCGTGCTCGGCCGGAATTACGTCGATGTCGTGGCGAAGGAGGATTGCACGGTCGTGGGCGTCACGGAGAGCAATCCCCTGCCCTTCATCAGCTACTGCGTCGTGGATTGCGGCTCCAGGAGCTACACCGTCTATGCGCCGCTCGCGGCCTTGAGCAGGGTCTTCGGCGTGAAATGGGGTTCCGAATACAAGGCGGGGGATGTCATCGCGCGCGGCTACGTAAACGCCGGCGACCACGTCTTCGTGGACAAGATCAGCTACAACTTCCGCCATCCGGACCGGGGCGAGGTTTTCGTGTTCAAGACGACGGGGATTCTCGGGATCGAGAAGACGCTGCCGCCCGATTCCGGTTCGCAATTTTTCATCAAGCGGCTCGCGGGCGTGCCGGGCGACACGCTGCGGATACAGTCGCCCAGGCTCTATATAAATGGAAAGCTGGCGGAAGGCGCCGGGTTCGAGCGGGTGATGTCGAAGGAAAACGGCTACCGGGGCTACGAGGAAGTGGCGAGCCTGAGCGACGGCCAGAGCGTCACCCTCGCGCCGCGGAGTTATTTCGCGCTGGGGGACAACAGCTACAACAGCCTCGACAGCCGCTATTGGGGGCGCGTGCCGGAGGAAAATCTCATGGGGTGCGGGCTCTTCGTGTATTGGCCCTTTACGAAGCACTTTGGTCTAATAAGGTAGTCGGCCTCATGTCAGAAAACCCGTCACAAGATTTGGTCGCGCTCGGCAAGGCGCTCGGGACGCATCCCTCGCGCCTGACCCTGCATTGGGAGGGCTCCTGCGCCGTGAAAACCGGGGATGCGAAGTTCCTCGTCTCCGCCCGGGGCGCGCTGCTTTCAAAACTGACCGCCGCCACGCTGGTCGAGGCGCAGTCAAAGAAACTCCTGGCCTCGATCGAGTCCGAGGAGGACGAAAAGAAAGCGGAGGAACCGGAGGAACCCGCCCTGGAACTCGACCAGAAAAAGCCGAACCCGAGCGAGGACGCGGCGATCTACGCGTATCTCTTCACGCTCGACGGCGTCCGTTTCGCCGCGCGGACGCAGCCGATAGAAGTAAGCCAGATTCTCTGCTCCCCGCGCGCGCGCCAGTTCTCGGATCGCCGGACGTACCATGACGAGATACTGGCTTGCGGCGCGTCCTCCGTCCTCATACCCTATACGGAACCGGGCCTGCCGCTCGCGCGCGAAGTGAAGCGAAAAATCATTCTCTGGAGAGATCGGAACAAGATCGCCCCCAAGCTCCTCTTGCTGCAGAACTACGGGATGATGGTGCTCGGGAAATCGCGCGAGGAAGTGGCGCGAACGACCGACATGGCGGTGAAGGCCGCCCAAATCTTCACCGGCGCCGCGATGCTGGGCGGCCCGGTGTTCCTGTCGCCCGACAACGTAGTGCAGATCGAATCCGCCGCCAGAGAATAGGAACCCATGTTTCCCGCCGATCCAAACCGCCATTGGTATCTCCTCGGCGCGGCGGCGGGCTACATCCTCCTGATGTTCACCAACCCGGTGCGCGGCGATCTGCGCGACGGGTTCCGCTGCATACGGCGGCACGGCTCCATATGGGGCGTCCTGCTCGTGTTCGGCTTTTGCTACGCCGCCTTCAACCTGGGGGTGGAAGTCTTTTTGCACTGGGCGCTTCCAATCGGCAAGCGGCCCGAATTCGTCTGGAACCGCGCGTGGTTCCTGACGCCCGACATGCAAATGAAAGTCCTGGCGGACAGCTGGCTGCCGGCGCTGGAGAGCGTCGCGGGCATCTTCAACAACATCATCACCACCTTCCCCTGCTCCGCCGCCGCGGCGTTTCTCCTGCTCATCAACTGGGAGGGGCATCACGCCGTCCTGCGCGGCGCCCTGAAGCGACGCTTCGGTTTCGCGGGCTGGCTCATCTACTTCGCCATCTCCCTGTGCGCCGTGGCCGCAATCGTGAAGCCGTTCCTCTACGGGCCGGCCTTGCCTGCGTTGAACAACGCCTACCCGGCCTCCGGCCTGCTGCTGCTGCAGGTCTGCCTGGCCATCGACTGGCTCTCGTTCCTCTTCGAATACCTCTTCGGCGTCTACATACAGATATACATCATCCTGCTCGCGTACGTCTGGGTGCGCGGCCTCTCCCATACCCGCACCCACCTCATCGACCTCGCCATCCGCCGCTCCGCCTTCGTCCTGAAGTGGGCCGCCGTGGTGATGTTCCTCAGCTCCATCCTCTTCAACGTGCCGTCGATCCTCTCCACCCTGCCGGCGTTCGCCTCCCTGACCGGGCCGTTTACGGGCGACTACACCGTCCGCCTGCTGATGGCCCTCTTCCTCATTTTCTTCTCGACCGTCCAGATAACGCTCACCTTCCACAGCGAATCGCTGCGGCGCGCGCTCGGCGGCCATATGCGGTTCGTCCGTTCGCACGGCTGGCTCTTCGGCTGGTTCATCCTCATCGCGGGCATCCACTTCTTTCTCTTGAAATGCCTCGATTTCTCGCTCGTCCGGGGCTTGGGCGAACGCACCGGCGTCATCCTGCTCTGGCGCTTGCTTTACCCGATGCTCGCGGCGTTGATGGCGGGCTGGCTCCTTTCCGCCTGGGTTTGTTTATTTAAACGTTGTGAAACAGGGCGGGTTCACGACAACTGGATTCGTTTTTAATGGCCGGCGCCCCCCTCCTTTCCGCGGAAGCTGTAAGCTGCGGGGGCTTGCACGGGGTCAACCTTTCCATCGGGGCGAAAACCTTGAATCTCCTCGTCGGCGCGCCGGGGTGCGGCAAAGGCCTCCTCCTGCGCGCGCTCGGCCTGCTCGAAGCGCCGGACGCGGGGGAAATCGTCCACCGCGGCAGGCCCACGCGCACCCTGCCGGAGCCGGAACGCGCCGCGCTGCGGAACCGGCATTTCGGGTTCCTCTTCGCGGAGGCGTATCTGCTCCCCTCCTTCTCCGTGGTGGAAAACGTGGCGATGCCGTTCTTCAAAATCTCGAGCGTGGACACGGGCGAAGCGCACGCGCGGACCCGCGCGCTCCTGGATTTCGTAAACCTCGGCCCTCGCGAACAGGCGGCGGTGCAGGACCTTTCGCGCGCCGAGCAGCGGCGGGCCGCGCTGGCGCGGGCGCTGGTAAACCTGCCGGACATCGTGTTCGTCGAGGCCGGGGCCGGCGAGGAGCCGGATTTCGGCGAGACGTTGCGCCGGGCCGCCGCGGAGTTTGGCGCCGCCTTCGTCGTCAGCGCCGAGGGCGAGGAGCTTGCCGCCGTCGCGGACCGTTGCTTTGAAATAACCGGCGGCGCCGTCCGCCCCCTCGTGCGCGTATGAACGGCAATTCGGAGGAGATAACCCGCTCCAGCAAATCGAACCTGGCGCTCGCGTTCATCTCGCTGCCAAAGGAAAAGCGCCAGGACATGACGAGCTTCTACGCGTTTTGCCGCGTGGTGGACGACATTGCCGACTCCGCCGCTTCCTCCCCGGAAGAGAAAGAGGCCGGTCTCAACGCGTGGAAACGGTGCATCCACGGCCAGTTCCCCGGCGAACCCGCGCTGGGAATGGAAATACGCCGGCTCATCGCGAAATACGACATACCGCCCGAATATTTCTTCGAGATCATCGCGGGCGTCGAGATGGACTTGCGCGGAGCGGCTTACCGCACGTTCGAGGACTTGCGGGTTTACTGTCATCGCGTCGCGTGCGTGGTAGGGCTGGCCAGCATAGAAATCTTCGGCTATCAAAACCCCGCCTGCCGCCAGTACGCCGTGAACCTCGGCATGGCTCTGCAACTGACGAACATCATCCGCGACGTCGGCCAGGACTTCGACAACGGCGGACGCATCTACCTGCCGCTGGAGGATAGGGAGCGCTTCGGTTATTCGGCGGCGGACCTTGGGCAAAAGCGATTCAACGACGCCTTCCGACAGCTTCTGGAATTCGAAGCCGCCCGGGCGATCGCCTTCTACGACAGCGCGGCCGCCGGGCTGCCCCGGGAGGATCGCCAGGCGATGGTCGCGGCGGAAATCATGCGGCACGTGTACCGGCGGCTGCTCGCGCGGATGCAGTCGGACGGCTTCCGCGTCCTGGAAAAACGCTACGGCTTGAACAAGGCCGCGAAACTCGCGACGGTGTGCGGGGTTCTATTAAGCGGCGCGTTGAACAAAATGCGGCCAGCGCGCGTCCAACGAAAAACATGAAAACATACCAGATTCGTCTCGCGGCTTTTTCTCTCCTGGCGGCTTCCGGCTTGAGCCTCACCGGCTGTGAAACGCCGGGCCGGGGCGCCGAAACCGGAGCCATAGCGGGCGGCGTCATCGGCGCGCTCGCAACGGGCAGGCTCCGGGGCGCGCTCGTGGGCGCGGCGGTCGGCGCGGGCACGGGCGCTCTCATCGGGGAAGCCAACAAGCAGGATCGGGAACGGTACTACGCCGAGAACGGACCATACCCCTACGCCCGCCCCTCCGAATACCCGGGTTACGTCCTCAGTCCTTACCGCCCTCACAATTTGATCGACGTGCGGGGGATTCCTCCGGGGGCGCGGGTGATGGACCCCTCGTGCGACCGGGTGTTTCTGAATCCCTGACTTCCGCCGCGGCGGCGCACAGGCAGCCCCCGAGGATGATGAGCGAGCCGGAGAGGTAAATCCACATCAGCAGCGCGACGACGCCCCCCAGGGCGCCGTAAACCGCGTTGAAATGGCCGAAGTTCGCCGTATACAGGACGAAGAGCTTTTGCAGCGCCTGCAGGGAGATTGCGACGAGCAGCGAGGCCAGCCAGACCTCGGAAAAGGAGGTCTTCCGGCGCGGGGCGAACTTGTAGAACATCGTCAGGCCGTAGAAGAGCACCAGCGTCGGGAGGACGAGTTGCAAACGCCGGAAGCCCTGCGCCACGAGGCCGAAGTCGTAGATGATCGCGTGGCGTTTCCAGTACGCCGCGACGGCGTTCACGATGGCGGGGGCGACGAGGCCGACGAGCAGCGCGCTGGCTAGGATGCCCGTCATGCCGAGGTTTTTGATCGGCAGGCGCCACCAGGAATATTCGTGCGTACCCCAGGCGCGATTGATGCCGCGCACGAGCGCCTGGAAGAAGCGGAGGGAACTCCACGCCAGCCCCAGGAAGGCGATGCCGTTGCGCAACAGGCTGTGTTTGATGACGCCGCGGACGGTGTTGATGACAAGGTTCTGGCCGTTCGTATCCACCGGCAGGTATTTGCTGATGAAGTCCAGCGTCATGGTCTGCATCTGCTCGGGATGCGGAAGAAAATAAGCGCCGACGGATATGAATAGAATGATGCAGGGAAACAGCGCGAAAAACGCGTAGTAGGCAAAGGACGCGGCGCGCTGTTCGCCATCGGTATGGTTGTATTTGACGATGGTGAGCCAGCCCACCCTCCAGGCTCTCGTGAGAAAGTCCATTTTTGCCGCATTCAGCATGGCACGAAGGCTGCGTCTTTCCAAGCATGGTCTCCCGCTTCGGTTTGCCATCCGCGTGTAAAACGCTAATTTAACGCTCCGTGAATACGAAACGTCCGAAACGCCACTGGTTGCGGCGCGTCCTTTGGGGCTTGCTCGGCTTCGTCGTGTTGCTGCTGGCGTTTCACCGCCCGTTGTTGCATGGGGTCATTCGTCTCGCGGCGGTAAAGTTCGCGGCGAAGCAGCACATCGCCCTCAGCCTGGACGTGGGCGGAAGCATTTATTCGAGCTTAAGCCTGGAAAATGTCCGCGCCTCGCCCACGGGGCCGAGTCCCGTGGAAAAGATCTCCATTGAAAAAGTGCAGGTGAACTACGATCTCATCGGCCTCGCCCGAAATGGCATCGAAGGGTTCCTGAAAAGCTACGAGTTGAAGAACGCCACCGTCATGATCCATCCGGTCGCCGCCCAATCGCCTTCCCAAAAGGAAGACCTCGGCCAGACCTTGAGCGGCATTTTCCAGATTCCGGCTCTTTACACCGACCATATTCATATCGAGAACCTGAGCCTCGAGTTGCAACAGCCCGGCGGAAACCTGGCCGTGAAGAATCTGACCCTGACGCTCGACACCGACCAGCCCGGCGTCTTCAGCGTCGCGAAAATCCAGATCCCGCAATTCCGCACCTGGGAGAACCTTTCCGCGACGACGAGCTATACGAACCGCGACCTGGTCATCGCCCACCTGAACCTGGATGAGGATGTCCACGTCGACAAAGTGGAGATGGACGCCTCGCGGCGGTTGGAAAAGATCAACAGCCTCGCGCTGAATGCGCACTTGTTTGGAGGCTCGGCGGATTTCTCCCTCTTCCTGCACGAGCTTGGAAAGAACAAGGCGGATATGAAGGTTGGCGCCGCCGTCCGGAATGTCTCCGTGGAAAAACTCGGCAGGTATCTCGATTTAAAATCGCTGCCGTCCGCGACATTCACCGGTCTCGCGCTCACCGTCACGGGCGATCCGAACGTCCCCGCTTCGCTGAATGGAAGTTGCGAGGCGGAGATCGACGCGATCACGCAAGGCGCGCTGAAGATCGACAGCGTCAAAGCCAGGATCAACGCGAACCAGAGCGTCGCGACCATCGAGACCGCCGAAGTGAAAATCGGGAAAAACACCATAACCCTGGGAGCGAAATGCATTCTGCCTCCGGCAACGGACGACCTCGCCGCCGCGGAGGTGGACGGCCTGTTCAACGTGGACGCCCCCGAGCTTGCGCGGCTTTCGCCCCAAATCACGGCCGGGAGCGTCGCCGCGAGCGGGACGTTCGGGTTGCACAATCGAAAATTCACCGCGGACGTCGCGGCGGACGGCAAGGAGATCGCCGCGGCAAACGCGACCCTCTCCGAGTTGGGATTGCACGCGAACCTGGAAAAAACGCTCCGGTCTTCCACGCCGTTTTTCGACGGCTTGCGGACCGAGATCCGTGCGACATTGGGCCCGGTGCGTTATGCGGATTACGCCATCGACTCCCTCACCGCGAAAATCACGAGCCAGGAGGATCGCCTGCAACTCGACCGCGTGGAAATAAAACGGCAAACCGGCGACATCACTTTGCACGGCAGTTCGCGGCTTCCGCGCGACAACGATTTCGTGAAGATGCCTTTCAACGCCGAGTTCGCCGCGGGCGCGCCGAACGTGACGGTCTTCTACGCCGTCCCGCCGAAGGACAGGATCAGCGGCGGCGTGCAGGCGAGCGGCAACTTCAGTTCGCGCGACGGCGTTTACAACGGAGCGATGACCGTGAAGACCGGAAAGCTGGCGTTCAACGATTTTGCCGCCGACGGGTTGGACCTCGAAGCCGCCGTGGTCGACAACGTCGCTCAACTCAAGAGCCTGAACCTCGCCCTGAATGCGTCGGATCACATAACGGCTTCGGGCAAGGCGGAGTTGAAACAGCCGTATCCCTACGAAGGCGCGCTGCGGGTGAACGTTCGGAACCTGGCGGCGTTCAACTCCATCCTCAAAGCAAGCGGGGTGAAGCAGCCGATAGCCGGGGCGCTGGACATCGCGTGGCAAGGTTCCGGCCAGCCGGGGCTTGAACATCATTCCGGGAAAGGCGAAGTCACGCTCCACGGCGGCCAGTTCGGACAGGTCAAGTCCATCGAGATCGCGGTCGCCGGAAATTACACCCCCGAGGTCATCGCCTTCCCCACCCTCCGTTTCAGCACGAACGAGGGAAATCTCCAGGCGCGGATCGACCTGAAAAATTCCGAGTTGAGCATCCACGACATACTCCTGCAGCAGGGAAAGACGGGGCTGCTCTCCGGGTCGATCACCCTTCCCCTCGATCTGAGGACGCCGAAGGACGTGAACTCCCTCGTGCCGGAGAACGGGCGGATCCAGGTGAATCTCGTCTCGAAAGACCTCAGCATCGAACCGCTGCTCAAGCCTCCGGCGGGCGGCGACGCGCCGGCCAAGGGCGTGTTCACCACGACCGTCACCGCCGATGGCAGCCTCGACAAACCCGTGGCGAACATCCATGTCGAAGGCCGCGACCTGCAGGCGAAAGCCGCCGCGAAACTCGCGCCCGCGACGCTCGATCTCACGTTGGGCTTGAAGGATGACCAGCTAACGCTCAACGGCACGCTGCGGCAGCCGAAGATCAATCCGCTGCAGGTCAACGGCTCCGTGCCGCTGCCCGTCAAAAAACTGATCAAGGAAAAGAAGATCGACGAGAACTCGCCCGTGCAGCTTTCGGTGAAGCTGCCCCGCAGCTCGGTCGGCTTCATCAGCGATCTCGTCCCCGCCATCCGCTTCGCGGACGGCGGCATGAGCATCGACGCGGGCGTCTCCGGCAGCATCGCCCACCCGCGGATGAGCGGCTCCGCGCTGCTCGACCTCAACGCCATCCGCTTCCTCCAGGCGAACCTGCCCGCCGTCAGCGGATTCAAGGGCGACATCCGTTTTGACGGGAACCGGCTCACGTTCAACCGCTTTGGCGGTGACATCTCCGGCGGGCCGTTCAACCTGGCGGGAACCATCCGGTTCGCGAATCTTGCGGAGCCGATGCAGGCCGTGACGGATCTGAAACTGACCTCCACCAGCGCCCTTCTCCTCCGCAACGACACGGTGACGGTGCGGGCGGATTCCGACATCAAGATCAGCGGCCCGCTCGGCAAGGCCCACGTCGCGGGAACGGTCGCCGTGACGAAGAGCAAATTCTTCCGCGAGATCGACATCCTGCCGCTCCAGTTGCCCGGCAGGCCCGCGCCGAAACCGCCCGAGCCGCCTGCGACCGTCTCCTTCCCCAACCCGCCGTTGCGGGACATGAGCTTCGACATCGCCATCAAGTCGAAAGACCCCTTCCTGATCAAGGGCAACATGGCGAACGGCGGCGCGACCATCGACCTGAAACTCGGGGGAACCGGGCTCCAGCCGTCCTTGACGGGGAGCGTGCGGATCGAAAACTTCGTCGCCTCCCTCCCGTTCAGCAAACTGAACATCTCCTCCGGCTACGTCTATTTCACCGAGGACAACCCGTTCGTCCCCACGCTCGACATGCAAGGGACGACCGAGATGCGGGACTACAACATCAACGTCTATATATCGGGCGAGGCCTCCAATCCGCAGACGGTGCTCTCGAGCGAGCCGCCCCTGCCGCAGGAGGACATCGTCTCGCTGCTGGCCACGGGCGCGACCTCGCAGGAATTGACCGGCAGCGGCGCCGCCGACGTGCTGGCGGGCCGGGCGGCGGCGCTGCTGTTCCAGAAGGTTTACCGGAAGGTCTTCAAGCAGAAAGCGCCTTCGGAGAATGAATCGCTGGCGGACCGCATCTCGGTGAACGTGGGCGGCGTGGACCCCCGCACCGGGAAACAGGAGCTGACAACCACCTTGAAGCTGACCCAGCAATACCAGCTCGTGGGCGGCCTCGACGTGCAGGGGTATCTGCGCGGCGAAGTGCGGTACCTCCTCCATTTCCGATGAAGCCGTTTATCCTGGCGGCGCTGCTGCTTTCCACATTGTGCGCGCGCGCGGCGGTCGAGAAATACAGCCCGAATCCCGTCCAGTCGATGCCGACGCCCGCGCCGGCGAAGACGAACTTCGGCATCCGGTTCGAAGGCGCGACGAAGTTCTCCGAAAGCCAGTTGCGCGCGGCCATCGCGGATCAGATCAACGCCATCAACAAGGGCGGGCTGACCCCCGCCTCCGCGGATGACACGGCGTTTTTCCTGGGCGTTTTCTACCACCGCAACGGCTATTCGCAGGCGGAGGTGAAGTGGGAGATAAACGGCGGCCTTACGCTGAAGATTCGCGAAGGCCCCCTCACCCACGTCACCGGGGTCAGCTTCAGCGGGAACACCCTTTCGACCTCGGGCACGATGGCGGGCTACCTGCTCGGCGCGACGCAGGAGCGCTTCCCGCGCGCCAAAGGGAATCTCCCGTTCGTAGAGGAGGACATCCAGACCGGCGTCGACCGGATCGCCGCGCTCTATCAGTCGGAGGGGTATCTCCACTCCGTCGTCAAACCCGCGGAGATTCATTATTCGCCGGACAAGACGGGCGTCGCGCTCCACGTCGATATCCAGGAAGGAATCCGCTACACTTTCGGCAAGCTGAATTTCTCGGGAGACCTCGTCTTCTACCCCGAGAAAGAATTGTCGGATCAACTCGCCCCGTTTTCCACCAAGCCCTACACGCAGGACGGGGTCACGAACATGCAGCGGACCGTCGTCTACTTCTACAAGACGCACGGCTACTTCCTGGCGAAGGTGACCGCGGAGAGCAACCCGGATACGGCCGTGAAAGGCGTCGTCCCGGTCAACTTCCAGATCGAGTCCGGCAACTTGTTTCGCTTTGACGGGGTGAACGTAACCGGCCTTGACCGCCTGCACGCCGGATTTCTCCCGAAGCGATTCGCGAAGTTGAAGGGAAAAATATACGACCCGCGCAAGCTCAACGAAGAATTCGAGGCGATGATGCGGACGGGACTCTTCAAGAAACTGACGATAACCCCGCGCGCCCTGCCGACCAATGAAGTCGCGCTCGACATGCAGGTCGAGGAGGCGAAGGCCAAGGAGGTCGGCTTCGGCCTTGGCTACGACACGTTCGAAGGCGCCATCGCGCAACTGACGCTCGGCGACCACGACTTTTTCGGCACGGGGCGTTCGCTTACTTCCACCTTCGAGTACGCGCAGCGGTTCCTGCGCGGAGAAATCCTGTACAACGACCCCTGGTTTCTTGAGAGCGACTACGCCCTGCAGGCGAAGCTCTACGCCTTGAACCAGCAAAACCTCGGCTACTCCAAAGATGAAACCGGCTTCCGGCTCGAGCTTGGCCGCGACCTGACGAAAAAGCTCAAGGGCACGGTCTTCCTCCTGGTGCGGCAGGTCAGCATCCAGAACGGCGGCATCGAAGTGCAGGACCTTGGGAAAACCGGTTACCTCGCGAACAGCATCGGCGCCACCGCCACCCTGGACGAGCGCGACAGCAAGATAAACCCCGCCGGGGGTTACATCGCCAACCTCACGGCGGATGCGGCCTCCAGCGTCATCGGCAGCTCGCTCGATTTCCTGCGCGCCACGTACCGCTTCTCCTACTACCTGCCGATAACGAAAACGAAGGCGGAAGACGGCGTTGAGAAGGTCACGAGCATGGTGGCGTTCGGCGCGCGCGGCGGCATCATCGAGCCTTTCCAGGGGCAATCCACGATCCCCATCGACGAGCGCTTCTTCAACGGCGGCGCGCGGACCGTGCGGAGCTTCAATGAACTGGAATTGGGCCCCAAGGATTCGCACCATTTCCCAATCGGCGGCGAAACGTTTACGACCCTCAATATCGAATACACCTTTCCGCTGTACGGAGATTTGCAAGGCGCCGTCTTCGCGGATGCCGGCGGCATCGGCTCCAAGGTTTCGCAAGGCGTCGGCGATCTGCGTTACGCACTGGGCGGCGGAATCCGCTACCGGCTGCCAATCGGCCCGTTGCGGATCGACTACGGCTACAACCCCGACAAAAAGCCCGATGAAAGCGTCGGCGCCTTCCACGTCACATTCGGCGTCGCCTTCTAGTCCGCGATGCTGTATGGGTACGCTATGTTGCAGATCGTCAAACAGCTCTTTGGAAACACACTCGCCGCATCCGACGGCGGACACATAGGCCACATCAAGGACGTTTATTTCGACGACGCCGCCTGGGCGGTGCGTTACCTGGTCGTCGATACCGGCTCCTGGATACCGGGCCGCTTGGTCCTCATCTCGCCCCATGCGTTCGGAAGCGTCATCGAAGGCGGAAAAGCCCTCTCCGTAAACCTGACGAAGGAGCAGATCGAGAACAGCCCTTCCATCGAATCGCACAAACCCGTCTCGCGGCAATACGAGGAGGAATACTACCGCTACTACGGCTGGCCTTCCTACTGGAACGGCGGCGGGCTTTGGGGCATGAGCGCCTTTCCCGGCGCGTTATGGGACGCTGGCGCGCTCGCAGTCGTCCCGCCGCCCGAACCGTTTACGCCCGAGCCGTCTACTCAAACGGAGGACGCGCACCTGCGGAGCGCGAAGTCCGTTCTCAACTACGCCCTCGAGGCGAGCGACGGGCTTGCCGGGCACGTCACCGATTTCGCCATGGACGACAAGAGTTGGGTCATCCGCCAGATCGCCGGGGAAACCGGCCACTTGTTCGCGGGAAAGAAATTCCTGGTCGCCACGGGTGAAGTCGAGCGAATCAGCTACGAGGAATTCAAAATCGTCGTCCGCCTGACGCAGGAGCAAATCCAGCAATCACCCGCCGATTCGTTGTAGAGGCGGCTGTGTCAGCCGCCCGCAACGACAACGGCTCACTCGCTAATGAATGGCCGCGATGAGGAACCAGGCAATCATCACCAGCCCTATCAGGAATTTGGCGAAGATTCCCGCGGTTGTTCCAAGCAGCGTGCCCCATGTCGAGCGGCCCGCGGGTAGTATTCCTTTGCCGCCGAGCAATTCGCCGATCAGCACGCCCGCCGGCGGGCCGATGAATATCCCGGGGATTCCAAAGAAGAGTCCGGCTATTCCGCCCGCGATGCCGCCAAGCGCTCCCCACCGCGTGGCTCCAAACCATTTGGCGCCGATGGAACCGCTTACGAGGTCGAGCGCCTGGGCCGCCAGCATCAGCAGGGTAAGGATGACGAGCGTCGGCCAATCGACGCTGTGCGCCGGGCCGGCCGCGAAATGGTGAAGCGCCGCCGCGCCGAGGATGATGATCGTCCCGGGGATCAGAGGGATGACCGTCCCGGCCAACCCGGCGAGCATCAACAGAAGCGTGAGGACCCACCAGAATACGAGCATCAGTAGTCGGACTCGTGTTGGCCCGGCAGTAACTGGAGCCTCCAGGATACGGCGGCGCCGCGGCTTAGCTCGAGCCACGCGAAGCTGGGCGGCGCGCCCCGGTTCGGCCTCGAGACGGGGCCGGGATTCAGGAAGCGGACGCCGTTGACCATCTCGTCGCGCGGGACGTGCGTGTGGCCGTGCAGGAGCAAGTCGGTTCCCGCCGGCGCCTGTCTCGGCGGGATATGGATGAGGCATACCCGGGTTCCCTCCATCTCGAACTTCAGGGTCATGGGCCAGCGGATGCAGCGGTCGCAGTTGCCGCAGACGACCTTCACGGGCGGGCCGAGCGCGGTCACTTCCAGCAATGTCTCCTCCTCGCACACGTCGCCGAGATGCCATATCTCGTCCGCTCCGGCCAGGGATTCGAGCAGGATGTCCGGCAATCGGTCGTGCGTGTCGGAAATGACGGCGATGCGCATATTTTTCAGAGACTCCAATCCGGTAATGGACTACCTATCCTTTCATGTCGATCTGGGAGTATGCAAACGGACAGTTGCGCGATCTTGTCACCTATGAGCCGGGCAAGCCGATAGAGGACGTCGCGCGGGAGCTTGGCCTGAAGCCGGCGGATATCGTCAAGCTCGCCTCCAACGAAAACCCGCTCGGCCCTTCGCCCAAGGCGCTCGCGGCCATGCACGAGGCGCTGGAGCGCGTCCACTTCTACCCCGACGGCGGCGGATATTACCTGCGGGAGGCCATCGCGGGGAAATTCGGCCTCGACCGCGAGAATATCCTCCTGGGCAACGGCTCGAACGAGATCATCGAGTTCGTCGGGCACGCTTTCCTGAAACCGGGGGATGAGATCATCACCGCCAAACACGCCTTTGTCGTCTACAAACTCATGGCGACTCTTTTCGGCGCGAAGACCGTCGAAGTGCCGGACCCCGGTTTCAAGCACGATCTGGAAGCGATGGCCGCGGCCGTCACGCCGCGGACGCGGGAAATCTTCGTGGCGAATCCGAACAACCCGACCGGCACGCTCGTTTCCCAGGGGGAGATCGACCGGTTCATGGATCGCGTGCCTGGGCGCGTCATCGTCGTCTTCGACGAGGCGTATTACGAATTCGTCGACGAACCGCCGGATACTCTGAAATACATCCGCGAAGGGCGCGAAAACGTCGTTGTGCTCCGGACATTCTCGAAAATCCAGGGCCTGGCGGGGCTTCGCATCGGCTACGGCATCGGGAGCAGGGAGATCATGAGCATCCTGCAAAAAACGAGGCAGCCTTTCAACGCCAACAGCATCGCCCAGGCGGGCGCCCTGGCGGGATTGCAGGACGAAGGGCACCTCGCCAAAACCCGGGACCTTACGCGGGAGGGCCGCCGTTACCTCGAAACGCAATTCGCCGCGCTGGGGCTGGAATACGTGCCGAGCTTCGCGAATTTCGTCCTGGTGAAAACGGGGGAGGGCGACGCGATCTTCAAGGCGCTGCTGCGGCGGGGCGTCATCGTTCGCTCGATGGCCTCGTACAAACTGCCGGAATGGATCCGCGTCTCCGTCGGGACGATGGAGCAGAACCGGCGCTTCGTGGAGGCGCTGCGGGCGCTCATCTAAAAAATTCGCCTTTCAAGCCGCCGGGCTTTCGTGTTTCATGTCCCGCCACATGGCTACCCTCCCGTACAAGCGAATCGTCCTGAAACTTAGCGGAGAGGCGTTGCGCGCGCCGGGCAGCGGCGACGTCATCTCCCCGCAGATCGTCAACGACCTGGCCCGGCGGATACAGGAAGTCCAGGCCATGGGAGTCGAGATCGCGGTCGTCATCGGCGGCGGGAACATCTGGCGCGGGCTTTCCGCAAGCCATCGCGGCATGGAACGCACCACCGCGGATTACATGGGGATGCTCGCCACAGTCATCAACGGCATGGCATTGCAAAGCCAGTTGGAGCAACTCGGCGTCAACACCCGCGTCCAGACCGCCATCGAGATGAAGGAAGTCGCCGAGCCGTTCATCCGCCGGCGCGCCATGCGGCACCTGGGACTGGGGCGCGTAGTCATCTTCGTCGCGGGCACGGGCAACCCATTCTTTTCGACCGACACCACCGCGGCGTTGCGGGCGAACGAAATCGGCGCGCAGGTCATCCTCAAGGCGACGAAAGTGGACGGCATTTACGACTCCGATCCCAAGAAAAATCCCAACGCGCGGAAGTACGACCGCATCAGCTATACCGAGGCGCTGACCAAACGCCTGGAAGTGATGGATTCCACCTCGTTCAGCCTTTGCATGGACAACAACATCCCCATCATCGTCTTTGACATGATGGACCGCGAGAGCATCAAGAGAGCCGTCCGGGGCGAGAAAGTCGGCACGCTGGTGACTTCGGAAGCGTCTTCCCTATTATGAGCCCCGACGAAATTCTTCTCGAAACAGAGGCCGCCATGGAAAAAGGCGCCGATTACATGGTGCACGAATTTTCCTCCATCCGCACGGGGAAAGCTTCTCCGGCCCTCGTCGAGAACATCGACGTCCAGGCGTACGGCGCCGCCATGAAACTGAAGCAACTCGCGTTGATAACCACGCCCGAGCCCCGCCTGCTCGTCATCCAGCCTTTCGACGCCGCCACCGTCAAAGACATCGAGAAGGCGATCAAGGAGTCGAAGATCGGAATCAACCCGGCGGTCGACGGAAAGATCATCCGACTGCCGATACCCGAGCTTTCCGAGGAGCGCCGCAAGGACCTCGTCAAGACGATCAAGCAGATGGCGGAGGAAGCCCGGGTTCGCATCCGGGGAAACCGGCGGGACGGCATCGACGAAGCGAAGAAGATCGAGAAAGCGGGCGACATCACCGAGGACGCGCGACGCGACCTCGAAGGGGAAATCCAGAAACTGACGGACGCCTTTGTGAAAAAGATCGACGACGCCGTCGCCCACAAGGAAGCCGACATCATGAAGATATGACGAAATTCCTCGTTCTCTTTCTCTCGCTGGCGGCGGCCGCCTTTGCAAACCCGGCGCCGAACTTCGGCTGGGACGCCGCGGGCGGCAAACTGGACTCGCTCAAGAGCGTCCGAGGCGTTTCCGTCTGCCTTCTCGTCGCGCGCTCTCCCCAGGAAAAATCGTTCCGGGAGGAAGCCAAAAAGCTCGAGGAGCTTTACCAGGACTTCGCGGCCCGCAAGGTGGTCTTCGCCGCCGCGTTTTTGGAGGATGCGGGCGGGAGCATCCCTTCGGATATTCCGTTCGCCGTCGCTTCCAACGGGCCCGGCGTCATCGCCGACTACGGGGTGAAACAGGCCTTCAACATCATCGTCATCAGCCCGAACGGCGAGATCGACTTGCAGACGGACAAGGTCATCACCGCCTCGCGCCTGCGCGACCTCGTCATCAACAGCGCCCCGCTCCAGAGCGACGAGCGGAAGCCGCAGCCCGGCCAATAACCCACTCATATTCCCGCGCGATGCTATGCGCGATCCCCCCCTCCCTTAGCTCGGGAGGCAGCACGTCGAAAGTATAGGTCTCGATCTCCAGGTGCTCCGTTCGCGTCTGCCGGAAGAGCGCTTCATCCAGCAAATGCGCCGTCGATCCCAGCGCCCCCTTCCCCTCGAAAAACAGCGGGACGTGGAAATGGATCCGCATCTCCTCGATGTCGCGGTGGCGCGGCGCTTCGCGGAGCGCTTCCGGCAGGTCCAGCCATGAGAGCAACTCGCCTGAGCGCCGCCTCGCCTTCACCTGGTGGAGATAGACCGGCTCGCAAAAAGGGAGCAGCGCACGGAGGCTTTCTTCGTCCGGCGTGACGCGGAGAGCCGCGCTGAGCTGGATTTTCGAAACGCCTATCCCCTCGCGTTCATAACGGCACAGCGTTTCCGCGATCTCCTCGAACTGGATCGCCGTATGGCACGTATCCACGCAGACGCCCAAATGCCGCCGCACCGCCTCTTCTTGCGGCAGCGCTTCGTTGAAAAACGCGACAGCCTCCTCCGTTGTCTCAAGGTAACAGCCGGGTTCCGGCTCCAGACCCAGGAAGATTTCCCTGCCCGTCCGTTCGCGGATGGCGGCGAGATGGGCGGCGCATTCCGCCAGGCGCGACCCCATCAGGGAAACATCCTCCTTCCCGACCCATCCTTTAAAGGAACACGGCGCCGTGCTGATGCTTCCCCTGCCCCCTTCCGGCAGCAAATCCGCAAGGATATCCGCGACGAGATTCGTGTAATCTCTCCGCTCCGTCGTCCGCCAATCGGGTCGATAGACATTCTCCTTCACCCGCGCGCCGTGGAATTGGCCATGCGGGAAGGCGTTCACCGTGACGGCATGGAGATTTTCCGCCGCGAAATAATCGGCCGCCTCGCGCCGCGCTTCCGGCGACGCGAGATCACGCGCCGCCCGCCCGCCGAGGCGCAACCCCAGCCCGAACGGTTCGCCCGGAGCCACGAGCCGCCGCACGGCGAGCGCTTTCTCGCGAATCGCCGCGAAATTCTCCGCCCAGGTCTCCCCGCGGTGAACGTTGAGGCAATAGACGAGTTGCTTCCCCTGGACGAGCATCAATGCCGCGGATGCTTCTTCTGGTGGGCCTCGACGAGCTTCAACGTGACGAAGAAGGAGAGGATCGCCACCGGTATGCCGAGGATCATCGACCCGAGCATCCACGGGCCGCCGATCCGCTCGAGGTTCCGGGCCTGGTACCGAATCATGTCCCAGTTCAGATGCTCGATCAGGTTCACCTCCCTGAGCTTCGGAGGAAAATGATGCGGGTTGGAGAGAAGCCAGAACCCGACCTTGTATTCCAGGCGATAGACAAACGGCCAGAGGAAGAATATCAGCTCGTGCAGATTCACCGCGATGGCCGCGGCGATCTTGCTGCACCGCAAGGCCCATGCGAGCAGGACGGCCAACAGTACCCGTATGAAAAAGAGCGGCGTGAAGCTGATGAAAATCCCGAGACCGACGCCGCCGGCGATTGCGTGCGGAGTGTCGTGAATCTGGATGAGCGAGTGCAGCTTCGCCTTTGCGAAGGAGAATAGCTTTTTCCAAAATCCGGTCATGAGGAACGAAGAACATACGCTCGCGCCCCCAAATGGCCACCGGGAATTGAGACCGCGCGATCTTTGTGTATGTTGGAGGCGGTGAAGGCCCTGGAAACATACCAGTCGAACGCGGGGGAAGCGCCCGTCATGCGCAAATGGTTTTTCTTCGCGCTCATCCTCTCGCTCCTTTTCCACGCGGGGCTGCTCATCTGTTTCAAGAGCGCGAAGCTGGAGCGCTTCAGCGAAGGGCCGATCGAGCAACGGTTGGTGCCGAGAGTGTTCAAGGCGCGGAGGATCGACATCCCGGAAAAACTGCTGGACGCCGACAAGGAACCCGCGCAGCCGAAGATGGTCATGCCCAACCCCGTGAAGGAAATCCAGACGCCCCCGGAAGAAAAGCCGTTCGAGGAACTGAAAGCCACCCCGCTGGCGGAACAGCCCGTAAAACAGCTCGTCCCCGCCGAGGACAAGCTGGACATGAGCAAGCTCCAGTCCGCCAAACAGATGGAGCAAAAGATCAGCCGCTCAATCGAAGAGGATGCCGATCCGTCGCTCCGCAGCCAGCTCATCAAAGACAACCCGAAGATTTCCAACGCCCCCAAACTGAAGCTACGCGACCTCGGAACGGGAGGCGGCGCGGTTCCGGAAGGCTTCCAGAGCATCGACCAGGCCCTCAGCGCTTCGGGTTCAAAGAACGCGAAGGCCGGGCCCATCCTCATGCCGACCGACCTGTTGTTCGACTACGACCAGGCGACCTTGCGCCCGGGGGCCGTGAGCAGCCTCGAGAAACTCGGCAAACTCATCCTCACCAACCCGCACGCGGCTTTCAGCATCGAGGGGCATACCGACTCGTTTGGCAAGGCGGACTACAACATGGGCCTGAGCCTGCGGCGGGCGGACTCCGTTAAGCAATGGCTCGTCGCCACGATGGGCATCCAGCCCTCCAGGATCCAGACCAAGGGCTTCGGGAGCACGAAACTCATCGCACCCCCCGGCGGTTCCGTCGAGCAGCAGCAGATCAACCGGCGCGTCGAGATCGTCATCCACCAGCACGCGAACCCTTGATCGCGTCCCGCCTGCAACCCAGCGCCGGGGAGATCGCCGGGCACTACGACGAACTGGATCATTTCTACCGGGAAATCTGGGGCGAACACGTCCACCACGGCCTATGGCTCCGGCGCGGCGATTCGCCCGCGAAAGCCGCGCGCCAGTTGGTGGACCTCGTCGCCCGCCACGCGGGGATAAAGCCCGGGGACCGCGTGTGCGACGCGGGCTGCGGCTACGGCGCGACGGCCCGCATCCTGGCGGGCGAGCTGGGCGCCGAAGTCACGGGCATAACCCTTTCGCCCGCGCAATTCCGCTTCGCCTCGCGGACGGCTTCCGCCTCTCCGAATCCCTCCTACCTGCTCGGCGACTGGCTGGAGAATTCCCTCCCCGCCGCAAGCTTCGACTCCGTCATCGCCGTCGAAAGTTCCGAGCACATGCCCGACAAACCCGCCTTCTTCGCGCAAGCGGCCAGGGTGCTGAAACCCGGCGGACGCCTCGTCGTATGCAGTTGGCTCGCGAAGGAAGACGCCCGCGCATGGGAAAGCCGCTTGTTGCTCGAACCCATCTGCCGCGAAGGCCGCATGCCCGGCATCGGAGACCCGCAGGAATACAGACGCTTCTACGAATCGGCCGGCTTCGCCGTCGATCATCTCGAAGACCTCACCGCGCGCGTGAAAAAGACGTGGCCCATCTGCGCCCGGCGCTTCCTCGTGAACCTGGCGCGAAAACCCGCCTACGCCCGATACCTCCTGAACGGGCACAGCCGCAACCGCGTCTTCGCCCTCACGATGTTCCGCATCTGGCTCGCCTATAACCTCGGCTCGCTGCGTTACGCCGTCTTCGCCGGGCATAAAGTTTGAGGCATTATCCCCTTGCCACGGCGCGGCGCGGCGCCTACAAGAAATGGCCTTCGCCCGCCCCCCATGAAATCGAAAACGCAAACGACATCCCTGGCGCTGCTGCTCTGCGGCGTGTTCGCGGCCTGCGGAGCGACGGCGCGCGCCGAGATCGACTTCTCCCTCTTCACGGGAATGGCGTTCACCCAAAACAACGACGTGCGCGTCCAAAAGAATGACGGCACGGATCTGACCTTCCACGATGTTTCCTTCAAAGGCAGGGATTTCGAATCGCCGCCCTATTACGGCGGAAGGCTCCTCTGGTTTCGCGACCAATATTCGCACTGGGGTTTCGGCGGCGAATATTTCCACGCGAAACTTTACGCCAACACGAGTCAAAACTACCTGGTGACGGGCGATCACGCGGGCGTTGCAGTGAACAACGTCCAGCCGATGGACAGGATCGTCCAGACATTCAGCATCTCGCACGGGCTGAACCTCGTGCTGGGAGACATCGTCTACCGCTGGCTTCCCGGCAATCCGGGCAAGGATTTCCTGGGGCGCTTCCAGCCATATATCGGCCTGGGGCTTGGCGCGGCGATTCCCCACGTCGAGTCGAGAGTGGACAACTCTTTCCACCAGAACTACCAACTGCGCGGCCCCGGCCTCGAGGCCTTCGCGGGCGTGAGGTTTCACCTGATCGAGCACCTGGCCCTCATGTTCGAGTACAAATTCACCTACGCCGCGCTCGAAAACATGAGCATCCCGAAAGGGTCCATCGAAATGGATCCGTTGACACACCACCTCGTCGCCGGGTTATCGGTCGATTTCTGAGGCGAAGGAAAGCTATTGCACCGGACTCTCGGGCGGCGGAAGCTGAACCTCGGAATCCGCCACAATGTCCCTGACGCCTGGGATTCGCCGCAACTTGCTTTCCGCCGAAGCATCCACGGTGCCCGTTACCACTCCGGAAAATTCGAGCTCCTGCTCAACCTTCACCCCCGCTTTCCGAAGACGCTGTACCGTCTCGTGAAATCCTTTCCCCTCG
Source organism: Spartobacteria bacterium (assembly GCA_021324825.1). GTDB lineage: Bacteria > Verrucomicrobiota > Verrucomicrobiia > Chthoniobacterales > Chthoniobacteraceae > JAJPII01. The sequence goes on along the minus strand of JAJPII010000033.1, from coordinate 238,413 downwards.
GGCTCAACGGATATGTTGAAGCGTGGCATACCTGACAATAACCGTTCAGCCGGGCGAAGGCAAATCGCAACTCCCTGTCGCTCACCATCACAGGGGCGCCTGGACCAGCCCCCCTCCCACATCCGAGGATGACAGCGGCAACGCGCGCGCGGTCTGCAGCAAACGGGCCCACAACGCGCCTCCCCGCAGGTCGCCGGCCTGCGCATGCAACGCCGCGCAACCGGCCACATGGGGCGTCGCCATGCTCGTTCCGCTTAGAGTGTTGTACCGCGTGGGCATCGGCCAGGAGGAGAAAACGCCCACGCCCGGCCCCGCGAGGTCGATCTTACCTCCGTTTGGATTCAGGCCGCCGTTTGAAAATGGCGCAACCCGCATGTTCGAATCCACCGCCGCCACCGCCATGATGGAAGGACAGTTGGCCGGATGGCTTACGGGACGGACATCTCCTGGCCGGCGACTGTCGTTGCCGGCCGCCGCGATGATCAAGACGCCTTTCGCGAGAGCCCGGGCCGCGGCCTGTTCCATCACCGCGTTGAAAGGCGCGTTCACGCTCACCGGCGCGCCGAGCGACATCGACACCACCGCGCAACCTTGGCGCATCGCGGCTTCGATACCGGCCAATATCCTCGAATCCGGGGCGCGCCGCGTGATCCTGTCAAATATTTTGCCGACAAAAATCTCGGCCTGCCAGGCGATTCCATAGCGCGGCGTGTTTGGCGCGGAAACCAGCCGCGGTCCGCAAGCGGTTCCAATGCAGTGCGTCCCATGGCCGAGGACGTCCTGCTCGTCCTCTCCGTTCACAAACGACTGCGACGTGATCGCGCGCCCGACAAAATCGGGATGTTGACGATCGATCCCCGTGTCAAGCACCGCCACACGGACGCCGGCGCCATTGCGACTCGACACATCGGCCTTGGCTGCCTGGAGACCCCACGTCACCTGCATGGCCGCGGGAGCCGGCTGGGAAGCTCCTCCGAGGTCTGAACCGGGTTCGGAGCCGCCCGGATTGAGAATTCGCCGGGTAAGATCGTTTACTCCGTCCCGGTAACCGCGGAAGTAGTCCCTCTCGTCTATCGGGAATACATAGCGTTCCGGTTCAACAATGATGCCTTGGCCGCTTTCTTCTCCCGCGGCGGCCATCAGCGCTTGCGTTTTATCCGGCGGCGCGTCCACCACCGCGACGCCCAACTCCGAAAAAAACAGCGCCTCCGCGCCGCCCAGGCTGTCCAGGCCGCTCCATCCTTCGGCGAAATCCCCCGTGGAAGCCACGCTTACGCCCGAGGCATCCGTCAATGTTTTGAGTTTGGCGGACGTTCCACCGGACTCGGGAAGAAGCACCAGATAGCGGCCGGTAAATAGCGACCCCGGGTCAACAAAATTTTCGGCTCCCAAAACAGCCTCCCGGGCCGGCATGGACGGCTGGATCATATTTTCGATTTCAGTCAGCAACCGAGGGCGCGCGCTTTTTTGCGATTTGGTCTTCATATTAGAGGCGCAACGTTCCGGCCAATTGAAGATTCGGCGATTTCTTCAAGTCGCCGGGCGTCACAAAATCAGCCACCGCCTGAAGGCTCGCTTCACCTTGCACCGCGGCGCCCGGCGGGGTCGCGCCGCTCACCGCGTAGAAATTTTCCAAAAAAACGGCCGCCTCTTCGTCGAAAGCCGCGTCGGCCGCGGAAGCCGCATCGAGCGGAGCCGACGAGCCCGCATTCGCCAGGACGCTCGCCGCTTGCGCCATCGCCACGTCCGCCCCGCGGATGCGGATGAAATATTTCTGGCCCGCCTCCACATAGCAGCGGTAGACCAATTCAGAGCAGATCATCGGTTGCTTTCCGGCCGCGACCATCCGCGCAAGGACTTCCGACGCGGAATCAAGAACATTGCGCAACACAAGGCCGAGACCGGGAATGGGCAGCCGCCGTGTGGACGCCAGCATTGCCAGGAGCACTATCTCCTCGTAGGCGTAACGTTCCGGATGGGCTTCGTAAAACGCCACCCTGTCGAGCACCGGCTTCGCCGGGTACTCGGCTGAGCCGAGCTTATTCTGCCCTTCCGAACTGATAAACCGGTAAACATCCACGAACTTGGCGCCGCTTACACTGGCGGCGAGGGTATTCTTCGTAATGCCGTTCCCGAGCGCCTCCACTACGTGATCGCCCTGCCAGATCGACGCGTGGCTGTATTCCGTGCCGTCAAACAGGCGGATCAGTTTGGAGATAAACGAATCGCCATGATATAAAAACACGTCTCCGGGAGAGAGTTGGTCCGGCTTAATGAATGGAGGCATGGAGAGGACCTTAGCGACAGCCTCTGGCCGTGGGAATAGGTGAAAACCCCCAATATCGAGAAAAAATTCACCCAGTCTTTATTGCGCGCAGGATTACCATTTCATCGCGTCCACTTCGCGGCGAACGCTCCGTCCGTGGCGTCGCGGAATGGCAGGGCCGTTTTTGATTCCACGAATTCCAACGAGCCGGCCCGGATATTTTCATTCTCTTCAATCTCCAGGCTGCATGTGCTGTAAACCAAAACACCGCCGGGCTTAAGGAGCGGCGCAACGGCTTCCAGGATGCGGGTTTGCTTTTCCGGCATCGTCTCGAAGTCCGAGGCGCCGAGCCGCCACCGCGCGTCGATCCGCCGCCGAAGCACGCCGGTGTTCGTGCAGGGAGCATCGACGAGGATCCGATCGAAGGTCTCGGGTTCAAAGGGCGCCGTGTCGTCCAGCCAGTCCTTTACGACGATTGTTGCGTTTTCCACGCCGAGACGTTTGAGGTTTGTTTCCAGGCGCTTCAGGCGTTGCGGCGAACAGTCGCACACGGCGATCTCCCCGCGGTTTTCCATCAGTTGCGCCATGTGGGTCGTCTTGCCGCCGGGCGCCGCGCAGGCGTCCAGGACTTTCTCGCCTGGGCGCGGCGCGAGGAGGTCGCATGCCAGCAGGGTGCTCGGGTCCTGCACGTAGCATAGGCCGCCCATTATCCAGGAAAACGGGAGTTGCTTCACTTTGATCGCCAGCGGGTGCGCGGCGCTCGCTTCCGCGCCGGGAACGCTCCGGAGAAGTTCGCCCGGGGTCACCCGCAGCGTGTTGGCGCGGACGTACAGTTCCGCCGGGGTGTTGTCCCACTCGCACAATCTTTCCGCGGCTTCGCGGCCGTAACGTTGCGCCCAGCGCGCCAGCAGGAACTCGGGGTGCGAAAGCCGGATCGCGGGCGATTTCCCGCGGAGGACGCGTTCGAGGTCCTCGCGCTCCCGGAGGCTTCTCCGCAGGATGGCGTTCACCAGCCCCCGGGATTTGGAGGCGAGGTTGACCGTCTCGTTCACCGCGGCGTGGGGCGGTATGCGCGTAAGGAATATCTGGTACAACCCGAGGCGCAATACCTGCCGCGTGAACCCGTCCACCGGGCCGTCCCGCAGGAGCGAGGCGACGAAGTCCAGCAGGGAAAGATTTCTCAGCACGCCGTAGAAGAGTTCCTGCAGCAGGGCGCGATCCAGCGCGCCGAGACCGCCCTCGGCGAGCGCGTCATGGATGATGGCGTCGGAGAATTCCCCGCCCTCCTCCCACCGAAGCAGGGCCTGGACGCAAGCGGCTCGCGGGTTGGCGGCGGACATGGCTTCCCCCGCCCCCAAAACGGAGGCGGGCTTCAACTTACGGCGGGGTGGAGAAAAACGCTATACCGTACTGCGGCCGATGCACTTGTAGGCGAACCCGAGGTCTTTCATCGTCGCGGGGTCGAAGAGGTTGCGCCCGTCGAAGATCATCGGAGTCATCATGCGTTTTTTCACTTCCTGGAGATCGACGTTGGCGAACTCGCCCCACTCGGTCGCCAGGACGAGCGCTTCGGCGCCTTCCACGGCTTCGAGGGCCGAATGAACGAGGCGCGCGCCTTCCACCATTTTCCACTCGACGGCTTTCTCCATCCCCTTGGGATCGTAGGCGGTGACGATGGCGCCTTCCTTTACGAGATCGTTCACGATCTCGATGGCGACGGAACTGCGCACGTCGTCCGTATCCGGTTTGAAGGTGAGCCCCCACACGGCGATCTTCTTGTCGCGCAAGACCCACAGGGCGTCGCGGAGACCTTTCAGGAAGCGCTCCTTCTGGTCCTTGTTGATGCGCTGCACTTCCTTCAACAGCGTGAACGGGACGCCCAGCGCGTCGCTGATGGCGATGAACGCGGCGATGTCCTTCGGGAAACACGAGCCGCCGTAGCCGAGGCCCGCGTTGAGGAAGCTGCGTCCGATGCGCTTGTCCGCGCCGATGCCGTCGGCGACTTTCTCGATGTCCGCGCCGCTCGCGTCGCAGATGGCCGAGACGGCGTTGATGTAGGATATCTTGAGGGCGAGGAAGGAGTTGGCGGCGTGCTTGATCAGTTCGGCGCTGTTGATGTCCGTGACGAGGATGGGCGCCATGAACGGCTCGTAGACTTTCTTCATCAACGCCAGCGCGCGGTCGCTCGCAGAGCCGATGACGACGCGGTCCGGTTTCATGAGGTCGGCCACGGCGCACCCTTCGCGGAGGAATTCGGGGTTGCTCACCACGTCGAATTCCGCCCCGGCGCGGTTGTAGCGCTTGATCGTCTCGGCGACTTTCTCGCCGGTCTTCACGGGCACGGTGCTCTTGTCCACGACGACGCGGTATTCCTTCAGCACGCCGGCGATCTCGCGGGCGACCTTTTCGATGAAGCTCAAGTCCACGCTGCCGTCCGGCTGCGGAGGGGTGGGCACGGCGATGAAGACGACCTGCGAGTTGTCGACGCCGTCCTCGATCTTGTCGGTGAAGCGCAGGCGGCCCGCGGAGACGTTGCGGTGGACGATGTCTTCCAGGCCCGGCTCATAGATCGGGATGCGCCCCGATTGCAAGGCCGCGACTTTTTTCGGGTCGTTGTCGACGCAGACGACTTTGTGGCCGACCTCGGCGAAACAAGCGCCGCTAACCAGGCCGACATATCCCGAACCGATGATGCAAAGATCCATGCTGCTCATATTCTCTGGCTGTCCTTATCTATTGTTGGTGTTGTACGGGTCGAAGCTAAACGGCAGTGAAGCCTGCGGCGCCCCTTTGAGAGTAAATGTGAGCGTGACGCCGTAATCGACGTTTCCGCCGCCGTTATTTCGCACATATACGCCCAAAGAGGAAGTCCAACTGCTCAGGTCCCGATGAATTTCGTACTGCTGGTTTTCGAGCGTGCCGGTGGCGAACTCGTATTCGTCGTTCATGCTCAGCGCCCAGTTGTCCGTCAGCCGCCAGTACGCGCCGAAGGTGAGGTCGCTGCTGTTCACGAAATACGGGTTCCCGTCGATGTAGCGGTGGCCGATGCTCGTTTGCAGGTTCGGGTTGAAAAAGAAGCTGAAGGCGGTGTTCACCTCGGTGAACCCCGTCTTGAGGAGGGGCGTCTGCGAGTCGATGGTCAGGTTCGCCCACGAGACCGGGTAGAAGCGGAGCAGGTTGTGGAGGTTCGAGACCGGCCCTTCCCGGTACGTGATGCCGGGGAACGCGGGCTGCCGGATGTTCACGTCGAAAAAGGTGTCCATGTCCCACCAGGTCATGGTGGTGTTGTCCCGGCGCGTCTCCAGGCGGTTGCGGACGCCGAGGCGCCAGATTGTCCAGCTGGTGATGGAATCGGTGCTGGTGAATTGGGGGAAATCCAGCGGAGGCAGCTCGGCGGAGGCTTCGAAGCGGTCGAACTGGAGGATGGAGCTGGCGTTGCGGTCGCTGTAAACCCATGAGAAATCCGTGTACGGCTGGATGACATGCCGCAGGCCGTCCAGGCCGAACGCCCGCGACTGCACGTCCTCGAACGCGCGCGAGAGCTTGAAGGAGGCCTCGACGCCGGCGTTGACCACCGTTCGCTGGACGGGGCCGTCCTTGAAAAGCTCGTTCGTCTGTTTCGTGATCGACTCCTGCGTGGCGGGCGTGTTGAGGCCCGCGGGGATGGAGATCGTCTCCAGCGTCGTCACGGCCTGCGTGTCGCCCGACTGCCCGTAGTACGTCTCGCGGATGCCCGCGCGCGGCGTGATGGAGAGCCAGCCGAAATAGGTGCGCGGATAGGAAAACTGATGAAAGGAATCGAGCCGCACCGTTTCGTAATCGGGGAAATTCGTGCCGATGCCGAAGGCCTGCCGGAGATAGGCCGCGCCGGTCTCGCCTTCGTAGAAAATCGGCGAGTTGAAGAGGGCGTGCGGCTTTATGTCGAGCACCAGTTCCGGCAGCCGTTCGGTGGTGTCGAAGAAGTTGTTGAACTGGGCGCGCACGATTCCCGTGACCGAGAAGTCCTCATCCAGCTTCGTGACGGAGGCCACGTTGTCGGGCTGCGGATTGATCCGCGATTCGTTCTGCGCGAAGTCCTGGAGGAAGAGCGGGTCGCTGAGCTTGTTGATGTCGATAAGCGCGTAGAGATCGTCCGCGATGAAGGTCTGGGATTGAAAGGAGACGCGGTACCGGGTCGGGGCGACGTCCTCGCGGGCGAGGGATGTGTCGTTCGTCGTCTCGGCCTGGTCCTGGATGTAGTAGGAGCGGAAACGCGCCCAGCTTCTGTCATTCTCGCCAAACCGCGTCTTGGCGTTGAAACCGACGCCCATGCCGCGCAATGAGCGGACGTCAAGCTGAAGCTGGCCCGAAATCTTGTCGCCGATGGGGAACGTGAACTGCCCCAGCACGTACGCGCCCCAGATGCTCGAATACCCGGGCGTGATGGTGAAGCTCTCGTCATCGCGCAGCCATTGCCAGAGGTACGGGAACCAGAAGACCGGCGTCTGGCCGACGTACAGGGTTACATTGCTGAAGATGATCCTGTCCTTGGGATAGATGCGGACGCTCTTGGCCCGGAGATGAAAATCCGGCTTGGAGGAATCGCTGGTCGTGAAGACGCCGCCCCGGATCTGATACGCATTGGACCCGATGGTGCTGAGCGAATCGGCCGAGAAAAAGAAGGGATCGAAATCCCCCCGGAAATTCGCGCCGCGCAATTCCTTCGTGTCGAGATTGTACACCGCGCGTTCGCCGACGAAGACGTGGCCGGGTTTTCCCCCCGTCGTCTGGCCCGGCTTGGGCGGCTGGGGCTGCTCGTAGATTCTCACGTTTCCGCGGACGAGGATGTCGTGCGAGGCGGTGTCATACTGCGCGTAGTCGGCATAGATCGTCGTATCGACGTAACTGACGACCGCATGCCCTTCGGCGATCGCCAGGCCGCCCTCGAAACGCTGGCTGTCGGCGTTGATCTCCACCGGCGAGCCGCCCAGGCTGTCGAATTGCGCGAGGCACGAGGGAAGGTTCAGCAGGAAAAGAGCCAGAATATAAAGAAAGGGCCGCCTTTTCATGGAACGCATGGAACGAAGTGCGCACAGGGTATTCAACAGCCACTTCCCTTGCAAAGGCTAAAACAACTCCCCCTGCGGGTTGCCGGCGGCCGCGGCTTCGTTCCTGATTTCGACCAGCAGCGACTTGAATTCGCACGCCTCCATCGCTTCCAGCAACTCGGGGTAGCGCGGGCTGACACGCAGGCTTTCCAAGGGGGCGGGCAGCGGCAGATCGGTCTCCAGCTTCACCATTTCCCGGTTCTGGAGTATCTGCTCGCGCGCCGCTTTCAGCTTCTCCCGGACGCGCTCATTCTTGACCTCGTCCAGCCTCTGCAGGAGCGATTCCAGGCCGCCGAAATCGCGAATAAGAGCCGCCGCGTTTTTCGGCCCCAGGCCGGAAACGCCGGGGATGTTGTCCACGCTGTCGCCGATGAGGCTCAACACATCGCCGATGCGCGCGGGAGGGACGCCCCATTTTTTCTCGACCGTGTCCGTTCCGAGCAGAACGTAGGTCTCCTTCGGCGAGGGGAGATCCGCCTTGGCGGTGGAATAAACCTTCACCCTCTCGCCGACGAGTTGGAAAAGGTCCTTGTCGTTCGTCGCGAGGGTGACCTCCGCGCCGGCGGCGGCCTCGACATACGACGCCATCAGGTCGTCGGCCTCCGTGTTCGGGAGCAGCACCCCCTTCAACCCCAGCAACGGCGTCAGCCCGTGGATGTATTTCAACTGCGGCTGCATCTCCAACGGCATCTCCGCCCGCTGCTGCTTGTAGGCGGGCTGGAGTTGCGTCCTCCGCTCGGGCAGGCCGTGGTCCCAGACCACCGCGCCGAAATCGGGCTTCAGGTCGCTCAACATCCGGCGCACGGTTTTCACAAAACCGTAAATGGCATTGGTCGGTTCGCCGCGCGAGTTCGTCAGGTTGCGGATCGCGAAAAAGGAGCGGTAGACATAGTAGTTGCCGTCGACGAGCAGGAGTTTCACCGGGCCAGCCTACCCCGGCGCGGGCGAAAAAAAAGGCATTCTGGTCAGATCCCAGCGATCGCTATTCCAGAATGCCTTTTTACCCCGCTTTTGCCGTTCAGGCGAAATTCCCGTTCCCTTCTGGTAACGGACGGACGACCGTCAAAAGGTTTCTGACTTCCAATTAAGGCATGTCATCCACCCCCCGACCCAGCCTCCTGATTTGTCAATCATATCGGTCCGGGATTTATCGCCTTTTATCGCGAACAACGCAGGGTAAGCCCTAAAAAATCAAAGATCCGCTACTCCCTGAACTGGACATCGAGTCCCGCCTTCAGGAGCTCCTTCAAACGCGCATGCGCCGCGTTCGCCTCATCCGCCGTCAATGTCCTGTCTTTCGCCCGGTATGTCAATGAATATGCGAGCGACTTTTTTCCCGCGGGCAACTTTTCCGGATCGCTGAAAAGGTCGAATAACTCCGCCCGCTCCAGGAGCGGCTCGTTTCCCTTCCGCAGAATTTCCAGGACGCGCCCGTGCGGAATTTCCTCCGGAAGGACGAGGGCGATGTCCCGCGCGATGGCGGGATAAATCCCGACCGCCCGGCAACTCCCCTTCCCCGCGCCCTCCGCCGCTGCGGGAAGCTCCAGTTCCGCGAAGAGAACAGCCGCCGCCTGGCCCGCCCGCCCGGCGCGCCTTCCATCCAGCAGGACATCCAGTGAATCGCCGTCCGCTTTTTCGAAAGCGATCTCGCCCAGCCGGGCCGCGGCCAGGACGCCCTTCAGGTCGAACAAATCGGCTTGCCTCGGGTGCGGGTCGCGCCAGCTTCGCTCGCCGGAGGCGCCCGTCATAACCAAGGCGACGTGCGTCGTTTCCTCCTCCGCGCCAAATACGCGGCCAAGCTCGAACAAGCGCACATCCTTCGTCCCGAACCGCGCATTCGTTTCCACCGCTCGCAGCAAACCGGGCAGAAGGCTCGAGCGCAACGCGGATTGCTCTTCGTTCAACGGATTGCGCACGCGCCGGAAACCTTCGGAAACGAGCGAGAGCGTCCGCGCCTCGAAAAACCCGAGCGCCGCCAGCGTCCGGCGCAGCGCCATGTCCCGGTCGTACGCCCGGTCGGCGTCGCTGCTTGCCGCGAACCGCGCGGTGGTTTTCGAGGGGATGACTTCCATTCCCACGACGCGCATCACTTCCTCGATGAGATCGACTTCCCGCGCCAGGTCGTTCCGGTACGACGGGATTTCCCACCCCGCGCCTTTCTTCAAGCCAAAACCCGTGAGGATCCGGTCAATCCTGTCATCGCCCACGGCTGTTCCGAGAAGAGCGTCGCAGCGCGCGTAACGCAACACGACCTCGCGGCGTTGTCTCACCGGGTTCCCGGCGATCCCGACGCCCGTCACGGCGCCGCCCATCAACTCCAGCGCGCGCCCGGCGGACGGCAGAATATTCCCGATGTCCACCCCGCGTTCAAAACGGTGGCTCGACTCGCTGCGCAGCCCGAGCCGGCGGGCCGTCCGCCGCACGTGGGCGGGATCGAACGAGGCGCTTTCCAGGATGACTTCCGTCGTCGAGCCGGTGACGCCGGAGTCTTCGCCGCCCATCACCCCGGCCAAAGCGACGACGCGCCGGGAATCCGCGATGACGAGGTCCCGCGAACCCAAAATGTATTTCCGTCCGTCCAGAGCGAGGAATTCCTCCCCTTCCCGCGCGAAGCGGACGACGATGCCCCCTTCGATTTTCCCCGCGTCGAACGCGTGGAGCGGCTGCCCCCGCTCGAACATCACGAAATTCGTCGCATCGACGATGTTGTTGATCGGACGCGAACCGATTGCTTCCAGCTTTTTGCGAAGCCAATCCGGGCTCGGGCCGACATTTACATTCGCCACCCGGGTCGCGGAATAGAGGGGGCATTCGGCGCCCGCCTCGACGCGCACGTCCGCTCCGCCGTCGTGGACAATCGCTTGCGAATCCAGGCCCTTCCACGGTTTGCCGGTCAGCGCGGCGATCTCGCGCGCCATGCCCCCGTGGCTTAGCAAGTCCGGGCGGTTCGGAGTCACCTCGATGTCGAGAACCGTGTCGGGCGGGAACAACTCCGCGAGAGGCGCGCCCGTTCGCGCGGTCGCCGGAAGAATCAGGAGCCCTTCCGCGTCTTCCGCCAATTCGAGTTCGCGCGCGCTGCAAAGCATCCCTTCCGACTCGACGCCCCGCAGCTTGCTCGCCTTTATCCTGAAATCGCCCGGCAGGATCGCGCCCGGCAGCGCGAGCGGAACCTTGTCTCCCGCCTGGAAATTCCTCGCGCCGCAGACGATCTGGCGCGGCTGGCCGGAGCCGTCGTCCACCTGGCAGACGCTGAGCCGGTCCGCGTTGGGATGGCGCTCGGAGCGGACTATCCGCGCCACGACGACCTTGTCCAGCGCCACGCCGCGCTTCTCGACTCCCTCCACTTCCACCCCCGCGCGCGTGAGCAGGTCGGCAAGGGCGTTCTCGTCGAACTCCACGAATTCTCGAAGCCAGTTGAGCGAGACCTTCATCGGAACTGGGAAAGAAAGCGGACGTCGTTCTCGATGAACCCGCGTATGTCCGGCACGTCCGACAGGATCATCGCCAGCCGGTCAAGCCCGAACCCAAAGGCGAAGCCGGTGTATTCCTCCGGGTCGTACGCGGCGTCGCCTCGCTTGCCGTTCACCGCTTCGAACACGGCCGGGTCGACCATGCCGCAACCGGCCAGTTCCAGCCATTTCCCGCTGGCCCTGGCCCGGATGTCGATCTCGAAACTCGGCTCGGTGAACGGAAAGAAATGCGGGCGGAACCTGCATTTCGCCCCGGCGCCCAGAAGCTCCCGGAAGAAAAACTCCAGCGTCCCTTTCAAATCGGCGACGCTGACTCCGCGATCCACGTAGAGGCCCTCCATCTGGGTGAATTGCGCCAGGTGCGTGGCGTCGATCTCATCCCGCCGGTACGCCGCGCCCGGAGCGATTATCCGCACCGGCGGCGGCGCCTGTTCCATCGCGCGGATTTGCACGGTCGAGGTGTGCGTGCGCAGCAGCCGCCCGTCCGGCAGGTAGAAGGTGTCCCTTTCGTTGCGCGCCGGGTGGTCGGGCGGGGTGTTGAGCGCGTCGAAACAATGCCACTCCGTTTCCACGTCCGGCCCTTCCGCGAGCGCGAATCCCATCCTGCGAAAAACGGCGGCGGCGCGATCCTGCAAAAGGGTGATCGGGTGCAGCCCGCCCGGTCTGACAGGCGTTCCGGGCAGGGATATGTCAAGGCTGGCGAAAGCGCGGGCGTCCTTCTCGGAATCGAGCGCGGCGCGGCGCCTTTCCAGCGCTTCGGCGACGGCGGCCCGCGTTTCGTTCAAGAGTTTCCCGATGCGCGGTTTCTCCTCCTTGGCGAGCGACTTCATCCGTTCGCTCCACGCGGAAACGCTCCCGGCGCGCCCGAGGTACTTTACGCGCGACGCCTCGACCTCGGCCTCGCTCCCGGCCCGCGCGATCTCCGTCAGGGCCTCGGCCCCGATCCTCTGGAGTTCCTCCTCCAAGAAAATCAGGCGGCTTTTTTGGTCTTCTCCGCGAGCGCGGCGCTCACCTTCTCGACGATGACTTTGAAAGCGGCTTCGTCGCTGATCGCCATCTCGGAAAGAACCTTGCGGTCCAAGCCCAGCCCCAGCGCGGTCACGCCTTCCATGAACCGGCTGTACGTGAGGCCGTGCGCGCGGCAGGCGGCGTTGATGCGCTGTATCCAGAGGTAGCGGAACGTCCGCTTGCGGTTCTTCCGGTCGCGGTACGACCAGTAATCGCCCTTCATCACCGCGTCTTTCGCGTAACGGAATAGTTTCGACCGGCGGCCCCTGTAACCCTTCGCCTTGTCCAGGACGCGCTTGCGCCGTTCCCGGCTTGCGGGAGCGTTCGTTGCTCTTGGCATGTTCTCTGCCCTTTCTTTCCAGCGAACTGTTTTTTATGTGCGGTCTCCCCGACCTCGTTCGCCGGCGGCCGATCTTATTCCGATTCGGCAGGAGGGCAGACCGTTCCCTTTACACTTCAGTCTAGTGGAAAGGAAGGTTCTCCTTTATCCGCTTCACGTCTGTCTCGTCCACGACTCCCGCCTTGCCGAGCTGGCGCTTGCGCTTCGAACTCTTGGAAGCGAGCAAATGCCGCTTGGCCGAATGGCGGAAAAGGACTTTGCCCGTGCCGGTGATTTTAAACCGCTTGGCTACCGATTTCTTGGTCTTGCGACGTGCGATGGACTTTGGCATGGGACGGACAAACTATCGCGCTTTTCCGATTTGGCAACGCTTATTCTTCGGAGCGGACGCGTCTTTTCCGCGGCGCGGGCGCCTGATCCGGCGGAGCGGGAGCGTCGCCCGGGTAGCTGACCGTGGAGTGCCAGATGAGGCGCCACGGCTGCCGCTTGATGACGTTCGTGAAATCGCGCGCGTTGTTCGCGATGCCTTCCATGCTGGGGCCGAGCCGCATGACGATGCGATCCAGGTTCCCGCTCACTTTCTGGATGTTGTCCGCCGCGCTCTGGAAGTTCTCCAGGGTCACCTTGAGCTGGTCGTTCTTCACGAGGTCGCCGGTCAGTTTGTTGATGTTGTCGAGCGAGGCGTGGAGGCTCTTGATGGAATTCAGCAACTGGCTGTCCGGCTTGGTCATCTGCACCATGTTGTCCCCGAAGTCGCGGAACCGTTCGATCGCCTTATCCATGTTCGATCCCGCCGCGGTGAAGCGTTGCAGGTTCACGGACGTTTCGCGCAGCGATTCCATGGTCTTGGTCGCCTCCTGCGCGACGGGGATGATCTGCTGTTTGAGGAGGATGACGGCGTCGGCGATGGATTCCCCAAAGCCCCGTTCGCGCTCCCCGATGAAGTAGGAGCCGTTGGGCGCGCGCCCGCTGGTCTCCACGCCGGAGGTGAAGTCGATGAGGACATCCCCCAGCAGGCTGCTCTGCTCCATGCGGACGGTGACTTCGCGATAGACTTCCGCGCTCTTGGCCACTTCCACCACCACGAGGGTTTCGTCCTCCTTGAAGTTGGCGGGGCGGTCGGCGACCTTCACCGGCGAGATGAGCCTGGTCACCTGGCCGATCTTGCGCCCCGCGAGCATGACCGGCCCGCCCAGCTTTATCCCGCCCGCGTTGTCGAAAAATATCCGGTAGGTGACGAGCGGGCTGAAGACGCCCGGCGCGCCAAGCAGCAGCAGGACGGCCACGAGGATGCCGATGGTGACAATGACGAGAACGCCGGTGCGGATTTCCTGCCGGAAGACCCTCATTTCTTTTTCTCCAGTATGGGCCCCTGCGTGCTGCCCGAAATGAATTGCGAGACGACGGCGTTCTTCGAACGGCGAAACGCGTCGGGAGTGTCGTTTTCGATGATGTTGCCTTGGTAGAGCATGGCCATGCGGGTGGCAATCTTAAACGCGCTGTCCATCTCGTGCGTGACGATGATGGAGGTGGCGTCGGTTTTTTCCGTGAGGCTGATGATGAGTTCGTCGATGACGGAACTGATGACCGGGTCCAGCCCCGCGGACGGTTCGTCGAAGAGGATCAGTTCCGGCTCCATCACCAGCGCGCGGGCGAGGCCGATCCGTTTGCGCATGCCGCCGCTCAACTCCGCGGGCATCTGGTTTTTGGTGTCCGACATCCCGACCATATCGAGCTTTTCGTCGATGATCCTGTTGATCTCCTCCTCCTTCTTGTCGGTCAGTTCCTCCAGCGGCAGCGCGAGGTTGTCCCGCACGTTCAGGGAACTTATGAGCGCGGAATATTGATAGACCATCCCGATCTTCTGCCGCATGCGGTTCAAATGCGGGCGGCGCATCCGGCTCACTTCCCTGCCCTTGAAGCGGACGACGCCGCCGTTGGGCCGGAGGATGCCGACGATCAGCCGCAGGAGGGTGCTCTTGCCGCTGCCGCTCTGGCCGAGAACCACGAGCCGCTCGCGGGAATGCACGGCCAGATTCAGGTCATTCAGGATTTTCTTCGCGCCAAACGCGAGGCTGACGCCTTTCATATCGACAACGCTTTCGTCCATCACGGGTAGATCGCCACGAGGACGATGTTGCACAGCGTATCGAAAATGATGACCGAGGTGATCGCAATGACGACGCTCGACGTCGTGGAATCGCCCACCCCCGCCGCGCCGCCTTCCACCGCGAGGCCCTTGTAACAGGAGACCGTGCCGACAATGAGGCCGAACAGGAAGCTCTTGATCGTCCCCGCGACGATGTCCCGCGACTCGATGCTGGAATGCACCAGGTCGCCAAAGTAGCGCACCGGGATCCCCAGCTGCCATTTGCAGATGAGCGCCGCCCCGAGGTCGGCGGTGACGTTGGAGATGACGACCAGGCACGGCATCAGGAGAAAGACAGCCAGCACGCGCGGCGCCACCAGGAAACGGAGCGGCCCGATCCCCATCGCCTCGATCGCTTCGACTTCCTCGGAGACGGTCATCGTCCCAAGCTCCGCCGTGAACGCCGCCCCGATGCGCGCCGCGACCATGATGCCCGTGATGAGCGGCCCGAGTTCGCGGGAAAAGCCGATCGCGACCAACCCGGGCACAAGCCGTTCCGTGCCATAAGGCCGGAGCTGGTAACCGGTGAGGAGCGACATGGTCAGGCCGAGAAAAAAGGAGACCAGCGCCACGAGCGGCACGGAGCCGACCCCCGCGCGGTCCGTCTGCTCGAAGAAGGTGTTGACGCGAAACGGGAGGCGGCCGCGGATCATATTGTCCGCCATCTCCTGGGAAGCGTCGACCATCAGCCACACGATGCTGCTGAGGTGCTGAAGGAACCGCTTGATCATTAGGAGGATTCCGCCGTCCATGCGGGCACTATAAACGGGAAGCGGGAACGGCAAAGCGCGAATTGAAATTCCTGGAGCGCGCGTCCTGTCGCCGAGGCGGCTGCGCCGGCCGCCTACCGCCCGCCGTGAAAGCGCCGCAGCAGCGCCACGAGCACGCCTTGCACGACCAGTTCCCGGGCCGGAACGAGGTCGGGATACGCGGGATTCTCCGCCTTGAGGAAAGGCTGGGCGTTTTTGACGAGATACCGCTTCAGGGTCGTTTCGCCGTCGATGAGCGCCGCCACGATATCCCCGTTGCGAGGCTCCCGCATTTCCAGGATGACGATGTCGTCCTCGAAAACATTCGCCCCCGCCATCGAATCGCCCCGCACCCGCAACGCGAACGTCCTGCCCGAGGGCGTGATGCCCGCCGCCGAGGCGGTGACCGAAAAAAACCCCTCCTCTTCCTGCTCCGCCAGGGCGGCCATGCCCGCGACGATGCTGCCATGGATCGGCACATCGACCACCCGATCCCGCTTCAAGACGGAACTGAGCGCCACGCCCCGCGCCTTGCCCGCGAGCCGCCGTATCTTGCCCTTGCTCTCCAGGGCGCGGAGATGATTGACCGCGGCGGTCTGGCTCGCAAACCCGAAATGCTCCTGTATCTCCCGCGTGGACGGCATGATGCCGGTGCGCGCCAGATGATCCTCGAGAAATTCGAGGACTTCCTGCTGGCGTTGCGTGGCGGCGGACACTGTTCCCATGAACATGCCAACGGAAGCCGGGCATTTGCAAGAGGAAACCAGCGGTTTTTTCTTGTCGCGAGCGTTCACTTCGCGTGAATTCAACGTATGAACGTCCTCATTCTCGCCGCGGGGTACGCCACCCGCCTGTATCCCCTCACCCTCACCAAGGCAAAGCCCCTCCTCGAAGTCGCAGGCAAACCGATGATCGAGTGGGTTCTGGATAATCTCGCCCCCATCCCGGACATCGAGACCGTCTTTGTCGTCACCAACAACAAGTTCGCCGCCGATTTCCAGACCTGGGCGGACGGTTACGTGAAACGCCAGCCCAAGCTCTCCTTCAAGATCGTCAACGACGGCTCGATGAGCGACACCGACAAGCTCGGCGCAATCGGCGACATCAACTTCGTCGTCGGCAAGGAAGGCCTGGCGAACGCCGATCTCATCGTCGTCGCGGGGGACAACCTTTTCAGCGAATCGCTCGAGGGGTTCGCCGAATTCGCGAAGAAGCATCCCGCCACTCTCGCCACGTATGACGTGGGCGACCTGGAGGCGATCAAGAAATACAACAGCATTTCCGTCGACCCGGTCGGGAAGATCGTTCACTTCGAGGAGAAGCCGGCGAAGCCGAGCAGCACCGTCACGGGCATCGCTCTCTACTATTACTCCGCGAAAACCGTGGCGATGTTCCCCGAGTACATCGCCGCGGGGAACAATCCCGACCAGCCCGGGCGCTTCATCCAATGGCTCTACCCCCGCCTGCCGGTGCAGACCTATCTCATCAAAGGCACCTGGTTCGACATCGGCAGCAAGGAAACGCTCGAGGAAGCCGGCCCGATATTCCAGAAGTTTGTGAAGTAAACTCCCCTTGAACCGGCGGACAATCGTCGTACAATTCCGGTATGAAAGGGTCGCAGCCGCCCCAAGGCAAGATCATAACCCATAGCAACGGAATGGGGGTCCCCTCCCCGGAACTGGTTCGTTCGAGAGCGAGGGAACTGGCCCGCATCGACGGACGCTCCGACGTTACCGAGGAAGATTGGAAAGAGGCCAAGCGCGAACTGCGCGGAGGCCGCGAACACGAGTTGGACGAGGGCGAAAACGCCGCGCCCTTCGTCTCGGAACGCGACATGGTCGCTCCTTCGGCCGGGAGCCACAGCGAGAAAATCGGGTTCGACGAGTCCGATAACGTGGTCGAGGAATTGGTGGCCGAGGGAATGGACGAAGCCGTGCATGAGCAAATGCTGGAAGGGTGCAAACCGCCCGCGGAAGACGTCATCGAAGGTCTTTGAGACCGCTGCCGCCCGGTCCCCTTGTCATGGGGATCATCAATCTCTGCGCCGATTCTTTTTCCGGCGACGCCCTAACCGACCCCAGCCTGGCCCTCGCCCGCGCCGGTGAGATGGTCGCCCAGGGCGCAGACATCATCGACGTGGGCGCCGAAAGCGCGCGGACGAATCGCCCCGCCGTCACTCCCGGCGAGGAACTGGACCGCCTGGCCCCATTCATCCGGGAGTACCGGGAAACCGCGCTCCTTTCCATCAACACCTGGCGGCCCGCCGTCGCGGGGCCGGCGCTGGCCCTGGGCGGCGACATCCTCAACGACATCGGCGGCCTCCCCACGGACGAGAACGCCGCGCTCTGCGCACGCCACGGCGCGTCGCTGGTCATCATGCACACCGTGGGCGAACCAAAAATACCCCACACCCACGTCGTCTATGAAGATGTCATGGAAACCCTGGACGGTTTCTTCTCACGAAAAATAGACCTCGCCCTCCGCGCGGGATTGCCCCGGGATGCCATCATCCTCGACCCCGGCCTGGATTTCGCCAAACGGCGGGAGGCGAATCTCTCGATCCTGAAAAACCTGGCGCGGCTCCGGAAATTCGGGCGGCCGATCCTTCTGCCCGTCTCCCGCAAGACGCTCATCGGCGAGGCGCTCGGCATCGCGAATCCGGCGGAGCGCGACGCCGGAACCGTCGCCTGTCTCGTCGCGGGACTCGCCAGGGGAGCGACAATCTTCCGCGTTCACAACGTCCGGGCCGCCAGACAGGCGATCCGTATTCTGACCGCTATCGCCCGCGCTTAGTCAACCGCATCGGCAGCCCCCGGTCCGCGAGATAGCGCTTCACGTCCTCCACCGTGTACTGGCCGAAATGAAAAATGCTAGCCGCCAACACCGCGTCCGCCTTTCCTTCCAGCAGCACCGCCGCCATGTGCTCCAGCGAGCCCGCGCCTCCGCTGGCGATGAGCGGTATGCCGACCGCCCCGCTCACCGCCGCATTCAGGCGGAGATCATAGCCGCCCTGCGTGCCGTCGGCGTCCATGCTCGTCAAAAGTATCTCCCCCGCTCCCCTCGCCTCCGCTTCCCGCGCCCAGGCCACCGCCTCCAGTTCGGTCGGCTTCCGCCCCCCATGCGTATAAACAGTCCAACCGCCCCTCTCGTTGCGCTTGGCGTCGATGGCCGCCACGACGCACTGCGACCCGAACGCTTCCGCCGCTTCCGCTATCAGTTCAGGCCGCTGGATGGCCGCCGTATTGAGGCTGACCTTGTCGGCGCCGGCGTTCAGCATCGTCCGGATGTCCTCAACGACACGGATGCCTCCGCCGACCGTCAGCGGCATAAAACATTGTTCCGCGGTCCGTTCCACAACGTCAACCATCGTCGCCCGATTATCCGAAGAAGCGGTAATGTCGAGAAAGACGAGTTCGTCCGCCCCCTGGTCGTTATAAGCCATGGCGCATTCGACAGGGTCCCCCGCGTCGCGTAGATTGAGGAACCGGGTGCCTTTGACAACCCGTCCGCCGGTGACGTCCAGGCAAGGAATGATCCGTTTGGTCAACATGAGAAAGATTTTCGCCCTCTATTGGTAACATTCCCCTTGGAAAAGGCCAAAACTGGTAACGAATAAAAGTTTTTTGAAAAATATTGTTGCATCGTGTTCCACAAAATCCTAATCTTCCGGCGTTTTGCCCGACCAGATAATAAATTGATAAGGGAATTTTAACTTATGGGAACCTCAAATTCAGACTCATCCAATACCGCCCCGAACGGGACGGCCAAACAAACGCCTTTCCAAGTCTCCAAGGAGCCGGTGGTGCGGGCAAAAACGGAGGGCGACGTTCACAAGTACGAAGCCGGCCCCGAAATCCAGCACGCGCCCACCCCGCATTACGAGGATTTGGGCGATCTTCCCTTGAGTTACGGGGAAAAGACGCTTTACCTGATCGCTCGCGATCCCCATTGGCTCTTTTGTTACTGGGATGTGGACTGGACGCAATACCCCGCTTCCTTGACCCGGGGCGGTGAACGCAAATTTTCATTGAAGGTCTCCGGCGGCGGCCAGGATGGTCTCATCGAGATCAATCCCGAGGCGAGGAACTGGTATATACCGGTGAACCAGGCCGGAGCCACCTTCGTCGTGGAACTCGGCTATTTCAACACCGAAGGCGCCTGGACGACGATCATCCGCTCCAATGAAGCGGCGACGCCTTCCGACGTGCTGGCCGCGGCTTCCGCGTCGGACTTCGCAACCGTTCCCTTTCATCTCACGTTCCAGCGCCTCGTGGATATGGTCAAAGCCACCATGGCCACGGGCGAAAGCCTCATCCACGCTCTCTCGCGCCTGCAGGGCGAGGGCCGCCATCTCTCCTTCGCGCCGGGCGCCATCCCGGACTGGACGGAGGAACAACGGGGCGTGCTCGCCGCGCTCGTCGGCGAAGACCTCGTCAACAAGATCGCCATGGGCTCCGGCGAGATCGATCAACTCATCCGCAAGCAGCTTGAGGAAAAGCTGAACACCGAAAGCGCCAGCCTCCTCTCCGAAAAGGGGCGACTCGCCGAGATCCTCCTTTCCGCGGAGAGCAGTTGGGGGCCGGCGGAGAGCAGCTTGTTCAGCGCGCTGAGTTCCAGTTGGAGCACCGCCGCGGGCGCAAGCTGGAGCGCGCAACCGTTCTCCGAACAAGGCGAACGCGGGTTTTTCATGCACGTGAACGCGGAGGTCATCTTCTACGGCGGCACGCATCCCGACGCCACGGTCTGGATCGACGGCAAGCAGATTGCCCTGAAGCCGGACGGGACGTTCCGATACCACTTCAAGTTCCCGGACGCCGATCATGAAATCCCGATTCTGGCACAGTCGCCCGATGGTCTGGAGACGCGTTCGGCCACCCTCTCCCTAAAGCGGGCCACGGCGCGCAAGGGCGAAGTCGGCGCGAGTTCCCAGCCGGAAGAACTGGGCGTGCCGATGGGACGAAAAGGCTGACCGCTACTAAAAGGGATCGACTAGAAGAGGCGTTCCTCCGTTGCCTGGAGGTTGAGCGGAATGTTTCGCCGCGCACCCTCATCGCATACCGGAGCGCCCTGGAGACGTTCAAAGCCCAGCCCGGGATTCCCGGCTGGCTCGAATGCTCGCCCGCCCACTTTCGCGCCTTTCTCTACGCCTGCATGAAGGAAGGCAGGGCACGGACTTATATACGCCTGCTCTTCTCCGCGCTCCGCGCGTTTTACCGTTTCCTTGTCGAACGCCATGGCTTGAAGGTCAACCCGCTCCTGGCCGTGCAGTTGCCCAAGACGGAAAAAAAACTGCCGCTGCTCCTGACCGTGAAGCAGGTGGAAGAACTCCTCTCCGCTCCGGGCAGGATGAAGCGCTCCAAACAAGCGCCCGCCTGGATCGCCGCGCGGGATGTCGCCATCATGGAACTCTTCTATAGCAGCGGCCTCCGGCTTCAGGAACTGGTCAACCTGGACGTCCCCGATCTCGACCCGTACTCGGAAAGCGTCCGCGTCCTCGGCAAAGGCCGCAAGGAACGCGTCTGCCCCGTGGGCGCGCCAGCGCTGGAGGCGATCCAGATTTATCGGCATCAAGCCGGAGTCTCATCCGGCCCGCTTTTTGTCAGTAAACTTCGCCGGCGATTGTCGCCGCGTTCCGTGTGGCTGCTGCTAAAAAAATATTTGAGGGAGACAAACATCCCCATCGCGCTAAGCCCTCACAAACTCCGCCACAGCTTCGCGACCCATCTGCTGGATAACGGCGCGGACCTTCGCAGCGTGCAATCCCTGTTGGGGCACGCGAGTCTCTCCACCACCCAAATTTATACGCACGTCACCACCGAGCGTTTGAAGAAGGCTTATAACGAAGCGCATCCGCGAGCCTGAGTTAGTCCGCGTCACGCACTTCGGTTCCCGCTCCCAGGCAACGATAAGTCCGTGAGATGCTTCCAGGCTAGCCCCGATGGCCTCTTTTGCTCAGCATGGCCGGTTTTGTTCAGGGAAAACCGCCCGGATTACGGCGTTCCCCTTCATGGATCGAAGGTAAAAATCTCTGGCATAGCAAATGCTAATCTGGCGCGCGTTAACGTTCCGTCCTTTTCGAGGACCAAAAAATTTAAAGCCGGCGCCTTAGTCGCTCAATCTTTGGGCGGCTGGGCCCGGCGAAGTTTCCTACTTTATGAAAAAAATTGAGGCGATAATTAAACCCTTCAAGTTGGAGGAAGTGAAGGATGCCCTGGCCGATCTCGGCATCGAGGGAATGACGGTCAGCGAGGTCAAGGGTTTTGGTCGCCAGAAAGGCCACACGGAAATCTACCGCGGCAGCGAATACACGGTCGATTTTCTGCCGAAGATAAAAGTGGAAGTGGTGCTGGCCGATTCGCTTGTCGAAAGCGCCTCGACCGCCATCGTCAAAGCGGCGAGGACGGGCAAGATCGGCGACGGCAAAGTCTTCGTCGCGCCCATTGACGAGGTCGTCCGCATCCGCACCGAAGAGACCGGCGACAAAGCAGTGTAACAGTTTTTGGTATTGCTTCCTTGGGGGGTGTCGGCTACAACCGCGTTTCTATGCCTTCATCCAAAATGACCAAGACCCAGCTTCAGACCGAACTCGCGGAGGCGACCGAGACCTCCCGCAAAGTAGCCGGCCTGTTCCTCGACACTCTCACCTCCATCGCTTACCGCGAGACCAAGCGGAAGGGCGAATTCGTTCTCCCCGGTTTCGGCAAGCTCGTAAAACAGAAGCGCAAAGCCCGCAAGGGACGCAATCCCGCCACCGGCGAGGCCATCAAGATTCCGGCGAAGACCGTGGTGAAATTCCGCATCGGCAAAGCCGCCAAGGACGCCGTTCTCGGCGCCAAATAGTTAGCGGTTGCGTTGAGCAACCATAGCGGTTAGGATTACGCCCAATGGCAGTAGAAAAAACCATCGACGTTGAAGGTAAAATCGTCGCCGTTCTCGCGGGGACGATGTTCCGGGTCGAGCTCGACAATCAGCATCAGGTGCTCGCCCACATCTCCGGCAAGATGAGGAAGCGCTTCATACGCCTCGCGAACGGCGACCGTGTGAAGCTCGAAATGTCGCCTTACGATCTCGACAAGGCCCGCATCGTCTACCGCCTCCAGTAAGCGGGGCTGGTTGAGCCTAACCAAAGACCAAGGAACCCGCTCCCCAGGCGGCTGGCGCAGCCGCCTCTACAACACAAAGAGCGGGCGCAAAGTGCATTACCTGCTCCAAAGGATCTATTCCCGCTCGCGCCTGCGAAGAAGTTCGTCGAGCAACACGACATCCTCGTAAGGCGCCCGCCGTCGCTGGTATTTCCGGAAAAGGACTTCGCGCAGTTCCCGCAGGTCTTCGATGCGCGGAACGTCGTGGTAAGTCCACGCGGTCTCATCCCGCAGCTTGGATTGGATGCGAAACGCGCCGTTGAACTTGACCGCGCGCACCTCCCGTTTTTGCCCATCCGGGGTCGCTTCCTTCCAGACGTGGGTTACCCTGGTCATTTTTCGCAACGGAGCAGGCCGGCGACCGCGAGGCCGCTGCACGCCAAGATGCACACGGGCGCGACGCCCGTAAGCAAGTCCGGCCCGAACCAGAATCCGGCATCGACCGGGGTGCGTATGGCCACGATGGCGAACCCCAGTTTCCCCACGACCCACCCCGCGTGCAGGCCGATTGGCATCCACAAGGCGCGCGTCCGCGAACGCGCATAGCCGAGGATGACGCCGACGATAAAGAGCGTGATGAAACCGCCCAGCACCAGCCGGGGCTGCCGAAATTGCCAGAAGCTGTTCGGGATCGTCTCGAACCCGGAAAGCCACGTAACCGCGCCGGGCCGCACGCCCTCCGGCGGGGGCTTCAGGAAATGCACGATGGAATAGAGCGCCGCGACGAAAAAGAGCGCCTGAAGCGCGGACCCGGAGCGCTCCAGCAACCCCTGGAGCGCGCCCCGGAAAAGGAATTCTTCGAGGAGAGCGACCACGGCGGCCGCCGGCAGGACGGAAGCCAGCTTCAACCACGAGAAGAGGACCCGCTGGTTGTACCGATGCGACGCGATAAGCAGCGCGGCCAGAAGAATCATCGACCCGAGGGAAATCGCCGCTCCCAGGATGAGGTGCCTCCACCGTCGCGGGTCGCGTTCCAAGCCAAATTCGCGGAGACTGGCGGCGCGCAACCAGCGGATCAGCGGCCAGAGGAGGCAAAGAACCGAGAAAAGAATCGCCCGGTCGAATACGCGCCGGAACTCGACATCGCGCAGGAAGGCCACATTCGCGTGGCGACCCAGCCAGACGCAAACCCAGTAAAGCTCCGGCGCCAGGAGCGCGCCGAGAAGAACCGAGCCGAGCAGAAAAACGAGAATTTTGCCGATGTCTTTCAAGGAGGGAGATGTTACTCTCCCGTGCGCGGGGTTTCGAATGCTTTCTGGTTCCACTCTTCTAAAGAACGCTTGGGGCGCGCTGGCGACCCTGCTCTATCCGCCGCACTGCGTCCACTGCGGCGCGGATATTCCCGAAGGCGAGCACCTCTGCCAGGCGTGTCTCGAAGGCGTCAAACGGATCGAGCGCCCCTTTTGCGAAGTCTGCTCCCAGCCGTTCGACGGCGCGCTGGAGGACGGTTTCACCTGCTCGAATTGCCGGCCTTTCTCTTTTTCCTGCGCCGTCAGCGTTTGTTCGAGCCGCGGCGTCGTCCGCGAGCTTCTGCACCGCTTCAAGTACGAGGGAGAAAGGCGTCTGCGGCGTCCGCTCGGGCGGTGGCTCGCCGAGTCGCTGGGGGACTCCCGCATCGCGTCGGGGCCGTGCGACTTCCTCGTGCCTGTGCCGCTGCATCCGGGGCGGCTGCGGATGCGGGGGTTCAACCAGGCTGAGGTCCTCGCGCACATGCTCAGGAACCGCGCGCCGGTGCTGAATTGCCTGCGGCGCGTCCGCGACACCGCCACCCAAACGCGGCTCGACCGCGAACAACGCATGGAAAACTTGCGCAATGCGTTTGAAATGCGCAAGAATGGGGATGTGCGCGGCAAGCATCTGCTGCTGGTTGACGATGTTTTCACCACCGGTTCGACGACCGGAGAGTGCGCGCGGGTATTGCGCCATGCCGGGGCGGAATCGGTGCGGGTCATCACCGTCGCGCGCGGCTGAGGAACAAACGTATGGGAATTTTTCAGAAGCGTCCTTTCGGCCACGGCTCGAGCAAAAAGAAGAAAGACATGCCGGAAGGGCTCTGGCAGAAATGCCCGGAATGCGGCGACGTGACGCATAACCTGGAACTGACGCAGAACCAGCGCGTCTGTCCCAACTGCGACTACCATTTCACCCAGGCCGCCCGCGAGCGGATCGAAGACTTCGTCGATCCCGGCACGTTCGAGGAGCTGGACGCCGACATGCTTTCGGTCGACACGCTGAAATTCAAAGGCCTCGTCACCTACACCGACACGCTGAAGAAACATCAGAAGAAAACCGGCCTCAAGGAAGCGGTCATCTGCGGCACGGGTCTGCTGTCCGGGCGGAAAATTTCCCTCGCGGCGATGGATTTCCATTTCCTGGCCGCGTCGATGGGTTCCGTCGTCGGCGAGAAGATAACGCGCACCATCGAACGCGGCACGGCGGAGCGGACGCCCGTCATCCTTTTCGCGGCGTCCGGCGGCGCGCGCATGTATGAGGGGATGCTCAGCCTCATGCAAATGGCCAAGACCAGCGGCGCGCTGGCCCTGCACGCCCAGGCGGGTCTTCCGTACATCGTCGTGCTCACCAATTCCACCATGGCGGGCGTCATGGCCAGCTTCGCTTCGCTTGGGGATCTCATCGTCTCCGAGCCGAAATGCACCATCGGCTTCGCCGGCGCCCGCGTCATCCGCGAGACCACGCACCAGGAACTCCCCGCCGGATTCCAGACCGCCGAGTTCCTGGAGGAGCACGGCCTCGTGGACATGATCGTCCACCGGAAAAAGATGCGGGCCACGCTCGCCGAAGCGCTGAATTATCTCTCGCCGAAAAGCGCGTGAACTACGCCGAGGCAGGCGCCTGGCTTTACGGAGCGCAACGGCGCGGCATAAAGCTCGGCCTCGACAGCACGAGGAACCTTCTTGAACGGCTCGGCGTCGATCCTGGCGCGCGGCGCTTTCTGCACGTAGCCGGAACGAACGGGAAAGGCTCCGTCTGCGCCATCCTCGACGCCATTTGCCGGGCCGGGGGGCGTCGCACGGGACTTTTCACCTCGCCGCATCTCGTCACCTTCCGCGAGCGCATCCGCGTCGACGGCGCGAAGATCGGGGAAGACGAAGCCGCGGAAGGCCTCACCCGCATCCGGGCGCTTGTAGAAGAAAGCGAACCGCCGCCGACTTTTTTCGAGATAACCACCGCGCTCGCCCTCGACTATTTCCAAAGCAAAGAGGTGGAACTAGTCGTCCTGGAAACCGGCCTCGGCGGGCGGTTCGACGCGACGAACGTCGTCACCCCGGCCGTCTCCGTGCTCACCTCCATAGAGTTCGACCACCAGGCGTGGCTCGGCTCGACCCTCGCCGCCATCGCGGGGGAGAAAGCCGGCATCATCAAACCGGGCGTCCCCGCCGTCTCCGCCCCCCAGCGCGACGAAGCCGCGGCGGTGCTCGCCCAAGCCGCGGCCCGGTGCGGCTCGGAACTCCATTTTATTTCCGCCCCGATCAAAACCGCCGTGCCGGGCCTGCCTGGCAGCCACCAGAAATGGAACGCCGCCCTCGCCCTTGCAGCCCTCGAAGCCGGCGGCATCGAAGTCTCCGCGCGCGCGATTGAAAAAGGAATCTCGGAAGCCGTCTGGCCGGGACGCTTCCAGATACTCGACCGCCGCTGCATCCTGGACGGCGCCCACAACAAAGCCGCCGCCGAACGGCTCGCGCTGACGTGGAGGGAGATCTACGGCGACGCCAAGGCGACGGTCATCCTCGGCGCGCTCAAGGACAAGGATATTCCCGCGATTTGCGCCGAGTTGACGCCCATCGCCGACGCCTTCATCGTCACGCCCGTTCGCAGCGCACGTTCCGCGACCGTCGAAGAACTGGCGGAAGCCATCGGCGCCGTGAATCCCACCGTCTCCTGCACGCCCGCCGGGAATCTGTCCGACGCGCTGGAGATCGCCAAACGCCGCGTCCGCCGAATCTTGGTGACCGGCTCGTTGTTCCTTGTCGGGGAAGCCATCGCGCTATGGGAAGGCTCGGGAACGTCCCCGGAATTTACTTCCCAATAAGTGATCCCTGAGCGGCGTTGTCGTAGAGGCGGGTCCAAGGTGGCGGGATTTTTTACGATTCTCACCTCCCCCTTTCCAGGCGCATCGCCAGTATTTTCGGGAGCCCCGCCGCCATTATCCGTTCCTGCGCCGCTTCCACGTCGTAGGCGATGCGGCGGTATTCGATTTCCCGCTTTTCCGGGTCGAAGAGCACGTAGCAGGCCGCGGGTTCGCCTTCCCGGTTCTGGCCCACGGAACCGACGTTGACGAAATATCTCCCCGGTTCGGCGAGGCTCACTCTCGCCTTCGCCTCCATGATTTCCAGGCCGCGCTTTCTTCCCATGACCCATACGATCGGTTTGTGCGTGTGCCCGCCGAAGGCCACGTTCATCCCCTGCTCGCTGAAATGCAGGAGCGCGTCCACCACGGAAAGCACGTAACGAAACTCCCCCGGCTCGTCGAGCGAGGCGTGGACGAATCCGAACCCGCCGCTCTCTTTCACCAGCGGCAGTCCGCGCAGATAGTTTTTTTCCTCGGCCGAGAGGCGTTTTCTCGAATACAGGATTCCGGCCCTCGCCATTTCATTGAAATCGCCGATGGAGCCGTCGTCCGCGCACGCGAGGTCGTGGTTCCCCTGCACGACGAATTCGCACGCGGCGCGCACCCGCGCGAGGCAGGCGGACGGCTCGGCGTTGTAGCCGACCGTGTCGCCGAGGCAGAGGATGCGCGCCACCCCCGCTTTCCGGATGTCGCGCAACACGGCTTCCAGGGCGGGCAGGTTGCTGTGGACATCGCTGAAGACGGCGATCTTCATCGCGCTTTCCCGGCGACCAGCCAGAGCGTGTCGCTGATGGGCGAGCGATCCTGCAACCGGAAGCGTTCCACGCGCAGGCCGGCGCCGAGGATCATGGCGCGCAGGGAGGCGGGAGTAAAATAGTTCACGTGTTCCGGGAAGCGCATGCCGCACCAGTTCTTGCCTCGGATGACGCGGGTGATGGATGAATAGTTCGGGACTTTGATGATGAGGCGCCCGCCCTCCTTCAAAGTCCGGCGGCATTCGCGCAGGACGGGGAGCGGCTGGACTTCGTGCTCGAGGTAGGCGGACATGATGATGCCCGAGAACATCCCGTCTCCAAACTGGCGCAGGCCGGAGAGGCCGTCCGCGTGCAGGGCCTTGCCGCCCCGTTTGGCGCAGATTTTCTCGGCCTTCTTGAAGAGCGCCTCGGAGATTTCGATGCCGTAAGGCGTGGCGCCCGGCGGCAGCGCTTTCAGGATTCCTCCGCCCGCGCAGCCGATGTCGAGAACGTTGCCGGGCTGGAAATAGAGGCGCATGAGGGTTCCGAGCTTGTTCCTCTTCAGCACGCGCTGGCGGAACCACTTCATGCCGCTGCTGACGGCGTGGGTAAACGGGGCGCGTTCCTTGCGCCGTTCGTTTTCTTTCACGGAGGAGACTTCCCAGGCGTATTCCTTGTCGAGCGCTTCGTAATCGACCGGGTTCGCGAGGTAGGTGAACTGGCAATGCGGGCAGCGCATCAGCTTCCAACCGCCCTCGACGGTGGAGGCGGGGGCGTTGTTCTCGCGGCCGCAGGAGGGGCAGGCTCGATCAGACATGGGGTTTTTTCTCCGACTTCTCCGCGACGAGGGCCATGCGCCGCCAGAACCAGACGATTTTTCCATCCTCTTCCCCGAGTTGAAAGAGGGAACGGATGGCGGGCGAGGCCGTCTTCACCAATTCGTATAATCGGCGGCGATTCTCGGGGGTGGTGTCGGAGGTTTCGAAATACCACTCGAGGTCCGGCATCTTGAATGGCGAGAGGGTGAGGCGGCGCACGGCGAGGCCGCTTTGTTCGCAGAGGCGTCTCGCGGCGCCGGGGGTCAGCAACCGGCGGTGGCTCGGGTCGTGGGCGATCTCGACGGCGTGGAGCCACTCTTCGGCTTCCGGGTTGCCATCGGGCGCCGAGCCGTCGATGAGCAGGAACCAGCCGCCGGGCCGCAACACCCGTGCGCTCTCGCGGAAAAAGGATTCCGGCGAACTGAAGTGGTGCGCGGCCACGCGGCAGGCGACGAGGTCGAATGCGCCATCCGGGTAGGGAAGCTCCTCCGCGGCGTGCTGGTTCGTCCGCACGGAAAGCCCTTTCTTTTCAGCGGCTTCCCGCGCGCGGGCGAGCATGGGCGCGGCGATGTCTGCGAGCGTCACGTCATGGCCGAGGCCTGCGAGGTAAAGCCCGGTGTGCCCCGCGCCGCAGGCGATATCGAGCGCGCGCGCGCGCGGCGGCAGCGGGAGGGCCTCCAGCGCGGCGCGGATGTCGTCCACGTTTTCCAGGATGTGGCCCCGGCCGTAGCGATGGCTTTGTTTCGAGAATTGATCCCTGGCCTTTTCCTGAACTTCGTCAAGTTTCATCGCGGCAATATCTTGTGTTCGTCGAGGTAGTTCCCAAGCGCGGACGCGCCGTCAAGGCCGATGTGTCCGTCCGGACGTACAAGATAGACCGCGTCTTCCTCGATTCCAGGGTGCGATGGAAAAACATGAAGGGGCATCCCCCTCGCCCCGCAAAGTTCGCGGACTTCGGGCGGAGCCTCGCCGTAACAGTGAACCTGCCAGTCGAAACTCGAAAGCGGGGCGTAGTTGTCCCCGTCGTCGCCGAACGAAATCCACGGGAGGCGGTCGCCTCCTTCGGGGCCGGCGCTCAACGGGCTGTCGGGATATTTGACGGCAAGCTGAGACACGGTTTTGAAGAGAAGACGGCGGCCCGCGCGGAGGCTGAAGAGCTTGGGAAGAAGAAACGGCACGACGTGAAGACGGACGCCCTCGGCGATCGGTCCGCGGTTGTTGATGAACTCGAAGGCTTTGTCGGTGGTGCTGACAAGCTGGCGGGCGAAGGCGATCCGCTCGGTTTCAAACGTGTCCAGCGCTTCGGGGTCGATGCGGTTTTGCAATACGGCGGCCAGTTTCCAGCCGAGATTCACGGCGTCGCCGATGCCGGTGTTCATCCCCTGCCCGCCCACGGGGCTGTGGATATGCGCGGCGTCGCCCAGCAGGAAGACCGGGCCGCGCCGGAACGCGGAGGCGACGCGGTGATGCACGCGGTATGTGGAGAACCAGCGCACCTCGTCGATCTTGAGCCGGAGGTGTTCGATGATGCGTTTGCTCACGTCCTCCCAGCGCAGTTCTTCGGCGGGCGGCTCCCGCAACGAGCCGACCAGCCGCATGCGTCCGGGCCCCTTCATCGGAAAGACGGCGAGGATGTCGGCCTCGTCCAGCGCGACGTGCGTGTCGCCGTTTGAGGGCGGGCCGCTCCCGATAACGTCCGCCACGTAGAATAAGTCCGCGTAGGTTCCGCCCGGGAAGCCGACGCCGAGTTCTTCCCGAACCGTGGAACGGGCGCCGTCGCATCCCGCGAGGAAGCGCGCCTGGTGGACGCCGCCGCCTTTCAACCGGGCCCGGACGCCGCCGTCCACGGTTTGGAAGGAGAGAAGTTCGGTCTCGCGTTCCACGCCCACTCCCAGCCGGGCGAGTTGCCCGACGAGCATTTGCTCATGCTGGTCCTGGGGGTAGACCAGCGGGAAAGGATAGCGGCTGAGGCCGGGGCCGACATCTTCAAACGCGATGCGCCCGGCGTGTTTGCCGCCGGCCCAGAGGTTCACCCCTTTGAAGCGAATCCCGCCTTCGATGGCCGCATCCGCGAAACCGAACTGCCGATAGAATTCCAGGTTCCGGGCGTGGAGCACCATGGCTCGCGAGGTTGTTCCGGGCCCTTGGGTCTTGTCGATGATGCGAACCCGAGCGCCAAGCCGGGTCAGGCAAATGGCCAGGACGAGCCCGGTGGGACCCGCGCCAACTATGAGCACATCGTGCTCCGCCATACGGTTTTACTGGATGTCGCGGACGTGAACGACGGTGGAGACGCGCAGGCCGCCGTTTTCCTCGAAATAGCGGACTTCCATTCCCTGAAGAACACGGAAAGCTTTCAAGAGAGTCAGGATATGCCCCTCGTACCTGTTGAAGTTCGCCGCGGCATCGGGCTTTTTGATCAACTCGGGGTGCCCGGCCAGCAGCTTTATCCAAGTCTCGGCGAAGTCATAGAAAGCCGTCATGTGGATATCAAGCTTCAGGGCGGTATTAGCGTCTTTGGGAGCGCCTTTGACGAGGGCGGCGTTCATCGCCGCGGCGTAGTCGGGCGAAGTGCTGAATATCCAGTTCTTCGCGCCGGCGGTGACCGCGACGTTCGGCAGCAGGTCGCCCGCGTTGATCGGCAGCGGATACCAAAACATGTCGGCGCCGCCCAAATCCTTGTGCTGGGGATCGGGTATGCCGCCGGGCGCTTGCATGGTGGGCGGAAGCATTGCGGCGATTCCCCGCGCGAGCGCGAGATAGCTCTGCCAGCTTTGGGCGAGGAGTTTCGGATCCTTCACTTCCCGGACTTTGGCCAGTCTCGGAATCTTCCCTTGTTGCTGGATGGCGGGCGGTATGTTCGGCAGAGGGGGAACGGCGCCGTTGAGATCGATGCCGCCCGCGGTCTCCGTGCCGAAGCTCTTCAAGAGCTGGTCGCGGGTGATGTGGTAGAGGTCGATCAGCCTGGGGAGCGCCATCGCCTCCGCCATGGCGGATTGCTGCTGCTGTACGGCGTTGAGTTTCGGAAGAAGCGCGCGGTGGTAGAAGCTGAAGCCGGTGTTGGTGATATCCTCGACCCAGTCGAGAAACGCGGCCACGAAAGCCGGGTCTTCCTGGCCGTCGCCCCAGATGAAGTTCGCGGGCAGGTCCGTGGAGCCGAGGGTCAAGTCCTTGCCGGTGGCGAGGCCGGCGGGGAGGATGCCTCCGTATTGCTCGGCGCGCAGGCCATCGTGCCAGAAGCTCACGCTGACCGCCGCCTGGATGACGGCCGGGCGAAAGAGATTCCGGGCCTTTGTGTCGATCCGCCGCAGATCGGTCTCGATCTGCTCGTTATCCTGCGGCGAGAGATGCGCGCCGGCCTTGATTCCCTCGAAGACGGGAAGGAGAGCGGATCCCCTCTGCGCAACAAGGGTTTCCAGCGACTTCTGCGCCGCCCAGGAAGTCATCCAGATGTTCTTGCCGGCGTACGGGCCGAGGACGGAGAGTTCCGGGCGTTGGAGCAGCGAGTCGGCCGGGGTGGCGGCGAGCTTCAAGTGGGCGTGATCGGCGCCCAGCGAGACGAGGAAGTAGTCTCCCACATAACCGAAAGCGACCTCGGCCTTGCGCGCGAGGAGGGACTGGAAGTAGCGGTCGGCGACCACTTTGTCCGGTATGTTCTTGTCGAGGAAGTCATGGATTTTCTGCTGCTTGTCCGCGGGGATGAGACTGCCCGCGACGAATGTCCACGAGGTGAACGGCTTGTCGCCGATGTTGAAAGTCGCGACGGCGACCGTGGGAGGCAGCTTCGCCTTGACGTAGTCGATCTGCTCCTGGAGGGCTTGCTTCTGGGCGGACATCTTGAAGCCCAGGACAACGGGCGGAATCTGAAGCGTCTCGATGAATGGCGCGAGGGATGGAACGGCGGTTTGCATCCATTGGTTTGGCGGGCCGCCCGCGCCCTTCATCTGCTGGATGCGAATTTCCGTTTGAAATTGCTGCAACGCCGCGAAAGCCTGCGTCCCGCCGGGAGCGCAACTCATGAAGACCTCCGTCCCGAGCGCGTCGGCGGCGATGTGGCGCCATTTCAGGAGGTTGGGGTCCGTGACTGCGGCCTCGGCGTTGGGAGAGAGAAAGTTCAGGGCCTTGCGCGCGCCGGGCGGGCGGGCCAGGCTCTCGAAATGGTGGCGGAACAGATGGCTCTCGCGCAAGGCGGCGTACGCTTTGCTATGAACGAACCGCCGCCAGACATCGCGGGAGTTGAAAGCGGCCATGTACATTTCCACGTCGCCCGGCGTCTGGCTCATAAAGCCAAATGTGTCGCCCGCGCTCGCAGGCGATGCGGCCTTGGACGGCGCGCCGGGAGGCGGCGCGGCGGTTTCGGTTGACTGCTTGGGCGAGCAGGCGGCCAGGGATGCGGCGAGAAGAAGGACGAGGGAGCGGGAGTTCATAAGCAAGAGACTTCCCTTATTGGCGGCGAAGCGCGGCGAAATTACAAATCAAAAATAATTATTCGCGGATTTGGCCGCTGCCGCGAATGAGATATTTGTAGCTGGTCAGTTCCTCGAGGGCCATCGGGCCGCGGGCGTGCAGCTTGTCGGTGCTGATGCCGATCTCCGCGCCGAAACCGAATTCCGCGCCGTCGGTGAACCGGGTCGAGGCGTTCCAATAAACCGTCGCGGAATCCACTTCGGCGAAGAACCGTTCCGCGGTTTCCGCGTTGCCCGTGATGATGCAATCGCTGTGATGCGAGCCGTGGGTTTCGATGTGCTCCACGGCGTCCTCGAAGCTCTCCACCACGCGGGCAGCGAGGATGAGGTCGAGATATTCCGTGGTCCAGTCGGCTTCGGTCGCGGGCTTGACCTTGTTCCCGGCCAGGCGGATGACCTCCGGGTCGCCGCGCAACTCGACCCCTTTTTCAAAGAGCGCGGGCGCGGTTTTTTCGAAGAACGCGGGCGCGGCGTCGCGGTGGACGAGGACGGTCTCCAGCGCGTTGCAAACGCCCGGGCGCTGCGTCTTGCCATTCAAAACGATGCTTTGTGCCATGGCGAGGTCGGCGTCCTTGTCCACATAGGCGATGCAGACGCCGTGGAAGTGCTTGATGACGGGCATCCGCGCGTGCTGGACGACGGTCTCAATCAAGGCATGGCCGCCCCGGGGGATGATGAGGTCGATATACTTGTCCATCCCCGCCATGAGTTTGACGGCTTCCCGGTCGGTCGTCGGAACGAGGAGGATGCCGTCCGCGGGCAGGCCGCCGGCAACCGCGCCCCGCTGCAGGGCGGCGGCGATCGCGAGATTGGAATGAATCGACTCGGAGCCGCCCCGCAGGATCGTGGCGTTCCCCGTCTTGGCGCACAGGACGGCGGCGTCGCTGGTGACGTTCGGGCGCGACTCGTAGATGATGCCCACCACCCCGATGGGAACGCGCACTTTCGTGATGCGAAGGCCGTTGGGGCGCGTCCATTCGGCGAGGACTTTGCCGACCGGGTCCGCCAGGCCGGCGACGGCGCGGATTTCATCCGCCATCTTTTTAAGGCGCTTCGGATCGAGGGTCAGGCGGTCGATCGCCGCCTTGGAGAGACCGTCCGCGGACGCCTTTTCGACATCCTTGCGGTTTGCGTCCAGTATCTCTTTTTCATCGGCGGAAAGCTGATCCGCCATTTTGCGCAATGCGTTGTTCTTGGCGTCCGCGCCCGCCTGCGCAAGGAGCCGGGAAGCCGCGCGGGCGCGTTTTCCCAAGCCGGTGATCTGATCCTGTAGCGATGTCATTGCAGTCGTATCGCGGCGGAACGCCCGTGCGCGTCCAGGCCCTCGATCTCGCTGAAAGCCTCGATTGCCGGGAGCGAGGCCGCAAGGGATTTCCTGTCGAACCGCACGATGCTGGTCCGCCGTTGGAATTGGTCCACGGTGAGTCCCGAAAACGACTTGCCCGCGCCGCCGGTCGGAAGCTCGTGGCTCGGTCCCGCGATGAAGTCTCCGCCCACGACGGGAGACATGCCTCCGAGAAAGATGGCGCCCGCCGTGCGGATGCGCCGCGCCAGCGCTTCCTCGTCGCGGGCCACGATGGCGAGGTGCTCGGGAGCGAACTCGTTCGCGATTTCGACGGCTTCATCCATCTCCTTGACGAGGATGACGAAGGCGTTTTCCAGCCCCTCCGCCAGGTGTTCGACCCGGTTCAACCCCCGGCGCTGGGCGGCCAGCTTCTCCTTGACGGCTGAAAGCAATTCCGGGGATGTCGTGAGCAAGCCGACGGAACTCCCCTTCCCGTGTTCGGCCTGGGCGAGCAGGTCGGCGGCGATCCAATCGGGATTTCCCGTTTCATCCGCGATGACGAGAATCTCGCTGGGGCCCGGGAGAAGATCGACCGCGACGGCGCCGAACACCTGCCGTTTTGCTTCGACTACATAAGCGTTGCCGGGGCCGAATATCTTCAGGACGGGTTTGACAGCGGCGGTTCCGTAGGCGAGCGCGGCGATGGCCTGCGCGCCGCCGGCCTTGATTATCTCGGTCGCTCCGGCTTGGGCGAGGGCGTAAAGAAGATCGGGATTAATGGCGCCGGAGGCATTCGCGGGCGTGGCGACGACGATCTCGGGGACGCCCGCCGCCACGGCGAGGGCAACCGTCATGATCGCCGTGGAGACGAGCGGCGCCGTGCCGCCCGGGACGTAAATGCCGACGCGGAGAAACGGGTCGAAGCGTTCGCCGACCTCGACGCCGTGGCGATTTCTGCCGCGCCAATCCTTTCGCAAACCCCGTTTCGCGAAGGCCAGGACATTGGCGCGCGCTTCCTTCACGGCGCGCCGCGTTTGCGCTCCGGCGGCTTTCCCGGCAAGCGCCAGTTCCCCGGGGGTGACGCGCAATTCCCCCGGTTTCAGTTTCGGGCCGCCGAATTTTTTTGTGAGCCGGACGAGCGCTTCGTCACCGCCGGAACGGACTTCGGCAAGGATGGAGCGGACGGTCTTTTCGATGGCGGCGGACGGCGAGTACCGTCTGCGAAGACTGGGATCGTTGGGGCGCGGGGTGCGCATCAGGAACGCTTTTTCCTGGAAAGGTCGGTGCGGTGGGCGATTTTTTCAACCGTGCCGGACTTCATGTATTGCTTCCGCAGGCGGTCGAGCGTCTGGTCGCGGAAATCGTAAAGGCGCTTGCGCTTGCGGGGCGCGGCCTTGCTCAAGGCGTAGGCGGTGATGAGCGGCAGCGCAAGGGTGGCGTCCGCGTAGCAGACCACGCAATCGGGCAGGTTGCCGGGATCGATCTTGCCCCAACTGACCGCTTCGCCGGGCGTGGCGCCGCTGAGGCCGCCCGTGTCGGGCCGGGCGTCGGTGCATTGGAGGAAGTAATCGTGGCCGCGCTCGTGGATGCCCATGACCTCCTGGATCTGCGGCTCGGTTTGCAGGATGAAATTCTTCGGCGACCCGCCGCCCAGGATGAAGACGCTCGACTTGCCCCCCGCGGACTTCGCGCCGTAGACGATGGCGGCGGACTGGTTCACATCGCGATTCACGTCGAACTGGAGGCTGGACTCGCGCAAGGCCATCGCCGCGACGTTCATGCCGATGGAACTGTCGCCGGGGGAACTGGTGAAAACCGGCACGCCATACTGGTAGGCGGCGCTCAATACGCTGGTCTCGGACAGCCCGAGCTTTTTCTCGCGCTCGAAGACGAAGCGGCCCAGCCGGTAGTGGAATTCGTCGGAACCCATCGTTTTCTGAAACTCGGGTTCCTGGATGACCTGGCGCACGAAGGCGTCGGTGTCCAGCAGCACGTCGTATCCGAAGAGCACGTCGTAAATGCGGATGATTCCTTCATTGCGCAGGGCGATGTCGTCAAGAAAAGCCGAGCCGGCGTGGAGCGCCATCCCGAGACCGTAGTGGAGGTCATGGTACAGGTTGGCGCCGGTCGAGACGATCCAGTCGACAAAACCGGCTTTCATCAGCGGCACGATCGCGGCCTTTCCCAGCCCCGCCGGAGTCAGCGCGCCGGTTATCGACATGCCGACCGTGCCGTCGTCCGCCAGCATCTTTTGGGAAAAGAGCCGGCACGCTTCCGCGAGGCGCCCGCCGTTGTAAGCCTTGAAGCAGCCGTCGATAAGATCGCTGACCCGGCAGTTTTTTTTGATCGGCTCGGGCTGGAGCCGCGGGAATTTATTCAGAGAAGCCATGCGTCTGGAAGGAATAAGAAAATTGAGCCGATTGCAATCCTGAACCTGCACAGGACTGACGTTTCAATCTTTGGCCAGGGAGCCTGCCGGCTGCGCTCCAAAGGAGGGGAAAGAAATCGGCCCGGCATCAGCTTTTTTAGATGCGTGAACGGTGATCCTGAACCATCTTTCCCGCGATGACGACCGAGAACGTGACGCCGGAATGCACGGACGAATCGCTGATGGAGGCCATCCAGGAACGCAAGCCGGAGGCGTTGGAGACGCTGTATGACCGCTACAGCGGCATCCTGAAGGCGCTCATCATGCGGATCATCCACAACGAGACGGAGGCGGACGACCTGCTTCAGGAGATTTACATGGAGGTCTGGAACCAGGCCCACAACTTCTCGGCCGCGAAGGGCAAGCCGCTCGGCTGGATGGTGACGCTGACCCGGCGGCGAAGCATCGACCGGCTCAGAAAACGGCAGGCGTACGCGCGGGTGGAGGAACGGCTCCAGCACGAGACCGAACAGCAGCCCGAGGCCTGGGTTCACAACACCACGCGGGAGGACATCCTCCTCTCCGACGTCCGCCAGTTGCTCTACGAATCCATCAACACCTTGCCGCGGGCCCAGAAAGAGGCGATAGAATTCGCTTATTTTCAAGGAATGAGTCAGCGCGAAATCGCCGCCCATACGAATATTCCTTTAGGCACGATAAAGACGCGGCTTGAACTGGGCTTAAAAAAGATTTCCGAAAGTCTGAAGGGTCTCAAAGATGAGTTTTGAAGAATTCGAGAACAAATCCCGCCTTTACGTGCTCGGCGCGCTGGACGAGGAGGAAACCGCGCATTTCCAGGAAGCCCGCGAGCAGTTTGGGCGGCGGGCCGAGGAATTCATACGGGAGTGCAGGAAGTTGAACAGCGTTTTCGCCCTGAGTTTGCGCCCCAACCAGCCGAAGCCGGATACGAAGGCGCGTTTGATGGCGAAAATCCGCGACGCGGTCAACCGCGGCGGGAATTGCGAGGGGA
This sequence comes from Spartobacteria bacterium, assembly GCA_021324825.1. GTDB lineage: Bacteria > Verrucomicrobiota > Verrucomicrobiia > Chthoniobacterales > Chthoniobacteraceae > JAJPII01. The sequence goes on along the minus strand of JAJPII010000033.1, from coordinate 201,411 downwards.
ACCACGGCTGAGAGTGTGTCACGCACTTTGCCCGCTCTTGGTTGTAGAGGCGGCTGTGCCAGGCGCCTGGGGCGGGAAGTCCAGGTGTTTTAGGCGGCGTGAAGTTTGACGGTCGTGCTATAGGTCAACCCCGTGACTTATACCGAAGCGTGCATCGCGATTAACATGATCCCGAGGATGGGGCCGGTGCGCTTGCGCAAGTTGCTCGGAGTCTTCGAGACGCCCCAGCGCATCCTGGAAGCGAGGAGCGGCGACTTGCTGGACTTCGCGGGGCGGGACCTGGCGGAGGCGATCTCGAGTTGGGAGAAAACGGTCGATCTGGAGGGCGAATTAAAGCGGATCGCCGCATTCGGGGCGAAGGTTCTCACGGCGGAGTCGCCGGTCTATCCGCGGTTGCTCCGGGAGATACATAACCCGCCTATTGTTCTCTATGCATGGGGCGAAGTCACGGATCGCGACCGCCATGCGATCAGCATCGTCGGCTCGCGGCAGACCAGCCAGTACGGCCTCGAATGCGCGAAGAAGTTCTCCTACCAGCTCGCCTATGCGGGCTACACCGTGGTGAGCGGCCTGGCGCGGGGCATCGACACGGCGGCCCACCAGGGGGCGCTCGCCGCCAAAGGGAGGACGATTGCCGTTCTCGGCTCGGGGCTGAACCGCCTTTACCCGGAGGAGAACCGGGCGCTGGCCGAAAAGATAGCCGCCTCGGGCGCGGTGGTGACGGAGTTCCCGATGGAAACGCAGCCGGATCAGCAATCCTTCCCCCAACGCAACCGGATCGTGAGCGGCTGGGCCTCCGGCTTGCTGGTGGTGGAGGCGGGCGCACACAGCGGCGCGTTGATCACCGCGAACCAGGCCGCCGAGCAGGGCCGCACGGTTTTCGCCGTCCCGGGGCCGATCAACCGCCCGACCTGCGCGGGGACGAACCGGCTGATCCAGGAGGGCGCGAAGCTCGTGACCGGCGTCCGGGATATCCTGGAGGAAATGGAGACGCTTTTTCCCGATTCGCCCCACATCATGGAAAGGGCGCAGGCGTCCGAAGCGCTCGCGGGCGAGGAGAAAGCGATCTACGACTCGCTGGGCGAGGCGGAAAGCACCCTGGAGGACCTCGTCGCGAAATGCGGGTTGCCAATGCGCCAGGTGTCCTCTACTTTGCTCACCCTCGAAATGAAACGCTACGTGAAGCAGTTGCCCGGCCGCCTCTTCGTCCGGTTAAGTTGATGGGCAAGTCTCTCGTCATCGCCGAGAAACCGAGCGTTGCGTCCGACCTTGCCAAGGCCCTTGGGAAGTTCGAGAAGACCGGGGATTTTTTCGAGAACGACGACTACGTCATATCGTCGGCCATCGGCCATCTCGTGGAGCTTTGTTTGCCGGGCGAGTTGGACAAGCAGCGCGGGAAATGGAGCTTCGCGAACCTGCCGATCATCCCCCGGGAGTTCGGGCTGAAGCCGATCGCGAAGACGGAGACGCGATTCAACCTTCTGAAGAGGCTGATGAAGCGCAAGGATGTGACGGAGATCATCAACGCCTGCGACGCCGGGCGCGAGGGCGAACTGATCTTCCGCTACCTGACGAAGTTGACCGGCGTCGATAAGCCGGCGCGCCGCCTCTGGCTTCAGTCGATGACGCGGGAGGCGATCCGCGAGGCGTTCGACCGGCTCCGTTCCGACGCGGAGATGATCCCGCTGGCCGACGCGGCCATCTCGCGTTCCGAGAGCGACTGGCTGGTGGGCATAAACAGCACCCGGGCGCTGACGGCGTTCAATTCCAAGACGGGCGGTTTCCAACTGACGCCCGTGGGGCGCGTGCAGACGCCGACGCTCGCGATCCTCGCGGAGCGGGAGGAGAAAATCCGGGCTTTCAAGCCGCGGACGTACTTCGAGGTGTTTGGCGATTTCGACGTGAAGGCGGGCTCGTACCGGGGACGCTGGTTCGACGAGAAGTTCAAGAAGGCCGGGGAAGAGGACGCGCGGGCCGAGCGCCTGTGGAGCCGCGAACGGGCGGACGAGATCAAGGCGAAGTGCGAGGGCCGGCCCGGCGAGGTGACCGAGGAGAAAAAGCCCACGAGCCAAGCCTCTCCCCTGCTCTACGACCTGACGAGCCTCCAGCGCGAGGTGAATATGCGGCACGGCTTCAGCGCGCGCCGCACGCTCCAGATCGCCCAGCAGCTTTACGAGAAGCACAAAGTCCTCACCTATCCGCGAACCGACAGCCGTTATCTCCCCGAGGACAATCTCGGCCAGGCGCGGCACGTCATGGGCGGCTTCGCGGACCCTTCCCTGAGCGTCCACGCGGAGAAGGCGCTGCAGAACGGCTGGGTGCGGCTCTCCAGGCGCATCTTTGACAACTCGAAGGTCACCGATCACAACGCGATCATCCCCACCGGCCAGGCGCCTTCGAACCTGGATGACGACCAGCGGAGGGTTTTCGACATGGTCGCGCGGCGCTTCATCGCGGTCTTTTACCCGGCTGCGCAGTTCGAGGTGACGACCCGCATCACCCGCGTCGAAAAAGAGGCTTTCAAGACGGAGGGCAAGATCATCATCGACCCCGGCTGGATGGCGGTCTACGGACGGGAGGCCGCCGGCGCGGAAGACAAAACGACGGTCGCCGTGGCTCCGGGGGAGCATGCCCATACGAGCAAGGTCGAAGTAAAGCAACTGGAGACAAAGCCGCCGCCGCGCTTCAACGAAGCGACTCTCCTTTCCGCGATGGAGGGGGCGGGCAAACTTCTCGACGACGAGGAGCTCCGCGAGGCGATGAGCGCCAAGGGCCTGGGGACGCCCGCCACGCGGGCGGCGATCATCGAAGGCTTGATAGCGGACGGCTATATCGACCGCGAAAGCCGGGAGTTGTTCGCCACCGCTAAGGGCCTCTCCCTTATTACATTGTTGCGCGGCCTGGGCGCGAAAGCGCTCTGCTCCCCGGAGATGACGGGCGAATGGGAATTCAAGCTCAAACAGATGGAACACCGCGGTCTCGAGCGGACGGTGTTCATGAACGAGATACGGGCGCTCACCGAGGAGATCGTCGCCAAGGTCAAGGGGTTCCAGGGCGACTCCGTGGACGGCAACTACGCCGTCCTGGAAATCAAATGCCCCAAGTGCGGCGGCGGCCCGCTCGCCGAGGATTACCGGACATACCGCTGCAAGGCGTGCGACTATCTTATATGGAAGACGCTCGCCGGGCGGCAGTTCGAGTTGGAGGAAATCAAGACCCTGGTGACCACCGGCAAAGTCGGCCCGCTGGAAGGTTTCCGCAGCAAACGCGGCTTCCCCTTCTCCGCGACGGTGAAGCTGGGCGAAGACATGAAGCCAGCCTTCGAGTTCGAGCAAAACGCCTCCTCGTCCGAAGAGCCGATAGACCTGACAGGCCGCGAACAGATCGGCCCGTGCCCCGTCTGCCAGAAAGGCCGGGTTTACGACTTGCCAAACGCCTACACTTGCGAAAATACGCTCGCCAAGACCTGCACCCTGCGCCTGGGCAAACTCATCCTCCAGAAGCAGATTTCCAAAGAGCAGGCCCAAAAACTCCTCGCGACCGGCAAGACCGATCTCCTCCCGGGTTTCATCTCAAAAAAAGGAAGGCCGTTTTCCGCCTACCTGAAACTCGAAAACGGAAAAGTCATTTTCGAGTTCGAACCGCGCAAGAAAAAGAAGTAGCGGCCGGCGCGCTTTGCGCGAACTGGTCAAGTGAAGGAGCCGGTTTGCAATCGCTCTCTCGGGAGGCCGATTTGGATTAAGGAAAAATAACGCGCGGTTTTGCGTTGACTCCACCATATCTTGTGGTAAAAAGGTCGTCGATAAAGCTTTTTCCACTATGCGCTGTCCCAAGTGCGGTGCGGTCGAAGACAAGGTGATCGATTCGCGATTATCGAAGGATGGCGTCTCCATCCGGCGCAGGCGGGAGTGTCTTGTATGCGAACACCGGTTTACGACTTATGAACAGGTTGACCGGGCGGATATCCGGGTCATTAAGCGCGACGGCAGGGGCGAACCGTTTGACCGGCACAAGCTTTTCCTGGGAATCAGCAAGGCGTGCGAGAAACGGCCCGTGGCCATCGAGAAAATGGAGAAGGCCGTCGAGGAGATCATCCACGATTTGGAGACGAATCATCCCCGCGAGGTCAAGTCGCTCACGATAGGAACGAAGGTGATGGAGAAACTGCACCAGATCGACGAAGTGGCTTATGTCCGTTACGCCTCGGTCTACCGGCAGTTCCAGGACGTGGGCGCCTTTATAGAAGAGATACAGTCCCTCGAGCGGAAGCCGAGGCGGGATGTGCGGCAGTCCGAGCTTTTCGAACCGGCCGGAAACCGATGATCGCTCTCAAAGACGACTTTCCGCTGGTGCAATTCGACGAGGGGCGTCTCGTCGCGTTCCAGACGGATTGGCTGGTGCGTTCCCTGCGCCGCGCGGCGTCGAGGGCGGGCTACCAGGAATGGTGGCTGGCGGAGCACGTGGCCGAAAGCGTCACGACGTATCTGCTCGCGGGGTTCGAGGCCACGACCGTCGGCGTCGAGCGCCTGTCGGCGGCGGTGCGCAACATCCTCCAGGTCATCGGCTACGCGGAGGTCGCCCTGCATTTCGTTCCCGACGCGCCGCCCGCGAAACTCTCGCTGAGCGAAGTGGCGAACGAGGCGGCGGACGGCTATGAACTGGCGTTCTTTGAAATCCTGGGGCGGCGGCTCCAGGAACTGGTGACGCCCCGGACAACCCATGTGGAATTGTGGGGTTTGGAACATTGCGTGAAGCGGCTGCGCTCCCGGAAAATCTGGAGCCGCGGGTGCGATTCGCTGCGGGAGGAGATTGTCGCCTTCGTCCGCGAGCACATCAGCGCCGTCAACCCGTCGCGCAGCTTTATTCTCTCCGTCTCATGACGCTTTTCGAAAAAATCTCCAACCGCGAAATCCCGGCGGCGATCGTTTACGAGGAGGACGACCTCATCGCCTTCCACGACGTGAACCAGCAGGCGCCCGTTCACGTTCTCATCGTGCCGAAGCGGCCCATACCGCGCATCGCCGACGCGGGGGACGCCGACGCCGGGCTGCTGGGCCGGCTGCTGCTGGCGTCGCGGAAAGTCGCGGAGCTGACGGGCGTTCTCCACAGCGGATACCGCCTCGTCATCAACAACGGGCCGGACGCCGGAGAATCCGTCCCCCACCTGCACATTCACCTGCTGGGCAAGCGCCCGCTCGCCTGGCCTCCCGGATGAAATTCCATTTATGATCAAATGTCTCGTCGTCCTGCGAAAGAAGCCGGAAATGTCGGCTGAAGAATTCCACGCTTACTGGAAAAATGTCCACGGCCCGCTGGTCGCCAAGCTGCCGGGCATCGTCAAATATTCACAGCACCACGTCGTCCCGGTGCCGCGCGCGGAATATGAGAACGCGGACGCCCCGATCGACGGGATTGTCGAAACGTGGTGGGAATCCGAGGAAGCGCTTTTCAAATGCCAGGGGACGCCGGAGTTGAAGGCCGTCATGGAGGATGAGATTTCCTTTTGCGGCCATACGACGCACTACGTGCATACCCTCCTGGTGACGGAGACGGTGGAATTGGTCAAGTATGACAAATAAGGGCGAAACGGCGCGGCTGCTGCTGTTCAAAAAGGGATTCCGTGTATAACGACGCTCCAGATTCGATGAACCGCCACCGGCGCGTGGTAGTGACCGGCATGGGCGTCATGGCCGCCAGCGGGAAGAACCTGGATACTTTCTGGACGAGCATCCGCGAGGGGAAAAGCGCGGCGTGTCCCGTGACGCGCTTCGACGTTTCCCAGACGCCTTCCAAGGTCGCCGCCGAGATCAAGGACTTCGACGCAGCGCGTTACATGGACCCGAAGACGGCGCGGCGGCTGAGCCTCTCGTTGCAATACAGCGTGGCGGCGGCCCGGCTCGCCGCGGAGGACGCGAAGATTGATTTCTCCAAGATCGATCCCGACCGGTGCGGAGTGGTCGAGGCGACCTCCATGAGCAACAACGAAGCCGCGTATGAGACGAAGGAGGCGTTTCTGCGCAAGGGTTACCGCGGCGTCACCATCTCGGGGATAATCAGCGGCGCGGCGGGCGCGGGCAGCGGCGAGATAGCCAACGAACTCGGGGTCACGGGGCACGCGATCACCTGTTCCTCCAGCAGCGCTTCCGGCAACGACGCGATGGGCTACGCGCTGACCATGATCCGCAACGAGGACGTGGACGTGATGATCGCGGGCGGCGCGGAGGCGTCGTTGATCGAATCCGCGTGGGGAGGCTTCTGCGTGAGCAAGGTGATGACCCGGCACAACAGCGAACCCGCGCGCGCGATGCGCCCCTTCGACAAAACGCGCGACGGATTCCTGCTCGGGGAAGGCGCGGGGTTCGTCGTGCTGGAGGAATTGACGCACGCGCTGGGCCGCGGCGCCCGGATTTATGCCGAGGTGCTCGCGCATGGCCGCAGTTGCGAGGCGTACCACCCGCTCGCGCCGCATCCGCAGGGGAAGGGGTACATTCGCGCCATGGAAAAGGCGATCCGCGCGGCGCGCATCCAGCGCACGGAGGTCGATTACATCAACGCGCACGGCACGGCGACCGACGCAAATGACCTGGTCGAGACGCGCGCGGTGAAAGCCTTTTTTGGGGAACACGCCAAACGCGTGGCCATCAGCTCCACCAAACCCGTCACCGGGCACCTGATGGCGGGCGCCGGCGCGCTGGAAACCGTCGTCTGCGCTCTCGCGCTTTATTATAAAGAGATTCCGATGACGCTCAATCACCAGGAGCCCGGCGAGGAATGCGATCTCGACTATGTAGCCGGGAAATCGCGCCCTTACCCGTTGAAGATCGCGCTAAATCTCAATAGCGGGTTCGGCGGGAAAAATTCCTGCCTGGTTCTTCGCAACTATTCGGGATGAGATCGGAGTTCGCGGCGTTTATTCCGCTGATGGGATGCATCTGCAACATCCTGTTGCCGATCTTCGTCATCACCCGCGGCGCGCGGATAACCGTCAACCGCATCTACTTCTTCCTCGGCTTCGCCATCGCGATCTGGAACCTGGGCCAGTTTTATTTGTTCAGGGTGCACGATCCGCGGGCCGCCCTCCTGTGGGCGCGCATCCTTTGGTTCGGCGTCATATTTATTCCGGCGCTGCTGTTCCATATCTCGCTGTCCATCGCGCAGGTGCCGATCAAGCGCTACATCTGGTATATATACGGCGCGCTCGGGATTCTCGCGGCGACCGACTTCACCAACTTTTTCATATCGGGCGTCCGCCTGATACCGGCTTCCGGCTGGTACGCCATTCCCGGGCCGGGAATATTCGTGGCCCAGCTTTCCTTCGCGCTGATGTTCGTCGCGATTTGCATCCTCATAAGAAAGCGGAGGCTCCTGCCGCGGATGCACCGGACCCGCCTGGACCCGCTGATCTTTTCACAAGCCCTGCTGGCGGTCCTCGGCACGAATGACATACTCCCCATAGTCGGCGTCGATTACTATCCGTTCACAAAAATCCCCGTTTATCCTTACGGCGGCCTGGCGGCAGTGTCCTATGGAATAATCATCGCCTATAGCGTTCTGCAACATCAGCTCCTGGATGTTCAAGTAACGCTGAGCCGGGTCGTGGCGCACGTCGTCCGGCTCGCTTTTCTTTTCGTCATCGCCCTCGGGCTCATGCTTACCATCACGGTTTTTTTCCCGGGCGTGTTCACCCGCGGCTCCTTTTTCAGCGCGCTCGGGGTGCTGGTGGTCAGCGGCACGATGGCTTCGGTTTATTTTCCGCGCCTCTTTGGCCGCGGCAGCGAGACCATCGAGCAGAGAATCCTGGGAGACCGCTTCGAATACTACGACCAGATCCGGAGCTTCACCGCCGCGATGCCGCTTTACGGCAGCGCCGAAACCTTGCTGGCGGATTTGCACAATCTGCTTGCCAAGGTCGTTTGCGCGCGTTCCTACCAGATCATCCTCCTGGACGAGACCAACCAGGTCTTCTCCCTCTTCCGTTCGCATCCCGACCTGGGCGACCAACAATACCCGGAATTGCAGGGGAGCGCGGCGATCTTCCGCTCGATGGAGGCTGGCAAGGAATACATAGCCCTGAACCCCGCGTACTCCGTCTCGAAGGAGGGGAAGGCGGAGAAGGAGGCGCGCGCGCAACTGGGGCAGTTCAACGCGGAATTCTGCTTCCCGTTTTTCTTCCAGGAAGAGCCGTTCGGATTGCTGCTGCTCGGCCCTAAGACGACGGGCGATCCTTATACCGCCACGGACATCGAACTGCTCGTCATGCTGGCGAAAAACCTCAGCCTTATGATCAACCAGGCGCGGCTGCGGGACCAGGTCATGGTCGCGCAGGAACTGGAGTTGCTGGGCCGCATGTCCAGGGGGATGGCGCACGATCTCAACAACCTGCTGACCCCGCTGTGGACGCTGTTGCAACTCGCCGGCGAAGGCATACCGCTCGAGGCGTTGAAAGACGAGTTGCTGCCGCTCGCCATGCGCAACATCGAAACGATGCGCGCATATATAAAAGACGCGCTGTTCTTCTCCAAGAATCTCCGGCCCAACATACAGCTCGGGCGGCTCGACGTAGTGGTGCGGCAATCGATCGACATGGTGCGGGAACAGCTTCGGCGCAAGAAGATCGAGATCGCGGTAAAGACGGCGACGGATATTTCCGTGGAGATGGACGAGGTGCTCATCAAGCGCCTCCTGATAAACCTGCTTTCCAACGCCATGGACGCCTCGCCGGAAGGCGCGGAATTGCGCGTGGAGGCGGGGCGGCTCGCGAAGACGCCGGCCAAGCGGGACTGGGTGCGCATCACCATCATCGACCGCGGGGACGGCATACCGGAGGAAAACCTCAACCGCATATTCACTCCGTACTACACCACCAAGGACCGCGGGGATGAGAACCGCGGCTTCGGGCTTGGCCTCTCGATCTGCCGCAAGATCGTTCATCTGCACGGCGGCAATTTAAATCTTGCAAGCAAAGTGAAAAAAGGCACCACTGTTAACGTGGATTTGCCAACCCGACAGGCCGTCACCCCACCGTCAGCCGCCGTGGAAGTCGCTCAATGATTTCCCTCCTGGTTATAGCGAGGCAGCCCGCGTTGTATTCGTCCGTAAAGTCGGTTCTCGATCCCTCGGTTTACCAGATCATCTTCAAGACCGGCGTCGCGGAAGCGGAGTCGCTGCTGACGCGCGGCGCCATCGACGCGCTCATCCTGGAGGTCGAGGCGAGCGACGTGCGCGCCGTCCGGAACATCGGCGAATTGAAGAGCCTCGCGCCGCAGTGCCCGATGATCGTCTATGCCGACGCGAAGGAATGGGAGTGGGAGGAGGACGCGTATCTCATGGGAGTATCGCACGTCCTGACAAAGCCGTTTCGCGCGCGGACGTTCAACACTCTGCTCGACCGGCTTTTTTCAAAGGCCGGCGCCGAGGCGGAGACCGTCGTCCCGCCGCCCGCTTCGTCCATGGAAGCGCGGCCCGAGCGGAGAAACAGCGAGCAGGTCCGCGCGCTTGAATCCTTGCGCAGATTTTCCGCGGTTCTCTCCAAGGGCCTTGACGCCGACGCTCTCCTCAAGCGCTTCCTCTTTCTGCTGCGCGAGATTCTCGGCGTCAACCGGGCCGTCGTCTTCCTGCGAAAAAGCCCGGGGCCGCTCGCGGAGGGCGGCCACGCCAAGGACGACCGCTGGCTGCGGTCCGCGTGCGCCATCGGCATCGATCAATCCTTCCTGGACCACTTCGCCCTTTCCCTGCGGAGCGGCATCGGAAGCCAGTTGAACCGGCAGGGGCGCATCCTGCGCGCCAACAGCGACGAGACGCGCAACGACCGCGACGCCGCGCGGGAGTTCCGGCTGCTGGGAGTCGAAGTGGCCATCCCGGTCCTGGACCGCGAATCGCTCATCGGGGTCGCGGTCTTCGACGGGCGCCTGACGGGCGAGCCGTATGCGAACGAGGAACTGGCCCTCATCTTTCACATGCTCGAGGAGGTCGGCCCGGCGATAACCAACAGCCGGTTGCACGACCAGTTGCGGACCAGCCACGCGATGATCGCCAGCATCCTCGGCCAGATCGGTTCCGGTTGCGTGGTGATAGGGAACAATCTCTCGATCCTCCACGCGAACTCCGCCGCGCGGGATTTATTCGTTCGCGATCCGTCCAAAAAGAGTATGGAGTTCACCGATCTCTCGCAGGATCTTGGCAGCAAGGTCTTCACCGTCCTGAAGACGGGGGTGGCCGCCGAGCCCTTCCGGTATGAGATGGACGAGACGCCGCACGCGTCGTATCGCGTGGCGATAGCGCCGTTCAGGACCCAGGGGTCGGCGCTCGCGGACGCGGCGCTGCTGATCGTGGAAGACACGACGCAGACGGAAAAGGCGCAGCGCCTTGAAATCGAAAGCTCCAACCTGCGCCTTGTGAAGTCGATGGCCGAGCACCTCGCGCACGAGATCGGCAACTCCCTCGTCCCCCTCTCGACGCACGAGCAGTTGCTCGCCGAGAAGTTCGCCGACCCGGACTTCCGCGTTTCGCTGGCGGAGGCGATGTCCGGCTCGGTCAAGCGCATCTCGCGCTTCGCGAACCAGATGGTGTTCCTCGCGCGCGACCAGACCGATTTCGCCGAGAAGATCAAGTTGGGCGAGGTGATCGTCGAGGCTTTCCACGAGGCGAACACCTTCCACCACGGCAAGCTCGCGCGCCTCAACTTCGAAAAGAGCGCCGAGAAATGGCTCGTGGCCGGCGATTACAAGGCGTTGCGCCACGCGTTTTCGGAAGTGATGCTGAACGCGCTCCAGGCGAACCCGGCGGAGCCGAAAGTCGATGTCCGCATCAAGGAAGACGGCGCCAATTCGCTGAATATCGAGGTGCAGGACTCCGGTTCCGGGTTCCCTCCCGAAGTGGCCGCGCGCGCGAACGAGCCGTTCTTCTCCACCCGGAACGTCGGGCTGGGGCTGGGCTTGACCGTCACCCGCAAGATCATCGAGAACCACCGCGGGAAAATCGAAATACCCGCTTCCAACAAAGACCGGCCGGGATTGGTGCGAATCTCCCTGCCGCTTTCTTCTTGATTTTGAGAAAGGGCTTGCGCCTTTAGCACGATCCTTGCTCCATTTCTGCTCATCATGAGGTCACTCGTCTGTTCGCTTCTCCTCGCCGCCGCCCCCCTCGCCTCCGTGTTCGCGCTCGGCATTCGCATCGTCGATCAGGACGCCGAAGCGACCGCCCGCGGAGACGCTTTCGCGGCCACGGCGGATAATCCCTCCGCCATCTATTATAATCCGGCGGGCATCACCCAACTCGACGGCGTCCATGTCACCCTGGGGACTTACATGATCTACCTGAAAGATCATTTCTCCCCCGCCGGCGGCGGCCCTTCCGTCGATAACACCGACACGCTTCAGCCCGCGCCCCAGTTCTATTGCACGTACCAGCCGAGCAAGAATTTCCCCATCACCTTCGGCCTCGGGGTTTACGCTCCCTTTGGCTTCGGCATCCAATACCCCGACAACACGCCTTTCCGCAGCCTGGCGACGGAGGCCCAGTTGGTTTATGCCACGGTGAACCCCGTGGCGGCCTGGAAGATTTGCGACCAGCTTTCCATCGCGATGGGCCTGACCGTCAACTACGGGGACGTGACCCTGCGCCGCGGGATATTCACCCAGGGGGATCAGTTCCGTTTCCGCGGCAATGGCGACGCGATCGGCTTCAACGCGGGCGTCATGTTCCAGCCGGTCAAGTGGGTCTCCTTCGGCGTCACGTACCGCAGCGCCACCTCCATCATCTTCGAAGGGCACACCGAGACGCGGGTGCTGCCGTTCGCCGCGCTCGGCAACGACACGGTCGTCCATCTTCCCCGCGAGAACGCCAGGGTCGGCATTCCGTTTCCGCAGGAGGTCACCTTCGGCATATCCCTGCGGCCCGCGAAAGACTGGAACCTCGAGTTCGATCTCGATTGGACGGATTGGGACTGCCTCAAGACCGTCCAGTTGACGCAGCAATCCGGCAAACTGTTTCTGCCGTTCAACTGGAACTCCAGCTTCATGTGGGAGACGGGCCTGACGCACAACTTCGCCTACGGGCTGCGGGGAAGCGTCGGTTATATCTACAGCGAGAACTCCGTGCCGGCGGCGAGCTTTAACCCGATTGTCCCCGACTCGAACCGGCATATATTCAGCGTCGGCGTCGGGCAGGATATAAAGCAGTTTTCCTGGGACGTGGCGTACCAGCTCGCTTACGGCCCAGACCGGACGATCTCCAACGGGAACCCCGCGGATGGAACCTACAGATTCCTGAGTCATGCCCTCAGCCTCACCGTCGGATACCATTTCTAAGCCCCGGACGCCCGCGACCGTGACGGCCCGGAAACCGATCCTGCTCGTGGTCGATGACGAGGAAGGGCCGCGCCAGTCGTTGAAGATCGTCTTCAAAAACGATTACGAAGTCCTCCTGGCGAGCGACGGACAATCCGCCCTGGAACTCATCCGGGATCACGAGGTCTCGGTGGCCATCCTCGACATCCTCATGGCGGGCATGTCCGGCATCGAGCTTCTCGCGCAGATCAAGGAGGTCAGGCCGTCCATCGGCGTCATCATGCTCACCGCTTACGAGACGCTGGAGACCGCGCGCCACGCCATCCGCTACGGCGCGTGCGATTATCTCAACAAGCCGTTCGACATCACCTCCATGCGCGCCGCCGTCGCGCGCGCCCTGGAAAAAAGCCGCATCGCGGAAAGCTTTTCCACGACCGACGAGAAGCTCAACGCCCTCCAGGCGGAAATCCAGGATCAGCAGCTCCAGCAGGAAATCATCAAGACCAAGGGCGAGATTTACGCCAGCGTCCTGCACGACATCAACAGCCCGCTCACCGTCATCTCCGGCTATGTCGAGATGATCAACGAGGCGATCCGCGACGCGGCAAGCGTCGAGGGAGAGCAGTTGGAAATCATCAAAGACGATCTCGGCAAGCTTACCGGCCAGGTCACCCGGTGCTTCGAAATCTCGCGGCGATACCTCAGCTTTCTCCATAACAACCCTTCCGGGGAGCGGGCCCGCGTCGGGATGAACCAGATCCTCGCCGACATGAAGGAACTCCTGAGCCGCCACCCTAGCGCCTCGGGGCACAAGCTCGGCTTTCACGGGTTGCCGGAAGACGTCGTCGCCGACATCAACGGCACCGATTTGCTGCAAATCCTGCTGAACCTCACGCTAAACGCCCTGCAATGCACGGAGAAACCGCATACCGTGGAAGTCCGTTGCGCGAGGCTCACGACGCCGATGAACCTGGCCGAAATGGTCGACTGCTCCACGGAGCGTCTCATCAATCGGGAGGCTTTCCTGAACAAGCCGCCGCTCCTGCTGGTCTCCGTGCATGACAGCGGCCCCGGCATACCCGAGTCGATCATGCCCAGGATGTTCGAGGAGAAATTCACGACCAAATCCGCCGACAAGGGGACGGGCCTCGGCCTCTCCATCGTGAAGCGGCTCATCAAGGAAGCGGGGGGAGCGATCCGGCTGCAAACGCAGGCCGGCGCCGGGACCAAGTTCACCCTCTGCCTGCAAGCCTGCGAGAAGTAGTCGAGGAAGGAGGCGACCAAAAACCCCTTCAGTCGCGAAGACTCTTTAGTTATGAGAAAAATCGTCCTCTACTTACTGGCCGTGGTCTCCGCCGCGGTGCTGAATGGTTGCGTGCATGACGAAACACCCCCGCCAACGCATACGGTGACGACCAGCACGCAGGAAACGGTTCCATCCGCGGTCGCGCCGGGATCCGGGTCGAGCACCACGACGACCGTCGTTCACTAACCGCCGTCGTTGTAGAGGCGGCTGTGCCAGCCGCCTGGAGGAGGGAGAACAACGAGAAGGCGCAGGCTATTTTTAGGTCTTTAGTTTGGTTAGGCGGCTGACACAGCCGCCTCTACAACGAGGACGAAGGCGGGCGAGGCCCCGGCTCAGTCGCTCAGTTCGACGTTCCAGTACGCCAGGTCGATGAAATGCTTCCAGCTTTCATGATGCGGCGCGCTAAAGGTGACCGCGACAAAGGGCTGCCATTTCGGGCGCTTCGGCTTGCGGATGAGATGCATGCCCGCTTCGTGCGGCAGGCGGTTGCCCTTGCGGGTGTTGCACGGGATGCACGAGCAGACCACGTTTTCCCAGGATGTCTGCCCTCCCTTGTCGCGCGGCAGGACGTGATCGAGATTTAGATCGCGCCGGTCGAAGACCTTGCCGCAATATTGGCAGGTGTCCTTGTCGCGCGCGAAGATGTTGTGCCGGGTGAATTTCACCTCCTTCTTCGGCAGGCGGTCGAAGAGGAGCAGGACGATGACCCGCGGCACCCGCACCTTGAAGGAGATGGTGTGCATCATCTCATCCTCCGGCTCGCGCAGGGAGAGGTCCATCCAGCCCAGGAAATCGTGGGTGAAGAAGTTATTGTTCGAATCGGCGCTGACGACTTGCGCGTGCCCTTGGAATAAAAGGGCAAAAGCGCGCCTGACGGTGCATACGTTCACCGCCTGCCACAACCGATTGAGCACGAGAACTTGGCGATCCAGCATCCGGATTTTGGCGGGAAAGTAGCACCCGGCCCAATTTGTGTCAATAACTCCGGCGAACGGGGAATCATTTGCAACAAATTTTGATCTGACGTAATGTTCTCGCCATTTTCCATGGGGCGGCTGCTGATCATTCTATTTGTTTTATTCCTCAACGCGAGCGGCTTGGTCTTGCTCGGCGCGGAGTCGCGGGACCCTTCCGATCTTTTCCTGAGCGCCTATCTCGACGTGCAGGCTGCCGAGAAATTCGAGGCGGACGAAAATTATAAAATGGCGCTCGCCAAATACCGGCACGCGTACGGCCTCCTGGACAGGCTCACGAAGGATTTCCCGGACTGGCAGCCGCTGATCGTTTCCTACCGCACGAAAAAGACCGAGGAGAGCATCTCGAAACTCCAGCAAAAGGCCGGCGCCCTGAGCCCGCCAAGGATGCCCCCGTCGGGCCTCCCCGAATCGGAAGCGCCGCCGCTGCCGGAGAAAGGCCCGCCCGAGGAGACGCCTTCCAATATGGAAGAGCCCGCCACCGCGGGTGACGCCGTGGAAGCGGTCAAGAGGCGGATCAAGCATCTGGAACAAGACCTCGAGGCTGAACACGAGCGGGCGGACGAAGTCGAGAAGCGGAACGAGGAGATCACCAGCCAGCTTCAACTCGCGTTAAAGGAGCGCGACTCGACCAAGGTCCAGGCCGTCGAGGAAAAGTCGCGCATCCGCGAACTGGAGGAAGCATTGAAATCCGCGTTGCAGGACACCTCGAAGGATTTCACCGGCAAGAAGAACATGGAAGAGGAGATCCAGCATCTGAACCAGGATCTGGTGAAAGCCCGGGATGAGCGGGACGAGGCAAAGCAGGGAGCGCAGGACGAGTCCGACCGGTCCGCCGGCATCAGGAAACGGATGCAGGCCCTGCAACAGGAGCGGGACGCCGCCGCGCAAAAGAACCAGGAATTGGAAGGCAAGCTGGCGGACGCCCAAAAGCAGGTGGAGACCCTCTCGAAACAAGGCGGCAAACCGAGCGCCGAGATGACCGCGAAGCTCGCCGCCGCCACGAAAGAAGCCGCCGACCTGAAGGTCGAGCGCGACACCGCCGTGGCCGCGCGCGACGCGCTGACGGAAAAACTCAACACCGCCCAGAGCGAATTGGCGAGCGTGAAGCGGGAACGCGACAACTTCAGGACGCAGCGCGACCAGGCGCTGGCCGACTTGACGAAGCTGAAGGAAGCGCAAAAGCAGGTCGTGAAGCTGATGTCCGACAACGCCTCGCTCACCGCGCGGCTCAGCGACGCGGAAAAGGCCGTTGCGCAATTCAAGGCCGACGCGCCGAAGAAGGACGAGCAGATCGCGACCCTGACCAAGCAAATAGCCGACGTGCGGGATCAACTCGCGGCCAGCCAGAAACAGAACCGCGATTTCCAGGGGACGATGGCGGAGTTGC
The DNA here is from genome assembly GCA_021324825.1 of Spartobacteria bacterium. GTDB lineage: Bacteria > Verrucomicrobiota > Verrucomicrobiia > Chthoniobacterales > Chthoniobacteraceae > JAJPII01. The sequence goes on along the minus strand of JAJPII010000033.1, from coordinate 185,454 downwards.
AGGACCAGCTCGACAAAACGAGCAGCGAGCTGGAACGGGTAAAAGCCGAGGGCGCGAGTCCCGAGGAAAAGAAACGGATCACGGATGAAAACAAAGTTTTGCGCGACATCGTTTACCGCAGCTTGAAGGAGGAAGCGCGGCGGGAGCAGGCCCGGACCATCGTCATGGGCGAGATGTCGCGGCTGGAGGGCCAGTCCGCAACCCTCCTGGACAAGCTGAAATATCTCGCCGAGCCGGTCGTAAAACTCAGCCCCAAGGAGAGCGCGATGTTCAAGCAACCCGAGGTCGCGCCCGCCGCCGAGAACAACGAAGGGATGAACATCGAGATATCCGCTCCGAAGAACGAACTCCCCCTCCCCGTGCCCGGGCCGTCGCCGCATGAATCCGAGACGACGAATCCCCTTCCCTCCCCGGGGATCATGAATCTCGCGATGGGCAGCACGCCTCCGCTCATGCCTGCGGCGCCCGCGCCCACCCCGACGCCCGCGCCACAAGTCGAGACGGCGGCCGCGCCCAACGTCCCCGACGCGGTGCGCCCCCTCGTCCGCGAGGCGAAGGATTTCTATGACCGCGGCAAGTTCCACGAGGCCGAACGCTCCTACGAGCGCTCGCTGTTGCGCGCGCCGAACAACGTCTTCATCCTCTCCAACCTCGGCGTCGTCCGGTTCAAGCTCGGGAAGCTGAAAGGCTCGGAGGAGGCGTTCAAAAAAGCCATCGCCATCGCCCCCAACGACACCTTCTCGCGCACCACCCTCGGCATCGTCTACTACCAGCAGGCCCGCTACGACGACGCCATCGACCAGTTGACCAAGGCGCTCTCCATCAACCCGAAGATACCGCAGGCGCACAATTACCTCGGCATCACCGCGAGCATGAAGGGGTGGCCGGAAGCGACCGAAAAGGAACTCCTCACCGCCATCGCCCTTGACGACAAGTATGCCGATGCGAACTTTAACCTCGCGGTCGTCTACGCCACGCGCCAGCCGCCCGACAAGGAAAAGGCGAAGAGATATTACAAGCGCGCGGTCGAACTGGGTTCGGAACCCGACCCGTCCATGGAACAGCTGCTCAAATGATGAAAACCCTCTGCTTGCTCCTCCTGGCCCTGGCCGCGGCCTCCCCCGTTCGCGCGTACGAGAAGGAATACATCGTCCTCAGCGGCGGCCCCTCCCTCATCGAATGGGAACAGTACAAGGCCGTCCCGCACGACCACTATTGGGGGAATTTCATCCGGGCCGCCCGCGTCCGAATCGAGGATATGCGCAATCAACTGGGGCCGGACGCGCGGATCACCTGGCTCACCTACGCGGAAGGATACCGGCGGCGGAGCAAACAGGACCAGGTGGACCTCCTCTCCTTCATCTATTCCGTGCGGGACAAATACAAGATCAAGCTGATCCTCTTCGACAGCGCGCGGGAAGTCATCGGGTATCTTAACAACGGCGAGCCGCGCGACCAGGTAAAGATCGCGGACCTCGAATATTTCGGGCATTCGAACCGGGCGTGTTTCATGTTCGACTACAGCAACGAGATCGACAGCGCCTCGAAATGCTGGCTGCACGAAAATGATTTCTCCCAGCTAAGGCGCGGGATATTCGCCAAAGACGCCTTCGTCAAAAGCTGGGGCTGCCATACGGGCGAGGAGATGAGCCAGAAATTCCGTTCCGCCACGGGCGTCCGGATGTACGGCGCGGTCGGGCGGACGGATTATTCCACGGGATCGGTTCCCGCGCTTGCAACCGCCCAGGATCATTGGGCATACTGACGCCGGATGAAGCTCCCCCAACTGCTGGAAATCTACGAGCAGCCGTTTTTTGATCTCATCCAGCGGAGCCGCGAAGTTCACTTGAAGCACTGGCGCGGAGACGAGGTGCAGCTTTGCACCCTGCTCAGCATCAAGACCGGCGGGTGCAGCGAGGATTGCGCGTACTGCGCGCAGAGCGCCCGGTATTCGACCGGAGTCCAGCGCGAGAATCTCATGACCCGGGAAGACATCCTCGCAAAGGCGCGGGAGGCGCGCGAGAACGGCTCGACCCGCTTCTGCATGGGCGCGGCCTGGAAGGGGGTGCGCGACGGCGACCCGCGCTTCGAGCAGGTGCTGGGGACGATCCGCGAGGTCGGCAAGCTGGGCATGGAAGTTTGCGTCACCCTTGGCAGCCTCAGCATCGCGGAAGCGCAGAAGCTGAAGGCCGCGGGCGTCACGGCCTACAACCACAATATCGACACCTCCCCGGAGTTCTACCCGGAGATCGTCACCACCCACACCTTTCAGGATCGCTTGAACACCATCGGAGCCGTCCAGCAGGCCGGGATGTCGCTCTGTTGCGGCGGCATCATCGGGATGGGCGAGACGGAACTCGACCGGCTCAAGATGGTCGAGGTCCTGGCGGGCTTCGACCCGAAGCCGGAGAGCGTCCCCATCAATTGCCTCATGGCGATGCCCGGGACGCCGCTGGAGGAACAACCTCCCGTCGACGTCTTTGAACTCGTGCGCCTCGTAGCCACCACCCGCATCGCGCTCCCGAAGGCGAAGGTGCGCCTCTCCGCGGGCCGGACGCGATTGAGCCGCGAAGGCCAGGCGCTCTGTTTCTTCGCGGGCGCGAATTCCATTTTCTACGGCAACAGGCTTCTCACCGCGAAAAACCCTGAAGCCGACGAAGACCGGAACCTCCTTCGGGAACTGGACTTGACGCCTGCCTCCATCGGATAGGGACAAGCCATGCGCCCCGCGTCCTTCCTTCTGCTCCTCTTCGTTGTGAGCGCATGGGGAGACATCAGCCTCCCCTCCCCGCCGCGGGGCGGAAAACCCGTATATATTCAGACGCCCGAGGCCGCGCCGGTGGATATCAGCGTACGGCGCGGCGAAAGCGTCGAGATACCCTTGCGGGTTTTCGGCGTTTCCGAACAGCCCGTCACCTTCCGCCTGCGGAAACTGCCGCGCGCGGGCGCGCTCTCCGGGGTGCGGATGGTCAGCGAGGGAGCGGCCGTCGTCCTTTACGAGCATTCGGGCGAACGGCTCCAGCGGCATGACAGGTTTTCCTTCACCGCGCAGACCGGCGGCGAAACCTCCTCGGATGTCGAAGTGAACATCACGATCATTGACGCCCCGCCCGCCCTCGGAGCGCCGCGGGAGGTGGATTTCGGCACGGTCAGGATCGGTTCGACGGCCACGAAGGAGATCGCCATCGAAAACCGCGGCGGAGGCGTCTTGAAAGGAACGCTCAGCATCGACGAGCCGTGGAAACTCGACGGCAAGGCGACCTATAATTTGCGCGGAGGAGAAAAACGGATCATCAGGCTCAGGATCGCGCCCGTGGACGCCCAGACCGCGCGCGGAGAAATCCGCTACAGCAGCGATCCCGACAGGAAGACGGCCCTGAGCGCCGCGGCGGAAGCGGCGGTTGCCATAACGCCGGAGCGGCTGGAACTGGGCGCCTCCCGCGCCGGAACCTTGACCATCGCCAACCGGACCGGTGAAGAAATGCCGCTTCGCCTGCGGATCGGCGGCAAGCTGAAAGGGCCGGAGCGCGCCGTTCTCCCCGCCGGGGGGACGCTTTCCGTGCGAATCGAGGCGGACGACGCCGAGACGGGGCCGATCGACGGCGCCGTGCAGGTCGAGTCGCCGGGTTCCATGGCGGATGTCGCCGTCCACGCCCCCGCGTCCGGGCCGCTCCTGAAAGTCATCCCGTCGGCGCTTTCACTCGGGAATGCGGACGGCCCGAAGCCGCCGTATAAAAGCGTCACGATCACCAATGCGGGCGGCACGGGAACCTTTGTGCGGGTGGAGCCTTCCAGTCATCTCGTGATCGCGAGGGGCGATTCTTCCTTCTGGCTCGAAGCCGGTCTTTCGCGGAATATCGCCGTGTCGGTCGAACCGATGGAAGCGGGAAAATACCATGAGCGGCTGGCGATCACCTCCGATGCGAACGGATTTGACCTACCCGTCTCGGCGGAAGTCGCGCGGGCGCGCACGGCTGCCGTGACCCTCGTCAAGAAACCGGCGCCTGCGCTGTTCGAGTCGCTTGTGTCGGCGCCGGCCCCGAAAACCGCGACATCCGCGCAGATCGGAGCCATCCGTATCCGGAACATCACCGCCACCACGTGCGAGATATCGTGGCGCATCCCGCCCAACACGCATTCCAAATACAGGGTGGAAAGCTTCTCCCTCCTGCCCGGCGCGCCCGCTGACGCGAAACATTTCTGGATTCCCCTCACCAACATCGTCCTTCGGGATTCGCGCGGCCGGAGCGCGTCGGTGGGAGAAAACTGGATGACCCACGGAGTCGACATCGAAGGCCTGGAGGACGCGCATCCCGCGAAGCAGCCCGATCCCACGATAAGCGCATCCGTCGACCAATTGAGTCCGTCCACGCTTTACAGCATCCGCATCGTCGGCAAGGACGGCGATTTCACGGAAGCGTCCCGGCCTTTTCTTGTGCGCACCGCCCAGCCTTCGCTGCTGACATCCCGCCCGTTCGGCATTTCCGTTTCCCTCTGCCTGGGGATGCTGGCCGTCTGCGTCTGGCACAGGAAGAGACAAACGGAGGAAGAAGAAGAGGACGAGGAGGAGCCGAAGACCACGTCCGTGAAAACCAGGAAAACCTCCCCGGGGCCGTACATCCGGGAGCTTCGCCCCGGCAGTTTCGAGATCGGCTTCGGCGACGTGGAATCCGCCGCTAAGCTTCTGAAGGAACTAAAAGAGCGATAGCTGCGGCTTGCCCGTCCATTCCTTGCGGCGGCGCGGGCGTTTTCCCGGCGGGGGCGCTTCGGCCAGGACGGGCCGCCCGTCGGCGTTCAACTCGGCCTGTTCCAGGTTTCCCAGGATTTCCTTGGCGCGATTGATGACCTCCGGCGGCAGGCCCGCGAGCCGCGCGACCTGTATCCCGTAGCTTTTGTCCGCTCCGCCGCGGACGATTTTTCGCAGGAAGATGATCTGCTCGTTCCATTCGCGGACGGCGATATTGAAATTCTTGACGCCGCTCCGGGTCATTTCGAGTTCGGTCAGTTCGTGGTAATGGGTCGCAAAGAGCGTGCGGGCCTTGATGGCGTCGTGCAGATATTCCGCGACGCTCCAGGCGATGGACAAGCCGTCGAAGGTCGAGGTTCCCCTGCCGATCTCGTCGAGGATGACGAGGCTCTTCTCGGTGGCGTTGTTGGCGATGTTGGCCGTCTCGTTCATCTCGACCATGAAGGTCGATTGCCCGCGCGAAAGATCGTCGCTCGCTCCGACCCTGGTGAAGATGCGGTCCGCCAGGCCGATCTCGGCGCTCGCCGCGGGGATGTAACTCCCGATCTGCGCCATGAGCACGAGGAGCGCGGCCTGCCGTATGTAGGTGGATTTTCCCGCCATGTTCGGCCCGGTTATAATCAGGAGCCGGTTCTCCCTGGCGTCGAGTTCCAGGTCGTTTGGCACAAATTTTTCCTCGGCCACGTTTTGATCGAGGACAGGATGCCGCCCGTCGCGGATGTGAATGCGAGGCCCGTCGGTAAGCTCGGGCCGGCAGTACCCGTGGAGCCGCGCGACTTCCGCGAGCGAGGCGGCCGCGTCGAGGATGGCGATCGCGGAAGCCGTCCGCTGCAAGGCGTCCAGTTCCTTCAGGACTTCATCCCTCAGCCGGGCAAAAAGCTCGGCTTCCAGATGCCGCGCCTGCTCATCGGCGCCGAGGATGCGGCCTTCCATTTCTTTCAATTCGGGCGTGATGAAGCGTTCTCCGTTCACGGTCGTCTGTTTGCGGACGTAACGGGAAGGGACGCTCGCGAGGTTGCTTTTCGTCACCTCGATGAAGTAGCCGAAAACCGAGGTGTAACGCACCTTGAGGGACTTGATTCCGGTCGTCTCTATCTCTTGCTGCTGGAGGCGGGCGATCCAATCCTTGCCGTCCCCCCGGGCGGCGCGCAACTCGTCGAGAGCGGCGTTATAGCCGGGCCGGAACATGCCGCCGTCCTTCGTCGAGACGGGCGGTTCGTCGCAGATCGCCGATTGGATGAGGCCGATGAGCGCGGGGAATTCGGCCATGCCCGACGCGCTGGGATGCAATGCCTTTAGAACCGGAATCTGTTCCAGCGACTGGCGCAATGCCATGAGGTCCCTGGCGTTTCCGCCGCCCTGGCCGAGGCGGCCCATCGTCCGCTCGATGTCCCGCACCGGCTTCAACCCGTCGCGGAACTGGCTCAGGACAAAAGGATCGCGCAGGAAATCCGCGATTATCTCCTGCCGTTCCTTCAACGGCTCGAGTTGCCGCAACGGGTGCAGAATCCAATCCCGCAGGCGGCGCGCGCCCATGGGCGTCGCGGTGCGGTCGAGCGCGGCGAGGAGGCTGCAATCTTTTTGGCCGCGCGAGGCGACCAGTTCCAGGTTCGCCTGGGTTGCCGCGTCGAGGATGAGGTATTCCGTATTTTTATAACACGCGAGGCGGATGATGTGCGCCGTCTGCCGCCGCAATTCACGCTTCAGGTAATGGAGAATCGCGCCGGCCGCGCCGATGGCGCTCTCCATGCCGCGGCAACCGAAGCCGTCGAGCGATTGCACAGCGAAGTGTTCGCGCAAAGTGAATTCGGCCTGTTCGAGCGAAAAGGCGGAACTGTCGCAGAGTGCCGCGCCCGCGGCCACGCCGGAGAGAGCCTCGGCCTGGCTTTCGCTCACGAGCACTTCGGCGGGCTCCACGCGGGAGAGTTCGTCGCGCAACTCGCCCTCGTTGGCGAGTTCGGTCAGGCGAAATTCACCCGTGCTAAGATCGACGAACGCAAATCCGTAAATCCCGTCCTTGAGCCGGATTGCCGCGAGGAAGTTGTTCTTTTTCGCGTCGAGCGACTGGAGATCGCCAACGGCGCCGGGACTGATGACCTGGCTGAGCCGCCGCTCCACGATCTTTCCCGGCTGCGGTTCGCCGACCTGGTCGCAGATCGCGACGCGCTTGCCGGCCTTCACGAGTTTCGCGATGTAGCCGTCCGCGGCATGGTACGGCACGCCGCACATGGGCGTCTGGTGACGCTTCGTCAGGGCGACATCCAGGATTGGCGCGGCCTCGACGGCGTCCTCGAAGAACATCTCGTAGAAATCCCCGAGGCGGAAAAACAGGATGGCGCCTTTTGGCAGGTCGCGCCGTATGGCGTGGTACTGCCGCATCATCGGCGTGAGAGAATCCTCCATTCTCTCGGCGGCGCGGGACTAAACCAAGGCGTCCAGTTTCGCGACGAGATCGCGCTTGCTGGTCTGGCCGACCACCTGCTCCTTGACCTCGCCGTCCTTGAACAGGATCAGGGTCGGTATGAACCGGACGGAAAATCGGGCGGACAACGCCTGATTGTCATCCACGTTGACCTTCGCGATCTTCACCTTGCCGGCCTTTTCGTTCGCGATCTCGTCGAGCAGGGGGGAGATCATCTTGCACGGGCCGCACCATTCGGCCCAGAAATCGACAAGCACGGGGCCGGGCGACTTGAGAACTTCGCTCTCGAAGTTCCCATCGTTGATCGTGACGACGTGGGGACTGGCCATCGCCTATGCGGAATAAGCGAGATAGGCAAGCGCCACCGCCGCGAGGGAAACGACAAGCGCTGCGATGCTGAGCGGCAACAGGAGCGGATCCTCCCCGGCGGGCTCGTCGATATCCGAAGCGGCGCCGCCGACGGGCACGAGGGCGGCGGGTGCGGCCGCGGGGGTGGACGGCATCGGCTGAGGCTTTGGCAGCGGGACTTTGACGGTCGCCTTCGGCACCATCGGTTTCGGTTGCGGGGGAACCTGGATGCGCGCGGTCTCCTTCTTGGGGGCGGCGCCCTTCGCTTCAGGAACCGCGGCGGCGGCGACAGGGGCCGGGGCGGGAGGAACGGCGAGCGGCGTGGTTGGAGCCATGCCGGGAGGCCGGATGCCAAGAGAGGGCTTGGCGCCGAAAGCGGGAGGCCGGGGGGCCAGCCCGCCGGGGGGCTTGAGGGGCGACGTTATGGGAGCGCCCGGAGCGCCCGGAGCGCCTGGAGCGCCTGGAGGTTTTGGCATCCCGAGAGGCTTGATGACGCCGGCCGGCGGCGGAGGCGCCATCGGTTGCGCGGCGGCGGGAGCGGCTGCGGGGCCCGACGGGGTGGGAAGGCGCGTGGTTTCTTTCTTGGGCCCCATGGCCACGGCGTCGGAGCCGATCCTGACGGTCTCCCGCTTCACGGCCGTGATGTCGAGCGGCTTGGGCGGCAATGTGATGCGGACGGTTTCTTTTTTTGGTATCACCGGCGCGGATGGCGCCGCCGGGCTCTCGGGGTTCTCTTCGTCAGCCATAATGGAAAATGGAAAAGGGAAAAGGGATGGGGTTTCCAAAGACAATTAACGATATTTTGACTGCGTGGCGAGCACATTTATTTGGCAGTCGTCAAAAATTCGCCATAGGCTCTCACTGTATGAATGTCCTTGTAACCGGCGGCGCCGGATTTATTGGCTCCCACCTTGTCGGACGGCTCGTCGCGGAGGGGCGTGCGGTGACCGTCCTGGATGATTTCAACGACTTTTACGACCCCCGGCTGAAGCGCGCCAACCTCGCGCCGCTGCTGGACAGGATAACCCTCGCGGAAGCCGACATCCGGGACGAGGCGGAGGTGAACGCCCTCTTCGCGAAAGGCCGCTTCGACGCGGTCTATCACCTCGCGGCGCGGGCGGGCATCCGGCCCTCGATAGCAAACGCGCGGCTGTACATCGACACGAACATCAACGGCACGTTCAATCTGCTGGAAGCGGCGCGCGTCAACGGCATGAAGCGGTTTATTTTCGCGTCGAGTTCGTCCGTCTACGGGACGATAACCGAGACGCCCTTCCGCGAGGACATGTGCATCGACCAGACGATAAGCCCCTATGCCGCCACGAAGCTCGCGGGCGAGCAGTTTTGCTCCAACTCCGCGCGGCTTTACGGCATCCGCTGCGTCTGCCTGCGTTTTTTCACCGTCTACGGCCCGCGGCAGCGGCCGGATCTGGCCATTCACAAATTCACTCGCAATATTTTCGAGGGCCGGTCCATCGAACAATTTGGCGACGGCACGACCCGCCGCGACTACACGTACGTCGACGACATCCTGGACGGGTTGATGGCGTGCCTGGCGTACGAAGGGCCGCTCTTCGAGATTTTCAACCTGGGAGAAAACAAGACGACCTCCCTGGCGGAACTCATCACCCTCATCGAGGCGGCGCTCGGGAAGAAGGCCGTCATCAAAAAAATGCCGGAACAGCCGGGCGACGTTCCCCTCACCTACGCGGATATATCGAAGGCGCAGCGGCTGCTGGGTTACAAACCCGGGACGCCCCTCTCGGAAGGAATACCGAAGTTCGTCGACTGGTTTCTTCATAAGGAGCAATGATGGAGGCGCCGCGCGACGTGGTGGAACTCCTGCGGCGGCTCGTGCGGATTCCCAGCGTCAACCCGGCGGGAAATCCCGGCACGGACGGCGTGGGCGAACAGCGTTGCGCGGAAGCGGTGGGGGAGTTTCTCGAAGGGTGCGGAGCGCGGGTCGAGTTGCACGCCGTAAAACCGGGGCGCCCGAACGTGGTGGGGGTGTTCCCGGGCGCTCCGGGGAGGAAACGGATCATCCTGGCGCCGCACACGGACACGGTGAGCGTGGCCGGGATGACGATAGACCCGTTCGGCGGGGAATTGAGCGGGGGGAAGGTTCATGGCCGCGGCGCCTCCGACACCAAGGGGCCGATGGCGGCGATGCTCTGGGCGCTGCACGAGATGCGGGAGCGGCTGCCCGGCCTTGAGCACGAGATTTGTTTCGCGGGCCTCATGGGAGAGGAAGCGGGCCAGGACGGCGCGCGCGATTTCGTGAAGCGCTTTGACGCCGAATTCGCGCTGGTCGGCGAGCCGACCGGCCTGGATATCGTCCACATGCACAAGGGGTCGCTGTGGGTCAGGCTCACCACGCGCGGCAAGGCCTGCCACGCCTCGGCGCCGGGCCTGGGAGAGAACGCCATTTATAAAATGGCGGACCTCATCCGGTGCGTCCGGGACGAGATCGCGCCCGGTTTGCAAGCCGACTCCGATCCGGCGCTCGGCACGGCCACGGCCAGCGTCGGGACGTGCTCGGGGGGCAGCAAGGCGAACATCGTCCCCGACTTCTGCACGGCCGAGATTGATTTCCGCACGCTTCCTTCGCAGGACCCGGAGCGATTCCTGGCGTTCCTTACCGAACGCCTGCGGCGGGTCGATCCCAACGTGGAGATACAGGCGACCCAGGCCGGGCCGTTGTTCACCGATCCCGCGCACCCGATGGTGCGCGTCCTGGAAAAGGCGGGCGGCAAATGCGTCGGAGCCTCCTGGTTCTGCGACGCGGCGGTTTTCTCCGAGGCGGGCATCCCGGCGGTGGCGGCGGGGCCGGGCTCCATCGCGCAGGCGCACACGCCGGACGAATGGATCGCGGTCGGGGAACTGGAGCGCGGCGTGGATTTCTACCGCACTTTTTTGGAAAGCTGCTAATTTCCCGGCACATGCGCCGTTTGCTAACCGCCGCCGCGTCGGCGATCGACCTCATCCGCATCAACGCCATCTCCAATGAGATGCGCGACGGACGCGCCGTATGGGTGAAGCGAAGGCGGCGCGGCAGCGGCCAGATCGTCCGTTGCGCGAACCTGTTTTTTCGTTGGGCGGGCAATCCCGTCCACGTCTGGAGCGGCGTCGAACGCTGGCAGCAATGGGAGATCTATTGCTTCCGGCTTTTGAACGGAGACCGCTTCCTGGTCTTCCCGGACGGCCCCCGGACGGTGTGCGCGGAGCGGCTGCCGGGCTTGAGCCTTTCGGAGCATCTCGACGAGGGGAACCTCACCAAGGAGATGCTCGTCGCGGCGGCCCGCGAATTTAAAAGGGCGCACACCCTTTGGTGTCCCGAACTGGAAGGGCCGTGGTCGCACGGCGATCCGCACATGGCGAATTTCCTTTACGACGAGGCGGCCAACCGCGCGCGGCTCATCGACTTCGAGGTGATGCACCGCAAGACCCTCTCCGCGGAGGAACGGCACGCGGACGACTTGCTGGTCTTTCTCCAGGACATGCTTGGCCGCGTTTCGGAGGAGCAGTGGCTGCCGTATGCGCTCTGTTTCCTGGGCGCCTACGGAACGCCGGAAGTCCTCGCGGCGCTAAGGGGGCGCCTCGTCATCCGCGAGGGCGCGGGCGCGCGACTGTGGTGGGCCATACGGACGCGCTATATGCACTCCGCCGTGCTGAAACAGCGGGTCGATTCCTTGCGGCGCAAGCTGGAACCCGTGTGAACAAGACGATCCTACGGCTCTTGCAGGTTTGCGTGACCGGGGCGGTCCTGGCGTGGGTTTTCCGCGACCCGGCGATGCGCGCGGGCATGTCGTCGGCGCTGCGCCGGGCCGATCCGAAGTGGATCGGCATCGGGATCGCCGTCGCGGGGCTGGGAGAAGTCGCGAATATCTGGCGCTGGGGCATTTTCCTCAAGGTCCAGGGAGTCCACATCACCGTGCAGCGGACGGCGGAGCTTTTCATGGTGGGGGTGTTCTTCGGGCTCTTCTTCTTCGGCGTCGCGGGCGGCGACGTCATGAAAACGATGCTGCTGGTCAAGGACCGCCGCCTGCAAAAAAACGCCATCGTCCTCACGGTGGTCGCGGACCGTCTCAGCGGCCTCTTCGTCCTCGCGCCTTTCAGCCTCGCCGTCGCGGGCCTGCGCTACCATTGGATGTCGCGCACTCCTTCCGCGCGGGGCTTGCTCTATGTGCTCATCCTTTTCTCGGCGGGCTGCATCGCGCTTCTCGCCGGCGCCTTCGCGATCACGGGCACGCGCTTCATGCGCAGGCTGCCCGCGCGCGAAAGAGTGGTCAAACTGGCCGAGGCTTACCGCCTGTTCACGAAGGCGTGGGGGCAATCGCTCCTGGCGATTCTCCTTTCCTTCCCGGTGCTGTTCACCTATTTCGGCGCGTTCTACTGCGCGGCGGAGGCTTTCCACGCGCGCATTTCCCTGCTGGATATGTTTTCCATCATGCCGATTGTGACGGTCGTCTCTTCGCTTCCCGTCAGCGTCAGCGGCCTCGGCGTGCGCGAGGAAACGTTCAAACAACTGCTGGGGGATCTCGCGCACATCCCGGGCGACCTTGCCGTGCTCATCTCGCTCACCGGCTTCCTGATCTACGTCTTCTGGAGCCTCCTGGGCGGCGCGGCTTACCTCTGGTCGCGCCCGGAACGAAGCTGAAGCAGGGCTTCCTCCATCGCGCCGAGGTCGATCTCGCCCGTCTCGAACCGGCTGCCGATGCCGCGCGGAAAGGTTATGCAAAGTCCGCCGCCAAGGTGTTCGCGGAAGTCTTCCAGGCCGTCGAAAAGTTCAAGCCGTCCCTCTTTCCGTTGAAGCATGAGATCGAACCAGAGCGGGAGGCCGCTCGCGCCCACCGCCCGGTGGATCGAACGGAATTCCTCCCGCGTTATCCATCCCTGGAGCGCTGCGTAAGAGCAATCCAGCAAAATGCCAACGGCCACCGCTTCGCCGTGGAGGATCGCGAAGTTGGACATGGCCTCCAGCTTGTGCGCCGACCAATGCCCGAAGTCGAGCGGCCTTGCGCGCCCGGTTTCAAACGGATCGCCCTTGCGGGCGTGTTCCAGGTGCAGCTCCGCGCACCGGCGCACCAGGAATTGCATGCCCGCCGCGTCGCGGGAGCGGAGCCGCGCCGCCTCGCTTGAGAGAAAATCGAAGAAGCCGCGGTCGCGAATGATGGCGACCTTGAAGGCTTCGGCGAGGCCGCTGATCCATTCGCGATCCGGCAGCGAGAGGAGGAAACAGAAATCGTTGATGACCGCGAACGGCGGCGCGAAGACGCCGAGGGCGTTTTTGATTCCGTGCAGGTTGACCCCGTTTTTGACGCCGACGCCCGAGTCGCCCTGGCCCAGCACGGTGGTCGGCAGGCGGATGAGCCGCAAGCCGCGGTGGACGAGCGCCGCCGCCAGCCCTGCCGCGTCCAGCACCGCGCCGCCGCCAACCGCGATGACGAAGGAATGCCGGCAGAGGCGGGCTTCCACCATGGCGGAGACCATCCGGCGGAGGAAGGAGAGGTCGTTCTTCACCCCCTCGCCTCCCGGGACGAGGAGCGGCGGCGCCGCCAGTTCGATGGAATGCGCCTTGAAATAGGCCGCCGGATCGTCGCGAAGGGCGACGTTCGCGTCAAGAATGAGCAGGGCGCGGCCCGCCATCGTTTCGGCGAGCGTCTTGTTCGCGGGATCGAAGACGCGCTCCGTGAAGAGGACCGGGTACTCGAAGGAGACCGTCAGTTTTTGGAGAATCATTTTTCCAGATGATCGCGAACGGCGGCGGCCAGTTCCAGGAGGGTTCCGGGTTTGGAAGGAAACGCAACCGACGTTTTCCACGCGGTTTTCTTTCCCGGTCTGCCGTGCGTGCCGCGGAGGCGCGTCACGTCCGAGGAAACGCCCGGCCATCCAAAAAAGAGTTCGCACGGATCGTAGCCCGGCTTGTTGTGGATGTCGACGTGCGAGGCGAAGTCGGGCGGCTTTTCGTCATCCCACCACGGGTAGGCGAACCACGCGCCTTCTTCCGCGATCAATATGATGTCTTCGCCATCGTCGAGCAGCGTCTCCACGCCGGGCAAATCGCGCAACGCTTTCTTCGCCTCCTCCACGGCCCCGTAAACGCGGGCGATCTGATGATCGGCGACCGCGAAGGCCTTGCTCGAATAAAAATCGGGATACGTCCTTCCGCCCACGGTGCGCGATGCGAACAGGCCGCGCTCGCGCAGGCGGCGGTTGGGGAAGATGACGGGGCGCGTCACCGGCTCGATCGCGTAATCCCCGAAAATCACGAAGTCGTATCCGTGTTCGACGGCGTGTTTTTCGACACGGTCGAGATAGCCCCCCACAACATCCAGCGCGCGGCGGCCCGGCGCGGAATCGGGTCCGTACCGCTGGAGATCGTAATCGAGATGCGGCAGGTAGGAAAAGAGCAGGCCGGGCGCGGCTTCGCTTTCCATGACCTCGAGCGTCGCGGCCAGTATCCAGTCGCTCGACTTCCGGTTGGCGAGCGGCCCCCAGTAATTCAGCAGATCGAAGGGGCGGCCTATCGTCTCGCAGAGCTTTTGATAGAGGCCCGCGGGTTTGCAATAGCAATCCTGGAACATGCCGCCGCCGTGCTTGTGGATGGGCGCGGGCGAGAGGACGAGATCGACGCTCTCCCCGAGGCTTTGCTGCCAGAACATCATTCCGACGCCGCCGCGGAAGCCGTCCCAGATGCGTTTCCCTTTGACCAGGCTTGCGGCCTGTTCCCAGAACATCACCTTCCGCAGGTCGCGAAAGAAGAGGCCGTTCGAGACGACGCCGTGCGCGGAGGGCGGCGACGCGGTGCGGAACGACGCCTGCACGGTGCAGGTCACCGCCGGGAACACGGTTTCCAGCGAATGAAAACCCGCCGATTCCCCGAGCGCCGCAACCTGGAGGACGAGGAGCCTGCGCACGCTATGCGATACGGCTGGTTGTCGCGGGGTCGAAGAGATGGGCCTTGGCCGGATTCATCTCGAAACGCATCCTGCGGCCTTCGTCCCCGTGATCGGCGGAAGCCCGCGCGCGGCAAACGACCGTGTGGCCGCCCGTTTGCACGCGGAAAATCGTTTCAGAACCGAGCGGCTCGACGCTGTCGACAACGGCCTGAAAGACACAGCCGCCCGCTTTTTCCCCCGCCACGGCGATCTCTTTCGGATGGATGCCGAGGATGACGTCTTTCCCCGCGTACGGCTTCGCCGTCGGGCGATTTCCCAGTTTGCATTCGATGTTCCCGCCGCCGCTTTCCTTGAAAGAGAAACCGTCGGGAAGTTCCTTCAGCTTTCCGCCGATGAAATTCATGGAGGAGAAACCCGCCACGAAAAGATTCGCCGGGTAGTCATGGATGGCGGCGGGCGCGTCCACCTGCTGGATGGCGCCATCCTTCAGGACGGCGATGCGATCCCCCAGCGCCATCGCTTCGGCGGGATCGTCGGTCGCATAAATTATCGTCGCCTGGATTCGCTGGCGTAGGACGGAGAGTTCGGCGTGCATCTCCAGCGGGTGAATAAGGTAAACCTTCGGCCTCAGCGCCATCGCGCGCGCCAGCCCCGCGCGTTCGCATTCGATGTCCGGGAGCGCGGACGGTTTTTTCTCCAGCAACGGCTCGATGCGGAGAATCGAGGCCGCTTCTTTCACGCGCTTCTCGATTTCGGGTTTCGCGTATTTCCTCGCCTTCAACGGAGCGGCGATGTTTTCGCGGACGGTCAGGCGCGGATAGAGGGCGCCCTTTGAAAAAACCATCGCGACGTCGCGTTCCTTGGGCGGCAGATTGCCGGCGTCGCGGTCGCCGATCCGGACTTCCCCTTTTTCCAATCCGGCGACTATCCGCAGAAGGGCGACGGCGCCATTTCCGGCAAGGACGAGGAACTCATTGTCCCGCACTTCCAGGTTGACGCTTGGAATGGTGACGCCTGCCATTTACTTTGAAAAAGCGGCGTCAAAAGCCGCGGAGTTGGGTTTGAAATCGAGCCTCCGCGTGAAGTCGCAGGCTTCGCGCGCCCCGTGGAAGCGATCCATGCGCCCGTCTTCCCATTCGACGGAAAGCGGGCCGCCGTACCCGGCGTCATTGAGCGCGACGATGATCTCCTCGAAGTCGATATCCCCGCGGCCCGGCGAGCGAAAATCCCAATAACGGCGCGGATCGGCGAAATCCGCATGCCCGCCGAAGACTCCGACGGAGCCGTCGCCGCGGCCCCACCAAACGTCCTTCACATGGACATGAAAAATGCGATCTGCGAACCGGCGGATGAATTCCACATAATCGACGCCCTGGTACCCGAGGTGCGACGGGTCGTAGTTGAATCCGAATCGCTTGTGGCCGTTCACCGCCTCCAGGGCGCGCTCCGCCGAGGCGATGTCGAAGGCGATCTCCGTGGGATGGACTTCAAGGGCGAAGTTCACGTTTTCCCGCTCGAAAATCTCGAGGATGGGAAGCCAGCGCGCGGCGAAGTCGGCAAACCCCGCGCCGATATATTCCCGGCTTGCGGGCGGGAACGCGTACGCCGCGTGCCAGATCGACGAACCGGTGAAGCCGTTGACGACCGCCGGGCCGTCCCCGAAGAACTTGCGGGCCGCGCGGGCGGTCGCCTTCATCCTTTCGGCGGCGCGCCGCCTGACTCCTTCCGCGTTGCCGTCGCCCCAGACATCGGGAGGGAGGATGGCTTTGTGGCGCGCGTCGATCAAGTCGCAAACGGCCTGCCCGACGAGATGCGCGGAAATGGCGTGGCAACCCAGGCCGCGCCGCCGCAGCATCTCCCATTTCCTTTCGACGTAACCGGCCTCCGCGAGCGCGCGCTCCGCGTCGAAATGATCGCCCCAGCATGCCAGCTCGACGCCGTCGTAACCGAACTCCTTCACCCTGGGGGCAAGCTCGGCAAGCGGCAGGTCGGCCCACTGCCCGGTGAAGAGGGTTACCGGCCTGGCCATGCGTCACTCCGCCCGTCCGATGAGCGGCAGAATTTCTTCCACGAGATCGGACGCCGGTTTGTCGATGGAGACGGTGATGGCGTCCTCCGGCTCTTCGAGGGTCGCGAACTGGCTGTCGAGGAGAGCGGGCGACATGAAGTGATTCTCGCGGCTTCTCAGACGCCCGCAAATAAGTTCTTTCGTCCCGCGAAGATAGATGAAGCCCAGAGATGGGAGCGAATCGCGAAGCCGGTCGCGATAAGCCTGCTTCAACGCGGAGCACGCCAGGAAAACCGTGCGCTCGCCCGCCGCCAGCGATCTCAGCTTCCGGTTCAACGCGTCGAGCCAGCCCCAGCGGTCGTCGTCGGTCAGCGGGATGGCGGCGGCCATCTTCGCCTTGTTCTCCGGCGGATGAAAATCGTCGGCGTCGAGGAATATCCCGCCTGTCCGCGAGGCGAGCATGCCGGCGACGGTGCTCTTGCCGCAGCCGGAAACCCCCATCACGACGAACTCGTTCATTTCTCAAGCGATCCGCCCGCCCATTCCGGCTGGTCGCGGAGATGGTACAGCATCTCGCCCGCCTTGCGCACGAGGAGCACGCCTTCCTCCTCGCGGTCGGCAAAGCTCTCGACGTCGATGGAGGCGGGGTCGCGGTACCCGAGGTTGATCCGCGAACAGACTTCCTCCGGTATGCCCGTGGCGAGCGTGACGCGCGCGCGGCATTTTTCCACGCCGTTTTCCATCCTGCCGATCCCGCGAACGTGGGTCGAATGGGCCAGGGTTCCCCACGGGATGTGTTTGAACTCATCCCACCGCGCGAGGAAGTAGTCCCGGCAATGGTAGCCGATCTGTTCGATCAACTTGCCGTGGACGACCGAGACCTCCCGGATGTGGGGCGCGTGGATGATCAGTTCGCCGCCGTCGGCCAGGACGGGTTCGAGCTTGTACATGCACTTGCCGCCGACCCAGAGTTCGTCATACATCGCCGGCGCGCAGGAGAGGATCGTATGGAACGGCTTCTCCTTGTAGACGATGTGAAGCTTGCGCGAAAGTTCCGACGCCTGGTCCCACGACGATTCCGGCGAGCCCGCGAACAGACCCGCGAGTTCCGAGCCGCGGACGACCATGCTGAAGCAGAGCTTGTCCACGCCGACCATGGCGCCCGCGCGGTCCACCACCTTGCGCACCGGCGTCCACTTGTTGCCGATGATCATCGGGTTCGTCACCACCGCGCCGAGCCAGTGGAAGAAGTTCAGCACCTCCGGCCCGCTGACTCCGGGGAAGAGATATTTGTTGCCGCCGGAAAAGCCGACGACTTCGTGCGGAAACACCGGGCCGATGAGGATGAGCTGGTCGTAATCGAAGACGCGGCGGTTGACCTTCACCTCGACGTCCATCGCGAAACGCCCGTCGGTGAGGCGCGAGATTTCGTCCGCCGCGAGGGAGCCGACGGCTTTCAGCGCCCCGGGGTTGTCCCATTCGTGATTGAGCAGTTGCACGCGCCCGTATTTTTCCCGGCGCTCTTCCGCGGTGATCTCCAGCCGCGCGCAGATCCCCTCCTCCGTCATGGGCGGGTGCGTCCCGAGGGCGATCATCACGTCGCAGGCGGCGGTGGCGGCGCCGAGCTGGGAATGGACGGCCTTGAAGAGCATCCCCACCGGCGCCGTGCGGGTGGCGTCGGGAACGATGAGGAGGATTTTTTTACCGCGGTAATCCTTCGCCGGGCACGCCTGCGCTACGATCTCTCTTACCTGTTCTTCGGTTATGGTCATATTCTCCATCCGTTGCGCAGATTAACCGGCGGCGACGATTTTCCAGATCGGTTTCACGGGAAAGAATTACTTCGTATAACGGAACCCGCATGAAAACAAGGGACTACGGCGAAAAACATGCGGCCCCGCGCCGGAGAGAACACTTGGCTGGACAACCGGCCCGAAGACGGGTAGAAACGACAATTCACGCAGCCCCCCCGTCCCATGCAAACGACCATCCAACTCACCGCTGTCGATTACTCGATCCTCATCATTTACTTCGTCTTTGTCCTTGGAATCGGCTTCGCCCTGAAGCGGAGAATGAAAGGGGGCGCGGCTTTCCTGACATCGGGGCGTTCAATTCCAGCCTGGGTTACGGGACTCGCGTTCCTCTCCGCAAACCTCGGCGCGCAGGAAGTGATCGGCATGGCGGCTTCCGGGGCCAAATACGGCATCATGACGAGCCATTTCTACTGGGTCGGCGCGATTCCGGCGATGGTATTCCTCGCGATCTTCATGATGCCGTTTTATTACGGCTCGAAGGCCCGGTCGGTGCCGGAATATCTTAAGCTGCGTTTCGATGAGAAAACCCGCGGGTTGAATGCGATCTCGTTTGCCGTAATGACGGTTTTTTCCTCGGGCATCTCCCTGCACGCCCTTGCAAAGCTCCTCGAGACGCTCGTGCATTGGAACTATTGGACCTGCATCTGGGCCTCTGCTTTCGTCGTGCTTGTCTATATCTTTCTCGGAGGCCTTACCTCGGCGATTTACAACGAGGTGCTGCAATTCTTCATGATAGTCCTCGGCTTCGCGCCGCTTGTATTTCTCGGCCTCAAGGATGTCGGCGGCTGGTCCGCGTTAAAAGAAAAGCTCGCGCCCATCGCCACGGAGCAGCATTTTGCTCCGGGCGCCTGGACGCACTCCTGGTTGTACATGGGAAGCGCGCTCGAGAATCCCATGGGCATCGGCTGGTTTGGAATGGTGGTCGGTTTGGGGTTCGTGCTTTCTTTCGGCTATTGGTGCACGGACTTTTTGGTCGTGCAGCGCGCCATGGCGGCAAACTCGATGTCCGCCGCGCGCCGCACCCCGCTCATCGCCTCCGTGCCCAAGATGTTCTTCCCCGCGCTTGTGATTCTTCCTGGCATGATAGCCATCGCGATGCAGCACGAGAGCGGCGGAACGTTTCTTCCCACGGCCGCGGACGGGTCGCCGGACTACAATATGACGATCCCGGCCATGCTCGCGAGGTACTTTCCCACCGGGTTGCTGGGGCTCGGCTTTACGACATTGATGGCGTCCTTCATGTCCGGCATGGCCGGCAACGTCACGGCGTTCAATACCGTGTGGACTTACGACATCTATCAGAGCTACATCGCCAGCAACAGGTCGGACGCCCACTATCTCTGGATGGGACGCTGCGCCACGGTCTTTGGCATTCTCGTCAGCATAGGGGCGGCTTTCGTGGCCTCGAAGTTCAACAACATCATGGACATGCTCCAGCTTGTCTTCGGATTTGTGAACGCCCCTCTCTTCGCGACGTTCCTGCTCGGCATGTTCTGGAAACGGTCAACAGGCCATGGCGCGTTTTTCGGGCTTCTCAGCGGCACGGTTGGCGCGTGTCTTTTCCATGGCCTTTCACTTGCTCAAACAAACGTTCCGGGAATCAAAGGCGCCTGGATCGCGCCGAAGTTCATCTTCCATAGCGAGATGGGCCAGAACTTCTGGATGGCTATTGTGGCCTGGACGGTTTGTTTCACGCTGACGATCGTTATCTCGCTCCTGACGAAGCGCACGAAATCCGACGAGGAGCTAGCCGGCCTCGTCTATTCCCTCACCCCGAAACCCAAATCCGAAGATGAGCCGTGGTATCAGCGGCCGGTCACGCTCGGCCTCATCGTGCTGTGCATCACGATCGTTCTGAATCTGGTCTTCGCTTAAACCGTTCACCCAATCGCTCTTTATGAACTTCGATCTTAGAATTCCCGTTGGCCTCATGTTCACTATCTTCGGCCTCATTCTTGCCGGCGTCGGTTTGTTTGGCGGCGCCGAACTGGCTCAGAAATCGCTGGGGATCAATATGAACCTCTGGTGGGGTTTGGTGCAGTTCGTCTTCGGCGCGCTCATGCTCTTCTTTGGGCTTCGCGGCAAAAGAACCCCTTGATCAGCGAGAGAGGATATCTTCTATCCGCGCCAGTTCTTCGGCGCTGAATTCCGGGGCGCCGACTGCCGCGACATTTTCGTCGATCTGGCTCGCTTTGCTCGCGCCGATGAGCGCGGTCGTAACCGCCGGCTGCCGCAGCACCCACGCGAGCGCCATCTGGGCGAGCGATTGGCCGCGCTGCGCCGCCAGTTCGTCGAGCGCGCGGATTATCGCAAGCCTGCCTTCGCTGATGTGCTCGGGTTTCAGGAACCGGGGATCGCGCGCGGCCCGGGCGTCCGCGGGAATGCCCGCCAGGTAGCGGCTCGTCAGCAAACCCTGGGCCAGCGGGCAGAACACGATGCTCCCCATGCCTTCCTTCCGCAGCACGTCGAACAGGCCGTTCTCGGGCGCGCGGTCGAACAGATTGTATCGCGGCTGATGGATGAGGCAGGGCGTTCCAAGCTCCCGCAACAGGGCCGCGATGCGCGCGGTCTCGGCGGGGCCGTAGTTCGAGACGCCGGCGTAAAGCGCCTTGCCTCCGCGCACGGCATGAGCCAGCGCGCCGGCCGTTTCTTCCAGCGGCGTTTCGGGGTCTGGTCGGTGGTGGTAGAATATGTCCACATACTCAAGGCCCATCCGTTTGAGCGATTGATCGAGCGAGGCGAGAAGATATTTGCGCGAGCCGAAGTTGCCGTAAGGGCCGGGCCACATGTCGTAACCCGCTTTCGTTGAAATGAGCAACTCGTCCCGGTACGGGGAGAGATCGAAACGAAGCAGCCTGCCGAACGTCTCCTCCGCCGAGCCGTACGGCGGGCCATAGTTGTTTGCCAGATCGAAATGCGTGATTCCAAGGTCGAACGCGCGCCGGACGATGGCGCGGCCATTCTCGAAGGAATCCACGCCCCCGAAGTTATGCCACAAGCCGAGCGAAATGAGCGGCAATTTGAGCCCCGAACGCCCGCACCGGCGATAAAACGCCGGGCGGTCATAGCGGCTGGAGGCGGGGATATGCATATTTTTTTTGGATGAATCACTCGGCAGGCACGAGACCCAGCTTTACCGCGCGACGGGTGAGGTCCGCCACGCCATGCAGCCGAAGCTTCCGCATCAATTGCGCACGATGATTTTCCACCGTCTTCGTGGAGAGGCTCAAGCGCAAGGAGATTTCCTTGCTGCTGCGGCCTTCCGCGATCAGTTGCAAAATCTCCCGCTGGCGTTTCGAGAGATCGCAGTCGCGCCCGCCATCGGCCTTCATCCGGACCAGATGCTCCGACGCGCGCGCGGTGAAATACGCTCCGCCGCGCAGCACCACGCCGATCGCCTCCCGCAGGCATTGGAGCGGGTCGCACTTCATCACAAACCCATCCGGCCCCCGGCGCAACGCTTCGATGATGATTTGCGGGTCGAGTGTCGAGCAGTAAACCAGCAGGCGCGGGCGCGGCTCCAGCATAGCCGCCCGCCGCAGGAATTCGACGCCGCAAAGCTCCGGCAGGACAAGGTCGAGAATAACGAGATGCGGTTTCAGCTTCCGGCAAATCCCGAGCGCCTCCGCCCCGGAACCGGAATGGCCGATCACCTCGTAACGACCTTCCCGCGCAAGCAGACCCGCCAGCAACTCGCGCACCGATAATTGACCATCCGCCAGCAGAATCCGCTCTTTCATATGCGTGGAAAGCGCCGCACCGCTCCCGCGTCGGAGGGCAGTCAAGAGGTTCGCCCGCCAATAAGCAATCCAAAAATGGGTGATTTTTTCCTCTGCTTTTGGGGTGTTTACCTCATTTACAGCGTCTTCGCGCTCAAGGATAGTTGACTCCATGCCAAAATATTGGTTGATCAGCGACCGCAACAACGGCGGCGTCGGCTCCGGGCGCAACACCGCCGGACTCTCCTACTTCGTGAGCGACGCCGGCCCGCTTAATAACATCGGCAATTGGAAAAAGGTCTCGTTCGCGCAATTCCGCTCGCTCCTGGCCGCCGCGGCCGACGCCTTCCCCGCGCTGCCCCAGGCCGATAACGAAAAGCAGAGCCACGTCACCATCCTCGTTCACGGCTTCAACGTCGGCTTCGCAAGCTCCACCTCCTTTTACGAGAGCCTTTGCGGCAAGCTTTTCGACGGGCCGGACAGCCTCGGGCTGTGCATTCTCTACGACTGGCCCTCGCTGGGCAGCGTCGTGGGATACGAACCCGACCGGGCTTCCGCGCGCGATTGCGCGGGCGACCTCACGGACATTCTCTGCGAACTGTTCGATTGGCTCGTGCGCAAACAACAGGACGCCATCAACTCGGGAGGCGACCCGCAAAAAGCGTGCAAAGCCAAGGTCTCGCTGATCGCCCACAGCATGGGCGACTATCTTTTGCAAAAAGCCATGTCCGCAGCCTGGACGCGCAAAAACCAGCCGCTGCTCGTCAGCCTCATCAACCAGCTCCTCATGGTCGCCGCCGATGTGGATAACGACCTCTTCGACGCGGGCGCGGAGGATAACGCCGACGGCAACGCCATCGCGAACCTCACGTATCGCGTCACCGCCCTATACAGCGGGCGCGACGCCGTCCTTGGCGCCTCCGCGGGGTTGAAGCATTTCGGCGCCCGGCGGCTGGGCCGCGCCGGGCTGGCCAATCGTCCGCCTGTTGTCGTGCAACCGCCGGCCACCGATAATGTTTGGGACGTCGATTGCTCCTCCTTCTTCCCGCCGAACGTGAGCGGCGTCGACATCCACGGAGCCTATTTCGTCACCGACGGCGTCATCGATCTCATGCGACAAATTCTGCGCGGCATCGACCGCGGAGTTCTGGACGCCACGGGAGCGACCCAGGGCGGCGCCTGGCCGCCAAAGGCATAGCTATAAAACCATGAAACCTCGCATACATTATCGCCTGCTCCTGGTTGGACTGCTGCCGGGCATCCTTCTGCCCGCCTGTTCCATGCCAAGCCTCGTTGAAATCTCCCGCAGGCGTACGGCGACCCAGAATGAGATGTATAGCAAAGTTCATAATGCGAAGAGCAACATCGCGGTGCCCTATACGATAACGGACTGGGATGTGCTCAACTACACCGATGAAGTGAAGCGGAAGCTTCAAAACCAGACCAACACCCACATGGGAATTCGCTACGGCTCCGCGACCACGCAAACCACGCTGGGAGCGCTGGCGGGCGCGACGACGACCTTTGGGTGGAGCGCGGCCACCGCGAGCACGCTTGGCATGGGAGCGACGTACATCTTCGGGTTGGGCCAGATATTCAATGCAAAAGACAAGGCTCAAGCCTACGAAACCGCGTACACCGCCATCGAAAAAGCCGAGTCCGCCTACTACCTTAATCAACTCGGGTACACCATAGTAACGGGAAGCGGCGGCAGCCCCCGCCCCGTCCAGACCGGTTCCAATAACGGCGCCGCCATTCCGAACCAGCACGCGCTCACCTTCGACGGCGAAACGCTTTACTACCGCGTTACAAAAACCTTGAAGGTGCTCGATGACGCCCTGGCGCAAAAAATCCCGAACCTTCAGGACTTGAAAGACTCGCAGGGCGACTCGAGCGCGCCGCCGGCGCCGCCCTTGATCCCGGCGGATAAAACGCCAAAAAAGACCCCGCCCGCCCCGTCCGCGCCCCGCCTCGAAGAGTCCGCCGCTCCATCCCCGCAGAGCGCCGCGGCCATGCCGCCATCGCGGATGATGCGCGGCTGAACCGCGTCACCAGCGGTGGTGAACCAGCGGCCGGATGCGGGCGTCGTAGATGCGGCGGACGGCGGCCATCTCGGATTCCGTGAAGGGAGGCAGTTCCGAGGCGGCGGCGTTGTCGGCGGCCTGTTGCGGATTGCGCGCGCCCGGAATGACGCAGGAGACGGCGTCAAACATCAGTATCCAGCGCAGCGCGCATTGCGCGAGGCTGGCGCCCGGCGGCGCGAGCGCTCGCAATTCCTCCACCGCCGCGAGGCCAGTCTCGTAGTCCACGCCGGAAAAAGTCTCGCCCTGGTCAAAGGCTTCCCCGTGCCGGTTGAACTGCCGGTGGTCGTCGGAGGCGAAGCGCGAATCCTTTTTCAGCTTGCCAGTCAGCAGGCCGCTCGCCAGCGGCACGCGGACGATCACGGCCACGTTCCGCCGTTTCGCTTCCGAAAAAAAGAGTTCGCCGGGCCGATGCCGGAACATGTTGAAAATCACCTGCACGCTTTGCACGCCGGGGTATTGGATCGCCTTGAGCGCCTCCTCCACCTTCTGAACGCTCACTCCGTAGTGACGGATTTTTCCGGCGCTCACGAGCTTGTCCATCACCTCGAAGACCTCGGGCATGTAATAGACTTCCCACGGCGGGCAATGCAACTGCACCAGGTCGAGGCTTTCCGTCTCGAGGTTCCGCAGGCTGCGCTCGATGAACGCCGTGAGGTTCGCCTCGTTGTAGCCGCCCGCGTCGTGGGGCGAGAGCCTGCGGCCCGCCTTTGTCGCGACGTGGAAGGAGTCCGAACGTTCGCGCCGCAACCGGGCGATGAGGCGTTCGCTCCGGCCGTCGCCATAAACGTCCGCGGTATCGATGAAATTTACGCCGGCGTCGAGCGCGGCATGAAGCGCGGCCATCGATTCATCGTCGCTCTGGCCGCCCCAGGAACCGCCGATGGCCCACGCGCCGAAACTGATCTCGGAGACCTCCCAGCCGATGCTTCCAAACGCGCGGTGTTTCATTTTCTGCTAAGGCGATAGAACAGGATCGCGCCGAGGGTGATGAAGAGGACGTTGGGAACCCACATGAGGTATTCGGGATGCCACTTCGGGTTGTCGCGCACGGTGTTGGCGATGATGATGAAAAAGAAATAGACGAACGCCACGACGAGGCTGAACAGGAAGCCGATGGAGGTTTCCTTCCGGTGGGCCGTGATCGCCAGCGGCACCGCGATGAGCGCGAAGGCGAAGGATGCCAGCGAAAAGGAGAAGCGCTTGCTGATCTCGGTGCGAAGCGCGCTGCGAGCCGAGATTTCCCGCTTGTCGGCGAGAAGTTGGGAAAGCGTCCGCTGGCTCAGGCCGCCCCGGTTCCTGTTTTTGTCGTTCAACTCCTGGAGGCTTATGGGCAGCTTGCCGCTGTCCATCTGGATGCCGTCGCGGATTTTTCCAAAGTTGTCGGGAGCGCTCGCGTCCCGCTTTTCGTAGTGGGCGTCGATCAGGTTCAGATAGACCTTCTCCTGGGCCAGATTGGTCTCCAGCATCCCTTCGCGCGCATAGACGACCTGTTCGGGAACGCCGTGGTCGTCGATGTCGTAGACGGCGATGTTTTCCAGGTGCGTGCCCTCCTTTTTCTCGACGTAGATTTTTTTGCCGGGGAATTCGTTGATGATGTGGTCGCTGCCGAACAGGGCGATGGGGTCGTTGGTCGCGATGCGGTAGATGGAGCTTTTCATCTGCTCCTGGGCGCGCGGCGCGACTGAGACGTTGATCCAAAAACAAATGGCGCACGCGATCACCGCAAGCACGAGCAACGGCGCGCAGATGCGCGGGATGCCGACGCCGTTGCAGCGGAGGGCGATGAGTTCGTTGTCCGCGGACATCTTCCCGAAGACGAGGAGGACGGCGGTGAGAAATCCCCAGGGGATGGTGAACGTGAGCGAAAACGGGATGATGTAGGCGATAAACGCCAGGACGAAATCGATCGGGACGTTATGGTTGACGAGGAGGTCCATGAGCCGCTGGAAAACGTTTCCCAGGACGAGGACGACGCTCAGCACCGCTATGGCGAAAAGCGAGGTGACGAGAACCTCGGAGCCGACGTAGCGGTCGATCAATTTCATGGGGGAGACATTACATCGCCGAAATGGGTCTCAATGCAAGGGTCCGTCGCCTCCTTCCACGGACGCGGTGTCGCGGACGAGCGCCTTCATGCCGCAAAGCCAGATGACCGCCGCCACGAGCATGGCGGTGGAGACGGTGAGAAAACTCAGGTTCCAGGAGCCGTGGTCCTTTATCCAGCCGATGAGCGAGGGGGAAGCGGCGTCGCCAAAAAGGTGGATGACCAATATATTGAGCGCGAAAGCGGTGGCGCGCATGGAAGGCGGGGTGACGTTCGCGAGCGCGGTGTTGGAGGGGCCGGTATTGAAGAACAGGAAGAAGATCGCCACGAAAATGCAAACCCACGCCGCCGGGAACGGCACGTAGAGCATGGCGACGGTCGCCGGAAAGCCGAGGAGCATCCCGCAGCCGGATACGAGGAAATACGAGCCGGGAAAACGCGGGCGGAGCTTATCCCCCAGCCAGCCGCCGAGCAGGGTGGAAAAGAGGCCCGCGACGACGAGGATGCCGCCGAAGATGAGGTTCGTCCTGGCCAGCGGCAGGCCACGCGCCTCGTTGATATAAGTCGGCGCCCAGATCGAAAGCCCGCCGATGGCGAACGTCATGGCGGTTTGCGCGAGGATGTTCAGAACGAGCGACGGTATTTTCACCAACCGCGCATAATCCGCCGCCCTGGCGGGAGACGCGCCGGTTGAACGGCGGGGTTCGGGCATGAACGCGCAGAGCGCCGCGAGCAACAGGCCGGGCGGCGCGACGAGGTAGAAGGCCCAGCGCCAGCCGAGGCGGGCGTTGATGAAGCCGCCGAAAGCGTAGCCGAGCGCGCTCCCGACCGGGATGGCCATGTAAAACCAGGCGATCATTTGCCCGCGTTTTTTCAGGGGATAGAGATCGCTGATGATCGTCGGCGCCGCGGGTCCGTAACCGGCCTCGCCTATCCCGAGGAAGACGCGCGTCGCGAGCAGCGCCATGTAGCTTCCCGCCAGGCCGGAAGCGCCGCTGGCCAGGCTCCAGAGCGCCACGCTCAGCCCGATGATGACCCAGCGCGAAAAACGATCCGCAAGCCAGCCGAAGACCGGCGCGGTCAGCATATAGCTGACGAGGAACGCCGTCGCCAGGAGGCCCATCTTGCCGTTCGCGTTCGGATCGCCCGGCAGGAAGGCCGCCTTCAGCGCGGGGATGATCGAGGCGAGAATGTAACGGTCGAGGTAGCAAAAGAGATTGATGACCAGCAGGAGCGCCAGCGCGTTGCGAGGCTTCACTTTCCTCGCCTTGCCGGGAGTTCCCGGGCCGTGATCTCCCCGCCGCAATAAATGCTGAAGGCCATGCCCGCCTCCACTCCGGCCCGCGCCAGGCCCGCGGCGTCGCGCGGGGAATCGTACAGCGCATGGAGCGCGCCGAGCGCGAATTCCGCGCCGGAGCCGATGGCATTATACTTTTCAAAACGGCTGATCGTCATGTTGGAGGAGACATCGAAAATGCCGTTCCCGCTGACGATGAGAAAGGAGGCGTCGAGGTCGCCAAAGGGGGAATCGTTCGCGTCCTTGCACTGGTCGTTGACGAAGGAATATTTTTCGCGCAACTGCTTCCAGAAGGCGCGGAAGAAGGAGAAGATGTTCTTTGTGTCGTCGAGGCGCGGCGCGCGGCGCGCGGACAGGTAATCATCCAGGATGTTCTCGTAAAGGCCCCAGCCCGAAAAAGCGACGAGACTGCCGCCGATCTCGCGAATCTTGCTGGCCTTATGGTTGTCCGGCGGGAACTTATGCGCGCCGAAGTTCGACTGGCTGTCCGCCGCGAGCGCGACGCGATTCCCCTTCCTTACCGCTACGATGATTGACACGGCGGAAGTTTAAGGGGACCGCCTATTAAATGGGAAGGGTAACTTCGACGCTTCGAGCCGGCCTTGAAAATTCGGAGCTTGTGGGCGGGCGGGCGGGCTGGTTAACTCGGGCATGTTCACCTTGACGATGCTCGGCAGCGGCAGCGCGGGGAACAGCGCGCTGGTCGAGTCCGAACAGTGCAGGCTCCTCATCGACGGCGGCCTGAGCGCGCGGCAGATAACGCGCCGGCTGGAGGACCTGGGCGTCCACCCCATCGGCGTCGACGGCGTCCTGCTGACGCACGAGCATGGCGATCACGTGCGCGGCCTCGAGGTGCTTTGCAGGCAGTTCGCCGTGCCGGTTTACTGCAACCGGCTCACGGCGGAGGCGGTGCGCGCAAGCGGCTTCGATACGCCGTGCGACTGGCGCATGTTCACCACCGGCTGCGATTTCGAGATCAAGGATATCGCGATCCAGAGCTTCGCGGTGCCGCACGACGCGGTCGATCCCAGCGGGTTCGTCCTGCACCACGCGGGGCTGTCGCTCGGGTTCCTGACGGACCTCGGGTTTGCGACAAAGCTTGTCCATGAGCGGATCCGCACGGTGCGGACGCTCGTCATTGAGACCAATCACGACGAGAAGATGTTGCAGAACGATACGCGCAGGCCCTGGCCGGTGAAGCAGCGGATCATGTCCCGGCACGGGCATTTGTCAAACGACGCGGCGGCGGCGGTGGTGGGCGGGCTTCTTCCCAACGGCCTCCAGCGCGTGGTGCTCGGGCATCTCAGCCGGGATTGCAACCGGCCCGAACTCGCGGTGGGCGCGGTTCGTTCCCGCATCGACGAGGCGGGCGCGCCGGTCGATGTCGTGTGCGCTACGCAGACGGAGACGAGCGCCCGGCTGCGGATAGGATGACGCCGCCCTGCCGTATTTGTTCCAGCAGCCGCGCCGCTTCGATATCCGCTCCGTCAACGCCCGGGTGAAAGTAGAGTTCGCTCCAGCCGTCGCCCAGCGAGGCGACGATGCGGCTGAAAGAAGGCATGTCCATCGCGCCGGTTTCGGACAGGCCGTAAACCTGATCCGCGTAAGTGATTCCCCGGTCTCGCAACTTCGGAATCGCCGCGCGGCTCAAGCCGTGAAATACCAGCGGCACGGGACGCGCCGGTTTCGGTTCGCGGACGAGGCGCGTGAATCCGAACCCGCCCTTTGACGCCGCCGGCAGGGACATCCGCAACACGGTGGGGTGAAGATGAAGATGCGTATGCCCGTCCCAATACGCGGGAGAAAACCCCAGCGTCAGGAACCGCTCGAACTGCGACTCGATCTCCTTTTCGAGCGCATCGCGGAGACGGCGGTCGAACGCATACCGCAAGCCCGCCCTGGCCGGACTGGGAATAAGATTGCGCCGCGCGTCGGTGAGCGCCGACACGGCGGACCCCTTTGCGTCGCAGAGCGCGAGGTGCAGGCCCACGGTCAACCCGGGGTTGCGCCGGGCGATGCGGACCGCTTCCTCCAGCGCGTCTCCGTTGACCATGAGGCTGGCTTGCGTCAGCAAACCCTCCCGGTGGAAGCGCTCTATTTCGGCATTGACCTTCGGGCTGATTCCGAAATCATCGCCGGTCACGATCAGACGTTTCATGATGCCTCAAGCTATAGCGGATTTCTTTCAAGGCGAGGATGTCCTGGTTACGGGAGCATCCGGGTTCATCGGCTGGCACGTCGCCCAAAAGCTGGCCGAAGCCGGGGCCAAAGTCCGCGTGCTGGTCCGGCCCGCCACGGTAAAAAAGAACCCGGACCTGGAAGCCTTTCGCTGTCATGAAGGGGATTTGCTCGTCCCCGAGACTTTGGACGAAGCCGTGCGGGGTTGCCGCTACCTCTTCCACGTCGCGGGCGATTACCGTTTCTGGGCGCGCGATCCGCGGGAGATTTTCAAGGGCAACATCGAGGGGAGCCGCAACATCCTGGACGCCGCGCACCGGCGCGGGGTGGAGAGAATCGTCAGCACCAGCACCTGCGGCATCCTCGGCCGCAACAAGGATCAATCGCCGGCGGATGAATCGACCCTCGCGAACCTTGGGGATATGCCCGGCGCGTACAAACGCTCCAAGTTCGACGCGTACCTCGCAACCCAGAAGCGCGCCGACAAGGGCGAACCGATCCTCTCCGTGCTGCCCACGGCGCCCGTGGGCTGGCGCGATTTCAAGCCGACTCCCACGGGGATGGTCATCGTGAAATTCCTCAACGGGGGCATACCGTTCCTGGCCAGGACCGGATTGAATTTTGAGGATGTCGGGCGACTGGCCGTCGGGCATTTGCAGGCGATGATGCACGGCAGGATCGGCGAACGGTACCTGCTCGGGGGCAAAAACCTGTGGCTGCGCGAGTTCCTCCAAATGCTGGAGCCTTACACCCGGCACAGGACGCCCCGGTTTTATTGCCCGGAATCGGTGAGCCGTCTCGCCGCGTGCGCGTTCGAGGCGTTCGCGCACCTGACCGGCAACGCGCCGTTCGTCACGCGGGAATCGGTGCGGATGGCGAGACACCCGTATTTCTTCACCAGCGCCAAGGCGGAGAAGGAGATCGGCTACGAAGTCACGGGCATCGAAGAGGCGTTGCGCGAGGCGGTGAGGTATTTCGTCCAGCGCGGTCTTGTCCGGCAAACCGCCAGCCTGCAACCCGCATGAATTTCGCGGATATCGTTCTCCTGGGCGGCAGCGGGTGCGGGGCGCTGTATTCGCTCTGGACCGCGTTCCTTTTGAAAAAGAGGCGGGCGGGCGCCTCGGAACCCGCCGGGGGCGAACTGCCGCCGGTTTCATTTTTGCGCCCCATCAAGCGGGGCGTGCCCCGGTTGAGGGAATTCGTCGAGATGCTGGCGGAGGCCGCGCTGCCGGGCGACCAGGTCATCCTGGGAGTCGATTCGGACGAGGATTTCGACCTCTGCGCCGACGTGCGCGAAAGCCATCCCGGGATCGTCGTGATCTGCCGGTGTTCGCCGGGCGAAGCCTTGAACCCGAAGGTCAACAAGCTGATCCAGATGAGCCGCGAAACCGCGCATGACCGGTGGATCGTGAGCGACAGCGAAGTCTGGATGACGCCCGGATTCGCGAGAAGTTTCCGGGCGCAGTGGCGCGATTCCGGCGCGGACGCGCTGACGGCGGGCTACCGTTTCATCAACGCCCAAACCCCGGCGCAGACCCTCGACCAGGCCGCGCTGCTCCTGACGTTGTGGCCCGGCCTGGCCGCCGCCGAGATGCTGGGGCCGATCCGGTTCACATTGGGCGCATGCACCGGCCTCCGGGGCGGGCAACTGCGCGACGCGGGCGGCTGGGAGCGGTTCGCCGATGTGCTGGCGGAGGACAACCGGCTGGGCGCCGTCCTGGCGGGCGAAGGCAAACGGATTCTGCTGAGCAAAGCCGTCGTGGATATCGAGACCGATCCGCTCACGTGGGGCGAGTATCTCCGGCATCAACATCGCGTGGGGGTTACGTACCGCGTATCCGACCCGGCCGGTTACTTCGGCATGGTCCTTACGCACGGCCTGTTTTTCGGAGCCGTTCTTGTCCTTCGCGGCGCGGGAGAGCCGTGGCGCTGGGCCGTTCTCCTGGCCGTTTATCTAAGCCGATTCGCCGCCGCCAGGTCCAACTCCCGTTCCCTCGCCTTTCCCGTGAAGCGGCTGGCCCTTACCGTCCTGCTCGCGGCTTTCGCGGAGACGTTTTTCTGGGCCGCGAGCTGGCTGCCCGGTCGCGTCGTCTGGGGGCGCAGGAGTTACCGGGTCAGCTTCGCCGGGGCCATCCGGTAGTTCCGGCGGCATCGCCTGCTCGATCTCCCGCAAACGGTGCGCGGCGTTGGCCGCGTGCCGCGTTTCGGGCGCGGCCTCCATTATCTGGTTCAGGACGTGGCGGGCGCGCGGCGCATCGTGCAGATACGTCCAATAGACATCCGCCAGGCGCGAAGCCAGGAACGCGGCGTCATCCGCGGCCCATTCCCGGGAGAGCGCTTCCTCGAGCGCGGCGGCGGCCATCTCGTAATCCTGCAACCGCTCGCACTGGAGGCGGACCATCTCGCTCAGCGCCAGCGTATCGTCCGGGTTTTTCCTGAAGCACTCCTTGTATTCTTCTATCGCGGCCACGTAATCGCCCACAGCCACCGCGGCCAATGCGTCGGCATGGGGGTCGCGGACGACCTGTTCGCTCGAATGAAAAAAGAAGTTCCCGATCCTTTCGCCGATGATGGGGAGCAGCCAGAACTCCGCCATCACAACGACAACCGCCCCGAAAAGGATGACGGAGCCAAAGAGAACGACGACGTGCTGCGCGTCCGCATCCTGGGAACTGCCCGCAGCGCGCACTTGCGAATAGAGATGCCAGGCGACGCCCAGCACCACCAGGAAGACCACGATACGGACGGCATTCCGCACTCCTGTGCTTCTAGCAAATCCCTTTCGCCGCCGCAAGCTGGTTCTCAACCCGTTCAAGGAGAAGAATTAACCGCGGATAACACGCGGTTGTAAGAGGCGGCTGGCATAGCCGCCTCTACAACGATAACGGCGCCGCGCCTGATCCACCGGGGGTGACCCGCGATATCGAAGGGATCGCGGCGCCCCTCAGATCGTATCGCGGCCGGTCAGTTTGCGGATGACGGTGTAGAACACCGGCGTGAAAAAGACGCCGAAGAAAGTGACGCCGAGCATCCCGAAAAAGACGGCGGTGCCGAGGGCCTGGCGCATTTCATAGCCCGCGCCGGTGGCCGTGACCAGCGGGAGCACGCCAAAGATGAAGGTGAAGCTCGTCATCAGGATGGGCCGCAGCCGGAGGCGGGAGGCTTCCACCGCGGCGTCGGCGGCCTTCATGCCGGGGTTGTGTTCCTGCTGCTGTTTGGCGAATTCCACGATGAGGACGGCGTTCTTCACGCTCATGCCCGCCAGGACGACGAAACCGATCTGCGTGAAGATGTTGTTCTCCATGCCGCGCAGCCACACGCCGCCGATGCCCGAGAGAAGGCACATGGGAACGATGAGGATGATGGCTGTGGAGAGCGCGAAACTCTCGTATTCCGCCGAATGCGTCAGCCATACGAAGAGTATGCAGAGCGGAAAGATGAGGAACGCCGTGCTGCTCGCGGCCTGTTCCTGGTACGCGAGGTCCGTCCATTCGAAGTTGTATTCCCTGGGGAGCGCCTTCTTCGCGGTCTCTTCCATCGCGGCGATGGCCTGGCCGCTGCTGTACCCGGGCGCGGTGTTTCCGTTTATCTCGGCGGAGAGATAGAGGTCGTAACGCTGGATGCGATCCGGCCCGGTGGCGTCCTTCAAATCCATCACGGCGCCCAGGGGCACCATCTGGCCGGCGGAGTTGCGTGTTTGCAAGCGGGAAATGGCGTCGGCGTTGGCGCGGAAGGGCGCGTCGGCCTGCGCGGTCACATGCCAGGTGCGTCCGAGGTAGTTGAAGTCGTTTATATAGACGCCGCCGAGATAGACTTGCAGCGTTTCAAACACGTCCGTGACGGCGACGTTCTGT
This sequence comes from Spartobacteria bacterium, assembly GCA_021324825.1. Lineage (GTDB taxonomy): Bacteria > Verrucomicrobiota > Verrucomicrobiia > Chthoniobacterales > Chthoniobacteraceae > JAJPII01. The sequence continues at coordinate 152,040 of JAJPII010000033.1, read as the reverse complement.
TCCTTGGCCTTGACGCGATCCACGTTGCCATAGAGCTGCGGGAAGCTCGCCCGGAAGCTGGAAAACAACGCGGTGAGTTCGGGCCGTTTCCGGGCCTCGGCCATAAGGTTGTCCACGACGGCCTGGAGTTGTTGCGGCGTGTTCTGGCCGGAACGATCCTCGACCTGCATCTTGAAGCCGCCCGCGTTGCCCATGCCGCGGACCGGCGGCGGCGGGAAGACCAGGACGATGGCTTCCTGTATCTTCGAGAATTGGGCGTAGAGCCGCTTCGAGATCGCCTGCGCGGAGAGGTTCGGATCGCCCGCGCGTTTCGAGAACGGGTCCAGCGTGCAGAACATGACGCCGGCGGCGGAGGAATTGGCGTTGGCGAGGATGTTCAGGCCCGCCACCGTGAAGAGGCCGTGGACGCCGGGCGTCTTGATGGCCATCTTCGCCATGTCGGAGAGAACCTGCTGGGTGCGGTCGATGGAAGAGGCGTCGGGCATCTGGACGTTGCAGATGAGGTACCCCTGGTCCTGCGGCGGGATGAACCCTGTCGGCACGACCTTGAAGCCGAAATACGCGAGAAGGACCAGGCCGGCATAGACCGCGAGCGCGACCACGCTGTAGCGGACCACTTTGCGGAGAAAGAGGGAGTAGCGCCGGTTCGAGGCGTCGAAGGCCCGGTTGAAAAGGCGGAAAAACCATCCAAGCCCGAAGTCGAGCACGCGTGTGAACCAATCCTTTTTCGCGCCGTGCGGCTGCAGCAGCAGGGCCGCGAGCGCCGGGCTGAGCGTGAGGGAATTGAACGCCGACAGGAGCGTGGAAAACGAGATGGTGAGGGCGAACTGCCGGTAGAATTGCCCCGTGATGCCGCTGATGAAGGCGACCGGTATGAACACCGCGGACAAGCCAAAGGCTATGGCGATGATGGCCGGGGTGACTTCATCCATCGCCTTGAAGGCCGCCTCGCGCGGGGGAACGCCGCGTTCCACCCAGCGCTGGACGTTTTCGACGACGATGATGGCGTCGTCCACCACGATGCCGATGGCGAGCACGAGGCCGAACAGCGACAGGAGATTCATGGAAAACCCCGCGAGAAAGATGGCCGCGAATGTGCCGATGAGCGAGACCGGGATGGCGATCAACGGCACGATGGACGCGCGCCAGCTTTGGAGAAAGACGAGCACGACGAGCGAGACGAGCGCGATGCCCTCGAAGAGCGTCTTGAAAACATCCCGGATGCTGTCGCGGACGAAGAGCGTGGTGTCGTACGGGATGGTGTAATCGACGCCCTGCGGGAACCGCTTTTTCAGCTCCTTCATCTTCGCGTACACGGCGTCGGCGGTCTGGATGGAATTCGAGCCGGGAAGCTGGAAGACGGCGATGGCGACCGCGGGGTTGCCGTCAAAAGTCATGGCGGTGCTGTAGTCGGCGGCGGCCAGTTCCACCCGGCCCACGTCGTGGAGTTGCGTTATGCGCCCGTTCTGCCCGACGTTCACCACCATGTCGGAGAACTGCTTGGGATCGGTCAGCCGGCCCTCGACGTTCATCGTGTATTGGAACTGGCTGGCTCCCGGCGGCAACGGCGGCCCGCCTATGACGCCCGCCGCGACCTGCACGTTCTGCTCCTTGACGGCGTTGACTACGTCGGCGGCGGTGAGGCTCCGCGCGGCGAGCTTGTCGGGGTCGAGCCACAGCCGCATGGAATAGTCGCGTATGCCGAAGATGGTGATGTCCCCCACCCCAGGCAGGCGCGCGATCTCGTCCTTGATCTGCAACGTCGCGTAGTTGCTCATGAAGAGCGTGTTGTGCGAGTTGTCCGGCGAATGGAGCGCGACGACCAGGGTTATGTCCGGCGACGCCTTCTTTACGATGATGCCTTCCTGCTGCACTTCCGGCGGCAATTGCGGCTGCGCGATCGCGACCCGGTTCTGCACCTGCACCTGCGCGACATCCAGGTTCGTGCCGACCCGGAAGGTCACGGTCAGCTTCATCGCGCCGTCATTGGTGCATTGGCTCGACATGTACAGCATGTTCTCGACGCCGTTGACCTGCTCTTCGATCGGCGTGGCCACGGTGTCCGAGACGGTCTTCGCGTTCGCGCCCGGGTAAACTGTGGAGACGGTGACGGTCGGCGGGGCGATGGCCGGGTATTGGGCGATCGGCAGCGCGAGCATCGCCAGCGCCCCCGCGATGAGGGTGACGATGGAAATGACGGCGGCGAAGACCGGCCGGTTGATGAAGAAATGCGCTATGCTCACGGAGTCACGGGGTCTTCCCGCCGCTGTCCGCGACATCCAGCGCGCGGATCGCTTCCTCGGGAATGGGCGTTTCCCGCGGGTTGACCTTCGTTCCGGGCCGCGCCATCTGGATGCCGTTCACGACCACGCGTTCCCCGGGGTTGAGTCCATTCACGATGGAGCGAAGGCTCCCGAAGAGCCTCCCCAGTTCGACGGGCCGCGCCTGGACGACGTTTTCTTTGTCCACGACGAGCAGGAAGCGCTCGTTCTGGTCGGTGTTGACGGCTTCTTCAGGAACCAGCAACGCCTGGTAGCGCCCGCTGCCGGCCACGCGCATCCGCGCGAACAAGCCGGGGGTCAGCATGCCGTCCGGATTCGGAATAACGCCGCGCACCTGGATCGTGCCGGTATTCGGATCCAGCGCGTTGTCGATGAAGTCGATATATCCCGCATGCGGGAAGTTCGTTTCGTTTTCCAATTCCACGTAACACGGTATCCTCGCCTCGCGCACGCCCTCGTGTTTTTCCCTGGCCGCGGCGGTCTGGTATTTCAAGAACGCCCGTTCCGGCACGGAGACATAACAATACACCGGGTCAACCGAGACGATGGTCGTCAGCAACGTGGCCTGGCCCGCGCCGCCGTTCACCAGGTTGCCCACCGTGATGTTCATCTTGCTGATGCGTCCGCTGATCGGCGCCTCCACGCGCGTCCACTCCAGGTTCAAAGCGGCGGCGTCCGCGGCGGCCTTGTCCGCGGCGAGTTGCGCCTGGGCCTGCTGGTAGCCGGCGTTCTTGGTGTCGTAGTCCTGCTGTTCCACGACTCGGTTCTTCAGGAGCATCGCGGAACGCTCCAGTTCCGTCTTCGTCAAGGTCACCTGCGCCGCGTCCTTGGCTTCCGTGGCCCGCTTGTTTTCCAGGTCGGCCTTGAACGGGCGGTCATCGATGACGAAAAGCGTGTCGCCCTTGTTGACGAGCGCCCCTTCCTTGAAGGGAACTTCCTCGATGAACCCGCTGATCCGCGCCGCGACGCTGGCCGTTTTCGGCGATTGCAGATGACCCGTGTATTCCTCCCAATCGACGACCTGCCGCTGGAGCGGAACGCTGACCGTCACCGCGGCGGGCGGCGGCTGCTGCGCCCCTGGCTTGCCCCCGCAACCGCCGGCCGCGAGCGCCAGAAAAATCGTCGCGCCGGCCCGAATCCATTCGTGTCTCACAGCGATCTAAATAACACCAAATGGACATTCCACAAGGAAACCGGTCCGCTTAAAAAAATATTGTCCCACCCGAACTAAATTTTGTTTGACTCAAACGGCGATATTTCGGACAACCGCACGCGGGCGCTTCAAACGCGCGATTCGTCAGTTCTACCCGGCATCATCACTATGAGGATAAACACTCGCATTTCCCATTGCGCCTCCGGCGCTTTTCTCGCAGCCGCCTTGCTAATCCTCGGCATTTCCCCCACGGAGGCTGCTGCGCCGGAATACGGGTTTGATCCCGCGACGACGGGCGTCTCTCCCGGCAGCGGAGGAAGCGGCACATGGGATAACGGGACAACGGCGAACTGGGTGGCGATCCCCGGCGCCGGAGACGTGGTCTGGAACAATGCGAATCTTGCGATAGCCTTGTTTAACAACACTCTTGTTACAAGCCCCATAGTCACCATATCAGGCGGAGTGACGGCGTCGGAATTGATTGTCGGCTCGGGCAGCGGCGGAAGTCTTTATACTATAACGGGAGGCCAGCTCACATTGGATCCCTCTGCGGGCTTGAACGCGGCGGTTATTACCGGCAGCGGCGTCATCATTAACTCCCAGATCCTCACCACCTCGTCCAGCACCGGGATTGTTTTTGCCGGAGCCGGGACGCAACTGGGCGGTTCCAATGGCTACACCGGTTACTCGGATGTCGAGACGCTGCTCACGGCAAATAGCTCCAATGCTTTCAGCCCAAATTCCGCCTTCATCGTCAACGGGGTTTTGGACGCCGGCGGCTTTAACAATACCATCGGCTCGCTGTCAGGCTCCGGGACCGTGACAAACCTCGTTCCTCTGACCAGCGCCACGCTGTCGGTCGGCGCGCTGGGAACGTCAAGCACCTTCAGCGGCATCATCACGGACCTGGGTTTCCCGACATCCGCACTGGGCCTGACGAAGGTCGGCAGCGGAACGCTCACGCTTACTGGATCAAACTCCTACATCGGCGGCACGATTATCAGCGGAGGCGCGATTAGCATTTCGCAAAGCGCCAACCTCGGCCCCGGCTTCTTCGCGCTCGATGGCGGCGCCTTGGAGACCACCGCAAGCTTCTCCCTCGATCCCGCCCGCATCCCCACGATCTTCATCACCGGGAACGGCGGAACGATCCAGACGGACAGCGGCACGGAGCTGGATTACGAAGGGACCATCTCGGGAGACGACTCCACCGGCAACCCGAACCTTATAAAATCCGGGTCGGGAACCTTTGTTTTCTCCGGGTTTGGCAACATAGACGGCCCTGGCGATCTGGAGGTGACCTCCGGAACGATGATCATCACCGGGACCTTTATAGATAACAGCGCCATCGTCGCCCCCGGCGCGGGCCAGACCGCGACGTTGATAGTCACAGGCACCGCCCCGGGCGACCTCCCCGTCCTGAGCAACAGCGACAGTCTCATCGTGGGCGGCTCGGGAACCGGCATTCTTATCACCAGCAGCAACGGCACAATCGTTTCCGCGACGGATACCATCGTCGGCGACGCCCCGGGAAGCAGCGGCACGATGAGCATTCTAACCGGCGGCACCGTCGTCAACGGCATGGATGGCATTATCGGCCTGGACAGCGGAGCGACAGGCACAGCCTTCGTGAGCGGCTCAAACTCCTTGTGGCACAGTTTGGGCAACCTTATTGTCGGCGGCTCCGGCTCCGGCACGCTTACGACATCGAGCAACGCGAACGTAACCGTAGGCGGCAACCTGATCGTCGGCCAGTCCGGCACGGGCCAGATGTTTGTCCAGGCCAGCGGCACGGTCACAAACGGCGGCAACGCCGTAATCGGCCAGAACGCCGGCTCGGACGGTGAAGTGACGGTGGACGGCACGGGTTCAATCTGGAATATCGGCGGCAGTCTCACTGTCGGCGAATCGGGGTCGGGCAACCTCACGACATCCAATGGCGGCATGGTCATAGTAGGCGGCGGCACCGGCGCTTTCACTGTCGGGGGCAGCGGCACCGGCACAATGACGATCTCGAATGGCGGCGTTCTTACAACGGGCAGCTCCGTTATTGGCCGCGACGCCGGCTCGGACGGCGAGGTAACGGTGACTGGCGCCGGTTCCACCTGGAATGTCAACGGCAATCTGGTCGTCGGTCAATCCGGCAGCGGCCAGCTTGTCGTGGAAGACCTCGGCACGGTCAACGTGACCGGTGATATGATTGTCGGCCAGAATGCCGGAGGCCAGGGCTACGTGTACATCCTGACCGGCGGCACCATCAACGACTCCGCCGTTATCGGCCAGAATGCCGGCTCCTTCGGCCAGGTGGTGGTGAGCGGGTCCGGTTCGACTTGGAACATCAACACAGGCGTCGGCAATCTGGTCATCGGCGAATCCGGCACCGGCGTCCTCCTTACTTCGAGCAACGGCACGGTGAACGTCGGAATCAATACCGTGGGCAATCTGTTTATCGGCGAAAACAATGGCGGCAACGGCACGATGAACGTCTTCGCCAGCGGCACGGTCAACAACCTGGGCAAAGCGATCATCGGCCAGTTTGCCGGCTCGACCGGCGCGGCCACGGTGACCGGCGCCGGTTCCACCTGGTTGGATATGGGCGACCTCACGGTCGGCCAGTCCGGCACGGGCAGTCTTACCTCGTCAAGCAACGGGCTTGTCTCCGTGGAAGGAAACCTGGTCATCGGCCTCGCGAGTTCGGGCACGGGTTCCATGACGATTGCCGCCGGCGGTACGGTTCACAACGTTGGCAACGCGACGATCGCTCAAAACGGAGGCTCGAACGGCTCGGCGACGGTAACGGGCGCGGGTTCGACTTGGCAGGATGACGGCTCTCTGACGGTGGGCGATTCCGGAACGGGAACCTTGACGGTTACCAGCAGCGGCAATGTGTCCGTCGCAACCACTTTGACCGTGGGCAAATCCGCGGGGAGCCTCGGCACAATGACCGTTTCCGGCGCGGGCACGGTCTCCGATGTGGACGGCGTTATCGGCGACGCCGTAGGCTCGACCGGGTTTGTCACGGTCGGAGACCCCGGCGCGCAATGGATCAATACGGGCAACGTCACGGTCGGCAAATCCGGCACCGGCACGCTCACCGTCGTCAGCAGCGGCACCGTCCTGGATGACAACGGTTATATCGGTTTTGCCGGAACCTCCACCGGGACGGCCTCGGTGTCCGGCACAGGCGCCGTCTGGAACAACACTGGCAATCTGGTTGTCGGCGTATCCGGCTCCGGTTCGCTCACAACCGCGAGCAACGGTTATGTTTCCGATGTCGCGGCGGTCATCGGTCAGAACAGCAACTCCCACGGCGTGGTGCTGGTGACCGACGCCGGCTCCACCTGGGTCAGCACGGACAGTCTCGTCATAAGCGAATTCGGCACGGGCGTCCTCACGTCGCAAAGCAACGGTTTTGTCTCAGTGGCCAACACCCTCACCGTCGGCCAGCAAAGCGGCGTCGTCGGCACGATGAACATTCTCGCAAGCGGCTCCGTCTCGGACACCGACGGTTTGGTCGGCGATCTCACGGGCGCGAACGGCGTTGTGACGGTGGACGGCGCGGGTTCCTCCTGGCATAACAGCGGCAATCTCACGATCGGCGTTTCCGGCACAGGCTCGGTGACCATATCGAACGGCGGATACGTCTTCGACGACCCGGCTGTCATCGGCCAAAACCCCGGTTCCTCCGGAACCATGACCGTCACGGGCACGGGTTCCATGTGGGTCAACGCGGGCGACGTGATCGTCGGCGAATCGGGCACGGGCGTCCTCATTACCTCAAGCGGCGGCTTCGTCTCGGTGGCGGACACTTTGACAATCGGCCAAAACGCGCTGGGAAGCGGGTCGATGGCAATCACAACCAGCGGTTCCGTTACCGCGACCAGCGTGGTCATCGGCACGAACATCGGAGCGAACGGCGTGGCAGTGGTTACGGACCCCGGTTCGACTTTAACCTCCACTTCCCTCGTGATCGGCGAATCCGGCACCGGCACGATGACGGTGGCGAACGGCGCCCAGGTTACGGCGAGCGGAACCGCGGTTCTCGGCGACATCGCCACGGGCGTCGGCACGCTGGTCGTGACGGACCCCGGCTCCGCCTTTAACGCCGGCACGTTTCTTATTGGCAATGCGGGCACGGGCTTCCTCACCGGCTCGAACGGCGGCCTCATTTCGGACAGCAACGCCGTCATCGGCAGAGCCGTCGGCAGCAACGGGACGGCGCTGATTACGGACCCCGGCACCGAATGGCTTAACACCCACCTCATCGTTGGCGATTCGGGCACGGGTTCCCTCGTTGTGACAAATGGCGCCCTCGTGACGGCAACCGATGACCTGATCGTCAGCTCCTTCACGACCTCCGGCTCGATGGACATCTCCGGCGGCGCCACCGTCACCAGCGGGACGGGCGTCATCGGCCACCACGCCGGTTCCAGCGGCATCGTCAACGTGACCGGCGCGGGTTCGACCTGGAACAGCACCCTTCTCGTTGTCAGCGACACCGGCGCGGGCGTCCTTAACATCACGACTGGCGGCGTCGTCGCGGACGTGACGGGCGTCATCGGCCATGCCGTTGGCGGCAACGGCGCGGTGCTTGTGACGGACCCCGGCTCGATGTGGACCAACACCGACCTCGTCGTCGGCGACTCGGGAACCGCTTCTCTCCTGGTTACGAACGGCGCCCTTGTGACGGCGACCGACAATCTGATCGTCAGCGCGTTCACGACCTCCGGCTCGATGGCGATCACGGGCTCGGGTTCCGTAGTGAGCGGGACGGGCATTATCGGCCAGCATGCCGGTTCGAGCGGCATCGTCAACGTGAACGACCCGGGTTCCACCTGGACGAGCAACGTGATCATCGTGGGCGGTTCCGGCGTCGGTTTCCTTAACGTCTTCAACGACGGCGCGGTCGCGGACGTGACAGGCATCATCGGCGACGGCGCCGGCAGCAACGGCACGGCGGTCGTCTCGGATCCCGCCATGTGGAGCGGCACCACGCTCACCGTCGGCAACTCCGGCACCGGTTCTCTTACGGTTAACACCGGCGGCCAGGTCTCGGATGTTTCCGGCACCATCGGCAACAACGTTGGCGGCATCGGCACGGCTCTTGTGACGGACGCCGGCTCCACTTGGAGCAACGACTCGCTTGTTGTAGGCAACATGGGCTCCGCTTTCCTCGAAGTGACCGGCAGCGGCCTCGTGACGGCGACCGACAGCCTCATAATCGCCGCAAGCACGACCTCCGGCTCGATGACGATCGAGAACAGCGGCACGGTCGTCAGCGGAGCGAGCATCGTGGGTCAGAACGCCGGTTCGCTCGGCGTCGTGGACGTGACCGGCCTTGGTTCCCGCTGGACGGTGGATAGCCTCACGGTTGGAAGCTCCGGCACGGGCGTCGTCACGGTGGAGTCGAAAGCGACTCTCGGCGCGATTTCGGACATCACCGTCGGCGGTTTCTTCGGCGGCGTGGGGACGCTGAACGTCCTGACCTCGGGAACCGTCTTTGACTTCAACGGCTTTGTCGGCTCCGGCGCCGGTTCCATCGGAACCGCCCTCATTGACGGCTCGGGTTCGGCCTGGAATAACTCGGGCGTCTTCATTATCGGCGGAACGGGATCCGGCACGGTTACCGTTACCAACCAAGGCGCTCTCAACGTGACGTCCAACCTTACTGTCGGCAATGCCGGCGGCTCCGTGGGCGTCCTGAATATCACCGGCGGTTCCGTCACCAATTTCGACGCGTTCATCGGCAACCAGGCCGGTTCCAAGGGAACCGTGACGGTGGGACTGAACGGCTTGTGGATCAACAACGACAATCTCTACATCGGCGGCAATGCAGGCGGCGCCGCCGGCACGGGAACGGTGGCGATCCTGAACGGCGGCACGGTAAACACCACGGGGACGACGACCGTGTGGGGCGGCGGCTACCTGGGAGTCGATACGTTCTACACCCTGACGGGCGGGCTGAACTTCAATGCGGGCACCCTGGTGGCGATCAACAACGTCTCCTTCGTAAACGCCGCGACGATCCTCGGCGGGGGCGCCAGGGTTAACACCAACGGGTATACCATGGTGGAGAACGCGCTTCTGGTCGGCCCCGGCGCGCTGACGAAGTACCACCCCGGCCTCCTCGTCCTGAACAAGGCGAACACCTACCAGGGCGGAACCAACCTCGAGGGCGGCAGCATCGGCATCGGGATCAACTCCGTCGTGTTGCCCAACGGGAACATCATCTCCGGCGCGCTGGGAACAGGCGGGCTGAGGGTCCTGGGCCTGGGCGGCAGCTTGTTTGCCAACGGCTTAAATCGCACGGTGCCCAACGCCATCAACATCGGCGGCGGCACGGCGCTTACCCTTATCGACGATCCGAGACCGCTGCCGGCTCATAACCTTACCTTCAACGGCATCATCCAGGGCAATGGCGCCTTGACGATGAACAGCACGCAAACTGTCACGCTCAACGGGGCCGACACTTATGCCGGCGGCACGTTCATCGAGGCCGGCACGCTGGTGGTGGGCAGCCCCAGCGCCCTGGGCGTGGGCAATGTTTACCTCGTCGGCGGAGTGCTGACGGCCGATCCGCAGCCGATCAATGTCGGCGGCGATTACATCCAGAACCCCGGCGGCACGCTTCTCCTTCACGTCGATGGAGTCAAACCCGGGCAGTACGACTTCCTGAACGTCGCCGGGCACGCTTATCTCAATGGCACGTTGACTCTGCAAGCGCCGGCGACGCTCCAGCTCGGCCAGGGCGACAAGCTCATCCTCGTCAATACGGACAGGGGCCTCAGCGGCCGGTTCGCCGCCGTCAACACGGGCGACCTCCTCCCCGCCGGGACCATCCTGGAGCCGCATCTGGTTTACACAAACAGCCAGGTCATCCTGGAGGAATTGGCCGCTTCCTTTGGAGGCTTCGCCTTCACGCCCAACCAAATGGCGATCGCAAAGGCCCTGGATCGCGCGGAGTTTGATCCGAACGCGGCGAACATCATCGCCATCATGAACGCGCAGCCCGTGGGCGACCTCACGCGGGAACTGGACGCCATCTCTCCCGCCGGTTTGAGCGCGATGTATGAAATCAGCTTCGCCGGCGCGAACGTCCAGGAAAACAACCTGGAAAACCGCATGGCCGATATCCGGGCCGGGGCGAAAGGGTTCATGTCCGACTTGAATGTTTCAAGCGCCGCCGTCACCCAGGGGTATGATGGCAAGAACTACATCGACACCAGCAAGGACAAGAACCCGTATCCCGCGCCGATCCCGGCCGGAAGCCGCCTTGGCGTATTCATCAGCGGCAACGGCGACTTTGTCCACGTCGGCAGCGATTCCAACGCCCGGGGCTACGACTTCACGACCGGCGGCGTCACGGTGGGCATGGACTACCGCGTCAGCGACAACTTCGCGGTTGGCGTCGCCCTCGGCTACGCCAACACGAACACCGGCCTTGACGGACGCGGGAGCGTCAATGTCAATAGCGGCAGGGGCGGCGTGTATGCCACGCTGTTCAACAACAGCGGCGGCTTCTACCTGAACACCTACGCGGGCGGCGGTTACAATAGCTACGACACGCGCCGCAAAGCCCTGTTCGGCGATGCGAACGGATCCACCGACGGCGCCGAGTTCAACACCTTCCTTGGCATGGGATACGACCTCCACGTGGGCAAACTGGTGGTCGGCCCCATCGGGTCGATCGAGTACACCTACGTCCAGGTCAACCGCTTCACGGAAAACGGCTCGGCGATTCCTCTGACGCTCGTGTCCCAGAACCAGGATTCCCTGCGCACGGATGCGGGCATCAAGATCGCCTATCCCTTCACCGCGGGCGGCGTTGTCATCACTCCGCAGGCGCGCGCAAGCTGGCAGCATGAGTTCGCCTACGCGGCCATTCCCGTCGACGCCGAGTTCGCCGGCACAAATGATTACTTCCAGGTGCGCGGGCCCACGATCGGACGGGACAGCGCGCTCCTCGAGGCGGGTGTCAGGGCTCAATGGAACCCGACCTTTGCGACCTTCCTGAACTACGACGGGAAGATCAATTCTTCCTACGAATCCCACGCCGTGAACGGCGGCTTCGACGTCAGCTTCTAGACTAAGCGCGGCGAACGGAAATACGATATGGCCGCCGTCCCCCACCCCCGGGGCGGCGGCTTTTATCTTTCGCGAAGAAGGCTGCGAATGATGCCTTCAGTGTCGTCCCGCCCGCTGAGCGTCCGCAGGTTTCCGGCGCGATCCAGTATCCAAACCGTGGGGATGGCGTTTATCCCGAATGATCTGACGAGCGGACTATCCCAACCCTTCCCGTCGAAGTAAACCGGCCAGTTGACGCCATAGGTTTTCAATTCGGCGTCGAGCGCGTTTTTGTCCGTGTCGAGACTGACGCCGACGGGCTTCACTTCGTCCCGGCCGAACTGGCTTAGAACTCCCTTGACGACGCCGAGACCCGCCACCGAAGGCGAAGACCAGCTTGCAAAAAAATAAACGAGCGTGACGCTGCCGCGGAACTGGCGGACATCGACCTGCCCGCCTTGCACCGACGTGAAGGCGAGGGTGATTGGACGGCCCAGCATTGCGATTCGCTTGAGGTCGTCGTTTATGCGTTTGACGAGCGCCTCGCCGGGGGCTTTGCCCAGAGCTTCGTTGAGCAGGTTCCGCTTTTCATCCGGCTCCCTGTCATAGAGTGTCGCTATCTCCGTCAGCAATGGCGCGATCCGCCGGTCCCCGGCAAACCGGCTTTCAAAGACCCTCGCCTGCGCCAGGAGATCGTCGCGCTGTCGTTCGGTCGGTTCCGGTTCCTGAAGGCGCCGCATGTGGAGGGAGATGCGCGCGAAGGCTATGTCCGCGAGCCTCGCCGGGGGCGCGCTTTTCTCGAGGCCGTCGAGGACGCGCATGGCTTCCGCGTAGGCCGCGGGCCTCGATTGCAGATCGCTGCGGACGGCGAGCAGGTGCGCGAGCCGCAGGCCGGCGTCCGCGGCGCGCGGGTCTTCGGGGTGCGCGGCGATGAAGGCGCGCAACGCCGGTTCCTGGCGGTCGAGCTGTCCGATGGCCAGGAGACGCGCTTCCTCCCGGTTGCCGAACTTGAGTTGCGGGCCGGCGTCCAGGTCGACGATTCGCCGCCAATCCTCGTTCACGCCTCCCCATGCCGGCGCGGACAGCGCCAGCAGGCAGAGAAACAACAGGGCGCGCCTACGGTTCCCTGCCCGGGAGGATCGTCGCGACAACGGGCCGGTGATCGCTCGCTTCCGCCCAATATTCCGAGCGGTACACGCCGCATTTTGCGAGGTCGATCTGGTGAAACAGACGGGCATTCGCAAAGATATAGTCGATGCGGGAATAAATGTCCGCCGCTTTCCAGTATTCCGTCCAGCGCTCGCCGGCGCCGTCCTTCAGCCAGAGGTCGGCCATGTAGCCGGGGGTGTGGCGCACGCCCATGATCTCCTGGATGGCCGGCTCGTTCTTCGTATCGTTGAAGTCTCCGTAAAGCAGGAGATTGACCGAGGGGTCTTCGGCCAGGATTTTTTCGATGTGGGCGCGGAGGATGTGCGCTTCGTTCCGCCGGATGAGTTCCTCGCCCTCCGGCGCGGTGAGCTTGGATTTCAGGTGAACGCCGACGAGCCGCAGCCGGTAGCCGGGCGGGATGCGGACGGTTACATCCAGGAAACCGCGCTTCACTTTTTCCCGGACGCCGTTCAGGTCGTACGGCACGTCCGGCATCGATTGCCGCGAAATGATCGGGTAACGGCTGAGCAGCGCCACGTGCCTGCACGGGTCCGGGCCGTCCACGTATTCGAAGTCGCTGTAGCCGAGGCCGGCCTGGGCGACCCGCGTTTTGAAATCCTCGAACGCGTCGCGCGGACCCATCTCGGAGACGCCGAGGATGTCCGGGTGGATGTCCTTGACGACATGCACGACGGCGTCGATGGATTTTTGCGACTTGGGTTGTTCGATGACGCGCCCGTCCTCGCCGATCTGCGCGGCGCGCGCGTAGTTTTCTATGTTGTAACCCGCGACGACGACCTCATCCGGCGCGGCCCAGGCGACGGCGGGCAGCAGGAGGAATAGAATCCAAAACGAGCGTTTCAGGACGGACGGACTTCCGACGGCGCGGCCGGATCGACGACAGGCCCGGGAGCCGCCTGGGGAAGAACCTGTTTCGGTTGCTGGATGGTCACTTCGTTCGCAGGTTTTGTTATTTCCCGCTCGAACTCGTCCTTTGCCTTGTTGAATTCCTTGACCGCCTGCCCCATGCCCTTGGCCAATTCCGGCAGTTTCTTCGCGCCGAAGAGCAGCAACAAGATTACCAAAATGATCAGCAGGTCGCCGCCGGCCAGGTTGCTGATGAATGCCACGGGAGTGTTCATAGGGATAGCTTCAAGGTATCATTCGCGGGCGCGGTTGCAACTAAAGTCTCAAACGATGGGGAGGAGCGGGAACTTGCGGCCAAGCACCAGTTCGCTGGGAGCATTGAGCCAATTTTCGAGGATGGTGGCGTAAACGCGGCGAAAATCGACGTTGTAAATAAGGTCGCCGTTGTTCAGCGTCGTCAGGCTCGGGTGGCGCCCGAAGAGACCCGCCTTTACGCCGCCTCCCAGGACAAACATCGGAGCCGCCGCGCCGTGGTCGGTTCCGTTGCTCGCGTTCTGTGTCACGCGGCGCCCGAATTCGCTGAAGGTCATCAGCATGACGCGATTGAAATTCCCCTGCGCCTGCAAGTCTTTGCAAAACGCCGCCACCGTGTCGCCCAGGTAGGTCATCAACCGGTCCTGCGTGTTGACCTGGTTTGTGTGCGTGTCGAAGCCGCCCATGCTAACATAGTAAACCCGGGTCGCCAGCCCGCCCGCGATCATCTTGGCGACGAGGCTCAGGCTGTCCGCCAGCGGGGTTTTGGGATATTCGACCGCGGAGTGATATTTCTTCGCGATCTCGCGGACTTTGTCGGAACTCATCTGCGCATCCAGCGCGGTGCGCTCCAGGAAGTCCAGCGTGCCGCCCCCGCCCCGTTTGGCGCCGGCAATCGCCGCGACGGAACCGCCGTCGTTCGCGTCCAGCATGGCTGCGTTGGTTTCCTCCGGCTGGTTTAGCTCCCGGTAAAAGGCCTCCGAGGAATCGCGGTTCTGCCCGGGATTAACCCACCGGAATTGCTCCGGGCGCGAGAACGAGACGCCGGTCGGCGTGGCGGCGGCGAAGGCTTGCGGCGTTTGGTTGCCGATGCTGACGCCCACCGTGGGGGCGGCGCCTTTGCAGCAATTGTCGAAGTAACGGCCCAGCCAGCCGTGGACCTCCGCCTTGTCGGCGTCGCCGGCCGTCTGCCAAATCTCGGTCGAACGAAAGTGGGAGCGGTTCGGATTCGGATAACCGACGCCCTGGAGCAACGCGAGACGCCCCTCGTCGTAAAGACCCTTCAGGCCGGCAAGCTTGGGGTGGAACCCGATGTAGTCATTGATGGGGATGACCTTGTCTTTTGGGATGCCGATGACCGGACGCGCGCGGTAGTAGGCGTCATCCGCATACGGCACGATGGTGTTGAGGCCGTCGTTGCCGCCCGCCAGTTGCAGCACCACCAGGATCGTCCCGTCCTTGCCCGTCGCCGTCTGGATCGGCGAATCGGCGGCCATCGCATCCAGCGTCAGGAAAGTCTTTTGCAGGAAGACGGGGAGCGTCCAGGCCGCCGCAGCGCCCAGCATCGAAGTGCGGAGAAATTCGCGGCGCGTGTGCAGCGTATGGGTGGGGGGTTCGTTGTGTTCCATGGTCAGGTTAGTTGGAATTGCGGGGTGCTCATCATGAGGTGCAGGAGTTCGCGCATCGTGGCGTCGCCGGTGTCGGGTTTTTTCGAGTCGATGAATTTCACGAAGGAGCCGGTCACCCGGGCGTCGGGCGTCTCCTGGAAAAGGCGCTTGGAAAGCGTCTCGACCAGCCTGCGGGAATCGTCCCTCAGTTCGGGCGGGGCGATCTTCGCCAGATTGAGTTGCGCGGAAGGGGTCACCTGGCGCTCCGGGCCTTTAAGCTCGCCGTTCAAACGCAACTTCTGGGCTCCCATGGGGCCGTTGCCAACGGCGTAATTCGAGAGGTTATACCGGAACAGGAGCGTCGAGGTGGTTATCCACGCCCTGCCGCCGTCCCATCCCTTCACATTCGGCGGGATGAACGGCGCCTGTCCCATTTGCCGCAAGGCGTTCACGGTCAGCGGCCCGGGCGGGATGCCGATCTCCAGTTCTTTCGCGGTCTGCACCAGCCATTGGACGGGGCTCTTTATCTGCGACCGGATGACATCGGGCGCGTAGAACGCCGCGCTGCTGAAAATCTCGCGCATCAACGGGCGTATTGCTCCCCCGCTCTGCCGGAAATTCCACGCCAGAACGTCGAGCACGCCCGGGTGCGGATCGTCCGCGACGAAGAACTCCCAGATTTTCTTCGTGATGAACGAGGCGCAGGCCGGCTGTTTGGCGATGATGTCCACGATGTCATCCCCCGTAAACCGTCCGGTGCGGCCAAAGAAGGTCTTGTCGCCGTCGTCGTGCTGGAAAGGGGCGTAGCGAAAGGTTTCGTTGAAGGGGTTGATTCTGTATCCCGTGAACGCGCGCGACGCTTCCTGGATGTCCTTTTCCGTGTAGTTCCCGATGCCGAGGGTGAAGAGTTCCATCAGCTCGCGCGCGAAGTTCTCGTTCGGGTGCTCTTTCTTGCTCTGCCTGGTGTCGAGCCAGATGAGCATGGCGGGGTCGCGCGAGATGTCCTTGACCATCTTGCCGAAATTGCCGAAGGCGTTCTGCCGGAGCGTCTCGTTCTGAAGCCACATGAAGTAGGCCCGCTTGACCTTCGCCACGCTGGTCGCGAAATGCCCGTGCCAGAAGAGGGTCATCTTCTCGCGCGCGGGGTTCGGCGTATACCGCATCCGGGTCAGCCACCAGCCGATCAGTTCCACAACCTCGTTGCGGGCGTTCTTCTGCTGCTGCTTCTTTTTTTCCGCCTGTTCCTCCGGCGCCATCATCAGGATCGACTGCCTCATCTCGGCCAGATTCTGAGGCGCGGCCCACGCCGGTTTCGGGAATAACTGGAGGTCATCCGGGGCGTCCAGAAGCGATTCCACCGCATTAGTGAACCCCAACGCGCGCAAGGCCTCGATCTGCTCCGGCGTTCCCCCGAACCCGGCCCGGTTCAACAAATGCGCGGCCTTGCTGAAATCCCATTGGCGCGGATCGAGGGGTATGAGCATATTCAACGCTTAAACAGTCGGCGCCGGGGAAAGTTGCAATATTTTAATCACGCTTGCCCCCCCGGCCCTCTTTCGCGATTATCGGCCCTTCCCACATGCAACAGATCGGCATCGGCCTCGCGGGATTAGGCACAGTCGGCGGCGGCGTCTTCAAACACCTGACGAAAAACCGCATCCTGCTGATGGAGCGGCTCGGGCTGGAGCTGGTGGTCCGCAAGATTGCCGTGCGCGACGTGGCGAAGGCGCGGGCGGTCGCCGCGCCGGCGGAGTTGATGACGACAAGCTGGCGCGACCTCGTGGAGGATCCCGGCGTCCGGATCGTCGTCGAGTTGATGGGCGGGACGGACGCGGCGCTTGAACTGGTTCTCAGCGCCATCGCGAAGGGCAAGATCGTCGTCACGGGGAACAAGGCGCTCCTGGCCGAACACGGGCGGGAGATTTTCAAGGCGGCGGCGAAATACCAGGTTCCCGTGTTTTTCGAGGCGGCAGCGGCCGGCGGCGTGCCGATCATCAAGTCGATCCGCGAGGCGTTTATCGGCAACCATATCCAGTCGATCCACGGCATCATCAACGGGACGAGCAACTATATCCTCACCCGCATGACCGCCTCGGGGATGGGGTTTGAAGACGCGCTCGCCGAAGCCCAGCGGATGGGGTTCGCGGAAGCCGACCCCGCGCTGGACGTGAACGGCTGGGACGCCGCGCACAAGGCCATCATCCTCGCTTCGCTCGCATACGGTTTCTGGGTTGGCACGGACAAGATATACGTCGAAGGGATAGAGCGGATCACCGCGGAAGACATCCGGTTCGCGGGCGAGCTCGGCTATTGCGTCAAGCTGCTCGCGATCATCAAGGCGGATGAAAAAGGCGAGATCGAGGCGCGGGTGCATCCGGCGCTCATCCCGCGCTCGCACGTGCTCGCCTCGGTTAACGGCGTCTTCAACGCCATCGCCGTGCGCGGCGACGTGGTCGGCGACACGCTGTTCTACGGGTGCGGCGCCGGGCAGGACCCCACCGCCAGCGCCGTCATCAGCGACCTTGCGGAAGCGGCCGCGGCGCTCGAATCGCCCCGGCGCGGCTTCGGTTTCACGCCGCACGCGCTGTATGGCAACTGCAAGCCGATCAGTTCCGTCGTGTCGGAATACTATCTGCGCATCGCGGTCGTGGATAAGCCCGGCGTTCTCGCCCAGGTCGCGGGCATCCTCGGGGAATTGAATATCGGCATCTCGTCGGTCATCCAGCCCGAGGCGCAGGAAGGCGAGTCGGTGCCGCTGGTGCTCATGATCCACTACGCCACCAACGACCAGATGCAAACCGCGCTTGCCCGCATCGCCGGGCTGAGCGTCGTAAAACGCCCCCCGCGCATGATCCGCGTCGAAAACCTGGCATGAGCCTCGTCGTCCAGAAGTATGGCGGCACCTCCGTCGGCGACACCGGACGCATCCTGAATGTCGCGCGCAAGGTCGCCGCGACGCACGGCGCGGGCAACCAGGTGGTGGTCGTCGTGTCGGCGATGTCAGGCGTCACGGATTCCTTGATAAAGCTGGCGCGCGACATCTCGCCAAACCCCACGGAGCGCGAGATGGACGTGCTGCTCGCCACGGGAGAACAGACCACCATAGCCCTGACCGCGATGGCGGTGAATTCGCTCGGGAAAAAAGCCGTGTCGCTCACCGGCGCGCAGGCGGGGATCATCACGGACGGCGTCCATACCAAGGCGAAGATCGCCAACATCACCCCGCGGCAAATCCAGGACTTTCTCGACGAGGGTTACATCGTCATCGTCGCGGGCTTCCAGGGGAGCACCTTGGAGGGCCACGTGACGACGCTGGGCCGCGGCGGCTCCGACCTCACCGCCATCGCCCTCTCCTCGGCCATCAAGGCGAGCGTCTGCCAGATATTCACCGACGTGGAAGGCGTTTACACGTGCGATCCACGGGTCGTTCCCACCGCGCGCAAGCTCGATGAAATCTCCTACGACGAGATGCTGGAGATGGCCAGCTCCGGCTCGAAGGTCATGCAATCGCGCTCGGTGGAGTTTGCGAAGAAATTCAGCGTCCTTTTCGAAGTGCGGAGCAGCTTCAGCGACAAACCGGGAACAATCGTTAAGGAAGAAACCATGAGCATGGAAAACGTAGTCATCCGAGGGATAAGCATCGAACGCAACCAGGCGAAGGTCACCATCTCCCAAGTGCCGGACAAACCGGGCGTGGCCTCGCGCTTCTTCACCGCGGTGGCGGAAGCGAATCTCATGGTCGACATGATCGTGCAGAACGTCTCCTTCAGCGGCACGACGGACATCTCCTTCACCCTGCACAAGGAGGATTTGCCAAAGGCGAAGGAAGTGCTCGAACCCGTCTTGAAAGAAACCGGCGCGAGGGAACTCGTGGCCCGGGACGGGATAGCAAAGCTGAGCGTGGTCGGCATCGGCATGCGCTCGCATTCCGGCGTGGCGGCGCAGTTATTTGAATGCCTGGGCAGGGGCGGCATCAACATCCAGATGATCTCGACCTCCGAGATCAAGATCGCCGTCATCCTGGATGAAGACAAAATCGTCGAAGCCGCGAACCTCGCGCACGAGGCCTTCGGACTGGGAAATTCCTAGAGCATGTCATGCGCTTTCGCCCGCTCTTGGGCCTCATAAAACCGGGAACCGCGTGGCGCTTTGGCGCTTTGGCGCTTTGGCATTGTCTCCCCGCCAACAGGCGGCTGGCACAGCCGCCTCTACAACAACGCCGCTCAGGACAAAAGCGTATGATACGCTCTAAACGGCCCGGAGCGCCTGCCGGCTGCGGATGCACGCCCACGCCACGTAGGTGAAATCAGCCGCCACAAAGGCCGCCACGTACGATTCGCCGCCGATGCCGAAGCCGTAGCTGTGCAGGCCCTTGCCGAGAACGAAGTTGACGCCGTACCAGGTCATCAGAACCGCGTTGAAGCAAACGACGCTGGAAACGGCGAGCCCGAATTGATCCCACCAGCCGACGATCCTCCCGTGGAGGACGACCAGGTAGCATAGCAGGGCGATGAGCGCCCACGTTTCCTTCGGGTCCCAGCCCCAGAAACGGCCCCAACTGTAGTTGGCCCACACGCCGCCGAGGATGGTGCCGCTCGCCAGCAGCAGCACGCCCAACTGCAACACCCGGTATAACCAGAAATGGAGCAGCGAATCCTCCGGCGTATTCCGCGGGTCGCGTATGAAGCGGTACAGGACGATGTGGCCGAATGCCATCGCCAGCAGGAACGCCGCGTAGCTGAGCGTGATGGTCAGGACGTGGATCGTGAGCCAGAAATTGCTGCGCAGCACCGGCACGAGGGGATCGATGCTTCCGGGCATGGCGACGGGCAACTGGCGAAGCAGGAGGAGGCAGACCAGGCTGGCCGGCAGCGCCGCGACAAGGTAAGTGAGCGCGCGGTACCGCGCCCAGAACGCGAATCCGAAGACCATGACGCCGAACGACACCCAGACGACGGACTCATACATGTTGGTCACCGGCGGGCGGTGCGCGATGACGCAACGCAGCGCGATGCCTCCGGCGTGGAAGAGCATGCCCGTCCCCGCGAAAACAAGTCCCGGAATGCCCGCGCTTCCGGCGACGGAGAGCGCGACGAGCGCCGCCGCATAAAAGGCGATCGCCCAAAGGAACGGATCGAGATGGTTGTAGAAATACTCGATCTTGAGATTGAAATCGGTCGGATAGATAACCGGGCTTAGTCCCCGCAGGGCGGCGCGAAGCCGGCTCGCGTTCAAGCTGAAATGGAACGCATCGCCCGCCAGGTAGGCGGAGGCCAGCCCGCGCAGGCATTCGATCGGTTCCTCCGCGCTCGCGCCGGAATACCTTTCCGCGATTTCCGTCGGCAGGAGCCATTTCGCCTCCGGGTTCGCGGGCGGCGGCGCGATCAAAAGAAGGCTGCCGGTTTGCAGGCTGTTGAAAAGGGTGAACCGCGAGCCGACGCTCTCGGCTTCCTTTTGCATGCGGGTCAATTCTTTCTCGTTCTGCCGCGCCGTGTGCGCTTCGTTGACGATGGTTTCCAGTTCGGGATGCCGCGCGAGTTCCTCGACGGAGAAGCGTTTGCGGGCCAAATCCAGCTTCAGTTTGTCCACGAGCGGCTTGTAATCGACCAGGATGATCGGCTCCTTTGTCCAATCGTGGGCGCCCAGGATCATGGACAGGACAAATTCATCCGGCTTCCAAACGTGGCCGCCGATTTCGAGGCTCCCTCTTCCCGTCATTCGCATCAGCGTCTCGCGGGCGAAGGTGTCGAGCGGTTTGCGGCGTCCGCCGTCCTGTATCGCGAGGAGGCCCCACTGTTTGAAATCGATGGGCGATTCCTCCGCCGCACGGAGGGAATGGAGCGAGAACAGCAGGAGCAGCAGGGCGGCGACGGGAACGCGCGAGGTTTTCTCCTTGCGCCCGGCGGCGGAGGGAGGCCCCGGGTTTTCCGGCCCGGGCCGCAGGTAAAAGAGGGAGAACACGCCTGCGACAATGCAGAGGGAACCCATCCATTTCAAGGACCAGCCCGGGTCGCGGAGGATCTGGACGGTGCTCTGGTTGAGATTCTCGGGGTTCCACGAGGCTTGCGAGATTTTGAAGGTGAACCCCGAGAATGTGTTCACCCAGGAGTCCGGATAGCTGATGGGATTGTTCATCCAGCATTGGCCGGTGACCCTGGCGCCTTCGCCGTCGGTTATCTCCACCGTGCTCTTGAAGCCCGCGGGCGTGTCAGAGCCTTCGTTGCGCTCGACCTCGAAATCGGTCAGCCGCAAACCGATGGGAAGCGCGACTTCCTTGTACCCATAGGCGATCTGGAGCGGGGCGGGCTTGACGGGGATAGATATTTGCCAGCCCAGCGGAGCCCATTCCTCGACGCTTTCGCCGTTGCGAACCGCGCGGATGCGGAGGCCCTCGCTGCGCGCGCCTTTCGAGCCGGGCGGAGCGGGCCGCGCGCTGAAGTGCGCCTCCGCGTGCGGAAGGAGTTGTTCCACCGTCAGCTTCCAGTCCGCCCAGCCGGTCGCGAGCGGCGCTTCCAGCTTGCCGGAAGAGGCGCCAAATTTCCGCGATGCGAGGTCGTACGTCAGCCGCCCGGAATCGTCGATGTAGATGACCAGGTGGTTGTTCGCCGCGGCGTCCGCGCTCATGGACGGCGGCCCGGCATGCGCGGCGGCGTCGCCGGGGACGGGAATGCCGCGGCCGCGCAGGAAGACCAGCACAGCAGGATTCAGCGGCTCCTGGCTGGCCGTTCCCGGCCGGCCGTCCCGTATACGGAAGTCCGGCCAGTAATTTTTGATCGTGATCGCGTAGGGCGTTCCCGCGAGCGGGGTCTCCTTCCCGAGGTTCGCCGAAACGTCGAAGGATTGCGAAACGCCGTTCAGTTCAACCGAGACCGAGCCGCCGTTTTCCGAAAGCTTAACCTTCGCGCCCGTGGCGCCGCCCTTGTTTGGCCGGGAGATTTGGTCGGGCGTCTTCGCGAAGGCGAAAATGCCTTCCTCGATGTCGGCGGCTTCTCCCGACGCCGCAACGGGCGCGGGCGCGGCGGAAACCGGGGCGGCGCCGCGACGGAATCGGATGGAAGCCAGCCCCATGTCGAACGCGCCATGGTCGGGATCATCGGCCAGAAGCCACGACTCGAGTTTCTGCCCCATCATCGCCGTCGCGATAACGAGGTGGATGGCGGGGACGCCGCCTTCCGCGAGCGGTTTGGGTGACATATCCATCTCCAGGCTCGGGCTGAACCCGATGGCGGAGATATGGCAGCCGGAAGGCGTCGTGGTGATGTTTCTCGGATGTTCGGGCGTGGGAGGTTTGTTAAGGATTTCGAACGGGACGGTTACGGCCTGGCCGTCCCCGTCGGCAATCCGCATGACGCGCTGGTCGACGGTGAGCAGGTTGGAAGGGGCGTCTCCCTTGAAAAGAGTCATGGTGCCCTCGATGCCGGAAACCCGCCCGATGTACGCCCCCGCGATCAACGCTATAATTCCCAAGTGTGTGATAAGGAAGCTAAAATGACGTTTTTCCCACGGCCAGCGTGAAAAGGCGGAAAAGACCAGGTTGACCACCAGAAGCAACAGCCAGAGATCGAACCAGGCTGCGCCATAGATATAGGCGCGCGCCACCTTGGCGTCGAAGCTCGACTCGCAGATCGTCCCGACGATGCTCGCGATCGTAAGGACCGTCAGAAGCAGCATCGCGAGTTGAACCGACGCGAGGAACCGGAAAACCGCGTTCTTTTGCCATGCCGGGGCGTTCTCGTCGGGTTTCATACGCACTTTCCTATCATCGCGGGCGCTGTTTTTCCAGGGGCGTCACTTTCAGGAGCCGCGAGGCGTGCGGGTTGAGCGTTGCGCCGAACCCTTTGTTGAAGACCCCCAGTTCCGCACGGCTCCAAAGATCGCGCACCGACGCGGGGCCGCGGAAAGGGAGTTCGTTCCAGTTCACGCTGACATTCGCGCCGGCGTATCCGAGATTGAACAGCGCGACGGTGAAACTGCCGTCGGCGTCGCGCGAACGCCACACCTGCTGCGCGCTCCCCTGCGACAGGGGCTGGGCGGGCCGGCCCGCCTGGTCGACGGCGAGGACTTCGGGATTGGTGAGCAGGGGGAAGTCGCTCTTGTCGAGATTCGTCAAGTCCGCGCCGATGGAAATCGGCGAGCAGGAGATCGACCAAAGGGTCATGCACGCCCGCCGTTCGTCGGGGGTCAATCCGTCCGCGGCCCCGTTGCCGATTTCGAGAGAGTCGAGGTTGTTCCATCCGCCGGGGCCGGCGTGCGCCGCCCATTTCGGGACGTTGTCAAAACGCCTCGCCACCCTCGCCCAATTCGTGAACGGATGCCCCTGGCCGTACCATTCGATGTCGTTTTCGATGCGCCAGCTATTGGCGTATTTCTTCCACGAATCGACGTAGCGGACATCTAGGCTGGTGGAAAGCTCCAGCCATATCGGCCGCCCGGTTTTCCTCAGCGCGGCGGCCCAGCATTGCACGTCGGGGCGGTTGTCGGCGGGGAGGCGTCCGCCGCCGGGTCCGACGTGATCCATCCGGATGAAATCGATTCCCCACGAAGCGACGAGATCGGCGCAACTCTGCACGTACTCGGCGGCTCCCGGTCGCGCGTATTCGATGCGGTCCGCCCGCCCGAGCGTGTTGCCGTTCTGCGAGGCGAAGGCGATGTCGCGGGCGTGATACGGGGTTCCAAGGATGGGGGAGTTCGCGTCCCACACGCTTTTTGGCAGCCCCGGTTCGAGGTAGATGCCGAGTTTCAATCCCCTGCGGTGCATGTATTCCGCCAGCGCGGCGACGCCTTCGGGGAACCGCGCGGCGTCGGCTTTGGGGCGTCCGTATTCGTCGTAGCTCCCGAACCAGCCGGAGTCGATGTTCACATAAGTGTAGCCGTATGGTTTCAGCCTGGCGGCCATCGCATCCGCCTGCGCCTTTATCCTCGCCACGGTTGGCTTGCCCCGGAAAAAGCTCCAGCTGTCCCAACCCATGTAAGGCCGGGCGCCGAGCCCGTTTTCGGCGGCGCCCGCCCGCAGGGCGGAGATCGCCAGAAGCAGAACAAGGAAGCGCATGGCTAACCGCAAAGTTGGGCGGCCTGCTGCACGTCCTTGTCTCCGCGGCCGGAGAGATTGGCGATGATGATCCCGGACGTGCGCGGCGCGATCTTCATGACGTGGGCTATGGCGTGCGCGGATTCGAGCGCGGGGATTATCCCCTCGAGCCGCGCCAGGGCCTGGAACGCCGCGAGAGCCTCCGCGTCGGTGGCGTATTCGTATTCGACGCGGCCTTCGTCCCGAAGGTAGCTGTGCTCCGGGCCGATGGCGGCGTAATCGAGTCCCGCGGAGATCGAGTGCGTCAACTGTATCTGGCCGTCGTCGTCCGCCAGCAGGTAGGTGCGCGTCCCTTGCAGCACGCCGAGTTTCCCGCCCTGGAAACGGGCGGCGTGCTTGCCGGCTTCGATCCCCTCGCCGCCCGCTTCGACGCCGATCATGCGGACATCCTTGTCCGCGAGGAAGGGATGGAACAGGCCGATGGCGTTGCTGCCGCCGCCGACGCACGCGACGAGAACGTCGGGAAGCCGTTTCTCGCGCTCAAGAATCTGCCGGCGCGTTTCCTCGCCGATGACGCGGTGAAAATCGCGCACCATCATCGGGTACGGGTGGGAGCCGAGAGCCGAACCGAGAATGTAATGGGTGGAGCGGACATTGGTGACCCAATCGCGCATCGCTTCATTGATCGCCTCCTTGAGCGTGGCCTGGCCCGCCGTGACGGGGACGACTTCGGCGCCGAGCAGCCGCATGCGCGTGACATTAAGAGCCTGCCGCTCCATATCCACCTGGCCCATGTAGATCACGCATTCGAACCCGAATCGCGCGGCCACCGTGGCCGTGGCGACGCCGTGCTGGCCGGCGCCGGTCTCTGCGATGATGCGGCGCTTGCCCATGCGCCGGGCGAGAAGAATCTGGCCGAGCGCGTTGTTGATCTTGTGCGCACCGGTATGGAGCAAGTCCTCGCGCTTCAGGAAAATGCGCGCGCCGCCAAGGTGTTCGGTGAGACGCTCGGCGAAATAGAGAGGCGTCGGGCGCCCGGCGAAATCGGCCAGCAGCCCGGCGAGTTCCCGCTGGAACGCGGGGTCCTGCTTCGCCTTGGCGTATTCGGCTGAAAGCTCGTTCAGCGCGGTCATCAAGGTTTCGGGCACGAACATCCCGCCGTACGGACCGAAGTGTCCGTGTTCGTCGGGAAGAGCAGCCGTCAACATGCCGCTAAGAATCAGTTAGTTCCAGCAAGCGGGCAAGCGCTTTCCGATGGGGCGAAGGCATCGGAAACTCCCCTGCCCGGCTCTTCGGGACCCAGAGCTGGCCCGGCTGAATCTCCGCGGGCGCCGCGCGCCGATGCACTCTCAATGTTACGATGTGATGGGTTATCGGGTATTTCAGTTCCGCCAGCGGAGCGCCGGCGGGATTCGGAAGCGCGGGCAAACACCAAAGGCCGCGCCAGCGCCTGCCGGTCTGTTGTTCGAGGAGAATCTCGTCGCCGCGCCTTGCGTAAACGCAATTCTGTTCGACGCGGAGGATCGCCCGGCGCGGCTTTTTGAGGGGGAGTTTTCCCGGCTCGCGCGCGGCGCAGAAAGGCCTCACGGGGCAGAGCGCGCAACGGGGTTTTCGCGGAACGCAAACGAGCGCGCCCAGTTCCATGAGCGCGGCGTTATGGCGCCCCGCGTTTTTTGCCGGCAGCAACTCGAGGGCGCGCGCCCGGAGGAAGGCCCGGCCCGCCGCCGTATCGACCGGGGCGGAGTAGTCAAACAACCTCGCCAGGACCCGGATGATGTTCGCATCCAGCACCGGGGCGGATTCGTCAAATGCGAAGGTCGCGACGGCAGCCGCGGTGTAGCTCCCCACGCCGGGCAATCGCTCCAGGGCCTCGGCATTGCCGGCGAGGCCGAGTTTCGCCGCCGCGTGCAAATTGCGCGCGCGGGAATAATAACCCAGCCCTTGCCAGGCGTGGAGAACTTCGGAGACATCCGCGTTCGCGAGGGCGGCGGCGGTTGGGAAACGCTCCATCCATCGCAAGTAATAGTCGATGACGGTCGCGACCTGGGTTTGCTGGAGCATCATCTCCGAAACCAGGATGGCGTAGGGGTCGCGCGTCCGCCGCCACGGGAGGTCGCGCGCATTCGCGTCGAACCACGCGGCGAGACGTTCGCGGAAGGGCGCGGGATTCATCTGCCAAGCCGCGCCAGTGCAATGGCGCGGAGATACTGCGCGCGAAAGGCGCCGCCCAACGAAGCGGCGAGCCGCACCTGGACGATTTTATCCGGAGCACGAAGCGCGTCGCGAATCTGGCCGGCGGTTTTTTCGTAATCGACCTTCGAGACTTCGTAAAATGCGGCGCTTGCCTCGGGCGGAAATCCGGCGCCGACCAGCGCGCGCCACGCGCGGCTCAACTCCTCGTGCGGCTCGATGCACATGCAACGGATGACGAAGCTGACGCAGCGCGTGTCCGTCCACTTCGGGTGGTAGACGAACGCGCCGGCCAATTTGTAGGGATTCACTTCCGGGTCGGATCGGAAGGACGCCGGGGCGTCGTATAACTCCGGCCGGATCGGCAGGCGGCGCAAGGCGTACCGCACCGGGCCGCCGGGCGCGCCGACTTTCCAATCCCAGAGTTTCTGGCCCTCCTCGGAAAGAACGAACTCGATGAATTCGCGCGCCAGGTTGGGATTGGGCGCGCCCCGGAACATGCCGATGGGGTCGACGCCCACGGACGAACCGCCGGCGGGCGTGATGTATCGCATGCGGGACGAGCCGTCGGGCCCGCGGACAGCCTCGCTCTGGAAGCGCCCGTAAAAGTCGATGCACATGCCCGCGGCGGCGTCACCCGACTCGACATCCCACGGCGTCCGCGTGGCGGAATCGGTGAAATAGCGGGCGTTGCCGGCGATTTCCTGAAGGAGGCGCATGGCGTCCGCCCAGCCTTCGCGAACGGCGGAGCGGCGGAGCATTTGCTGCTGGATCAACATCTCGAACGCCTTCGCGGCGGAACCGCTCTGCGTCGGGTCGCTCAGGGCTATGGCGTCAAAGTAGAGGGGAGCGGCGAGGTCGCTCCACTGCGCGGGCGGGCGGACGCCGAGGCGCGCGAGCGAGTCCGTATTGTAACAGATGCCAAAGGCGCCGAGGCACGCGCCGATCCATCTCCCTTGCGGATCCCGGTAAGGCTCGCCGCCCACGTTTTGCGGGATCTCGGGATGCGTCCGGGCGATGCCGCAATCCACGAGACGCCCGGCGGCGGCCTGGAGCGCGAAGTCGTAACTCCCCCCGCCGAAAAGAAGATCGACGCCGCAGCCGACGTTGGACTCCGGGAAGGCGCGCCGGGCCGCTTCTTCGTTCCAGGGACGGCCAAGCTTCTTCGTCCAATAGTATTGGAGCGCGGCGAAGTATTCGGAGGCGATGTAACGGGATATCTCGCTCGTGCCGCCCGGGGTGCGCCAGTCGATCTTAACGGTGCGCCCGGTTTTCTTAAGATAATGCCCGCGGAAAGCCCGGGTGAATTCGTAACGAATGGCTTCGTTATTCGGGGTCAGGATGACGAGGGTCTCGTCCGCCTTGGCGAGGAAATCGCGCTTTGGTCTGAGCAGGATTGGAGCCGACAGAACAATCAGGAAAGCAATGACTAGCGCGAGATTATGCTTCATTCGCGTAAGATCATCACGTCTTCCGGCGATACACAGGCGTACGCCTCGCGGCCAGTTGAAAGGAACCGGGGATTCATTTCGTAGATTTTCAGTTCCCGCCCTTCAACCAGGAACGTATGTTCAGCCATCTCGCCCAGGTAGACGGATTGGTCGATCCTGCCTTTTATGCAGTTGCGGCTCTCGGGTTCGGCCCGAAGTCTCCAGCTTTCAGGCCGGATGGAAAGGGTGACGCGGTCGCCGGACGGGCCGGGGTTTGCGGCCTCGATTTCGCCCAGGGATGTCGCGACGGTTGCATTCGCCGTTATGACGCCGGGGATGAAGTTCGTCTCCCCCATGAAGCCGGCGACGAATTTGGTCGCGGACCGGCGGTGGATTTCCTCCGGCGTCCCGACCTGGCGGATGCGGCCTTTGTCGAGGACGGCGATCCGGTCCGCGATGGAGAGCGCCTCTTTCTGATCATGAGTGACGTAGATGGAGGTAAGCTGGGATTCGCGGCATACGCGCCGGATTTCCGAGCGCAATTCGACCCGGAGCTTTGCGTCCAGGTTCGAGAGCGGCTCATCAAGCAGCAGGCAGCGCGGGCGGACAACCAAAGCCCGCGCCAGGGCGACGCGTTGCTGCTGGCCTCCGGAAAGTTGCGTTATTCTTCTTTCGGCGAGGTCGCTCATCCTGACCGCCGCCAGCGCTTCCTCCACGCGGCGCTTTATTTCCGCGCGGGGCGTTTTCCGTTCTTCCAGGCCGAACGCCACGTTGCCGGCCACCGTCCGGTGCGGCCAGAGGGCGTAGCTTTGAAAAACCATCGCGGTGTTGCGAAGATGCGCCGGCTGGCGCGTTACGTCCGCGTCCCCAAGGAATATCCGCCCTTCGTCAGGCGTCACAAAGCCCGCTATGCAGCGGAGGAGCGTCGTCTTGCCGCAGCCGCTCGGGCCGAGGAGAAAGAACATCTCCCCGGGCTCGATCCGCAGATCGACATGGTCGAGAGCGACGGCGCTCTCGAAGCGCTTGGCGACGCCCTGGAGCCGGACGGGGATGCTCATCGCGTCTTTTCTTCGCACTCCGCGCGGCAAAGTCGATATTTTCCTCGCAGAAGCCGAGTGGATTTGCAGTATTTGGGGTTCGTGTTGTAATGATCCATAGAGACTATCTCATCGTCGGAGCGGGCATAGCCGGAGCCAGCGTTTGTGAAGCCATCCGGAAGCGCGACCGGCGCGGGTCGATCATGCTAGTCGGCAGCGAATCATTCGCTCCCTACAACCGGCCCCATCTGTTCCGTTCTTTCCTGACGAAAGCGGTCACGCCGCCGGAAAATCTCCTCCACGTAAAGCCGGAGTGGTACGCGGCGCACAAGATCGATCTGCGGCTGGAAACCGCGGTCATCGAACTGAATCTCGAAAAGCGCGTGGCGGTGCTGGCCACGGGGCAGGCCGTCGAGTTTCGGAAGGCTTGCCTGGCGATGGGCAGCCGCGCGAAGCGACCCGGCGTGGCGGGCGCCTCGCTGGGGAATGTCGTCTGCGTGCGGACGCTCCGCGACGTGACGGCCTTGCGGGAAATAAGCGGCGGGGAAAAGAATGTCGTCGTCATCGGGGGCGGGTTCATCGCGGCGGAAACGGCTTCCCTGCTGCGCCAGCTAAGGCTGAACGTGCGGCTGATGAGCAGATACGCCCGCCTTTGGCAGAAGACCCTCGATGAAGAAACCGCGACCTGGCTCACGGACTATTTCACGAAACGCGGCGTCGATATGATGATGCAGGAAACCCTCAACGGCTTCGAAGGCAAGACCGTCTTGAAAAACATCCAGACGAAGAGCGGAAACCGCTTTTCCGCCGGCATGGCGCTGGTGGCGGTGGGCGCCGAGCCGAATCTCGATCTCGTGGCAAATACTCCTCTCAGCGGCCCGAACGGCACGCCCGTCAACGAATACCTGGAGACCGATGAGAAGGGCGTCTATGCCGCCGGGGACATCGCGCTTTATCCCGACCGCATATTCGGCGGGGTGCGCCGGACGGAGCATTGGGAGAACGCCCTGGTGCAAGGGCGGCTGGTGGGCGGGAACATCACGGGCAGGAAGCGCCAGAAATTCGAGAACATCCCTTACAACGCAAGCGAACTCTTCGACCTGAAATTCGAGTTCATCGGCGATTTCAGCGCGCCTCCCTCCCGCGTGGAACTGCACGGGGAGCGCGCGAAGAAGAAATTCTCGGCCCGTTATTTCCGCGGGGACGAACTGCGCGGCGTGCTGCTTTGCAACCAGGAAGCCTCCGCCGCCGCCAGCGCGCGGAAGCTGTTTCGGGAATAAGCCCCGCTTGCGTTAAAATAAGCCCGCTTGCGCGGGGGGCGGGATTGATTTACTGAATCTCTCCCGCTTTATGACCCTGGCTCTTTACGACACGACCCTCCGCGATGGCACGCAGGGCGAAGGCATCTCGTTCAGCGTCCTGGATAAAATCCGCGTCGCCGAGAGGTTGGACGCTTTTGGCATGCACTACATCGAAGGGGGCTGGCCGGGGTCGAATCCCAAGGACGTCGCGTTCTTCCAGGAGGCCCGGCGCCGCTCCTGGTCGCATGCGAAGATCGCCGCTTTTGGCAGCACCCGCCGCGGATACCTGCGCGTCGAGGACGACCCGCAAGTCCGCATCCTGCTCGAAGCGGGGACGCCGGTCGTGACGTTGGTGGGAAAGAGCTGGCTGCTCCACGTAACCGAAGTCCTCAACGTCACGGCGGAGGAAAACCTGGCGATGATCGGCGACACCGTCCGCTACTTCAAGGAGAACGGGCGCGAAGTCTTCTACGACGCGGAACATTTCTTCGACGGTTACAAGGACGACCCCGAATACGCGCTGCGGACGATAGCGGCGGCCAGGGACGGCGGCGCGGACGTCGTGGTGCTGTGCGACACCAACGGCGGCTCGATGCCCGATGAAGTGGCCCGCATCACGCGGGATGCGATCGCGCGCGTGGGCGGCGCCGTCGGCATCCATACGCACAACGACTGCGGGGTGGGAGTCGCCAACGCGCTTGCCGCCGTCAAGGAAGGGGCGGTCCAGGTCCAGGGGACCGTCAACGGCTACGGCGAGCGGGTCGGGAATTGCAACCTGACGACCCTCATCCCGAATCTCCAGGCGAAGATGGGCGTCCAGGTCGTGCCGGACCTTTCCAAGCTGCGGGAACTCTCGCTCTTCGTCGATGAACTCGCGAACGTCGCGCACGAAACGCGCGCCCCCTTTGTCGGCGCGTCCGCCTTCGCGCACAAGGGCGGCATCCACGTCAACGCCGTGCAAAAGCTCGCCCGCTCCTACGAGCACATGGAACCGGGCGCGGTCGGGAACGACCAGCACATCCTCGTCTCGGAACTCTCGGGGCAGAGCAACGTCCTATTGAAGGCGCGCGAATTGGGCTTCGCCCTTGAAAAGGGATCGCCCGCGATCGCCGAAATCCTGCAAACGGTGAAGCGGATGGAAAGCGAAGGCTACGAATTCGAAGCGGCGGAAGCGTCCTTCCATCTCCTCATCCAGAAAATCCTCGGCCGGCACAAGCCGTCCTTCGACCTCATCGAATACCACTGCACGTACCGGCGCTCCGGCTCCGGCTCGTTCCAGACTTGCGAGGCGACCGTGAAACTGGGCGTCGGCGGCGTCAACGAATACACCGTCGCGGAGGGCGACGGCCCGGTGAACGCGCTGGACAGGGCCTTGCGAAAGGCGTTGCGGCCGTTCTATCCGCGCATCGACGAGATCGAGCTGCAGGATTACAAGGTGCGCATCATCGCGAGCCAGAAAGGCACCGCGGCGGGCACGCGCGTCCTCATCGAATCGACGGACGGCAAGGAAAGCTGGGGCACGGTGGGCGTGTCGAACAACATCATCGAAGCGAGCTGGCTGGCGCTGGTGGACAGCCTGGAATACAAGCTGATGCGGGACTAGCGTCTTGCTCCGAGAAGACGATCTTCAAGCTCCCGGCCGTCATCCCGCAAACGGCGCGCTACTCATCGTCCGGGGAGAGTTCCTCGATGCACTCGTCCACCTTGGCGAGCGCTTCATCGACATCGTGCGCGAGCGCTTCGTACAGCGTCGTATCCGTCTCGGCTATGCGATCCAGGATGACTTTGAGTTCGGAGAGTCTGACCAGTGCTTCTTGTGCGCCCACACCGGCAGCTTATAGCCTATACCACGAGAATGTCCACCCCCGTGAGCTTTCCGATGAGCGCGTCGTGAAGGAGTTTCCTGAACGGGTTCCTGAACCTCCTCGCGCCAGGCCGCCCGACGATGAGGTGCGTGATGCCGTACTCGCGCGCGAAGGAAACCAGCGCGCCTTCCACGCTCTCGTTTTTCAGGACGATGACGAGGCCGCCCATCTTTTGCGCGGTTTCCAGGGTGTCGGTGACGCGGCGTTGCGCGTCGGCGGCGATCTGCGTGGCGGATTCCGCCGGGGTTCGCACGTAGACTGCGTACCATTGCGCGTTAAGCTGGCTGGCGAGCCGCGCGGTTTTTCTTAGCAGGGCGCCGGGGTCCGGGCCGCGGCTGCTGATCGCCACCATCACCTGCCCCACCCCGCCGGGATGCGCCTCGTTCGGGGCGGTCTTGCGTTGCTGCCGGTCGAGGAAGTTCGCGGTTTCGCTCAAGGCCATTTCGCGCAGGCGCGTGAGGTTTTTCTCGGTGAAGAAATTCCCGAGCGCGCGTTCGATGCGGTCCTTCGGATAGATCTTCCCCGCCTCGAGTCTTTCGAGAAGGTCTTCCGCCGGGAGATCGACGTTGACGACGTGGTCGGCTTTCGCGAGGACTTCGTCTGGCACGCGTTCCTTCACGCGGACGGAGGTCGCCTCCTCGACGATATTGTAGAGCGACTCGATGTGCTGGATGTTGACGGTGCTTATGACGTTGACGCCGGCGCGCAGCAGGTCGTCCACGTCCTCGTAGCGCTTCGTGTTGCGGCTGCCGGGCGAGTTGGTGTGCGCGAGTTCGTCGACGAGGGCCACTGTCGGCTTCCTGGCGATGACGGCCTCCACGTCCATCTCCTTGAGCGAGATGCCGTGATACTGGATGACGCGCGGAGGGACGATCTCCAGATCGCGAATCTGCGCGGTCGTCTCGGGCCGCTCGTGGGGTTCGACGTAGCCGATGACCACGTCCAGGCCGCGGCTTTTCAAGCGGTTGCCCTCCAGCAGCATCTGGTAGGTCTTGCCGACGCCGGCGCACGCGCCAATGTAGATTTTCAGCTTCCCGAGCTGCTGCTTGCGGATGATGGAAAGAAACTCATCCGCGCTCAATCGCGTGCTATTGGTCGATGATTCCATCCATCGCTAGGTTCAGCTTCAACACATTTACTCCGTCCTCGCCGAAAATGCCAAGCTGGCGGCGGTCGGTGTATTTTTCGACTAACGCGGCGACTTTCTCCGCGGACAGGTTGCGCGCCTTGGCGACGCGGGCCGTTTGCAAGAGGGCGTTCTTGACGCTGATGTGGGGATCCAATCCGCTGGCCGACGAGGTCACCGCGTCGGCGGGAACGAGCGTGCCGGCCTGGAGGCCGTTTTCCGCGCGATACTGCGCGACGGCGGCCTTTACGGAATCCATGAGCTTTTGCGAAGTGGGCCCGAGGTTTGTGCCTCCCGAACTGGTCGCGTCGTAGCCGGTTCCCGCCGCCGAGGGCCGCGGATGAAAGTACTTCGGCGAGGTGAAGCTCTGCGCGAGCAACTCGGAACCGAGCGCCTTGCCGTCTTTCGCCACGATCAAGCTGCCGTTCGCCTTGTGCGGGAACATGGCCTCGCCCAAGGCCCAGACCACCAGCGGATAGGCTCCGCTCACGACCAGCGTGAGGAGGATGAGCGCCAGGACGGATGTTTTGATTTCCAACAGTATGTTTTTCATATGAGACCGATCATCGTAATTAGCATGTCGATTAGTTTGATCCCTATGAAGGGGACGATAACCCCTCCGACGCCGTAGATAAGGACGTTGCGCTGGAGAATCCTCGCGGCGCCCAGCGGCCTGAAGCGCACCCCGCGCAATGCGAGCGGTATGAGCGCGATGATGATCAGCGCGTTGAATATGACCGCGCTGAGGATCGCGCTGTCCGGCGATTTCAAGTGCATGACGTTCAGCGGCGCGATGGCGGGGAACGTGCCGAGAAGCATCGCCGGGATGATTGCGAAGTACTTCGCCACGTCGTTCGCTATGCTGAAGGTGGTGAGCGCGCCGCGGGTGATGAGGAGTTGTTTGCCGATCTCGACGATCTCCAGCAGCTTCGTCGGGTTGGAATCGAGATCGACCATATTGCCGGCTTCCTTGGCCGCCTGCGTGCCGGTGTTCATTGCAACGCCCACGTCCGCTTGCGCAAGCGCGGGCGCGTCGTTCGTGCCGTCGCCGGTCATCGCGACGAGGTGTCCGCCTTCCTGTTCCTTGCGGATGAGGGCCAGCTTCTCCTCCGGCTTGGCCTGCGCGAGGAAGCTGTCCACGCCCGCTTCCTTCGCGATGGCCGCGGCGGTCAGGGCGTTGTCGCCGGTTATCATCACCGTCCGGATGCCCATCGCGCGGAATCGCTCGAACCGCTCCGAGAGGCCGCCCTTCACGATGTCCTTCAGGTAGATCGTGCCGAGCGCCTTCTCCTTTGTCGCGACCACGAGCGGCGTGCCGCCGTTGCCGGCGATCGCCTCGACGTGTTTCTCGACCTCCTTCGGAAGCCGGCCCCCGACCCAGTCCCGCACCGCGCCCGCCGCGCCTTTGCGGTAGCTGGCGCCGCCGACGTCCAGCCCGCTCATGCGCGTCTGCGCCGTGAACGGGACGAAAGCGGCGTCCGGCATTTCGTGAATCTCGCGGCCGCGAAGGCCGTATTTCTCCTTTGCGAGGACGACGATGCTGCGGCCTTCCGGCGTCTCGTCGGCCAGCGAGGAGAGTTGCGCGGCTTCCGCCAGTTCGCCCTCCGTCACTCCCGGCGCGGGCATGAATTCCGTCGCCTGGCGGTTGCCGAGGGTGATGGTGCCGGTTTTGTCCAGCAGCAGCACGTCCACGTCGCCCGCGGCTTCCACGGCGCGCCCGCTCATGGCGAGCACGTTCTTTTGCACGAGGCGGTCTATGCCCGCGATGCCGATGGCGCTCAGCAATCCGCCGATGGTGGTCGGTATAAGGCAGACGAGCAGCGCGACCAGGACGGGAACGGTGAAGTCGACGGTGGAGTAATACCCGTAGGCCTTGAGCGCCATGAGGACGACGAGGAAGATGACGGTGAGCGCGGAAAGCAGGATCGTCAGCGCGATCTCGTTCGGCGTCTTCTGGCGTTTCGCGCCCTCGACCAGGCCGATCATCCGGTCGAGAAACGTCTCGCCGGGGTTGGACGTGATCTTGATCTTGATGATGTCCGACAAGACCCGCGTGCCGCCAGTCACCGCGCTCCGGTCGCCTCCCGATTCCCGCACCACGGGAGCGGACTCGCCCGTTATGGCGGATTCATCGACGGTCGCGGCGCCCTCGACGATCTCGCCGTCGCCGGGAATGAACTCGCCCGCCTTGACAATGACGACATCCCCCTTGCGCAGCTGTTCCGCGGCGACACTCTCCGTGCCGGTTCCCTTGATGCGGTTCGCGAAGGTCTGCGTCCTGGCCTTGCGAAGCGAATCCGCCTGGGCCTTGCCGCGGCCCTCCGCCATTGCCTCCGCGAAGTTCGCGAAGAGAACGGTGAACCAGAGCCAGAGCGCGATCTGGATGAGGAACCCGAAATGCCCCTGCCCTTTCACGAGAAGCATGGCCGTCGTGATCGCCGCGCCGACTTCCGTCACGAACATGACGGGATTTTTGGCGAGCGTCACCGGGTTGAGTTTGACGAAGGATTGCCCGATCGCGGGGGTTATGATCGCCGGATCGAATATGGAATGTGTTTTTGCGGCCATGGCAGCGGGTTGTTGGGTTTAGAACAGTTTGCCCGTCAGCATGAGGAAGTGCTCAAGGATGGGGCCGAGCGCGAGCGCCGGGAAAAAGTTCAGCGCGCCCACGAGCAGGATGACGCCGACAAGAAGCGTCGCGAAGAGCGGCCCGGTGACGGGGAACGTGCCCACGCTCTCCGCGACGATCTTTTTGCGGGCGAACGCGCCCGCCATGGCCATTATCGGGATGATCATCGCGATGCGTCCGATCAGCATCGAGACGGCGAGCGTGGTGTTGTACCACGGCGTGTTCGCGGAGAGGCCGGCGAAGGCGCTGCCGTTATTTCCCGTGGTCGAACTGAAGGCGTAGAGGATTTCCGAAAATCCGTGCGGGCCGTTGTTGTTGGTTCCGTTGGTGACGGCGTGCGTGACAGGGTCCGGCGGCCCCCAGTTGCTGACCGACGCCCACGCGCTGAATCCAAGAATATCCCACGCCAGGATAAGGATGACGAGCGACGCCATCTTGACATCATAGGGCTCGATTTTCTTGCCGAGGTATTCCGGGGTGCGCCCCACCATCAGACCGCATATGAACACGGTGAGGACGATGAAAACGAACATGCCGTAAAGCCCGGAGCCGACGCCGCCGAAGACGATCTCGCCCAAATGGATGTTAAAAAGCGGCACGAGCCCGCCCAGGGGCGTGAGCGAGTCGTGCATGCAGTTCACCGCACCGCAGGAAGCATCGGTGGTGATGGTCGTAAAAAGAGCGGAGTTGAAGATGCCGAAGCGAACTTCCTTGCCTTCCATGTTTCCGTCCGCCGGATCGACCCCGAGCTGGGTCATGATCGGGTTTCCGGCGGCTTCGGCCCTCCAGAGCACGAATACTCCCGCCAGGAAAAGGAACGTCATCGCGGCCCACACGGCCCAGCCGTGGCGTTGGTGCTTCACCATGCGGCCCAGGTAATAGGTCAGCGCGCTGCCGATCGCGAAGATCGAGAGCATCTGGATGAAGTTCGAAAGCGGAGTCGGGTTCTCGAAGGGGTGCGCGGCGTTCGCGTTGGTGAAGCCGCCGCCGTTCGTGCCAAGCATCTTGATGGCGACCTGCGAAGCCATCGGCCCCTCCGCGATGGTTTGGGTGTCCACCTTCTGGTCGATCATGACCGGCTTGCCGGCGGCGTCGTTCACGGGATTGCCCTTGTCGTCGGTCTTCTGGACTTGCGTGGTGTACGGTTCGGTGAGGCTCGCCGTGTCGTACGGCTTGAAGTTCTGGATCATTCCCTGCGAGATAAGGAACAGCGCGAACACCACGCAGACCGGCAGGAGCAGATAGTAAGTAAGGCGGACGAGGTCCACCCAGAAATTGCCGATGGTGCTCATCGTCTGCCGCGCGACGCCCCGCACCACCGCGGCCGCTATCGCTATGCCGATGGCCGCCGAGAAGAAATTATGGGCGGCCAGCGCGACCATGTTCGTGAAGTAGGAGGCGGTCGCTTCGGGCGAGTAACTTTGCCAGTTCGTATTCGTCATGAAGCTTGCCGCCGTGTTGAAGGCGAGATGCTCGGGCCACGCCGGAAGCTTCTGGGGATTCAGCGGCAGCGCGGCCTGCAACCGCAGCAGCGCATACGTCGTGACCATCGCGACAAGGCTGAAGATGAGCATCGCCGCGGTGTACTGCTTCCAGTTGTGCTCGCGCGCGGGATCGATGCCGCAGATTTTGTACGTCAGCCGCTCCAGGGGCCGGAGAACCGGGTCAAGGAAGGTGCGGCCCCTGGCGTCCAGCACACGCATCAAAAAGAGGCCAAGCGGCTTGGTGATCAGCAACAATACTCCGACGAACAGAGCCAGTTGCATCCAGGAGTTTAAGTTGTTCATACCAGGAATTAAAATTTTTCGGGACGGATGATCGAAAACAACAAGTAGATGATCAGACCGAGAGAGATGACGCCGATGATGAGATTTTCCATAAATCAGATGTTTTCGCAGGCCCAGATGAAGAGGAACATCAGGACGAAGAAGCCCGCGGATGTCAGGAGGTAAAGGATGTCTGTCATACGGCCATATCCCTTAGCCTATCGCATGCCACTTCCCTCGCCTCATCCGCATTCCGCTTGCGATGAGTTAGTTACGCGATTCGAGCGCGGCGCTTTCCAGCTTCCGGTCGTGCATTCTGCCTGATACCGCGCGGTTCAGGCCGTGCAATCTGCACTGCTATTCCTTGTCGCCGAGATTGTACGGTTCATTGCTTGAACCGAAGTTGAACAACTCAAAGAGGCGGCGCATGTTTTGTTGCGCCGGCTCGTAGTTGCTATCGAGCTTTATCGCCGCGCCGTAATACTTCTTTGCGCGCTCGTGGTCGTCGCGCATTTCGATCATGACGCCCGCGAGATTGAGCGCCTCCGGGGAATTTTCATTCAACTCGAGGGCGCGGATGAGTTCCTTCCTGGCGGAATTGAAGTCGCGCAGATTGATGGAGCGCTTCGCGGCGCGTATGAAGTAAGCGAAGTCCTTCTTGACCGGAGGCCGCGCGCCGGGCTCGTGGCGCTCGATGACATCGTGGACGAGCGCGCGGAGCTGGGCCGGCGTCACGGGCTTTTGCAGGAAGTCGATGGCGCCGAGCTTCATCGCCTTGACCGCGTGGGGGACGTCGGCGTACGCGGTGATGATGACGACGGGCGTGTCCACGTCCCTGTCCCGGATCGCTTCCAAAAGCTGGAGTCCGTCCATTTCCGGCATCCGCATGTCGAGAATGGCGAGGTCGAACCGGCGCGCCGCGAGTTGTTCGAGCGCCTTGAGGCTCGACTCCGCCTCGTGGATGGCGAAGCCCTCGGATTCCAGGCTGACCCGGTAGGTCAGGCGCACGTTGCGTTCGTCGTCGACGATGAGAATGTTTTTCATGACATGTTTTCCGCCGCGGCGGGAAGGACGAAGTAGAACTCGGAACCTTCCCGGGGCTTGCTTTTGAGGCCGATGCTGCCGCCGTGCGCCACGACGATCTCGCGCGCTATCGCGAGACCAAGGCCGGCGCCGCCTTTGTCCACGCCGGGCACGCGAAAGAATTTCTCGAAGATGCGCGCCTGGTACTGCTCGGGAATGCCGATCCCCTTGTCGACGACGGAGAATCGCACCCCGCCCTCTTCGCCCGGAGCCGCGCGGACGGCGATCTCCTCGCCGGCGGGCGAATTCTTCGCGGCGTTGGAGATGAAGTTCGAGAAGACGTGAAGTATCTGCCGCTTCTCGACGCGCACGTCGGGCAGGCCGGCCTCGACGTTCTGAACCAGCCGGACGCGATACGGCTCGATCGCGTCCTGCAAGTCGGCTATCGCGCCGCGCACAAGCTCTCCGGGCGGGATGTTCGCGAGCGCCATCGGCGATGCGCCGGACTCCAGCC
Organism: Spartobacteria bacterium; assembly: GCA_021324825.1. GTDB lineage: Bacteria > Verrucomicrobiota > Verrucomicrobiia > Chthoniobacterales > Chthoniobacteraceae > JAJPII01. Next base: position 112,976 of record JAJPII010000033.1, on the reverse strand, counting down.
GCGCGAGGTCGAGCAGGTCGTTTATCATGCGCAGCAGCCTTTCGGAATCGTCGCGCGCGGCGATGAGAAGCTCGATCTGCTTGGAATTGAGCGCGCCGATCCTTTCCTCCAGGAGGAGGTGAAGCCCCATGCGGACGCTGGTAAGCGGCGTCTTCAACTCATGGCTCACCGTGGAGACGAGGTTTGTCTTCACGTCGTCCAGGAGGCGGAAGCGGGTGACGTCCTCCAGCACCACGACCGCGCCGAAGATTCTCCCGGTGTCCGTCCGCATGCCGACGACGCGCGGCAGGAGGAAGGTTTCCTTGTCCTCGACGCGGACGCAGAACGCCCTCGAAAAACTCGTGGGGAGATAATCCTCGCCGCCTTGAAGAACCGATTCCGCCAGGCGATGGATGCGCTCGGCCAGTTCCTCGCCCGCGGCGACCTTGCGGAAGAGGTTTTCCGCCGCGGGATTCTTGAACTCTTGGGTCCCCTCCGGCGAAAGCGCGACGATGGCGTCCGGCAGCGCGGAGAACGTCATTTCCGTGACCTGGCGCGCCTTCATTATCTCGTCGGTCGTGACCTGCCTGTAGGCGCGCAGCTTAGAAGCCATCTTGTTGAAGGCGTCCGCAAGCTGGCCGAGCTCGTCCCGCGAACGGATTGGCGCCACCTGGTCGAGCCGGCCTTCGCCAAGCTCTTTCGAGAAGACCGTCAGGTCCTTGATCGGGCTAAGGATGGAACTCTGCAAATGCCATGTGACGTAAAGCGCCAGGAGAAAGCCGGCAGCAACCGTCACGGCCATGTAGTTTATCGAGCGGGCGCTTCGCATGCGGGCCTCGCGATCGGCGTGAACCATGCTTTCCTGGTTGATGCGAAGGATCTCCCCCGCCGTGTCTTTTATCTCCGAAAAAAGCGGCAGCATCTCGCCGAAATACATGCGCTTCCGCTCCCCGGCGTTCGCGGCGAGAAAGACGCGCGCGCGGTCGACATATTCCCTGTGAAGCCGCTGGACCTTGTCCGCAAGCTCGCTTTCGCCCGGTAACGTGATGTTGTTGATCTCGCTCCGGAGGTTCTCCTCGAAGAGCGGCAGGTTCTGTTTGTACATCGCCTCGCCGCGCTGTTCCTCGCCGCCCAGGGTGAACATGAGCCCCGAGTCCATGCGCTCGGCGGTCTCCTTCATATTCTGCGCGGCGACGACGCTGCGGTAGTTTTCGCGAAGGATGACGTCGATGGCGCCCCCGAGCTTGGAAAAGAGCGCGACGGCGTATATCCCCGTCAGCAGCAGAAGCACGAAAAGCGGGGCAACTCCCAAAAGGATCCTGGTGCGTAACATAAGTGCAAGCGCCGCGCCTTGTCTCTTAGCTTAGGATGTGCCGCCGGATTGGCAACTATTTAACTTGCTGCCGGCAAGCTAGTTATCAGGAAGGGAAGTCATGGGCCGCGCCGCAAAATGCACGATCCGCGCCCGGCGGGAGTTGCAAGATGCAAGGAGGCGCTATGCATAGACGAGGAGGTGAATCTCCTCGGGAAGAATGTCCGAGATGTTTCGGATGATGTTCCCGCGCAGGAGATTGACTATCATGTTCCTCTGCGGCGCGCCGACGATGAGATAGGATGCGCCGACGGTGGCCGCGATGTCCACGATGGTGTTCGCCGGCGAATCGCTGATGGCGTAGGCGGGAAGGATGGTGTGCCCGTCCGCCTTGTCGGAAGCGTAGGCGAAGATTTCCCGCGCGTCGTCGTCGTCCATCCATTTGCGCTTCCTGTCTTCGGGATGGATGACGGGCTGCTCCCGCACATACAGAAGATAGAGCGGCCGATTCGTCTTGCGCGCTTCCTCGATGGCGAAATCCAGCGTGCGCCCCACGCCGCGGATGGCGGCCAGCATCGGCTCGCCCGATGCGGCGCCGGGCGGATTGAACTTGAAGGAGGCGGGCGATATGGCGGGTATGGCGGGAATGGCGGGTTTGGCCGTGATTTCCAGCGCGAGTTTTTTCCTCTGCGCGTGTTCGCTGGCCAGCCCGCGCAGGATCAGGCCTACAACGAGCACGGCCATCGCGAAGATGCGCGCCTTCGGCTTCACCGCGAATTCGGATATCTCGATGAAGAGCATCACGATAAACGTGAAAAACATGAGGATGCGCTCCCAGCGGAGCAGGCCGAGCTTGCGGTCGGTGGAGCTGGCGCCGAGATTTGTCGCGATGGCGCCGACCACGCCCACCGCATAGAGGTCGGCCAGGCCCGAAACGTCGCTGACGAGCAGGACGAGCGCGGCGGGCACCGCCGTTGCGACGAAAAGCCCCGAGTTTGGAACGCCGAAGCCGTTCAATTTCTGGAACGCGCCGGGCAGTTCGCCGTCGCGCGACATCAGGAAGGAGATGGCGATGAGGTCCACGATGGCGGTGTTGACGGCCGAGAGAAGAAGAAAACCAAAGACGATGCTGACGGTCCACCCCGCTATATGCGCCGCGACCGCGCCAAAGCTGTGGCCGACGAATATCTCGGCCATATAGCGCAGCATATAGTCGCGCACGCCGTTCTGGCCCGGCGCGTCGACATCGGGGTTGGAAGGATCGGTGTTGTTGATGTGGAGGCCGGGCAGCGCGTGCATCGCCAGCCCCAGGAGCGCGGTGAACACGCACACCTCGAACATGACCCAGAGGATCGCGGGCGTGGAGGTCTTCGAGACGTTCGGATGCTCGTCCGTGGAACCCGGGTTGAGCTTCATGACGCCCGTGGAGTTGGCGATGGCCTCGACGCCGGAAAGCGCGAGGACGATGCCGACAAAGCCGCTCCAGTTCTGCCAGGCGCTTCCGTGCAGCGGCTGCAAGTTGTGGACGGCCTGGCCGAGATGAGGCAGCGCGAACATCCCCAGCAACACGACGACCAGCGCCGTCGGGATCGAGACGATGGCTGCGATCCCCGCCGAATGCTTCGGGCCGAGGAAATTGAGCAAACCGATTCCCCCGATGGCGGCGGCGGCCCAATATTCGGGATGATTCACCTGCAAATACTGAAAGGCGGAGAGAGCGCTGATGGCGGCGGTGACGATGTAGTCGGCGATGAGGAGGAAGGCTCCCACTATGGAGATGATCTCCGAGCGATGCCGGACGCTGGCATAGACGCCGCCGCCGTCCGGATAATGGCGGCAGATGGCCATGTAGTTGATGCCGACCAGCGCGGTCAGCAGGCACATGGCCCCGATGAGCCAGAAGGACGCATAACCGGCGACGGCGAAAGCCAGGCCGACCACGTACGCCTTGCTGGTGCCCCAATCGCCATAAAGAATGGCCGCCGCGCGGGGCGTATCCACGTCGCGGGGCCGTTTGGTTGTCCCTATTATCATCCTGGCTTTGGGCGAGGGCATAACACCTCGCGCCGGGCTTGGCTAGCCGATTTTCTTTCTCCGCCTGTAGAGCGTGGCCGGGTCGATGCCCAACACCTCGGCGGCTTCCTCGAGATTTTTCGTATTGGCGACAACCAGCCGTATATGCTCGTTCTCGATCTTCTCCAGCGCGACGCGGCTCCCGACGCGGATGTCCGCCGCGGGCTGGATCGTCTCCGCGAGATCGGAAACCTCCAGAACCGTGTTCCGGGTCAACGTGACGGCGCGTTCGAGAACATTCCGCAATTCCCGCAGGTTGCCCGGCCAATGGTAGGCGCGCAATGCCGCCAGGGCTTCGGGCGTAACGCCCTCCACCTTTTTCCCCGCGCGGGCCGACAGGGTTTGAACCAGCAGGCGGACCGTATTCTCCAGGTCCGCCATGCGCTCGCGCAACGGCGGCACGCGGAAGGAGATGACGTTGAGGCGGTAGAAGAGGTCTTCGCGGAACGCGCCTGCCGCGACCGCTTCGGCCAGGTTGCGGTTCGTCGCGGCGATGACGCGGACATTGGCGCGGCGGACGTTCGCCTCCCCCACCCGCTCGTATTCGCGCTCCTGCAACAGGCGCAACAGCTTGGCCTGTATATCGAGGGGAAGATCGCCTATCTCATCCAGGAAAAGCGTGCCGCGATCCGCCGCGGCCACCTTCCCCCATCTGTCGGAGACGGCGCCGGTAAACGCCCCCTTCACGTGGCCGAAGAGTTCGCCCTCCAGCAATTCCTTGGAAAGACTCGGGCAACTGACGGTGATGAACGCCTGTTCCTTGCGCGGGCTGCGCCGGTGGATCGCGCGGGCCAGCACGCCCTTCCCCGTGCCGCTCTCGCCCAGGATGAGGATGGTCGCATCCGCCTCCGCGGCCTTGTAGGCGACATCCAGCACCTTGGCCATGAGGGGCGAAGACGTCGCCAGATCGGGGTCGAGATTTTCCCGGGACTCCAGTTCGGCGACCTTGTTCTCGAGGCGGCGCGTCTTCTCGATGCGCGCCAGCACCTGGCGGAGCTGCTCCGGGGTGCAAGGCTTCGGCAGGTAATCGAACGCGCCCCGGCGCATCGCATCGACGGCGGTCTCGATGGAGGCGAACGCCGTCACCACGACAACGGCGGCGCGCGGAGAAACCTTGAGGGCCTCGGTCAGGACATCCAGCCCGCTCTCTTCGCTCAGCTTCAAGTCGAGAAGAATGACGTCGAACGAGTCGCGCCGAAGTTCCTGCAGCGCGATCTCCCCGGTCGAGGCGGAGGAAGAGTCATGCCCCATCGCCTCCAAGGCCAGCGAAAACGCCCGCCGGATGTTCTTTTCGTCATCGACAATGAGGACACGCATCGTGGCAATGCGAGGCTTCCGAATTTCGGATGCCGCGTCAAGCCGCGGGAATCGGGACGAGCGCGGGCGCGCTCCGGCGCCGCCAGGCCTTGTACCTCCGGCTCAAGTGCTCGAAGGCGAGGTAAATGACGGGCGTGGCGTAAAGCGTCAGCGGCTGGGAAAGGATAAGGCCGCCGACCACCGCGATCCCCAGGGGCTGCCGCAACTCCGAACCCGTGCCCATTCCAATCGCCAGCGGGACGGCGCCGAAGAGAGCCGCCGCCGTCGTCATCATGATGGGGCGGAACCGGATGACGCACGCCTTGTAGATGGCTTCCTCGGGGGTCAGGTTTTCCTCGCGCTCGGCTTCGAGGGCGAAGTCGATCATCATGATGGCGTTCTTCTTCACGATGCCCATGAGGAGAATGATGCCGATGAAGGAGACCAGCGAAAGCTCGCTCCCCGCCAGCATGAGGGCCAGCAACGCGCCGACGCCCGCGGAGGGAAGCGTCAGAAGAATGGTGATCGGGTGGATGAGGCTCTCGTAGAGAATCCCGAGCACGATGTAGACGGAAAGGAGCGCGGCGACGAGCAGCAGGGGCATGGTGGAAAGCGAGGACTGGAAGACCTGGGCGGTGCCCTGGAAGCTGCGGAGGATGTCGCTCGGCATCCGCAACTCGCGCGCGGCGTTGGTGACGAGTTCCGACGCCTGGCCGAGGGAGACGCCCGGCGCGAGATTGAACGAAAGCGTGACGGCGGGAAACTGTCCCTGGTGATTCACCGACAGGAAGGCGTTGCCAGTCTCGAACTTCGCGACCGCCGAGAGGGGGACTTGCCCGCCCGCGGAGGAACGGACGAAAATCTTGCCGAGAGACGAGGGCTCGAGTTGGTAAGCGGGGTCCGCTTCCAGGATGACGTGGTGCTGGTTGTAGCGCTCGTAAAGGATGGAGACCTGCCGCTGGCCGAATGCGTCATACAAGGTGTCGTCCACCGCCTGCACCGTGAGGCCCAGGCGCGAGGCGGCGTCGCGATCCACGACCACATTGGTCTGCAAGCCGCCCGTTTGCTGGTCGCTCGTGACATCCTTCAACTGCGGGATGCCTTGCAGCTTTTTCAAAAGGCGGGGCGCCCACTGGTTCAGCTCGTCGAGGTTCCCGCTTTGCAGCGCGTAGAGATATTGCGCCTTGCTGGAACGTCCCCCCACACGGATATCCTGGATCGCCTGCAGGAAGAGGTTTATCCCTTCGACGTGGGAGAGCTTGCGCCGCAGCCGGCCGATGATCTGCTCCGCGGTCGCCCCCTTGCGCTCGGAGACGGGCTTTAGCGCGATGAACATGCGGCCATTGTTCACCGGCGTTCCGACGAAGGAGCCGAGCGTATCGACGCCGGGATCGGCAAGGACGATCCTGGCGACCTTGTTTTGCAGCGCCGACATCGCCGTGAAGGAGATGTCCTGCGAGGCTTCCGTTATCCCTACGAGCAACCCCGTGTCCTGCTGCGGGAAGAAGCCCTTCGGCACGACGGCGTAGAGCCCCAGCGTCGCGCAGAACGTCAGGAACGTGACGACCAGCATGAAGGTCTGGTGGCGCAGCACCCATTTCAATCCCGCCTCGTAATGGCCGAGCATCCAGTTGTAAGCCCCTTCGCACAGATGGTAGAAGCGCCCGGGCGGCGGTTGGGAGGCTTCGGACTTCAGGAAGCGCGAACAGAGCATCGGCGTCAGGGTGAGCGAGATGACGCCGGAAACAAGGATGGCCGCGCTGAGCGTGACGGCGAACTCGTGAAACAAGCGCCCGATCAACCCTCCCATGAACAAGACCGGGATGAACACCGCCACGAGCGACAGGCTGATGGAGACGATGGTGAAGCCGATCTGCCGCGCGCCTTTCAGCCCGGCCTCGAGCGGCGGATGGCCGAGCTCGATGAAGCGGAAGACATTCTCGATGACGACGATGGCGTCGTCCACGACGAAGCCGACGGAGATCGTCACCGCCATGAGCGAAAGATTGTCGAGGCTGTAGTGCAGCAGATACATGACGCCGAACGTGCCCGCGAGCGCGAGCGGCACGGTGACCGAAGCGATGAACGTCGGCCAGAACCGCTTCAGGAAAAGGAAGATGACCAGGATGACCAGCGCGATGCTGAGCATGAGCGAAAACTGAACGTCCTGGACGGAGGCGCGGATGGTGATCGTGCGGTCGCTCAGGATCGAGATATTCACGCTGGGCGGTATCCATTTCTCCGTCTGCGGCAGCGCGGCCTTGATGCGGTCCACGGTCTCGATGATGTTCGCATCCGGTTGTTTGAAGATGATGAGGAGCACCGCCGGCTTCAGCGCCGACCAGCCCGCGAGCAGATTGTTCTCGACGCCGTTGGTGATGGAACCGAGCGATCTCAAAAGCACCGGCGTGCCGTTCTTCTGCGTCAGGATCAGGTTCCTGTAGTCCTTCGCGTCAAAGAGCTGGTCGTTGCTTTCGATGGTGAAAGACGTGTTGTCGTTGTCCACGCTTCCCTTCGGCCTGTCGACGTTCACCTGGCCCAGGAAGGCGCGGACGTCCTCAAGGCTGAGGCCGCTTGAAGCAAGCGCCGGCGGGTTTATCCGCACCCGGACGGCGGACTTCTCCGCGCCGTTGATGGTGACCTGGCTGACGCCCTCGATCTGGCTCAGCCGCTGCCCGATGATCTCGTCCGCGTATTGAAAAACCTGGGTCGGCTCGCGCGTGTCGGATGTCATCGCGATGACCATGATGGGCGAATCGGCTGGGTTGACCTTCCGGTAGGTCGGAGGCCCCGGGAGGTTGATGGGCAGTTCGCTGGCCGCCGCGGCGATGGCCGCCTGCACGTCGCGCGCCGCGCCGTCCACCTTGCGGTTGAGGTCGAACTGGATGTTGATGGAACAGCCGCCCAGCGTGCTCGCCGACGTTATCTCCGAGACGCCGGAAATCTCGCTCAACCGCCGTTCCAGCGGCGCGGCGAGCGAAGTGGCGACCGTCGCCGGGTCGGCGCCCGGCAGCGAGGCCTGGACGGAGATCATGGGAAAATCGACGCGCGGCAAAGGCGCCACCGGCAGGAGATGGTACGCGACGATTCCCAGCAAAAAGAGGCCCGCCGCGAGGAGAAACGTCCCGGCAGGCCGCCGTATGAAAGGTTCGGAGATGCTCACGTCGGTTCCGCGAGGCCGGCCTCGCCCTCCTCATGGAGGCCGGGAAGGCCGTGGCGGGCGCGCCATTTTCGCAGCCAGGCGCCCATGCGGTCGAGGTACAGGTAGATGACGGGCGTGGTGTAGAGCGTGATGAATTGCGAGACGAGCAGCCCGCCGACGATGGCGATGCCCATCGGCTTGCGCAGTTCGGCGCCGTTGCCGTTCTGCAGCGCGAGCGGTATCGCCCCAAGGAGCGCGGCGAAGGTGGTCATCATGATCGGGCGGAAACGCAGCAGGCACGCCTGGTAGATGGATTTCTCCGGCGGCAGCCCTTCGTTGCGCTCCGCGTCGAGGGCGAAGTCGATCATCATGATCGCGTTCTTCTTGACGATGCCGATGAGCAGGATGATGCCGACCAGGGCGATGAGCGACATATCCGTGCGGCAGATTATCAGCGCCAGCAAGGCGCCGACGCCCGCGGAGGGAAGGCTGGAGAGAATCGTGATCGGATGGATGTAGCTTTCATAAAGCACGCCGAGCACGATGTAGATGACCACCACCGCCGCGAGCACCAGCCACGGCTCGCTTTGCAGGGAGGTGCGGAACTCCGCGGCGCTTCCCGAGAAGGTGGTGACAATCGTCTCGGGAAGATTGATCTCCTTTTGCCCCTGCTGGATTTCCTTGACGGCGTCGCCGAGCGAACCGCCCGGTTTCAAATTGAACGACAGGGTGATCGCCGGAAACTGGCCCTGGTGAAGAATCGAAAGCGGCGCGGTCGTCGTTTTCAGCGTGGAGAACGCGCTCAGCGGAACCATCTGCCCGGTGGTCGATTTGACGTAGATTTTCTTGAGAGAGGCGGGGGTCAGTTGAAAATGCGGCTCGGCCTCCAGCACGACCCGGTACTGGTTCAACTGCGTGAAGATGATCGAGACCTGGCGCTGCCCGAAAGCGTCGTAGAGCGTGTCGTCGATCGCCTGCGTCAGCACATTGTAACGCTGGGCCTTTTCGCGATCCACATTGACGCTCACCTGCAAACCCGCCGTTTGCTGGTCGCTCGCCACGTCCGTGAGGCTTGGGAGCGCGGCCAGTTTTTTGAGGAGCTTCGGCGCCCACTCCGTCAGTTCCGTCTCGTCCGCGTCCTGCAAGGTGTACTGGTACTGGGTGCGGCTGATGCGGCTGTCGATCTGCACGTCCTGCACGGCCTGCATGAAAAGCGAGATGCCCTGCACGTTCTTCGTCGCCCCGCGCAACCGGTCGATGACCTCGCCGGCCGACGCCGTCCGTTTGTCGAGCGGCTTCAGCGCGATGTTCAGCCGCCCGGTGTTGACCGTCGCATTGACCGTGCCGCCGCCGACGAAGGACGCGACGCTGACGACATCCGGATCCTTCGCGACGATGTCCACTATCTCGTGCTGCCGCTCGACCATCGCCTTGAAGGAAATGGATTGCGCCGAATCGGTGACGCCGGTGATGAGCCCGGTGTCCTGCTGCGGCAGCAAGCCTTTGGGGATGATGACATACAGGATGATGGTTCCGATCAGCGTCGCGACCGCGATCATCAGGGTGAAAAACTGATGCCGCAGCACCCACTGCAAACCGCGTTCGTAGGCGTTGAGCATGGCGGCGAACATCTTCTCCGTGGCGTGGTAGAAGCGGCCGTGGTCCTCCTCCCGTTCCGGCTTCAACAGGCGCGCGCACATCATCGGCGTGAGCGTGAGGGAGACGACGGCGGAGACCGCGACCGCCACGCTGAGCGTGACGGCGAACTCGCGGAAGAGCCTGCCGACGATGCCCGTCATGAAAAGCAGGGGGATGAAGACGGCGATGAGCGAGACCGTGAGCGAGATGATGGTGAAGCCGATCTGGCGCGCGCCCTTGAGGGCCGCTTCCATCGGCGGGTCGCCCATCTCGATGAAGCGGACGATGTTCTCGATCATGACGATGGCGTCATCGACGACGAACCCGGTGGAGATGGTCAGCGCCATGAGCGAGAGATTGTCGAGGCTGAAGCCGACGAGTTTCATGATGCCGAACGTGCCGATAACCGCCAGCGGCAGCGCGACGCTGGGAATGACGGTCGCCCAGAATTTCCGGAGAAAAACGAAGATGACCATGATGACGAGAACCACGGTCAGGACGAGCGTGAACTGCACGTCGGCCACCGACGCGCGGATGGTCGCCGTGCGGTCCGTAAGGATGGAAACCTGCACGGACGGCGGCAGCGAGAGGCGGAGCTTTGGCAGCAGCGCCTTCACGCGATCCGCCGTCTGGATGATGTTCGCCCCCGGCTGCCGCTGGATGTCGACGATGACCGAGGGCGTCTTGTTGACCCAGCCGGCCAGCCGGACGTTCTCCACGTCGTCGACCACTTCGCCCAGGCTGTCGAGCCGCACCGGCGCGCCGTTCCTGTAGGCGACGACCATGCCGCCAAAATCCGCCGCGCTGAAAAGCTGGTCGTTCGCGCCGATGGCGTACGACTGGCGCTTGCCGTTGAAGCTACCCTTCGGCGCGTTGACGTTGTTCTGCGCCAGCGCGGTCCGGATGTCCTCCAGGCCGAGGCCGAGCGATGCGATCGCCACGGGGTTTATCCGCACGCGCACCGCGGGCTTCTGGTTGCCTTCGATGCTCACCAGGCCTACGCCTGTGACTTCGCTGAGCTTCTGCGCCAGCACCGTGTCGGCGAGGTCGTCCACCTTCTCCAGCGGCAGCGTGTCGGAACTGAGCGTCAGCGTCAGGATGGGCGTGTCCGCCGGGTTGACCTTGTTGTACACGGGCGGATTCGGCATCTGCGGCAGCACGCCGCCCGCCGCGTTGATCGCCGCCTGCACGTCCTGCGCCGCGGCGTCGATGTCGCGTTCGAGAATGAACTGGAGCGTGATGACCGTGTTCCCGAAAGAACTGACCGATGTCATGCTCGACAGCCCGCTGATCTGCCCGAACTGGCGTTCGAGCGGCGTCGTCACGGAAGAGGCCATGACTTCGGGGCTGGCCCCGGGATATTGCGCCGTGACTTCAATGGTCGGGAAATCGACCGGCGGCAGCGCGGAGATCGGCAGCAGGACGTAGCCGAGAAGCCCCATGAGAACGACGCCCGCCATCAGGAGCGACGTCGCGATCGGCCGCCGGATGAATAGCTCGGAGATGTTGATCTCCGATACGCCGTTCGCGCTCACTTCAGTTCGGTTCCGCCGTGCTTTATCCCGGAGGACTCGCCTAACTTTATGTGCGAGCCCGCCTGCAATTTATACTGGCCGTCCACCACCACGCGCTCGCCCACCTGCAGGCCGCTTACAACAAGGGTCTCATCCTTGTCGCTGGTGGAAACTTTCACCGGGCGGATTTCAACCGTGTCATCCGGCCGGATCACGAACGCGTACGGCCCGTTCGGCCCGCGCTGGATGACGGAAGTCGGCACGACCAGCCCCCCCTTTTGCGTCGTGAGGTGGAGGCGCGCGTTCACGAATTCCCCCGGCCAGAGCTGGAATTTCTCATTCGGAAAAGTCGCCTTGAGCTGGATGGTTCCCGTGGTGGTGTCGATCTCGTTGTTGATGACGGAAAGCTTTCCCTCGTCGATCACCGTCTGGTTGTCGCGATCAACCGCCACGACGGTGAAGTCCTCCCCCGGCTTCACCTGTTTGTGGATGTCCCCGAGATTCTGCTCCGGCAGCGTGAAGAGCACGGAGATGGGCCGAAGCTGCGCGACGACCACCAGCCCGCCCGTGTCGGCGGCGTGGACGATGTTGCCCTGGTCCACGAGCCGTATGCCCGTCCGCCCGTCCAGCGGCGAAGCGATGTTCGTGTAATCAAGCTGCACCTGCGCGCTGTCGATGCCCGCCTGGTCGGCCTTCACGGTGGCGTCGAGCTGATCCACCAGCGCCTTCTGCGTGTCGTATTGCTGCGAAGAGATGACCTTCTTGACGAACATGTCCTGGTAACGGACGAGGTCCAGGCGCGCGTTCGCAAGCTGCGCCGCGTCCTGCCCCTTCTTCGCGATCGCCTGTTCCAGCGCGGCCCGGAAAGGCGCGGGATCGATTTGCGCGAGAAGGTCCCCCGCCTTTACATCCTGCCCCTCGTTGAACGCAACCTTCACCAACTGCCCGTCCACCCGCGTATGGACGGTCACCGTATTCAACGCCTGCACGGTGCCGAGGCCGTCCAGATAGATCGGCACGTCCTTCATCGCCACGGTTCCCGCAACCACGGGCACGGGCGGCTGCGCCGCATCGGCTTTTCTTTTCGCCGCCGCCGCCTGCTGCGTTTGGTGGATGCGGTAAATCCCCAGCAAGAGCAGCAGGCAGAGAATGCCGAGCGCCCACCGTTTCCGGTTCGGCGCGGCTTTTGCGGGGCGGCGGGCGTGCGCCGAAGCGCGCCCGCCGGATTTCAGATCGGCGCCTGGCTGGCTGGTCCGGAGATCGTCGTTCTTGAGCATCGGTGACTTCATTACATTATAATAACCTCCGCGCGAATGACAAGTTGCAAATTTTGTCAGTCGTCATTATATTCAATCCCCGAAAATGGAAACTCGGCGACAATCCCAAACGCGTCAACTCATCATCGACACGGCGCGGGCGCATCTCCGGCGTTTCGGCGAAAACAAGGTCACCGTCGTGGACATCGCGCGCTCGCTCGGCATGTCGCACGCCAATATCTACCGCTTTTTTCCCTCGAAGTCGCACATTCTCGACGCCGTGATGGACGAATGGCTCGCCAAGACGGAAGCCCTCATGGAGGGCATCGCGGAACGGCCCCTCCCAGCTTCCGAACGGCTGGAGGCCATCGTGCTGGAGCTGCATCGCAAGCGGCGGAAAATGCTGGAGCGCGACGCCGAGGTCTATCTCACGTTCCGGAGGCTCATCGTCTCGCGCCCCGAAGCCGCCGCGAAACGGCAGCGCCAGGTCGTCAAGGTCTTCAAGAAACTCATCGCCGCCGGAATCGCCGCCCGCGAGTTCGTTCCCGTGGATTGCGACGAAGCCGCCGTCGCGCTCGAGGACGCGACCGCGATCTTCCTGCATCCGCTCGTGATGCCCGCCGCCCTCACCGAGCGGACCGAGGAACGCGCCCGCAACGTCGTCCGTCACATCCTCGCCGGCTTCGCCTCGAAGCAAGCCAGGCCCCGGTTGCGAACCGCCCGCGCGCAACTAAACTAAAAGCGTGCGCTTCCCGCTTCTTCCCCTGCTGGCGGCCGCATCCGTCCTGCGGGCCGCGCCCGTCCCCCCCGAACCGCCGCCGCTTGAATTGCCGAAGCCGCCGCCGGCTCACATTTCCTCGTCGGAAGGGATGCCGCCGCTCCCCTACCCCGTCGTGCCCCTCAAGCGCCAGGAGAAAAAGAATCCGCCCCAGCCGCCGGTGCTGTTGACGAAAATCCGCACGAACGATCCCGAGGATTGGACGCGGACGCCGAACGACACGAAGGGACTCCTCGAATGGATGAGCCGCGAGATGAACGTCCACTTTACTTCGAACATCCGCGCCTTTACGCAGATCTCGACCGACCCGGCGAAGAATCCGATTCTCTACCGTTCGGGCTACAAACCTTTTCAACTGACGCCGCAAGAGGTCAGCGTGCTGCGGGAATATCTCCTCAACGGCGGCACGGTTATTTTCAATTCGCTGGCGGGCAATCCGGCCTTCTATGAATCGGCGAAAAAAGCGGCCGCGGACATTCTCCCGGAAAGGCCGCTGTACCGGCTTCGGATGGATCATCCCGCGTTCCATTCCTTCTACGAGATCGACACGGTGAAATACCGCGAGCGCATGGTGAAGGACGGCGTGGCGACGGACGCATATCCATATTTGGAAGGGGTGGACATCGACAACCGCACCGCGCTCTTCGTCTCGCGCTGGGATTTCTCCCTTGGCTGGGAGTCAAACGCGCATGAAAGCTGGGGTTATGCGGACGAGGATGCGCGCAGGATCGGCGCGAACATCGTGAGCTACGTGACCGCGATGCGCGAGGCGGGGCGCAGCGTCGGCAAGAGCGTGGAACTCGTGAACGCCGGCAAGCAAACGGCGGGGAAGTTCCGCGTGGGCCAGGTCATCCACACCGGCCCGTGGAAAACGCGGACCGCGGCGTTCCCGATGCTGCTGAACCAATTCCACGCAATGACCGGGACGCCGGTCTCCTTCGCGGTGCGCGACGTGAGCCTCGCGGACGGAGCGATCTTTGAAATGCCGTTCCTCTACTTTACCGGCACGACGGATTTCACCCTGTCGGAAAAAGAGAGAAGCAACCTGCGGCAATTTCTCATGAAAGGCGGGATGCTCTTCGCGGAGGCGAGCGACGGGCGGCCCTCCTTCGACGCGGCGTTCCGGCGGGAGATGGCCGCGCTGCTGCCGGATCAGCCCCTCCAGCCGCTGCCCGCGGATCACGCGCTTTACAAGGAGCCGCGCGGCGTCGCGATGATGAAGGTGCGCCCCGCGCTGGCCGCGAGGAACAACAACCGGCTTGAAATGCCGCCCGACCTTCTGGGCGTCCAGTTGAACGGATCGCTCGCGGTCATCTACAGCCCTTACGATTTGAGCGCGGGCTGGGAGCGCGCCATCGCGCCCTACGCGGCGGGCTACGAACCCGCCGACGCGACCGCCCTTGGCGTGAACATATTGTATTACGCCGCGACGCATTGAGTATTACCGACCTCATCAGCCGGGAGGCGATGCGAAAGCTCGAGAGCCTCGTGGTTCGCTCGCGCTACGTCGTCGAGGGATTCCGCGCGGGCATGCACGCCAGCCCCTTGAAAGGAGCGAGCGTCGAGTTCGCCGACCATCGCCAGTACGTGAAGGGCGACAATCTCCGCAACCTGGACTGGAAGGTCTTCGGCCGCACGGAGCGCTACTACGTCAAGCGCTTCGAGGAAGAGACGAGCCTGCGGGCCCACGTCGTTATAGACGGCTCCGGCTCGATGGGCTACGGCTCGCCCGGCCATCCGACGAAATACGAATACGCATGCCGCGTCGCCGCCGCATTCGGCTACATCGTGACGAGGCAGCAGGATTCGCTCGGCCTCACCATCTTCGACAACGAAATCCGCCAGCAGGTTCCCGCGCGGGCCGGTTCGCGGCATCTGCGGCTCTTCATCGAGCGGATGGCGGCGCACGAACCGAAGGCCGGCACGGACACGGGCCGCGCGCTCGACGCGCTGGCGGGCATGATCTCGCGCCGCGGGCTCATCCTTCTCCTCTCCGATCTTTTCGACGACCCGGAAGCCGTCTTCCGCGCCGTGGCCCATTTCCGCAAGAAGATGCACGACGTCATCCTCCTCCAGATACTCGACCCGGCGGAGCTCGAGCTTTCCTTCGACCGGGTGGCGGAGTTCATCGACAAGGAGACCGGCGAGAAACTGGAGATCGACCCCGCCCTGGCCCGTTCCGCCTACAAGCAGGAATTGCAACGCGCCATCGACCAATGCCGGGAGCGGTGCGCGAAGCTGAACGTCGATTACCGGCTCGTCTCGACGGGCGGGAGCTTCGAGGATTTCGTCCGCCAATACCTCGACGAGCGCCGCCGGATGTCGCTTTGAACGATGTGGTTCCTCTCGCCCTGGATGCTCTACGGCCTTGGCGGGCTCGCCGCGCCCATTTTCATCCATCTCTGGAAAAGGCGGCGCGTCATCCAGGTTCCCTTCGGCACGCTCCGCTTCCTCAAGATCGCGCAGGCGAGAACCCGGCGCAGTTCGCGCATCGAGAACGTCCTGCTTCTCCTTTTGCGCTGCGCGCTCTTCGCGCTGCTCGCGCTCGCGGCGGCGCGGCCCGTCCTCGCCAGGAAGAGTTCGCTCGGCAGCGCGCCGCGCTCCGTAGCATTGGTGCTCGACGACTCGATGAGCATGGGATACCGCACCGGGGAACAAACCCGGCTCGACGCGGCCCGCAAGGAGGCGCTCGCCGTTCTCGACAACCTGAAGGCGGCGGACCAGGTCGCGGTGCTCGCCGCGAATGACCGCGCCGAGCCGCTCATCCCCGAACTGACGGTCGACCACGCCGCGGCGCGCAAGGCGATCGGCGGCATCCGCCAGACGGACGGCCGCGCGGATTTTTCGCAGGCGCTCACCGCCGCGCGCAAAACGAACGCCCGCGAGATTTATCTCTTCACGGACAACCAGGCGAACGGCTGGCGTACGCCTTTGGCTCCCGGCGCCAACCTGGTCATCGTGAAACCGGACGACCTCCCCTCGCCGAACGCGGCGGTGATGAAGGCCGCGCTTCTGACTCCCTTCGCGAACGCGGGTTCGCCGGTGCAAGGCGTGGCGACGGTTGAGAACTTCTCCAGCGATCCGTTGCACACCGTGCTGGAAATCGACCTCGCGGGCGTCAGCGTGACGCGGAAGCCGGTCGATCTCGGGCCCAACGCCTCCGCCGATGTGCCGTTTGAATTTGAGATGCCCGCCGCGACCGGCAAATCCGTGGCGGGCGCGGCGAAGATCGAGGCCGACAATCTGCCCGCGGACGATCTCTTCAACTTCATCGTTCCGCTGTATCAGCCCCCGAACGTCTTGATCGTCGAAAACGGAAACGCGGGCTTCTACCTGCGAAAAGCGATGGAAGGCGCGCCCAGGACGATTCCTGAAACCGATCTCGACGACGTTCCCGTCGAAGGATACTCCGCCATCTTCCTCGCCGGACTCACGGGCTTGAGCGACCGCGCCGTCGTGAAGATGGATCGCTTCCTGGACGCCGGAGGAACCGTCGTATTCTTCCCGGGCGACGCGACAAATATCGGCGGGCTTTCGCGGGTCGATTTTCTGCCCAAGGCCGGCGCGGTCCGCGACCCGCCCGCCGGGCGCCTGTCGAGCCGCGTCGAGGACCCGGCCAATCCCCTTTTTGCAAACGTCTGGGACGACGCAACGCCGTTCCCTGCTTTGCCGCAAACACGGATGGCGGATTGGAACGGCGGCAAGACGCTCCTCACGGCGGGAGGCGTTCCTTTTCTCATTTCGACTTCGCGCGGCGCCGGTCGGGTGTTTGTCGTCAATGCGTCGGCGGACCGGACATGGGGGGATTTCCCGCTTTCGCCGGCCTTCCTGCCTCTCGTGCAGCAGATGCTTCGCACGCAGGCCCCGCCCCCTCCCGCGCCGGCGAACAGTGACCGCGGGGAGTCGGACTTGCGCACGATGGACCCGGCGGCGTTGCCGGGAGTCGATATCATCACGGGGATGGACGGCCTCAAGACGTGGCTGGCGTCGGTGCGCGGCTTGTCGCCGCTCTGGCCGCTGCTGCTGCTCCTCGCGCTCGTCGTTTTCCTGGCGGAGACATTTCTCGCGAACCGGCTGGCGCGCAACCGGGCGGAAACGGGTCGCATCCAAACGGGCCGCCTGAACAAGCGGAGCATGCGATGATCTTTCATCCCGTCGTGGCCTGGCCGTGGCTCGCGATCATCCTGCCGCTTTTCGCGGGAGGCCTTTTCCTTACCGGAGTGAAGCCGCGGAGCCGCGCCGTTTGGCTCGCGATTCCGCGGTTGCTGGCGCTCGCCGCGCTTTTCATCATGCTGGCGCAGCCGCAGCGGCGGCGGGATGTCGTGACCATCCTCCGCCCGCAACTCGCCGTCCTCGTCGACAACTCCGAGAGCATGACCGACCCCGCGGACGCGGGCCAGCCCCGCCGCGCCGACCGGGTGCGCGAATGGCTGAAATCCCCCGCGCTGGAACAGGCCGGGAAGGATTTCGATGTCCGCTTCTTCAGCGTCGACTCCGGGTTGAATGAGCGCGACCCCGGCTCGCTGAAATTCGACGGCGGCGCATCGAATATTCTCGGCTCGCTGGGCAAGGCGGCGGAACGGTTCCGGGGCCAGCCGCTCGCGGGCGTCCTGCTTTTGAGCGACGGGCTTGATACGACCGCCGAGAAGCCCGCGGACACAGGCGTGGCCGTGGATACGTTCGAGTTGGAAAAACCGTTCAAGCCCAGGGCGGCTCCAAAGCATGTCACGCTCGGCGTCGATTACCCGCCGCGCGTGGTCGTTGGCTGGGACACCGAGATCAGGGCGAACATCACCGCCACGGGCATGAACGGCCGGACCGTCGCCGTCGAGCTTTGGCGGGACGGCGTCAGGAAGAGCGAGTCCGCCGCCGCCTTTAACGAAGACGAACAAACCCGCCAACTGGCTTTCCCCCTTTCGGAAGACAGACCGGGCAGCGTCAACTACGAAGTGCGCGCCGGGGCGGAGAAGTATCCGTTCGTGGTCCAGGTATTGGAGCCCGGAAACCGGATCCTGTACATCCAGAACGCGCTGGGATTCGACTTCAAGTTCCTGCGCAAGGCGATCGTGACGGATCGCAATCTGCAACTGAGCGCCTATGTCCGGTGGGCGGACGGAAGTCTCGTCAACGTCTCCGACAACGGCGCGCGGACGGCGCTCGATCTCTCTGCAAAAGCGCTGGCCGAAGACGCGGTCATCCTGCTCGGCGATCTGCCCCCGGACGCTCTTTCCGCCGAACACACCCGGGCGATCCGCGATTTCGTGGATCGCGGCGGCGGCCTGGTTTTGCTGGGCGGGCCGAATGTTTCCTCGCCGCTGCTCCCCGCGAAACTGCCCGCCGAATATCGCGAGGGAAATTTTCCGGTCGAGATCACCGCCACGGGGTTGCATCATCCGGTCTTCGGCCCCCTCTTCGCGCGAGTGAAGGATTTTCCGCCGCTGCTGACGTGCGACGTCGTCGCCGGGGCCGCGCCGGACGCGGAAGTCCTGTTGCAAGCGCTGGTGGACGGCGTCCCCCGCCCGCTTGTCGTCTCGCAACGTTTTGGGAAAGGCCGGGTCGTCGCCATTCTTACCGACACCTTGTGGCGCTGGCGCCTGGCTGCCGTGGGCTGGCCCCCCTACGAGACGTTCTGGACGCAATTGATGGACTGGCTCATCCCAAAAAAACTCGGGGGGGGAAATGGCGACGCACTGGAGCTTTTCACCGAGCGGTCGAACTACGCGCCGGGCGAGAAGCCGGAAGTGCGGGCGATCCTCCACCGGACGGCGCAGCCCGCCACGCTCCCCCTGCAAGTGCGGACGCCGGACGGGCGCGTCTTCGAATACCTCATGCATCCGGCGAAGGGCGGTTACCGTTGCGAAGTCGAGCCGAATGTGCCGGGTCTTTACAAGGTCGTCTCGACCATCGACGGGAAAACGGCGGAGACGCGCTTTGTCGTGGCGAGGCCGCCGACGGAGTTGACGGGCAGGCCGACGGACCGCGCGCTGCTGGAAAAGATCGCCGAAATGAACCGGGGCCATTTCTACAAAATGGAGGATTGGAATAAATGGCGCGCCGATCTACATTTCCCCGAGCAGCATTTCTCGCGCGTCGAGATGTCCGATCTATGGAACACCCCGTATCTGCTCGCTTTCCTGATGGCGGCCCTCGCGTGCGACTGGATCCTTCGAAAAGCGTGGAACCTCCCTTGAGCCTTGCGCTTCTGGCGGCGTTGCTGGTCAATCTCCTCCCGAACGGCGGTTTCACCGGGAAAGACCCGTTGCAAGGATGGCGCATCGCCTTCCCCTATGAGCCGTGGTACGCGGAGAACGGCGGCTATGTAAAAGCGGCGCAAATGGAAGGCCGCGCCTGCGCGCTGCTCGACCTGCCTCCGGGCGTCGCGGGCAACCAGGGCGGGAAGATCGAGAGCGCATTTGTGAAGGCCGAGCCGGGAGCGACATACCGGGCGCGGATCGATTGCATGACGAACGACTTCAATGCGAAGCTCTTCGCGGAGGCCTGGACGACCGATCCGAAGCCGGTCGCGGCGCCGGACAAACTCCGCGTCCCGGCGCAGGGCGGGATGCCGCCGCTCGTCATGTGTTACCGGGCGCAACTGCCCGATCCACCGGGGAAATCGAAACAGTGGTCCACGGTCTCGCGCGAATTCACCCTGCCGGAAACCGTCCGCGTCGCGGGCCGGGAGCAGCAGCCCGAATATCTCTCCTTGAAGGCCGTGGTTTACGCAGCCACGCCAAACGGCGGCAAGTCCTACTTCACGAATTTCCAGCTCTCCCGTATAAAGTGACTTCGGATCTCTTCATCGAAGGCGACGCGCGGGAGGCGTTGAAGAAGCTGCCGGCGGGTTCCGCCGATCTCATCGTCACCTCGCCGCCGTACGCCGACAGCCGCAAGCGCACGTACGGCGGCGTTCATCCCGACGATTACGTGGAGTGGTTCCTGCCGTTCGGCGCCGGGCTGTTCGACGTGCTCAAACCGGCGGGGTCGTTCATCCTCAACATAAAAGAGAAGGTCGTCGGCGGCGAACGCCACACGTACGTCATCGACCTCATCCACGCCTTGCGCAAACAGGGCTGGCGCTGGACGGAGGAATACATCTGGCACAAGAAAAACTGTTATCCGGGGAAATGGCCGAACCGTTTCCGCGACGCCTGGGAGCGGTGCCTGCACTTCACCAAGTCCAAGGAGTTCGCGATGTACCAGGACGCCGTGCGCGTGCCGATGGGCGACTGGAAAACGCCGCGCCTCCGAAACCTGAGCGAGACGGACCGGCGCAGGGACGAATCGCGCGTCCGGAGCGGTTTCGGCAAGAAGATAGAGAACTGGGTGGGGCGCGACCTGGCCTACCCGACGAATGTCCTGCGGCTCGCGACCGAATGCGGGAACAAGAAGCACTCCGCCGCGTTCCCCGAGGCGCTGCCGGCGTGGTTCATCCGGCTTTTCACGCAACCGGGGGACGTGGTGCTCGATCCTTTCGCGGGATCGGGGACGGCCGCCATCGCGGCGGCGAAGCTCGGCCGCCGGTTCATCGGCATCGAGATCGTGCCGGAATACGTGGCTAACTTTCGGCGGGCGCTTCCTGCTTCGGACTCGGGAGCGGCAACGCGCGTCCGGTGACCGGTGCGCCGTACGTTCCGCGGGAGCCGTACTTCTGGCGATAGACGTAGTGGTCGGGATCGGCCGTCGGGGAAAGCATGTTCAGAAGAAGCCCGGCCAGCGACCCGCCTGCCTCGTTCAACAACTTGATGGTGCGCATGACGGCTTTGCGCGGCGTCTTGTTCGCCTGGGTGACGAGGCAGACCGATTGAGCGTGCGGGACAAGCAGAAGCGTGTCGCAAACCGGCAGGACGGGCGCGGAGTCGATGATGACGCAGTCGAACTGCTCTTCGAGTTCCATGACGAGATTCGCAAACTCGGGGCTGGCCAGCAACTCCGCCGGGTTGCCCGCGATGCGCCCGCCCGCAAGGAGGAAAAGGCTGTCGATCTCCAGGGGCTTGATCGCCTTCTTCAGGTCGATCCCGCCTTGGAGAACGGAGGTCAGCCCCTCGGACTCATCGTTCGGGATGAGAACGCGGGCGACCGCGGGCGCGCGCAGGTCGGCATCCACGAGAACCGTGCGCAATCCCTGCTGCGCGAGCGAAATGGCGCAGTTGATGGAGCAGAAGGTCTTGCCCTCGCCGGGGACGGCGCTCGTAAAGAGAACTGTCTTCGGCCGTTTCTGTTTGCCCTTGAAGAAAAGGAATGTCCGCAGGGAACGGAACGCCTCGGCCACCGCGGAACCGGGTTCGCGCTGGAGGATCAATCCCGACCGGGCGAGCCGCCGGCTGGCGGTGGGGATGGCGCCCGCGACCGGCAGACCGGTGACGCGCTCGGCCTGCTCGACGCTTTTCAAAGAACTGTCCAGGGCGTTCAAGCCCAGGGCGATGCCGACCCCGACCGCGAGGCCCGCGACAATCGCGAGGGCGAGGACCTTTATCTTTCCCGGAGCCATGGGAGCGCCCGGCAGCAGCGCTTTTTCAAATATCTGCACCGGGGAGGAATCGACGCCGCTGGCCACGCGGGTCTCGCCAAGCTGCTTCAGGATGGCCGCGTACAAAGCGCGCTTTATCTCCACGTTGCCGCGCAGGACGTTGAAGTCGATGGATTGCCGGTTCAGGTCGGTTATCTCCTTCTCGCGCGCCTTCTCGGCGAACTCGAATTTCTGCTGCTTGGCCAGCGCCGATTCGTACGAGTTGTGAACGAGGTCGGGGATATGCGCCAATATCGCGCCGAGATGGGCCTTGGCCTCCTGGAGTTGCGACTTCGCCTGGATCATCTTCGGATGCATGTCCGTGTAGCGGAGGTTCAGGACGGCGATATTCGCCTCGAGTTCGGATATCTGCTGTTTGCTTGCCACGACGAGGGGGTTCTCGGCCACGCTCGGGATGCTCAGGAGGGCGTCGGGATTCCCCTCCGCCTTCTTGACCGCTTCGTCATCGGCCTGGAGGCGTATGGTGGCGCTGCGGGCGGCCTGAAGCTCGGTGGCCTCGTGCCGCATGTCGCTGACGACGGTGTCCTGGCTCTGCTGGAGGGAGATGGAGTTGTGCTTCTCCACGTAATCCTCCTGCGCGCTTTCCGCCTTGGTGGTGTCGTCCTTCAGGCGCATGGCTTCGCCTTCCAGGAAATCGACGGCCAGCTTCGCGTTCGCCGCGCGTTGCTGCATCCCCTGCTTGATGAGTTCCGTGCAGAGGGCGTTGGCGAGGAATTGCGCCATCTTCGGATCCCTGAACTTCACTCCGACTTCGATGAAACGGGTGTTGATGCGGGGCAGGACTTCCTCGCAGCCTGCGAGGATGTTGACGGCCACGTCTTCCGGGATGACGGTTCCGGGCGCCATCGGGTAGAAATCCGTGTTGGAATTCAACCCGTTGGCCTGGACGACCTGGGTCAGGAAGGGCCTGCTCTTCAAGGTCGCCACGTAGTTCTCGATCATATCCTGCTCGCCGATGTCGGCCTGGTTGTTTTCCGGGAACGGGACGATCTTGTTTTCCTGCGGAGCGACCTGGAGGACGGCTTGCGCGAAATAGATATGCGGACGTGTCTTGAGATAATAGAAGCCGCCAAACGCGCCGACGAGGCCCAGCAGGACGATGAGCCACGCCTTCTTGACGAGAACGCCGCCGATCTGGCGGAAATCCATCGAGCTTTCGCCCAGGCCGGAGGCTGCGAACGGGTTTTGGATCGGTTCGATGGTCATGGATCAGAACCAGCCTTCGCCAACAAAGATCGTATCGCCCGGCAAAACTTCAAAGCGTTTTGCGGAGCCGTCCGTGAGCATCTTCTGGCCGTTCAGGCGGATGACGGTTTCCTGGCCGTTGATGATGCGCTTCAAGGTGATTTTGTCCGGGGCGGCGATGCGGGTGTAACCGCCGGCGAGGCCGACGGCTTCGGTCAGGTTGAGGGTGGAGTCATCCGGCATATCGAGGGTGCCGGGCTTCATGACCTGGCCCAGGATGGTGAAGCGGCGCTTGGCATACTCGAGGATGGAGACGGTGACCTGCGGCTTTTTGAGATACTTGAGGTAAAGTCCCTGCAGGAATTGTGCCGCCTCCTGCGCGGTCTTGCCGCCGATCCTGGCGGGGCCGATGAGCGGGCAGCTGATGGTGCCGTCCGAGGCGATGCGTCCGGAAGTGGCGAGGTCTTCCTCCTGGAAGACGGTGATCTTGACGATGTCCTTGGAGGTGAGCCGGTAGCTTTCGCCGCGCCAGGCGGAGGCGTCATTGGCGACGGCGACGGCGGGGGGCTGTGCGTTATCCTGCGGCGCGCAAAACCCGGAGACGCCGAAGCAAATGAGAAGAACGAGCAGTATGC
Organism: Spartobacteria bacterium; assembly: GCA_021324825.1. GTDB lineage: Bacteria > Verrucomicrobiota > Verrucomicrobiia > Chthoniobacterales > Chthoniobacteraceae > JAJPII01. Next base: position 89,638 of record JAJPII010000033.1, on the reverse strand, counting down.
CCCGCATGATCTAAAATGACCCTCCCTGAACTAGAAAATAAAGCCAAGCTGCGTTCCGATGCGATCCCGGGTAAACCCGTCCGCGCCGATGCCGCTTGATACGTTTTGGCTGAATTCATAATACAAGTTCAGGCTTACCCGCTTCGCAAGTTGAATTTGCACGCCGGGCCGGAGGTAGTAGTAATTGTCATCCCGGTTCGCGGTGAGGCCGGACTGCGCGGCCTCGTAGCTCTGGTTCTGGTAACCGGCCGCGAACGACGCGTTGAGGTGGTCGTTAATGCGCTGGGAGAAGCTGAAGGAAACCCCGGTGGCGATGTAATCCTGCCCCACCAAAATGGCCGAAGCGTAGATGCTCCGCTGCGCGCTGAGTTCGAACCGGGTGCCGTAGCGGGGCTCCCAGATGAAACCGACGCCGAATACCGGCTGGAAGTTATCTCCCACCCCGCCGCCGCCAAATTGCCGCAACTCGCACCCGGCATTCGCCGTGAGGCTCACCTTTTCGGTGAGGGTGTAAAGCAGGCGCATTGAAACGTTCTCCGTGGTCTGCGTCGGGGCGTTCTGCACGGTTAATTCCCCGAATCCGCCGCCGATGCCCACATTCAGCTTGGGCAGGAACTGGTAGTTGATGTACGCCTCGAACTCCGTGTCCTCGGAATCGATGAAGCCTCCGCCATAAATGCCGGCCGTCTCGGTGACGTTGCCGGTGATGGAGACTTTCTCGCCGAGTGTGTAGCTGGCGTTGACGCCGCCGGCGACCAGGGTCTCCTGGACACGGTTGCCGATGTCGATGCTCGCCACGGAACCGGACTGGACGGAAGCCTGGAAGCCCAGGGTGAGTTTTTTGAAATCCATGAGCAGGCCAATGGAGGCGGCCTGTTCGAGCGAGTCCTCGTGGCTGTGGGAAGCGAATATCTGGGCGCCGAGGGTGTAGTCCGCGAGCAGATAAAGAGGGGCCTCGGGATGACCGACGCGGAGGGTGACGCCCGCCGATATATTGGTGATGAAGTCCGACTGCTGGTCGTGGTTGTTGACGAAGACGTTCCCGTCGTAGACGGTCGAAATGCTTCCGTGCGGACGCAGGTCCCACTTGCCCTGCAGCAATTCTTCCTGACTGAACGCCGCAATCTGTTCCGTGCCGAAAAGGGGCGACTGCCCGGTCACAACCGGCCACGCCGAAACCGGGTAATGAAGCGAATCCTGGATAGGCGCGACGAACTGCGATTGCGGGGACGTGTTGGTCTCCGCGGGAAGGGTCTCGCCCGGAGCGCCGGGCACGACGGGCGTCTCCGGCTGCACGGGCATATCCGCGGGAAGGGGCGCCGTCGTATCCGTGGGGGTCGCATCGGCTGCGTTGGCGTCCGTGGCGGCAGTGGCGGCCGTGGAGTCCAGAGGGGAGGCGGCCACTTGCGCCAGCAACGTCCGCGGATCAACGTCCGCGGCGAAGAGAGCCGCGCAACACGTAAGCCCCAGCGCGCCAAACCCGGCGCGGCAGAAACTTTTTAGACCTGATTTCTTCCTCAACCTGCCCGCCATGAATCAGGGTGTCTCCTGGGAAACCGTGGGAGGCACGATGTTAATCACACGCGCGGGGGTCAAAATGCCGGATGACTGCCCGGATGAGGAACCGCTGGATCCCTGCAAGGCGTTGGGGTCAAATTCGGAATTCGGATCTGGCGTGCCCGAGAGAACGCGCGATTCGCCCGGCAGCAACTCAGCCACGGGCGCCAGGTCCTTCGCATCCTTTGCATCCACGATATCCTTGCCGTCCGCGACGGTTTTGCCGTCCGCGGCGTCCGATATGTCGGCGGCGGTTCCGCCCATTCCGGTTTGCGGGTCAACCATCTCAGCGACTGGCACGGCGCGCTTTACGTAGAGGATGGGCGCATCCGCCTTGGCGGCGGGCTCGGCCTTGACCAAAGCAGCGGCTTTTTCAGAATCGGGCTTGCCCGACTCCGCCCCCATCGCGGCAATCGCGGGCGCGGAAGTCTGCGGAAGCAAAAGTTCCAGAGAGACGGTCGCCAGCAGCGCCATGTTCACGGCAGCTAAAAGAAGGATCGCCACGGTTCTCATAAGTATTGAATCTAAAGCTTTTTATCGCGCGATTGCCAAGTACGAAATGACCGCATTTAGCGTAGGCCTTTGTCCTACAAATGAACGACTCTCCCTTGATAAGACGCTTGCATTGAAAGATGTTTCTTCCCTAAAGTCCATGTAAGTGCACCCGGTATACTCCACGCACCCAGGGATTGTCGAGCGGGTTTTTTTGCGTCCTCCGCGAACGTCCAGATGAATGACGTTTATCGCAGCCTTTTCGACCATGGCCTGGAGGGCGTCTATCAGACCACGCCAGAGGGCCAATACCTCCTGGCAAACCATACGCTGGCCCAGATGTACGGCTACGCCTCGCCCAAGGACTTGATGCAGGCGCTTACGGACATCGGCCATCAGCTTTACGTGGAACCGGGTCGGCGCGAGGAGTTTGTACGCCTCATGAAAGAGAAAAAACAGATCGCCGGCTTCGAATCCTAAGTCCGGCGGCCCGACGGAAGCACCATCTGGATCCTGGAGACGGCCCGCGCCGTGTGCGATTCGGAAGGCGCGCCCCTTTATTATGAAGGGACGGTGCACGACATCACCCGGCGCAAACGGGCCGAAGACGCCTTGCGGGAGAGCCAGCGCTTCATCCAGCGCGTGGCGGACACCTCCCCCGCCATTCTCTACGTCTATGATCTGCTCGAAGGCCGTTACCTCTACGTCAACCACCAGGTGGACAAGGTGCTCGGGTACAGCGTCGAGGACTTTGTCGGCATGGCGCCCGTCTTTATAACCGACCTGGCGCACCCGGATGACAAATTCATCGTCCAGGAGCGGGCGGTAAAACTCGCGACCGCGGAGGACGGGGAAATCTTCGAGACGTGCGTGCGGCTGAAAGGCGCCAACGGGCGATGGCTCTGGATCCAAAGCCGCGACACCGTCTTCACCAGGACGGTGGACGGCAGGCCGGAGCAGATCATCGGCATGGCGCAGGATGTGTCGGCCAGCAAGCAATCGCAGGAAGCGCTGGAGCAGTCGCGCGAACAATTGCGGGCGCTCTCCATGCGCCTGCAACAGGTGCGCGAGGAGGAGCGCGCGGCGATCGCCCGGGAAGTCCACGACGAACTTGGCCAGATGACGACCGCCCTGAACATGGAGGTCTCCCGCATGCGCAACCACTTCACCCGTTCCCAGGGGGAACCGGAGCGGGAAGTGGCCGAACGGCTCGCCTCCATGGAGAACGTCATCGACGCCATGCTCCAGACCGTGCGCCGCATCAGCGCGCAATTGAGGCCGCCGCTCCTGGATGAATTCGGCCTTGAGGCGGCCATCCAATGGCAGGCGCGCGAATTCCAGAAGCGCTACGGCCTTCGCTGCGAGGTCCGCTTCAAGGGCGCCTGCAATGTGGAACCGATGCTCTCGAACACCATTATCCGCATCATCCAGGAGACTTTGACCAACGTCGCCCGCCATGCGAAGGCGAGCAAAGTCCTCATCCAGACGCGCCAGACGGAGGACCTGCTCGTGCTCGTCGTAAAGGACAACGGACGGGGCATAACCGAAGGCGAGCAGTCCGCCTCCCTCGGTTTGCTCGGAATGCGGGAAAGGGCGCACCTGTTCGGCGGCGAAATCGAAATCGAAGGCGTCCCGGCGGGCGGCACCACCGTGACATTAAGGATGCCCGTGGCGAAAGTCACCGCCCAGGACGGCAGCCAGACTTTGAACGCCTTGAAGACTTTCCCGAAAAAAGAATCCCTGTGGCCGATCGTGAACTCCGCCCCTGATGGCCAATAAAACCGTCAAAATCCCTGTCCCCGCGCCGCAGGCCGCGCCCGCCCCGCCGCCCGCGCCGCGGCCGTTGAAGATCCTGATCGTGGATGACCATCCCATGATGCGCGTCGGAATGCGCCAGACATTGGCGAAGGAATTCACCGACGCCATCCTGCGCGAGGCGAGCGACACCCAGCAGGCGCTCGAACAGGTCTGGGCCGAGGATTGGGACATCGTGCTGCTGGACATCACCATGCCCGGGCGCAGCGGCCTGGACGGCCTGAAGGAACTCAAGCAGATCAAGCCGAAGCTTCCCGTCCTCATCGTCAGCGTCCATTCGGAGGAACAATTCGCCATCCGCGTCCTGCAACGCGGCGCCTCCGGGTATTTGACGAAGGAAACCGCCGGCTCCGAACTGGTCGACGCCGTCAAACGGATTCTTTCGGGCGGCAAATACATCCGCGCCTCGCTGGCCGAGAAGCTCGCCGGCCACCTGCACCGCGGCTCCTCCGACCGCCAACTGCACGAAACGCTGTCGGATCGCGAATACCAGGTCATGTGCATGCTTGCATTCGGCAAGACCGTGAAGGAGATTTCCAACGAACTTTCTTTGAGCATAAAAACGATCAGCACGTACCGGACGCGCATCCTTGAAAAAACGGGCATGAAGAACAACTCGGAGATAATGCGCTACGCCGTCGAACACGAGCTGGTCGATTTTCCCCAGCGCAAAAGAGTCGAGGAATGAACATCTGTAGGACGGAGAGGGACGCGGGACCGCCGCTTTTGCCTACGAAATAAGCGGACCCTGTGGGGTTGCCAGCGGCCTGTCCGGTTGTTTCTTATAGGTGCAGTATGAAAACAGGATTCAAGGGTGCATCAATGGAATCGGGCGACGGCGCCCAGGCGTCTCCGTTGCGGATACTCGTGACGGGAGGCGCCGGGTTCATCGGCTCCAACTTCGTCCTGGAGCAACTCGGCTCCAGCTTCGCCGTCGAGCGGCTCGTGAACCTCGACTTGCTGACCTACGCGGGCAACCCCGCCAACCTCCGCGAGGCCGAGCGCGACCCGCGCTACCGGTTCGCAAAAGGCGACATAGGCGACAAGGCTCTCGTCACCCGCATCCTGGAGGAGAACGAGATATCCGCGGTCGTCAATTTCGCGGCGGAGTCGCACGTGGATCGCTCCATCGACGGCCCGGAAGTCTTCGTCCAGACCAACGTCCTGGGCACCCTGCGCCTCCTCGAAGCGACCAAGGCCTACTGGGCCGCGCTCCCTCCGCGCAAACGCGCCGCCTTCCGCTTCCTCCACATCTCGACCGACGAGGTCTTCGGCTCCCTCGAACCGAACGATCCTCCCTTCTCCGAGACGACGCCCGTGGCGCCCAACAGCCCTTACGCCGCTTCCAAGGCTTCGAGCGACCACCTGGTGCGCGCCTTTTTCCACACCTACGGGTTCCCCGTCCTCACGACGAATTGCTCCAACAACTACGGCCCCTTGCAGTTCCCGGAGAAGCTGATCCCGCTCATGATCCTCAACGCGCTGGACGGCGAGCAACTCCCCATCTACGGCAACGGCCGCAACGTGCGCGACTGGCTCTTCGTCCGCGACCATTGCACGGCCATCCGGCTCGTCCTGGATAAAGGCCGCCCCGGGGACACCTACAACGTCGGCGGCTTGTGCGAACGCGCGAACGTCGACGTCGTCAACGCCATCTGCGACCTGCTGGACGACTTCGCTCCCCGGCCCGACGGCGTCTCCTACCGCTTGCAGGCCACCTTCGTCCGCGACCGTCCCGGCCACGACCGCCGCTATGCCATCGATTGCTCCAAGATCACGCGCGAACTCGGGTGGAAACCCGTGGAATCATTCGAGAGCGGCCTGAAGCGCACCGTCCTCTGGTATCTCGAACACCGCGCCTGGTGCTCGGAGATCACCTCGCGGAAATATGGCCGCGAGAGGCTCGGCGTCATCGCCCCGCGGCGCCTCCAGCGCAACCGCGTGGCGTCCTGATTTTTTCGGGCGTCCTCCGGGCACAGCGATTCGCCGTCAAAAAATCTGTTGACGGCCTCCGCATTATTATAGAACATACGGAGAATATAGTTTAGAACGATAAATGCAGCCCCAATCGTTTTAGAGTTAACTTCTGTGACCCAGGTCATCGAGTCCATGCTTTTGGTGGAGTTCATCCGCGCGGGCGTAAAGCGGCGGGGAGCTTACACCGTCACCGCCGATAAACTGGAAAACATCTGCGGGCCGCTCAACGAAATGAGCCGCAGCGAATGGCTGAAACGCGTCCAGACATTCGCCGCCGAATACGGCTGGGAAGGCCGGCTCCCCGTTGGAAGCATCGTCGAATTCAGGCCGAAACGCCCCTCCTAGGACTTGGCGAGCGATTCTTGGTTGTAGAGGCGGCTGTGCCAGCCGCCTGGAACGGGAGCAACGCCCCGGGGCCAAGCCGTTTCCAGGTCGTAGGCGGCAACCAAAGCGGGCAAAAGTGCATGGACACGCTTTAGCCGGTGCGGATTGACAAATCGAAGTTGAAAAACGACCTTGGAAATTCAACTCTGGTTGGGCGCGGGCGTTCTTTACCATGCGGTTGCTCATCAAGGACGATCCCGGAAAAGGCAATGGCGTTGGAAACTGAAACAGCGGCGCGGGCCGGCCACGAACGCCTGCACGCATTGGATGCGCTCCGGGCGTCCGCCATGCTGCTGGGGGTGATCCTCCACGCGGGGATGGCGTATATGATCACTCCCGAAGTAAGCTGGCCGAAAGCGAAGGGCGGCAGTCCGGTTTTCGACATCTGCAACCTGGCGATCCACGGTTTCCGCATGCAGATTTTCTTTTTGATCGCCGGTTTCTTCGGACGCCTCCTGCTGAACCGCCTGGGGCCGAAGGGATTCATCCGTCACCGCGCGCAACGCATCGCCCTGCCGTTCGTCCTGGGCATGTTAACCGTCGTTCCGCTCAGCACCGTCGCCTGGAACTATTCGGCGTCCCATTCCTTGCGCGCGGCTCTTCAATCGACACTGCCCCTCCTCTTCAAGACGACCGGCCACCTTTGGTTCCTCTATCTCCTTATATTCTACTACGCGGCCGGTTTGCTATGTTTGCCGGCGGCCCGCCGTATTCTGCCGCCGACTTTCTATGCGGGAACCGACCGGCGCTTTGTCCGGATTATTCGGTCGCCGATTTTTCTGTCGGGGCCGATTCTGCTGACGATGGCGCCTTTACTAGTCTCGCCCAGCGGGCTTGACATCGGTTCCTCAAGCGCCTGGATTCCGTCGTCGCGAATAACGGCTTACTACGCCCTCTTCTACGGCTTCGGCTGGCTGCTGCATCGCAACATGCATCTCTTGCAGGACTTGAGGCGGGGGTGGGCCGGCTACGCGGCTGTTTCATTCGCATTGTTAATGATCTGCATTATCCTCACCCCGTACCATGCGGGCGGGGGGTATTTCAGATTTTCGCCGCTCAAGATTGCAACGGCGGCGGCTTACGGCGGCTTTACCTGGAGCGCTGTCTTTGCCGTCACGATCCTATTTCTTCAGCATCTGGATCATCACAGCCGGCTTGTGCGTTACGTTGCCGACGCTTCCTATTGGTTCTACCTGGCGCACTTGCCGATTGTCCTGTTCCTGCAGGATTTGCTGAATCGCACGCATATTGACGTGTTCATTCAATTCTTTGCCGTGTTGACCGCCACGCTTTTTATTTGCGCCGTCACTTACCATTTCGGCGTCCGCTTCACCTGGATTGGGACGATCCTCAACGGCAGGCGAAAGCGAGTTGGCGAGCCTACGGTTCGCATTTGAACCCGACCGCGATCGCCGTTTTGCGCTGAGTCGCGTCAAACGTGAGCAGTTCCGCGGCGCCAATGGTCAAGGCGATTCCGAGGTGGAGCAAGTCTGCCGCGCGCACGCCGGTAACTTCCCCCCGCGCCTCTCCGATTCGATCCGCCTCGCGAAATGCGTCAATCCACGCCACGGGTTGCCGCACCAAAAATCCGTCTTTCAAATCCGAATCGATAAGCCGGAAGATTTCGCGTTTTTGCGCTCCGCCCAGTTGCTTGCGCCGGACCGCCAGGCGGATCGCATTGCGCATTTCGTGCCGGTGAAGCGGGGTGAAGGGGAGCGGCGCATTCCGGCGCTTCATCCACGCATTCGCCCTGCCGGTGTGGGCGTCCGAGACGTAAAGCGAAACCAGAAAACTGGTGTCGCCGTAAATATTCAATACGGCCCCTTGCCGTGGTCAAGAAGGGCCGCCGTATCGATTTCACGGTCGCCGCAAATCTTCCTGGCGCGCGACGCGAAATCGGGGACTCTTCGTTTCGAAACCTTTCTCGCGCCAGGAACGATTCGTCCGACGACGCGCCCGCGCTTGGTCAACTCGATTTCCTCCCCACCGGACAACCACGCTTCGACCTGGGGAAAATTGTAGCGCAAATCGCGTATCGTCGCCGTCTTCATGTGATGCATATATATCGCATCACATGCCGCTCGTTCCAATCGCTAATTCACGCCGCGCTTCTCCAACAGCAATTCGTAGGAGAGGACGCTGAGACAATAAATCGCCGCGGTCTCGGTGCGGAGGATGATCGGGCCGAGCGTGATCGGGCGGCATCCGTTGCTCTTGGCCAGCGCGGATTCGGCGGGCGTGAAGTCTCCCTCCGGGCCGATGAGGATCAACACTTTCGCGGGCCTCTTTTTACCGACGGCTTCGCAGTCCTCCAGGACGCCGCGGAGGTGCGTCGCGTCGGATTGGAGCGAGGCGATGAGGAGGAGGTCGAAGGCATGCCCGGCGTCGAAGAATTGCTTCAAACGGCAGGGGGCGTGAATCTCTGGAAGCCAGTTCTGGCCGCATTGCTTGGCGGCTTCGATGGCGATGGCCGTCCATTTCTCGCGTTTGGCGCGGGCTTCTCCCGCGTCGAATTGGACGACGGTTCTTTCCGAAAGGAGGGGGGCGATCGCCGCCGCGCCAAGCTCGGTGGCTTTCTGGACGATGAGGTCCATCTGCCTGCCCTTCGGGACGGCCTGGCCGAGCGTGATCTCGCACGGCAGACGCGCGGAAGCCGAATGGTGCAGGTGTTTGAGGCCGACTTCCTGTTTGCCGGCGGCGGTTATCTCGGCGGTCGCCTCGGCGCCGCGCCCGTTGAAGACGACGACGCGTTCGCCGGGCTTCAAGCGCACCACATCCAGACAATGGTGCGCCTGGCCGGGATCAAGGGAAAGATGGTCCAGACGCCACGCTTCCGGCGGGATGTAGAAGCGGTGCATCTATTGGAAAAATTCCTTGGCCTTTTCGAAGAAGCTTTTGTGGAGGGGGGCGTTCTCCTCCCCGCAAAGGTCGGCGAATTCCTCCAGCTTGCGGCGCTGGTCGCCGTTGAGCCTGGTGGGGACTTCGACGAGGACGCGCACCATCAGGTCGCCGCGGGCGCCGGATTTCAGCGCGGGGACGCCCTTTCCCTTCAGCTTGAAGACGGTGGCGCCCTGCGTGCCAGCGGGGACTTTCAAGGTCGCCTTGCCCTCGAGCGTCGGAACGCGCACTTCGCCGCCGAGCGCGGCGGTTACGAAGGAGATCGGGACTTCGCAGAAGAGGGTGTCTTCCTCGCGCTCGAAGACTTCGTGTTCCTTGACGTGGATGACGACGTAGAGATCGCCGGGCGGGCCGCCGCGGATGCCCGCCTCCCCGTTCCTCTCGGAGCGGAGGCGGGAGCCGTCCTGTATGCCCGCGGGTATCTTCAGCTTGATGCGCGAGGCGCTTTCCACGCGGCCTTCGCCGCCGCATTGCTTGCACGGCTTCTCTATTATCTGGCCGGTGCCGCGGCAGCGCGGGCAGGTTTGCGAGACCTGGAAGAATCCGCGCGAACTGATGACCTGGCCGCGCCCGCCGCACGCGGGGCAGGTGGCGGCCCGGGAGCCGCTTTCCGCGCCGGAACCCTGGCATTTGCCGCAGGAATCGAGCTTGGAGACCTCGATCTCCTTCTCGCAGCCGAACGCGGCTTCCTCGAGGCGGATCTGCATGTCGTAGCGCAGGTCGGAGCCGCGCTGCCGTCCGTCGCGGTCCGCGCGCGCGCCGGCGCCGCCGCCGAAGAATTGCTCGAATATCCCCCCCCCGCCCTGCCCGCTGAAGACTTCGCGAAAGATGTCGAAGGGGTCGTGGAAGCCGCCTCCCGCGCCCGCGGAGCCGCCTTGCGCGAAGGCCGCGTGCCCGTAGCGGTCGTACGCGGCGCGCTTGTCGGGTTCCATGAGGACGTCGTACGCCTCGCCCAGTTCCTTGAAGCGCTCCTCGGCGCCGGGATCGTTGGGATTTTTGTCGGGGTGATATTTCACCGCGAGCTTGCGGTACGAGCGTTTTATCTCCTCGGTGGTGGTTGACCGGGTGACTTCGAGCACTTCGTAGTAGTCGCGTTTCGCGGCCATGGGCTCAGTCCGCCGGGCCGCCCTTGGAGACGACGACGTTCGCGGCCCGGAGCAGCCGGTCCTTCAGCTTGTACCCCTTGCGCAGCTGGCGCAGCACCGTTCCCTCCGGCTTGTCCGGGCTTTCCTCCTGCGCGATGGCTTCGTGCAGATTCGGGTCGAACGGCTTGCCCGTGGCGTCGATGGTTTCGACGCCCAGTTCCCCGAGAAAGTCGTTGAGCTGGCGGGAGACCATCTGCAGGCCGGCGAAGAGGGGGGATTTCTCGTCCGCGCGCGCGGTGCTCAGCCCCAGGTCGAAGCTGTCGAGGATCGGGATGAGGCGTTCGAGAAAGGAGGCGTTGGAATATTTGACGGCTTCCTCCTTTTCCCGCGCGGCGCGTTTGCGGAAGTTTTCAAAATCGGCCTGGCTGCGCAACGCGAGGTCGCGGAAGCGATCCAGGTCGCCTTGCAGGCGGGTAAGGGCGGAATCGCCGTCTTCGTCGGGTTTGGCGTCGTCTTCGGGTTCTGTGCTCATTTTTTGCGGATTGCTATCAAGGTCACGTCGTCGTTTTGGGGATAGGCGCCGACGAAGTTTCTCAGGTCGTCCGTCACGCGCTTCACGATCCCCGGCGCGCCTTCCCCGGTGCTGGCCAGGATCGAATCGATCATGTTTTTGGTCCCGAATTCATGTCCTTTTCGATCCAGGGCTTCGGTGACGCCGTCGGTATAAAGGATCAGGCAATCATTGGGCTCCAGCTTTACGGAAAAATCGCGTGTCACCCTATCGAAAACATCCCCGCTGTCAATTCCCAGCGCCATGCCCGGCGGGTTGAGCCGCGAAACGGTGTGCTCCTTCGCCGAATAAAGGAACGGCGCGTCGTGCCCGGCGCGGCAGAGGATCACCTCGCTCTCGTTGTCATCGAGGATGACGTAGGCCATGCTGATGAACATGTCCTCCTTTATATCCGGATAAATCTGGCGGTTGACCCGGTGGAGGACGTCGCCCGCGGAGTGGTTGCCGGCCGCTTCGCTGCGCAGGACGCTGCGGCACATGGCCATGATGAGCGAGGCGGGGACGCCTTTGCCCGACACGTCGGCTATCGCCACTCCGACACGGCCCGGATCGACGCGGATGTAATCGAAGTAATCGCCGCTGACCTGCCGGGCGGGAATGTTGACGCCGCTGATCTGGAAGCTGCGCGATTCCGGGGCGGAACTCGGGAGGAGGATGCGCTGGATTTCCTGCGCGACCTGGAGATCGGCGTCCATGCGCTTCTTCTCGCTCGCCTCGGAGTAGACGAAAGCGTTGTAGAGGGCGAAGGACGATTGCTCGGTGATGGCTTTGAAGACGGCGAAGTCGCTCTTGGAGAAGCTGGAACTCATCGGGCCGTTCGCGACGGCGAGGACGCCCAGATTCTCGCTGCCATAGAGCAAGGGGCTGAACATGGCCGACAAGGTTTTGACGGAACCGTCCCGCAAGGCGGCGAGGCGGGCGTCCTGGCCGCAGAGGAGCAGCGCCTCCTTGTCGTGCCAGACGCTTCCGAGCACTCCTTCGCCCGGCGCGATGGCGTGCAGGCGCAGATAGCTCTGGAGGGCGGCGGCCTCCTTCGGCTGGAGGAGGTTCGAAGGCGCTTCCAGCAGCGGCGGGCAGCCTTTCGAAACGAAGGCGGGGTACAGGGCCGGGGAATCGCGTTGCGCCAGGTAGAGCGCTCCGCCGTGGGCGTCGAGAATGCGGATGGAGTTCTCGACGATGATGCGATGGAGCTCGCCGGGGCTGGCGTCGCCGGAGAGCGCTTCTCCCAGGCCGTGCAGGAAGTCGAATACGCGGCTCTCCTCGAGTTGTATCTTTTCCGCCGCGCGCTTCAGGTGCGCGATCTGCCGCCGCTGCGACCGGTGGACGAGCCAAAGGCAAATCGAGAGAAGGATTACGACTCCAAAGAGAATGTCAGCCGCCATCGGCCCCTACTCCGAATGGTGCAGGTCCTGTTTGAGGTAATCGAGCACATCCTTGAATTTGGTGAGGTTGGCCGAGTCGGCGTCCACGAGGGCCTCGTGGGCTTCGAGCATGGTCCTGGTTTGGGCCTGGCGGTCGGCCGGCGCGGGGCCGAGAGTGTTTTGTTCGAGGGGGATGGAGTTGTTCGCGACCGGCGCGGCATCCAGGGAGAAGAGCTGGTCGAGGCCCAGGTTACACAGCAGGTCGCTGTTGCGTTCGTTCAGGTTTACGACATGCAGATGCCCCTGGCCCAGTTCCCGCAGCCGCAGGGCGATGCCTGCCATGGTGCCCATGAAGGTGGAATCCATGGCCGGACAGTTCCGCAGATCGACGACGAATTCTCGATGGCCGCGATTGACCATCTCCTTGGCGAACTCCTTGACGCCCGCGCTGTTCAGGAAGGAGCCCTTCCCTTCGACCCGAATCCAGACGAACCGGTTGGCGCAGCCAACCAGGATGGAGGATTGTGTATTCACCTGCTCAGGACACTAAGGATACCAGCCGCCGGACAAAGTTCAATCCCAGAGATACGATTGCGAGAGAGCGACGACCTTTCCGTTTTCTATGAGAAGCACGCGCCACGCCGTCACGGGGCCTTCCTGTCGATAATCGTCGCCAATGACGGCGAAATCGCTCTGCCGCGACCCTTTGAACCGTGGATAATCGATTTCCTTCGCCATGACGTAAGGCCCCAGCTTGGCCTGTTGGTACTCCAGACGCAAGGTTAAGTCCGCCCGCTTCGTGGCCCTCCAGAAGAAGGTAAAGTAGTTGCCGAAGCGCTGCGCCCTGTCCATGTAGGTGATGGCGCCGTAGCTGGCGCGCTGACGCTCGAAGTTGATCGTCTGGTCGAGCGTTGGCGTCCAGGTCGTGGGATCGTTCAGGAAGAGCTTCGTCTTGCGGAACTGAAAATGGTCGTCGAGCGCCAGCGGAAGGACGTCCGCCTTTTCGAGACGCCGGACGGGGGGCGTTGCCAGGGCGGAAACGGTCGCCATTACCCCCGCTGCCACCGCCGCCACGAAAACTGAGACACGTCTCATCTGGCAGAATAAAAGCGTTTGGCGTGCCCGGTGTCAATGAACGGCTAAAAAAAGCCACTCTCCTTACAAATGCCCATTTTTGTCCAAGGGTTCCCTACTCCGAAGACGTATCTTCCTAGGGCGACTCTCTTAAAAAATGGTTTGGCGCCGAAATTGCTAAGGCGTGGCTCGCAGTTCGCTTGCGCACAGGAAGTGTCGCCGGCCAATAAAAAACAACCGTCAGTAAAACCAGGAAATAACCCATGTCGAGTAACGAACCCGCCCCTACAAAGGGCACATTGGGCCTCACGGGCCTCACGATGAATGCCATGGCATTGATCGCCCCCGGCGCCTTTTTGTGGCTAACCTACCAGGAACAATCTCTCTATGGCGCGCCAATGGCCGGAATGGCCATGTGGTTCGGCATTTTGGGAGCGCTCCTGCTCTGTCTTGCAACCGCGTACAGCTATGCGCAGTTGTCCAAGATTTATCCCGGAGCAGGCTCCTCCTACCTCTATGCCGAGCAGGCGTTCCTTTCGAAAACCAAGGCTTACAAGTTTGCCCGCATCGTGAAATTCTTCACCGGGTGGGCCAGCCACCTGTATTACTGGGTGTACCCCGGGTGCATGGTCGGCGTCACCGCCATTCTCAGCGGCTACTTGTTGAATCAGTTCTGGCCGGACACCTTTTCCGGTTCGTACAACAGCCCGCTCTTCATGATCCTCTTCTGCGTGGCCTTCTCCTTCGGCGTGGCGTACATCGCCTCCCGCGGCGTCAGCGGTTCCACGGGCGTCAACATCGCCGTCAACGTCATCCAGATCAGCGCGCTCGTCGTCTTCGGCGTCATCGCGATCAGCTACCGCGTCGCGCACAAGCAGGATTCGGTCGGCTGGCATCTCTCCAACGGCACGGCCATCACCTACCAGGTCGCTTCGACCGACGTGGTGGATGACAAGGGCGCGAAGGTTCAGGACGTATGGGCTGACAATTCGCCCAAGTGGCTGGATGCGAAGGGCAATCCCACGGTTGACAAGACCGACAAGCCCGCCATCAAGCAGCAGGACAGGGCGGTGACGAAGGATGACCTTGCCAGCAAGGACACCCCGCTGCCCGCCAGCTTTTCCGAGGGCGATCCCTACCCGGTCCTTCAAACGGACGCGAAGGGCAAGCTCGTGCTGGACAAGGACGGCAAGGCCATCCCCGTGCCCTTCACGGTCAGCTACAAGCCGGAGGAAGCCGTAACCGGCGCCGGCACGCCGCAGGATCCCACGACGTTTAACTTCCACAGCACGGCGGGGTCGGTCATTGCGCCGCACAGCTTCAGCTACATCTTCATCCAGGCCTGCGTGGCGATTCTGATCCTCGTCGGATTCGAGTCGGTCACCGCCATGGGCGAGGAAGCGAAGAACCCGCAGAAGGACATCGGGCGCGCGGTGCTTCTCTCCCTCATCATCCAGGGGGCGATTTGCTACATGTTCGAATACTTCGCCGCGAACTACCTGCTGCATAACGGTTACACGCTCTCCAACGCGGGCGCTTCCGGCGCTCCGCTCGGCGACATGATGGTCCTGACGGGCTCCTGGCTGTTCGGCAGCTACGCGGCCGGCAGGTGGTTCATGCTCATCCAGGCGCTCACGGTGTTCCTGGCGCTCATCGGCACGACCCTCTCCTGCATGAACACCGGCGCCCGCGTGACCTACGCCATGGGCCGCGACGAGGAAGTCGGCTCGCACTTCGGCTTGCTCCACGGCAAGACGGGCGCGCCGCACCGCGCCATCTGGACGCTCGCGGTATTGTCCGCCGTCATCGGCATCGCAACGGTCGCGGTTTATCTGGGCGGACAGGCCTCCGCCCCGGCGCCGCTCGATCCGAAGTATCACAACTTCTGGTATTCGTTCGGCATCTTCTCGCCGGAGAAATACACGACGCTGCCGAACACGCTGCTCATCGTGACGCTGACCAGCAACTTCGGAACATTCATGCTCTACATGATCACCTGCGTCGTGACCGTCGTGGCGTTTGTCGAGCACCACTCCTTCAACATCCTGAAGCACATCTGCATCCCGGTGTTCGGAGTGGTGGCGAACTTCGCCTGCATGCTGTTCTACATCGTCGGGCCGCGGTTCGTCAGCGGCATGAGCCCGAAGGAGCCCCTCTGGGCGCTCGGCGTCGCGGCGGCCTGGGGCGTCTACGGCGTGCTCTACTTCATGACCGCGAGCAAGAAGAAGGATAAGCCGATGTTCGTGCCGACTCCGATGAAAGCCTGATCCAATAACTCCGGCACGCCAGCCGGATTTGGGAAAAAAAAGGGGACGGCCACATCCGGGATGGTGTGGCCGTCCTTCTTTTGCCTAGTCTCTTAAAATGAAACTTATCTTCGCAGGGGCCACCTCCCCCGGCGTCCGCGAAAAGAATGAGGATTCCATCACCTTCTGGCAGCCGTCGGAGGAAGAGGAACGCCAGCACCGCGGCGGCGTCTCCATCGTGGCGGACGGCGTGGGCGGCAACGGGAACGGCGACTTCGCCAGCCGCATCGCGGTGGAGATCGCGCTGAAAAAATTTCGCGAGACCGATCTCTCCGTCACGCCGAAAGCGCTCCTGCGGGACATCTTCGAAACCGCCAACCTCACGCTCTACAATTCCGGCGCCAACGACCAGAAGGCCAGGCGCATGGCCACCACCCTCAGCGTCTGCATCTTTCGCAACAAGGAACTCGCCATCGGCCACGTGGGCGACACCCGCGTCTATCTCGTCCGCGGAGAACAGATAAAGCAACTCACGAGCGACCACTCCTACACGGGCATGCAGATGAAGCTGCGCCTCATCACCGAGCACGAGGCGCGCGGCAGCGCCATGCGATCCGTGCTGACCCGCAGCGTCGGGAACGAACCGATCGTCCGCTGCGACATCAAAGTCTTGAAACTCGTGAAGCACGACCGCGTCGTCCAATGCACCGACGGCCTCTACTGCTTTATGAACGACGGCGAACTTTGCGAAGGCGTCGACCGCCTCCAGATAGACGAGATATGCCCCTACCTCATCGCGCTCGCCAAACGGCGCGGCACCGACGACAACCTCTCGGTGCAGGTCGTTCATGTTGACCATCTCGAAGAACCGAAGTACTACCGTCCCCTTTCCATCCTGCAAAAAACAGAGCCGCACTCAAACACCGTGAGCCACGAAATACAACCCGGACAAACATTGGACAACCGCTTCCAGATCGAGGACGTCGTCAGCCGCAGCGGCATGGCGTCCATCTTCAAGGCGGTGGACTTGAAAACCCAGAAAATCGTCGCGGTGAAAATACCGCACATGCAGTTCGAGTCGGACGTCGCGTTCTTCTCCCGCTTCCAGCGCGAAGCCGAGATCGGCCTGAAGCTCAACCACCCGAACATCCTTCGCTTCTTTCCCGTGCCCGAGCAAAGCAGGCCCTACATCGCGATGGAATTTCTGGAAGGGAAGACCCTCGCCGAAATGTTGAATGAAACGAGGCCCTTCCCCGTGGACGACGCCGTGCAGATCGCCAGCCGGCTCTGCGACGCGCTCACCCACATGCACGAAAACAAGATCGTCCACCGCGACCTGAAGCCGCAGAACGTCATGATCTGCACCGACGGCAGCCTGCGGATCATGGACTTCGGCATCGCCAAATCGATGGAAGCGCGGCGGCTGACTTTCGCGGGCCTCACCAGCACCATGGGCACGCCCGACTACATGGCGCCCGAGCAAGTCAAAGGCAGGCGCGGCGACGCCCGCACCGACATCTACGCCCTCGGCGCCATGCTTTACGAGATGACCACCGGCAACGTCCCCTTCGAAGGGCCGAACCCCTTCATCGTCATGAACTCCCGCCTCACCGGCGACCCGCTCGCGCCCAGAAAGCGCAATCCCGCGATACCGCCCGCCATCGAGGAGATCATCCTGCACGCGATGGAACGCGAGCCGCACAATCGCTACGCCACCGCGGCCGCCATGAAAGCGGATCTGGACAATCCCCATACGATCACAGCGCTGGATCGGCACAAACATCTCTCGCTGCCGAACGTTTGGGCTACGCGCTGGCATGGGATGCGGCTCATCGTCCTTTCCGCGCTCGCGCCGGTCGTGCTCGTGCTGCTCGCCCTCATCCTCACCCATTGCGGGGGGCGCCACGGGCATTAAAAGGTGTCATGCAATTTTTGGCGTCGGTGTCGTTGTAGAGGCGGCTGACACAGCCGCCTCTACAACCCAAGGGCGGGCAAAAGGGGGCATGACACGCTCTAATCCAGTCTAGCCATACGCGCGGCGGCGGGACGCCCGGCGAAATAAGGATATGCCCCAAGGCGCCAAATCAAAATACACGTCGAAGCAAAAGCGGCAGGCCGAGCATATCGAGGAAGGTTACGAGAAGCGCGGAATCTCGAAGGGCGAAGCGGAGCGGCGGGCGTGGGCGACGGTCAACAAAACAACCGGCGGCGGCAAGAAATCCGGCTCCGGGCGCGGAAAAGCGGCCAACAAAGCGCCCGCCAGGAAGGGCGGACGCAAGGGCGGCAAGGCTAAGAAACCGTGAGGTCTTGACGCGGGAAGAAATTGATGCGCCGGACCGCCGTTAAAGGTGGACGGTCATTCATTTGGCTCACCGGAGGGTGTTGCCTCAGGACCGGGAGTGGGACTGAGACTGGCGCCGGGTTTTGCGTCTTTCCAAAACGACTCGTCCTCCGCCGGTTGAGCGCCGGATTTGTCCAGCGTGGCCGTCAGCGTTCCGTAGCCGAGCTGGTCAAAGCCGCCGCTGTTGGGGCCATAATCCCCCCCGCCGCCCTCGGGCCGCACCTTCTTCGCCATCTTCGTCGTGTAGGGGGCGGCCAATCCCTTGAGCTTCACGTAATGGTTGTAAACCAGTTCCCATACGGGCCGCAGGTTGCCTCTCGAATTGGTGCTGATCGTGGTTTGGGTCCATTTGTCGCTGGAAAAAGTCTTGAAGGGAACGTCTTCGCCCAGGTTATATTTCGCGACGTATTCGCAGCCTTTTAGGAAGCGGTTGTTGTCATAGCCATACAAGTCGTCTCCCTGCTTCCAGGCCATCTCGCAAATCGCGCCCAGGATGCCGATGCCCATCGTGGTATGTCCCTGGTCGCGTCCCGACTCCTGCCATTGCCCGAGCCCGCCGGGGTGGACGTAGTAAATCGCGTTTTTGATCGAGCCCATGCCCTGCCCGTGTTTGGCATATTGAATCCCTTCCTCATAGATGCTGCGTTTATCGCAAAGGACTCCGATGGCGATGGTCGAAGCGATGTTGCACAGATCCCAGTTGGCCCAGTAGTGATTGAACTTGGTGTTGTTGTGGCGTATCAGGAAATCCTTGTTGAGCGGGTAAAATACCTCGAGCATCATTTTCTTAAAACGCGCAAAATCGTCGGGCTGCCAGCCTTTGTAGGTGCGCATGATTTCGGCGGCATTGGCAAATTCATAACCGTAAATGCCGGCGGAGAGGTACACATCCGTCGAACCGCTGATCTGCTTCAAGGTCGAAGACCAGGCGTTTAAAATCTGGATCGATTTCTCCGCGTAAGCCTGTTCTCCGGAGACGCGCCACCTCACCGCGCAGGCATAGGCCGCCGCGATGTCGTTAAACAAGAGCCTATAGTTTTCCGGCGCCGTATGCGCCCTGTCTCTCCCTCTCACCACGTTTCCCACTGGACGGGGCTTGTAACCGAGCTGGGCGTGCCAGTTTTTCGTCAGTCTTTCCCAACCGGCCTGCCAAGGCTCCCGGCCTTTATGAGTTCTCATCCGCGTGAAGTCTTCTTCGTTGTGCAGCAGACCGGGGTGGACGAAAGAACCCGTTTTGGAAGTTTGCAGGTCCGCCGTGAGATCGCCCGGCGCTTCTTCAGAGCCGCCCGCTGGCATCGGCGTCGCAAGGGCCGCAGCCTTGGCTTCCGCTTGCGCCCTCGCCGCCACCGCCGCGGCATCCGCTTCGGCTTTGCTCATCGCCGCGGCGGCGCGTTGCCGCAGATCGGTTTCCGCATAGGGCACGCGCGCTTCGCCGCCGTTGTAAGCCACCGCGACATCGGCGGGTTCGATCGTGACCACTTTCGCCGCTGTTCCAGCCGGCGTCTTGACCGAGCCAACAACCTTGCCCTCGAGCACGGCCGGAAATTCCACCACTTTCAAGAGAATAACTTCTGTCGGCCAATAATCCTTGTGCTGCAAAATCCAAGCCAGCGGATCGGGCGGGGGTGTCGGCGTGGGAGTTGGAGTCGCAGTGGGCGTCGCTTTCGGCGTTGGCGCGGGAGTCGGCGGGGGGGTCGGGACGGGAGTCGGCGCGGGCGTCGGCGCAGGCGCCGGGTTGGTGAACTGCTCGATGTAATCCACGAGGCGTTTCCAGACCTGCTGCGGCGATTCGTTCCATCTATACATGGCGTAGCCAAAGCCGCCGACGACGAGCAGAAGCAGCGCCAGCAGGAGCTTTCCGAATCCCGAACCGCCGCTTTTTTTCGGAGGAGGAATGTAGGAGGAGGGGGGCCGAAGCGGCGGTCGCACGGACGGCGCGGCGGGTGAACGCGGTGAACGGGCCTGCGCCGATTGCGGCGGGCGGGCGGGCGCCGCTGGTTGGGGAGGAACTGCATGCGGCGCGGGCTCTTCTGCAGTTGGCTCGTCCACTTTTTCGCCGCCGGCTTGAAACTCCAAACTCTCGTCCGGATGCGGAACAACCAGGTTCTGTCCGCAGGTCGGGCAATCGACCGCGTGCCCGGCCCATGCTTCATCGGCTTCCAGATTTTGCTCACAGTGCGAACAGACGAATTTCACAGTATCGACTCTAGCTGAAATTTCCCGTTTGGCTTCAAGTTTACGATGGTCGGCATGGCGCTGGATAATTTATTCAGAAACCCTTAGTCATCTGGGTAATCGGGGGTCCGCGGCCTTTTCTTCCGGTATATTAATTACGGAGGCTTTTCGATGCCAGGAATAAACGGCCGCGGGCACACAATTCAGCGCTCCTATTGAGCGTCTTGCGCCTGGCGTCGCCTCCCGCGCTCCCAGGCGGCTGGCACAGCCGCCTCTACAACAGGAGCGGGCAACCAGGAGCCGACAAAAGTGCATGACACGTTTTAGGAAATGCTTTCTCCGCGCCGCGCGTTCGTTGTAAAACAGTCGTTTTAGTGAGCACAAACGCGCTTGGAAAGATCGTCGTCGTCGACGACGAACAGAGCGTCCTTATGACGCTGAAGGCTCTGCTGGAGAGGCATGGCCATTCCGTCCACGTCGCGAATACGGCGGCCGCGGGCCTGGCGCTCGTCGAGCGGGAGAAGCCGGATCTCGTCCTGCTCGACCTGGGTCTGCCGGATCAGGACGGACTCGAAACGCTGGCGGGCATGAAGGAGCGCTTCCCCCGCCTCCCGGTTATCATCCTGACGGGCCAGGATTCGTTGAACAACGCCATCCAGTGCATCAAGCTGGGCGCCTTCCATTTCATCAGCAAGCCCCACGCGGTGGAAGAGTTGCTCTCGCTCATCCGGCGGGCCCTGGAGCAGAGCGAACTTCTCCGCGAGACGGAAAGTTTGCGCAAGCGGCTCGAACAGGCGGAGACCCGCGTTTTCAAGAGCCGCCGCATGCGGGAGATCGACGAGTTGATCGCGCGCGTGGCGCCGACGGAGGCGAACATTCTCCTGCTCGGGGAGAGCGGCGTGGGCAAGGAAGTGGCCGCGAGCCAGATTCACCAGGCGAGTCTCCGCGCCGGCGGGCCGATGGTGAAGCTGAACTGCGCCTCATTCCCGAAAACCATGATCGAGGCCGAGCTTTTTGGCTACGTCAAGGGCGCGTTCACCGGCGCGGTGAACGATTTCCCGGGGATGATCTTGGAGGCGGCGCGGGGCACGCTGTTCCTGGATGAAATCGCCGAGATGCCGCCGGAGCTTCAGACCCGCTTCCTGCGCGTCCTGCAGGAGAGGGAGTTCCGCCCGCTTGGCAGCACGAAGTCCATCAAGGCGGATTTCCGCCTCATCGCGGCGACGAACCGGCCCGTGAACGCCGCCCTGCGCGAGGGCCTCCTGCGGCGCGACCTCTATTACCGGTTGAATACGTTCCAGATCGAGATTCCGCCGCTCCGGGAACGCGCGGAGGATATCCCATACCTGGTGACGCTCTTCGCCGCGCAGTTCGCCGCGCGGATGAACCGGCCCGAGCCGCGCATCACCTCCGAGGCGCTGGAGACGCTCCGTTCGTATTCCTGGCCGGGAAACGTCCGGGAGCTTCAGAACGCCGTCGAGTATGGCATGGTGCTTGCGGAGGATAACGTCATAAGCGAGAAGCAACTCCCGAGGGAGTTGCAGCTCCCCGCGATATTGCGGGAGACGGCGGCCATGGACACCGAAGAAACGCTGAATCTCGAAAGCAGGGAGCGCGTGGCGATCCTGGCCGCGCTGGCCAAGTGCCACGGGAACAAAAAGAAGGCCGCGCAGGCGCTCGGAATCCACCGCCCGACGCTGTATAGTAAGATGAAACGTTACGCCATCGAACTTTAGAAAATCCCGTGGAAACAAACGACCTTGAGTTTTCCCGCGCGGCGCGGAAGCCCCTCTCGATGCTCCATCGGGAAAAGGTGCTGGCCCACGCGGAAAAGCGCCTCACGGCCCAGGGCAGGCGCAAACCGGCCGAACTCCTTTCGCTCTACAAGAAGTTTCTGAAGATAGAGAACCACCGCCTCCAGCTAAAGCACTACTCCGGCGGCGGCGGGCGGGAAACCGCGCAACAGCGCGCGACCGTCGTCGATATCACGTTGCGGCATTTGTTCGAGCCGGCCGGCTCGAAGGACTCCTCCGTGAACGACCTGGCCCTCGTCGCGATCGGCGGTTACGGCCGCGGCGAACTGAATCCTTGCAGCGACGTGGACATCATGTTCCTGCAGGGCGACTCGGTTAAAATCATCCCGCCGGATTGCGCGGAGGTCATCCAGTCGATTCTCTACACGCTATGGGATGTCGGGTTCAAGGTCGGCCATTCCACGCGCACCATTCCGGTCGCCATCAAGCAGGCGAACTCCGATATGTTTTCCAAGGTCGCGCTGCTGGAGTCGCGTTTCCTCGCGGGAGACAGGGCGCTCTTCGACCGGTTCAAGACGGAGTTCCAGCGGCGTTGCGTGCGCGGGTTTGAATCGCGGTTCCTGGAGGAGCGCGTCGCCAACCAGCGGGAGCGCCACGAGAAATACGGCGGCACGGTTTATATGCAGGAGCCGAACATCAAGAACGGCTGCGGCGGTTTGCGCGATTACCAGAATCTCCTTTGGGTCGCCTATTTCAAGGAAGGCGTCGCGACCACCGAGGGCCTCGTGGCGAAGAAGCTCCTGCAGGAAGCCGAGCGGCGCAGGCTCGAGCGGGCCTACGATTTCCTGATGCGCGTGCGGACGGAGCTTCATTACCTGAACAAGCGGGCCGCCGACGTCATCAGCATGAACTTCCAGCTTCAGATCGCGACGAAGTTCCAGTACCAGCACAAGAACGCCTTGCGGCGCACCGAGGCGTTCATGAAGGATTACTACCACCACGCGCGTTCGATGTACCAGGCCACGGAGCTGCTCTCCAACCGCCTGTGCGCGGCCGCGGCGACTTCCAGGACGGGCTTCTTCCGGGCGCTCATCCATCCCGAGAAGGAGGAGCACTTCGACGGCTTCTACAGCAAGGCGGGGGCGATCCATCCCGAAGCGCGGGATGTCTTCAACCAGGAACCCGCGCGGATGATGCGCCTCTTCCTCCACGCGCAACAGCGGCAGCTTGTCCTGAGCCTGGAGATGCAGCAGTTGATCCGGCGGCGGCTGTACCTGGTGGACCGCACGTTCCAATACGCGCGCGGCAATCGCGAGACGTTCCACGTCATCCTCTCCAAGAAAGGGCAGGTCGGACGCATCCTGCGCATGATGCACGAGGTCGATTTCCTGGGGCGTTACATCCCGGAGTTCGGGCAGTTGACCTGCCTGGTGCAGCACGAGTTTTTCCACCGCTACACCGCGGATGAGCACACGCTGGTCTGCATCGAAAAACTCGACCAGCTCATCGACACCGACGAGCCGAAGATGGCCGACTACAGGGCCATGTTCCAGCGGCTGGAAGACCCGTTTGTCGTCTATCTGGCCCTGATCCTGCACGATACGGGCAAAGCCTCCAACGCGCGGTACCACGCCGAGGCGAGCGCGTTCTTCGCCCAGAAGGTGGCCGCCAGGCTCCAGCTTTCCTCGCCGCAGAGAAAGACCCTCATCCTCCTGGTGGACAACCACCTCATCCTCTCCAACACCGCGCAGCGCCGCAATGTCGAGGACGCAGCGACCGTCGCCGAGTTCGCCAGCGTCGTGAAGAGCCAGCCGAATCTGCACGCGCTGATGCTCATGACCCTCGCCGACGGCCAGGGCACGGGCGACGAAAATTGGTCCGACTGGAAAGAATCGCTCGTCTGGGCGCTCTATCGCGGAACCACGAAATATCTGGCGGACGGCGAATCGTACATGCGCGAACGGGAGATCCATCGCGAGGACGTCCGGCGGGCGACCGGCAAGAAACTCGCCGCCAGCTTCGCGGACGAGATCGAGGCGCACTTCGACTACATGCCCGACGCCTATTTCCAGGCGTATTCCCCGGCGGACGTGGCGGCGCACATCCGGCTCTTCCGCTCGTTCCTCGAAGCGCGCTATTCCAGCGACGAGTTTTCGCTCGCGCCCGCCGTCCAATGGATCCCCCACCCCAGCCGCGGCCACAGCGAAGTCTGGATCTGCTCGTGGGATCGCAATGAAATCCTCGCCAAGATAGCGGGCTCTTTTTCCGTGGCGCAATTGAACATCCTCAGCGCCGACATCTACTCGCGCGGCGACAACCTGGTTCTCGACATCTTCCGCGTCTGCACGCCGGAGTTCCGCGCGGTGACGGACGAAAAAGAGATCGCCCAGGTCGAGAGAGTTCTAAACGAGGCGCTCCGCCAGGAATCGTTCGACTTCGGGCCGCTCCTGAATAAAACGAAACGCCGCCGGACGCTCGACATGGAGATCGACGTCTCCACGCGCATCGTCATCGACAACAACGTGCACCCCGTTTACAGCCTCGTCGAGATACAGACGCCGGATCGCATCGGGTTGCTCTACCACCTCCTGAGGGGGTTCGCCTCGACGGGCGTGAACATCTCCCTTTCGCGCATCACAACCGAGAAAGGCGCGGCCATCGACAGCTTCTACGTCACCAACGCCGAGGGCAAAAAAATACGCGACCCCGCGGAGATCGAAAAGCTGCACAAGGCGCTCCAGTATTCCGCCGAGCATTCCGGGTGACCCCGCGCCCTCCGTTCAAAATTTCGCGATCCAGGAGCGGCACAGTTCATGGACGGCGTCCACGCTCCAGCTTTTCATGCATGCCATGGGCCGCGCGAAGTTCGTGCACCCCCCGCGGCCTTGCGGGAAGGGATCGCACGGCAGGCACGGCAGGGAACCGTCGCGCAACATCAGGAAACGTTCGGAATGCCAGAAGGGGTCCCACGCCGGATTGGACGGCCCGTTCAGAATCACGGAAGGGCGGCCCAGCGCGGATGCCAGGTGCATCGGCCCCGAGTTATTTCCCACAAAGAGCGACGCGCTTCCCAGGAGGCGGACGAATTCCTTCAACGACGCGGGAGAAACCCGCTTCACCGCGGGAGACAATTCGACCCCTCCCGCCTCGTCGATCCAAAAAACCTCGGAGCGCTCCGCCAGGCGGTCGGCAAGTTGCGCGAACCGCTCCGGGAACCAGCGCTGGTACGGCTTGCTCGCCCCGGGATGGATAATGACCCGCCCGGCTGCCGGAACAACGTCTCCCAGCAAATGCCCCAGATCGGGTGCGGGCGGCCGGGCGGGCCAATCCGCGTCCCCCAAAGCCAGCGCCAGAGTCCGGCCTGTTTCCCAGTTCAAAGTCGCGACGCGTTCCGGCGCCTCGATCCGAACGGCGTGCGTGACGCTCTTCTTCAACTTGATGAAAGGGCGTCTCGTCCCAACGCGAACAGCCCCGCCCGCCAGCAGCGCGAGAAGATGGGCGACATTGCTTTGATCATCGGCGATAAGGGAAGCATCCGCCTTCTCTTTGCGGAGTCGCAGGAAAAGCTCCGCCAGCTTCCACGGCTTCTTCCAGGCGTTGTTGAAAGCATCCTTGGGCGTCAGGATTGTCCGGACGCCTTCATAGAGCGGCGCCGCGACCGGAGTGGTCAGGAGGACAAGCTCCCACCCCGGATGGCGCGAGTGAAGCGCCTGCACGACGGGCAGGAAAACCACGTTGTCCCCCAACTGGTTGACCTTGAAGACGAGGATTTTCAAATCAGGCCACGGGCGCAATGCGCCGATCATGAATGCGCACCCTTCGGGCAAAAGCAAGCGCGCTCTCTTGACAATGCGGCCAGGCCTCTTAGAGTTCACGCCAGTGCCGCGGGTCTGCTGGATTGACGCCCACCTCGAATATCGCAGCCCCACCACCCTCCATCTCCTGCACGCCCTTCCGCATCTGCGCGCCGCGGGCTGGCAGGTGGAAATCTGGTGCCTGCGGTCCGACGCGCCTCGCGACCAGGCGAAGCACGTCTTCCTGCCCGCACCGCGATGGCTGGGGCCGCTCGAACTCCTTTGGTTTACGCTCGCCGTGAATTTTTACGGATTGTGGCGGCGGCTGCGCGGCGACGGTCTTGACGCGGAGGTCGTTCATGCAACCTGCGGCGTCTATTTCGGCGCGAATCTCATCTCCGTGCATTTCCTCAATGCGGTATGGCTCAGGAAGCGGTTGAGACTCGGCTTTCATTCCGCCAGGGAGATCGCCGGATTTCTTTTGGGCGTTCCCAGCCTCTTCTTCGAGCGGCTGGCGTTGCGAAGTCCGCATCTTCGGAAAATCCTCGCTGTGTCGGATGCCATCGCCGCCGAGACAAAGAAGCGAAGCTCCGCGGAGATCGAAGTCCTGCCGAACAGCTATGACGAGACGCGTTTCAACGCCGAAGCCCGCACGCTGCATCGCGAAGCCACGCGCGCCGCTTTGGGTTTGAGTCCTGAGGAGACTCTCTTCCTCTTCGTCAGCCAGGGGCACTATGAACGCAAGGGGCTCTGGCTGGCGGTGGAAGCCCTCTCCCGCCTTCGCGAGCAAGGCAGGCGCGGCTTGCGGCTGCTCATCGTGGGCGGCGCGCCGCGCGCGGTCGAAGCCCTGCGCGGGCGGCTGGCGGAGTGGGCGCTTCTCGCGGGCATGCAACGCGAGGTCGAGAAATACTACGCCGCGGCGGACGCTTTCATCCTCCCTTCCCATTTCGAGGCGAATCCCCTGGCGGCGATGGAAGCCGCGGCGGTCGGCCTGCCTCTGCTGTTGACGCCTTTCCACGGGTCGGAGATGACTTTGCGCGACGGAATAAACGGGTTCCTCCTCGACTACGATCCGGCGCGAATGAGCGAGCAAATAGCGCGCTTCCTGGACGACGGCCTTCCGCCCTTCGCGCCCGGCCCCTGTCGCGGCCTGAACCGCCGCCAGTATGCGGAGCGCCTCCTCGCCGTTTACGGAGACATATGGCGGGGCTAGCTGACAGGACGCGGGCCTCCGCGTATTACGCGGGTTCCTCGATTATCTGCCAGGGGGTGCGCTTTTTCGGGGTGCTTTTCTCGACGCGGCACATTCCCCCCGAGCAGTTCGGCTTGTACGCGCAGGCCTGCCTTGGGCTGGTTTTCGCCGGACTCGTCAGGGAAATAGGCCAGGGAAATGCGCTGATAAGTTACCAGGGATCCGACCGGCGCTACGCGCTTTACAATTTTCAACTGAATCTCCTTCTCGGCCTCCTGGCGGCGGCCCTCCTCCTTGTTGCGCCCGTGTGGATACAGGCCATCCCGCGCCCCATCCACCGCGCCTTCCCGATCCTCGCGGCGATCTGCCTCGCGGAAAACATCTCGCTGACTTCCCTCATCGTCGCGCAAAAGGGGTATCGCTTCCTGCTGCTCGGTTGCGTCGACGTGGCCGCGGTCGGTTCCTGGACTTTCGTCCTCCTGCTCGCGGTGGGTCGCGTGGACGGCTTCATCGCGCTGCTGCTTGCGCCGCTGGCCGAGGTTTCCGTCCGTTGCGTCGCGCTTCTTGCGGCCGTCGGCTGGCGCTATGTCGGCTGGGCCGGCGGCGCCGACTTGCGGGCCTACTACTTCGGCCGGTTCGCCCGCACGATGATAGCCAAGACCTGGCTCGAAACATTGGGCGGCAAGATAGACCTGTTTCTTCTCAGTTCCCTCAGTTCCCTGTCGCAGCTTGGCATTTACGAGCGGACGCTCCAGTTCGTTCGCATTCCCTGGTCGCTTAGCATCAATCTCCTGGACAAGGTTCTTCTCGTTTCCTACAGCAACGAACAGGGCGATCCCGAGGCGTTGCGCGGCATCCTCGCCAAAGGCGGCCGGTTGATCGCCTTCCAGGCGTTCGCCGCCGCGGCTCTCGTTTCACTAGGCCTTGTCTTCCTGCTGAAATTTGCAATCGGCCCCGCGTGGCCGCCGCTCATACTGCGCCAATGGTGGATCGCCCTCCCCTTCACTCTGGCGACCCCTTTCGTCTGGAACTACAATCTGCTCTTCCAGGGGACGGGACGTCCGAAGCAACTCCTTAAAAACATCCTGGCGCCCGTCGTGATCGAACTCGCCCTGGGCCTGGCGGTTGCCGCGCGTTTCGGCGCCGCCGGCATGATCGCCGTCCGCGGTTTCGCAAGCCTCGTTCTCCTCGCGTACCAAGCCGGAGTCACAAGCCGGCTGCTCGCTTCGCCGGCATGAAACTCCATTGCTGTTACACGCCCTCCCACCGGGTTCTTTACGAGCGCTTCTTTCGCCCGTCGCTCGATGCGTCCGAGTTCCGCCTGGTTCCATCCGAACTAACCCAAACGGGCGAAGGGGAATTTCTTGCCGAGGATTTCAAGGCGGCGATCGCTTTCAAGCTTCGCCGAATTATCGAATCCATCCGCGAGAACATGGGCGAAATCATCGCCTGGTCGGACGTGGACATCCAATTCTTCGGCCTGAAGCGGTCGCACGTCCTCGCTTATTTCGAGCCGGAGACCGACCTTGCCATCCAAAAACTGCACCCGCGCGAAGGCGCTGTCTGCGGCGGGTTTTACGCCATTCGCTGCTCGGAGAAAACGGCGCTCTTCTTCGAGAAAACGCTGGAGATAACAAGCGCGGAAACGAACGGAAACGAGCAGGACGCGCTGAATTTGTTGCTCGGCGAAATTCCCGCGCCGTTGAACTGGAAATTCCTGGGTCCGGAATTTTACGCCAGAACGCACGGCCTCCGCATACCCGGGAACGCCGTCCTGCACCACGCGACATGCATCCTCCCGGGCGATCACGTGCGGCAAAAGACGGCGCTGCTGTCCGCGTTGGAGGGGTATGAAAAATGGGGCCGGAGCCGCCGCCAGGCTTACCTCGCGCGCAACGGCCTGGACGCCCTGGCGCGATGCGGATGCGGCCCGGCGCACCTCAGCGTGGATACCGTCGCGGGAATCGATCTCTTGCGCGGCGCGTTCGCCATCCTGGTCCTGCTCTCGCATTGCTGGGTCTCCGCCTTGAGGAATTCTCCTCACTCCGGCGAACCGCTTCTCAGGTTCGTCACGGTGACGCTCGGACAAGGCGGCATTTGGGTCACGGGGTTTTTCGTTCTCTCCGGCTTTTGCATCCATCTCTCGGTTCGGAACAGCCAGGCGCGAGGCCGCTATAGCGAGGGCGATTATCTTTGGGCGCGGGCGACTCGCATCTATCCGCTCTTCCTGGCGGGCTTGCTCGTCGCCGATGTCGCCCGGCGCGCCGCTTCGGCGCGCGCGCAGTGGCCGCAGATCCTCGGCAGCCTGTTCTTGCTGCAAGGCTTCACCGGGCAGGTTTTCGCCTACAGCCAAAGCTGGAGCATCACCAACGAAGCCGTCTACTACCTTGCGTGGCCGCTCGCGCTGCGCGTCTTCGGGCGCGATGGGGCGCGCGCTTCAATCCTGGCCGGCGCGACCGCGCTAGGCATTACGGCGGCGGTGGTCGTGGTGTGGAAAGTCTTTGACCGCGGGTCTGCCGCAAGCTGGCTCGTTCCTTTCTGGACGATCTCCGCGAACAGTATCCCGTGGTTCGCGGGAGCCTTCCTCGCAAGCGTCTGGAACGGATTGCTCGCGCGCGAACGGGCGGCGGCCCTCGCCTGCCGCTCCCTGTGGATCGCCCTTCCGCTGGTCTATGGCGTACAGGGCTGGCTGAACTACCGCCAGGGCAAAGCCTTCTGGTCCTTTGCGAACAGTTACCTCGCGGCTCTCGTTTTCATGCTGCTGATCCTCGCCATGCGCAACGGCGTCTTCGGCCGGAAACTTCCCGCGTTGAGGCCCGTTTGCGCCTGGCTCGGTCTGCTGAGCTATCCGCTCTATCTCTTGCACGAACAGATCAAGGTTCTTTGCGTTGCGTGCCTTGGCCGGCTGGGGATGGCGCCGGGGGTTGCGGGCGCGTTTTTCCTGTTCCTATTCGTTTGCCTGGTTGTCGTTGCCGCCCTTGGCGCGCCGCTCGAGGCCGCCATCCTGCGCCGGCGCGCCCGCTGGCTGGGCAAGACCCCGCATGAGGCCGCTTACGAGAAAAGCGGAGCGCCCCTGGCCGCGCCAACATCGCGGGCGGGCGAATAGAGAGGCTCTTGCGCCAAGGCCGGCTCCTCGTTCAGGCGGATGTGGCGCACGAGAGTCCCCGCCAGCGCCCAAAACAAGAAGCTCAAAGGATAGACCGCAAGGTGATTGCCCGTGAGCAACCCGCTCGCCATGATCCCCGCGAGGATGCTCAGCAGGCCGACTCCCCACGCCCTCTCCCGGCCCGCGCGCAACCGCAGCACGCGCTCGTGCAGCCATGCGAAGGACGCGACGCCTACGTAGAGGATGATCGCCAGCCCGACGACCCCGAAGCTGACCAGAGTCTGGGTTATTGCGTCGTGGGAAAGCTCGTTATTTTGCACCACCCTGCTGGCAGCGAGGCTGCTGTTTCCAAACCAGGTCCATAAGTCGCCGTTGTTCAACAGGTTCTGGTAACTGTACAAGCGCGCGCTGTACGTTTCGAGACGGAATGCGCTGGTAAAAAAGGAGTTTCCGGAAGGCAGCAGCGCCTGCAAATCCCCCAGCCGGTCCAGCAGGACATCCGCGTTGAAGACCACCAGGACAAGGGAAACCACGAAGCCGCCGTAAAAAAAAAGCGTTCGCGCGCGGCCTCGGAAGAAGAGCATCCCCAGGAGGCCGAACATCCACACCGCCCACCCCGACCTGACGAAGCTCGCGAGCGACGCGGTGAAATAGAGCAGCGGCAGGAGATACTTCAGAAACAGCCCGCCCGGGTCGAACCTGGGACGCGCCGTCTTTTTCACCAATAAAAGGGTTAGGAGAAACAGGATTGCCATCGTGACCGCGAACGCATGGGGAGAACTGAGAGTCGAGAAGGGGCGCGGGCGCAGATCGTCCAGGTTGCCCGCGGTCTGGGTCAGGCCGGAGGCGAGGTATTGGTACTCCAGCCGCGTGAAGCCGAACTTCGCCTGCCATATCCCGTAGAACGCAACGGGCGCAAAAATCAGCAGGGCAAAATAAATGAAGTTCAAAAGCTCCTCGCGCGTGCGAAAGACGAGTCCCATGACGAGCACGAGCGGCACATAAACGCCGCCGCCCGCAAAGCCCGCCAGGACGCTCATGCTGCCGGAGTTCCTGTAACCGCGATAAGCCGACGCAGCCAGGACGATCTCGGTCGCCGCGACGGCAAAAAAAAGAAACCGGTCGCGTCTGTCCATGGAGACGTGTTTGAGAATCTTGCCCACGAATACGCCGATGCACACGCCGGCGAAGGTGACGGGGGCTGCTCCAAGCACGCTCGCGACGTCGGTCATGCTCGCCCCGCCGGTGGGGAGGATGATGAAACGCTTCACGCAATCCAGGTAAGCCGCCATCCCGACAAGCACATAGAGGCCGAGCCGCGGCGAAACCACGGAGACGAAAAAACCGGCAACCGCCGCCATGCGCACGACCGACGTGATGATATTCCCCTCGGTGGCCATGAACCAGCCGGCCGCAACGGCGGCCACGCAACATCCCACCGGCAGGAGTATCCTCGAAATCCGCATCTGCGCATCCTGCGATTCAAGGCTGAGGTTCACTAAAACGAGACTATCCCGCGCCGTCCGGTCCGCAAGCCGCAACCCTGCTTGACACCGGCAGGCGCCCTAAACAGAGTTCAAGCGCTTGGCAATGATCCATCTCGCGCTTGGGACGCTCCTTTGGCTCGCGCTGCTCTTCCTGGCGCGGGAAGGACGCTCGGCCCCGCTGTTTTTCCTGGTCGCGCTCGCGGCGCTTTTTGTGTGGCGCGCCCCGCTGCTCTCGCTCGACATGGAGCTCAACCGCGACGAAAGCCAGATGATCGCGCAGGCGATGAAGTTCAGGACGGACTTCCTGCCCTGGAGATCGGTGGACGGCGGCACCGGCGGCCCGCTCCTCACGTATGCGATCATGTGGCCGTATCTTTTCGGGACGCGCGTCTCCTACGCCACGGAGAGAGCCACGGAACTGGCCCTCCTTTTTTCGACGATCTTCTTTTGCTGGAAAGCCTGCGCCGTCCTCGCGGGAGAGCGGCGCGCGCTGTTCGCGGTCTTCCCGCTCGTGACGCTCTGCCTCTTCGCGCATAAGCCCGATTTCGTTCAATATTGCGGCGAGGATTTGCCGGTCGCCCTTCTCGCCGCGGGCGCGTGGCTCGCGCTCGAGTTGTTTAAACAACCGACGCCCCGCCGCGCCTTCCGGCTCGGGCTGCTTCTCGGCGCCGTCCCTTTCGCCAAGCTCCAGGCCGGGCCGCTCGCCGCGTATCTTTTCCTCGCCGCCGCGGGAGCCGTTCGCTTCCGAAAACCGCTGGCGTGGCTGGCGGGCGGGACGCTTTGCGTTCCGGCGGCGATTCTGGTTCCCGTGGCGGCGGGCGGCGCGTGGACGGCATTTGTTTCGCGCTACATCCTGCTCGGCGCGCGGCTTCGTTACGGGGTGAACCCACCCTCCGCCTTCTCCACGTTCGCGGAACTCCTGCACAGGGGGGGAGAGGTCGCTTACTTCCTGGCCGGCGCGGGCCTCTGGATTCTCATCGCGGCGCTGCTTCAAAAAAAAGAGCGGGCCTGGCTCGGCGGGTTTGCGCTCGCGATGGGTTACCTGCTCGTCGGCTTCTTCGTGGTGACGCGCAGTTCGGCCATCTTCCGCCATTACCTGCTGTTTCTTCCCGTTCCCGCCACGCTCGCGGCGTGCTGGGTCTGGCGCGGTCGCACCCTTCTTTTCGCCGCGCTCTGCGTCCTTCCCGTGCCGCTCGCCTACGGCGCGGAGACGCTCTACTATTCCTTCGTCCACAGGCCGCCCGGTTTCAACGGGGCGATCGTAACCCCGCACGCCCAATACATCCAGGCCGCGCGGAGCGGCGCCTTCGAGTTGTTCCGCCTGGAACCCCGGTTCAACTACGCCGGCCAGCCGCTCGGGAAAGTGGGCGCCAACGCCGTCTCCCGGTTCCTCCTGCAAATGGCCGCGCCGGGCGACCGCATGGCGATGTGGGGATGCATGTGCCGCTGCTTCGGCGAGACGGGCATGACGCCCGCCACCCGGGACGCGATGGGAGGCTTCGGCCTGCTGAAGGACGATTCCTACCCCGCCGTCTTCCTCGCGGACATGAAAGAAACCAAGCCTCGCTTTTTCGTCGATTCAGCCCGCGCCGAAGGCCTGAACCCGGAATCGTGGGCGCCCAATGAAGTGCGCCATGCCGATTACCCGCCGCTGGCGGATTACGTCTCGGAAAACTACGCGCTCGTCGCCGAGGTAAGGCCGGAAACGGGGGGCGAACGGGTCTTGATCTATGAGCGAAAGCATTGAGACGCGCGCGATCCTCGGCAGCAACGTCGCGGTCACGACCTACGCCGAAGCCGTATCGCTGGCGTGCGGCTGGGCGGAATCGCGCGAGCGCCCCTATGCCGTCGCCGCGGCCAACACGCACGTCGTCACCCTTGCACGCCGTGATCCGGCCTATCGACGCGCGCTGGATCAATTCGACTTGCTGCTGCCGGACGGAATGCCGCTCGTCTGGTGCATCAACAGGGGGAAGCGGCGTTTGGACGACCGCGTCTACGGCCCGACGTTCATGCTGAAATGCCTCGAAGCGGCGAAGACCGCCCATTTTTTCCTGGGCGGCGGCGACGATTTGTTGCGCGCCCTGCGCGAACGGTTTCCGGGCGTCGAGATCGCGGGAATGTACGCCCCTCCCTTTGGCGAATGGAGCGCGGCCGAAGACGACGCGATCATCGGGCGCCTGCGGGCGGCCGGCGCGGGCTTCATCTGGGTGGGGCTCGGTTGTCCGAAGCAGGAGATGTGGCTGGCCCGGAACAAGCCCCGCCTCCCCGCGGGCGTTTACTGCGGGGTGGGAGCGGCCTTCGCCTTCCACGCCGGGCTCCTTCGCCAGGCGCCCGCGTGGATGCAGCGGGCCGGCCTGGAGTGGGCTTTCCGCCTCGCGGTGGAACCGCGCCGCCTCTGGAGGCGCTACCTGGTCAACAACTCCCTGTTCCTCCTCTACCTTCTTTTGGACAGGTGAAAAAAAACGATTGCATTCGAAGTGCGGCTCCCTATTTTTGAAACCCCGATTATGGCTGATGTAGCGAACAGGTATCCGGAAAACGTTCCAGGGAAATTTTACGTCGACGACCAGTGCATCGACTGCGATCTCTGCCGCGAGACCGCGCCCGCGAATTTCACTCGCAATGACGACGGCGGCCATTCCTACGTCTACAAGCAGCCCGAAACGCCCGAGGAAGAGGCGCTCAGCAAGGACGCCATGGAAGGGTGCCCTGTCGAGGCCATCGGCCAGGACGGCGGATAGGCCGCGCCCCATGAACTCCCGGCTGCGGAACCAGGTCCTCGCGGAATGGCGGGGACTCCCCTCCGCGCCGCCGCCGCCCGATCGCGGACGCGCCATCTCAACAGCGCTGGAAGATGTGATGCTTCGCCTGGGCCTCGCGGACAGGCTTCACGAAGCGCAAGTCCTCGCGGTGTGGAAGGAGATCGTGGGCGATTTTCTTGCGGCGCACTCCTGCCCCGCCGCGCTGCGCGACCGCGTGCTCTACGTGCGCATGCTGCAACCGGCTGTCCACTTTGAACTGGATCGCAACCAGAAGAAGCTCGTCTTGCAGCGCCTGAGGGAACGCTTCGGGGAGAAGACGATCCGCGAAGTCCGTTTCCGGGTGGGATGACCGGCGACGCCATCCTCATCGAGAACCTGGAAATCCACGCGCGCGCGGGGATAACCGAGGAGGAACGCGCCCAGCCGCAGCGGCTCGCCCTTCGCCTGACTCTCTGGCCCAAGAACGGATTCTCCGGGATGGACGATCGCCTCGAGAACACCGTGGACTACGCGGCGGTCCGCGAAACCGTGCGGAACGTGGCCGCCGGCCGCGCGCGTAGCTTGATCGAAACGCTGGCGGAGGAAATGGCCGCGGCGTTGCTGGAGCAGTTCCCCCTCGCGGGCCTGGAACTGGAGTTGAGAAAATTCGTCCTCCCGGACGCGGACTACGCGGCTGTCAGAATCCGGCGTCCACGTTGAAGGACGAAACGGCTTTTTCGTTTGCGGATGCGGCTTGCACCTCCCAATGCCCGGCGCTTAGCGGCCAGAAAAACCTGCCGTCCCGCCCGGGACTGAGCTTGCGTCCGTTTACGAACCACTCCACCGGGCCGGTGTTCGAGACGAACTCGATCATCTGTTGCGAAGGCGGGAGCGTGTCATCCATCGCATAGGTCGCGCCCGGTTTCGGGTTCGTGATGGAGAGTCTCGCGCCGGAAACCGCGCCAAGCCAGTTATACGGGCCGCCGCACCAGGCGGCGTATTCCTGCGGGAGGCGGAGGCGCGTCTTGTCCCCGGCGCGGATAAACCACGCCGAGGAATCAACCGCCGGCTCGGTCCCTTTCAAGAAATATTCCGGGACCGCGCCCTGACTTTGGCTCGACGGCAGCAGGCCCGTCAGCTTGCAAATCCGCAAGCGCACCAGGCCGGAGCTTTCTTGCGGAGCGTCCAGCGGGTGATCCTTCGGCAGGAGGCGCTGCATCATCGCCGCCCAAAGCGGAGCGGCGGAACGGATGGAAAGAAGCTCGCGCATCGGCCTGTTGTCGGCGTTGCCCGCCCAAACGGCCACGGTATGTTCCTTGTCGTAACCGACCGCCCAGCCGTCCCGGAAGCCGCTGCTGGTGCCGGTCTTGGCGGCCACGCGGGATGACAACGCGAGCGGAGAGGCCGGCCCGAACGTTTTCTCCCGCGCGTCGTTATCGCACAGAATGTCCGTGATGATTTCCGCCGCCTCGGGCGAACAAACCCGCTTCGCCGAACCGCGCGAAGGCAGGAATGAGGGCGGCATCGCCACGCCGCCGCGCGCAAGCCCGGCGTACGCCCCGGCGAGATCGAGCAGGCGGACTTCCGCATTCCCCAGGATGAAACCCGCGCCGTAGGCGTCCAGCCCGCGCGGGAAGTGAAAGCCCCAGCTTTCCAGGTCGGAGAAAGCGCGCCGCGCGCCCAACTTGCCGAGGGCGGCCACGGCGGGGACGTTCAGCGAGTTGCCAAGCGCCTCGCGCACCCGCACCGGGCCAAGGAAGCGGTTGCTGAAATCGCGGGGGTCGTAATCCCGGTAAAGCGCCGGGATGGCGTCGGGCGTGTCCGGCAAAAGCGTCGCCGCCGTGAGGATCCGCCGGTCTATCGCGTCGAGGTAGATGAATGGCTTGAGCGTGGAACCGCAACTGCGCGGGTCGAGGGCGCCCCCGGCCATCGCGCGAACGGCGCCGGTGTTGTTTTCGATCACCACGACCGCCGCGCCGGTCACGTCGAACCGGTTGAGCGAATGAAGATGCTCGCGCGCCAATACCTCCGCGACGCGCTGCATGTCCAGGTCCAGCGTCGTTCGCACCGTCCCCGTCAGCCCTGGCCGGACGGCGTCCGCGAACTCGGGCGCCAGGTTCCTCAATTCGTTGCGTTGAATCTCCGGCGGCGGGACAAGCTGCCCGGGCGCGATGACGCCGAGCTTTTCCAGCCGGGCGACGGAACGGGCGAATTTCGCGGCGGCCTGGGCCGGGCGCCGCCATGGGTTGAACCGCGTGGGCGATTGCGGCAGCCCGGCGAGGAAAACGGATTCCGCGAGGGTAAGATCGCGCGCGGACTTCCCGAAATACGCGCGCGCGGCCGCCTCCGGGCCTAGCCGGCGGTTCCCGTAGTCCGCCCGGTTGAGGTATTCCGCGAGGATGCGCTCCTTGCTCCATGCGCGTTCCAGCTTCCAGGCGAGCAGCGTTTCGCAAATCTTCGCCCGCCACGACTTGCCGGTGCGGCCGGCGGCCATCTTGACGAGTTGCTCCGTGATGGTGGAGCCGCCCGCGGCGATCCGCAGGGATTTTGCGTCCCGGAGAAAGGCGCCCGCCGCCGCGCGGAAGTCGACGCCGCCATGCGAATAGAACCTGCGGTCTTCCAGGGCGACCGTCACCCGCGGCAGCCAGCGGCCCATCTGATCCAGCGCCACGGGTTCCTGGAGGCTCTCCGCGATGACCCGCCCCCGAAAATCCAGAAGCGTCAATCCCGGTTTGACCTGTTCCGGCAACGGCTGCCGCCAAAGCCAGACGGCGGGCAAACCAACCGCCGCGGCGAGACCCCCACCCCACAGACGCAATAAAAACCCTTGACGCATCGTTCGCTCCCACGTTAGCACTGCGACCGGTTCTTTGCAGTTCTAACATAGTGCGTGGACACGAGGAATTCCGTGAAAACCGGAAGCAGTTGCGCTGCTGTAACTGGATACGACTTTCCAATATGCCAATCGCCGGGCGACCGGCGGTGAAGGCGGGAAGAAGGGCAAGCCAGGAGTCAGAACACTCGTCCCGCGCGCTCCCGACAACAAAACCTCTTCGCAAGAAAGAGGCGCGGGGGATTGGAAGCGTGTTCTTTTGATCTCTCGAAAAACAACAGGAGATCAAAATGAAAAAGTACGCAGCCAGTCTGTTCGCCGCGCTTTATGCGGCGTGCGCTTTCGCGCAAAATTCCCAGCCCGAGGATGCGCAGCAGCAACAACTCCCGGGCATGGTCGTCACCGCCACGAGAAACCCGGAACCGGAAACCAAGGTCGGCAGCGCCTTCACGCGCATCGGCCGGGATGACATGGAGGACGCGCAGGAGATCGACCTGCAACAGGCGCTTGATACGGTCCCCGGCGTCACCGCCATCAACGCCGGAGCCCGCGGCGGATTCGCCACGGTCTCGATCCGCGGCAACCGCGACATCGACACGCTGTTCCTCGTTGACGGCATCCGGATCAACACCGGCATCTTCAGAAACGCCGCGCCGTTTCTCGATTTCGCGGGAACGGCAAATCTCGATGACATCGAAATCATCCGCGGCCCGCAGAGCACGCTCTACGGTTCCGACGGGATCGGCGGCGTCGTCTCGATGGAAACGAGGCGCGGCCAAGGCTCGCCGGGCGTGGATATCCTCGGCGAAGCCGGAAGCTTCGGTTCATTCCGCGAAGACTTCGCCAGCCAGGGCGCGCTCGGAAAGCTGGACTACTCCCTCTCCTACGAACGGGACGACACGCAGAACCGCCGGCCAAACAACGACCTGGCGATGAATCGCTACTCGTTGCGGCTGGACTACCAGGCGCTCGACACCCTGAGCCTGCGGCTGAATGTCCGCGGGCTGGATGCCCGCTATCAGGAACCGGGCAGCGAGAGGCCGCAGGATTTCGCGAGCAATGACCCCAGTTCGCACACCTTGGGGCAAACCAACCTCGCCAGCGCCGTGATTGAATGGAAACCCATCAAACAGTGGACACAGAAGCTGACGCTCGGCGTTTACTTCGAGCACTATACGCTCGTTGATCCTCCTTATCCGGGAAATTTCTTCACGCCAACCAACTACCTCAGCCACGCGACCAATTATTCCCTCGACTGGCAGAATACGGTGCAGGTCGCTTCCAACAACCGTCTCACCGCCGGCTTCGATTTCAACGAATTCACCGGGCACGACAACACCTTCACCGACACAAGCGTCTCCGATTGGGCATTCTACGGCCAGGACGAATGGGAGCCCGTCAAGAACCTGAATCTCACCGGCGGCGCCCGTTTCGACCGCTATGAACAGGCGGGCGACGCCTTCACCTGGCGCGTCACAGGCGCTTACCTGTTTCCTTGCACCGATACGAAAATCCGGGCGAGCTACGGCACGGCGTTCGAAGCGCCCTCCCTGTTCCAGCTCTATTCCAATTCGACCTCCTTCCGCGGAAGCTCCGCTTTGCGGCCCGAGAAATCGCGCGGCTGGGACGTTGGCGTGGATCAGTATTTTCTCAACCGCTCCGTGGTCCTCAGCGCGACCTATTTTCGGAACGACGTCCGGGATCTGATCGCCTTCGTGGAATCCAGTCCGGTCACGGGCTTCTACGTCAATCGTAACACCGGCGAAAACGACGGCGTGGAACTCGCCGCCCAGTTGACCCTCTTTCGCGACTGGAAGACACGGCTTGCCTACACCTGGCTCAATTCCACAGAAACCAGCGCGGGCGTCACCCTGCGGCGCGACGAAACGCCCAGGCACGCTTTTGATCTCGATACGAACTGTCTCTTCTTCGGCAAATGGCTGGTCGGCGGCGGCCTCGCCTTCATGGGCAATCGCGTCGACACCGACTTCTCGGTTTTTCCCGCGACCCAGGTGAACCTCCCTGACTACTGGATGGCGCGGCTTTATTCCCGGCTCGACATCAATCCGCATTGCGCGGTCTTCGCCCGCTTCGAAAACGTCACGAACGTCCGCTGCCAGAACGTGCTGGGTTATCCGGGACTGCCGTTCGGGGTCTACGGCGGCGTCGAATTGAAGTTCTGAGAAAAACGGCTAGAGTCAGGCGATGAAGCCACGACATACCCAGACCGCGGCTGCCCTGCTGCTGCTGACCGCCGCCGTTCTCTACCGCCTCTGCGCGGGGCTTTTCGGCGGGCTGCCGAATTTCTCGCCCGTCGCGGCCATCGCCTTGTGCGGCGGTGTTTTCCTCGCGCCCGGCCTCGCCTTTCCCCTGCCCCTGGCGGCTCTCTTTTTTTCCGATCTCGCGCTGAACGCGCACTACGGCGTCCCCTTGCTTGGGACGGAAATGCTCGCGCGCTACATCGCCCTTGGCCTGGCCGTCGCGCTTGGCTGGGCGTTGCGGGAGCGCGCCAAGGCTCCCGCCGTTCTCGCGGCAGCCGTAGCGGGCTCGCTTTTATTCTACGTATTGACGAACACCGCTTCCTGGCTCGGCTCGCCGCGGTACGCGCAAAGCTTTGCGGGCTGGCTCCAGGCGCTCACGCTAGGCGTGCCAGGTTACCCGCCGACGTGGATGTTCTTTCGGAATACGCTGCTCAGCGACCTCCTCTTCACCGCGCTTTTCCTGGCCTGCATGGCCGCGCCGGCGTTTACTGTCTCGCCTCGATCAACCCGCGCAGCTTGTCCTTGACGGCCCGGCTCGGGAGGCGCTCGACGACTTCGTTCAGGAACCCGGCCGTTACGAGCTTTTTCGCGGCCGGCGGCGGTATGCCCCGCGAGAGAAGGTAGAACAACTCTTCCTCGTCGATCTGCCCGGAAGTCGCTCCGTGCGAACAGCGGACTTCATCCGCGAGGATCTCGAGCCCGGGCATCGAATTGGCTTCGGCGTCGTCGCTGAGGAGAAGGTTGCGGACTTTTTGGTAGGCGTCCGTCCGGTGGGCGTGCGGCTCCACGCGAATGAGGCCCGAGAAGATCGTTCGCGCTTTGTCCGACAAGACGTTTTTGTAAAGGAGATCGCTGGTGGTGTTCGGCTGCTGGTGATCCTGGAGGGTGCGCTGGTCGAACTGTTGCGCGCCCGAGGCGACCGTGACCGCCAGCATGTCGCTGCGCCCGCCTGTTCCCACGAGGCGGCTCACACTCTCCGCGCGGGCGACGGCGGCGCCGAGGTTGAGATTCATGCTCAGCGCGGAGGCGTCGCGGCTCACCACCGTGGAGTTGATCTGGAAGGAGAGCGCCTTCCGGCTCCAGTTCTGCACGCTGACGTACGTCAGGTTCGCGCCCGGGCCGAGATGGAGGTCGTTGACTCCGCAGGCGAAACCCGGCGCGTCGGCGTCCGCGGACTCGAAGTAGTCGATGAGCGTGACCTTGCTCATCTCCTCCGCGACCAGAAGCGTATGCGGGAAGCTTGATGCTCCCGCGCCGTGCAGCCAATGGAAGACCTCGATGGGAAGCTCGACCTCGACCCCGCGCGGCACGTAGAGGAAAACGCCCGACTTCACCATCGCCTTGTGCAGCGCGGCGAATTTCTTCGAGCCGAGCACGACTTCCTGCGTCATGAAATGCCGGCGAAAGATCTCTTCGTGCTCGACGGCGGCTTTTTCAATCGGCGCCCAAATGACGCCCTTCCTGGCGAGTTCCTTCGAATACACCTCGCGCTCGACCAGGTGGTCATTGGCGAACACCATGCGGCCCGCGCTTTCCGCCAGGCCCGAGCAACGGCCGATCAATCCCTCGCGGACGGCGGGCGGGACGGGAAGCGCCCGGTTGTAAACGGAGAGATCAAGGTCTTTTACGGGAGAGAACCGCCACTTTTCGTCGAGCCGATGCGGCATGGGCAGGGCTTTAAAGTCCCGCCAGCCCGCGGCGCGCCCGTGGCCAAGCCAGTCCGCGCGGCGCGGCTCCTCGCTCGGGGCTTCGTCCAGTTCGGGTTCTATGGCCAGGGAAGAACTCACCCTACCGACCCCTCCATCTCGAGGTCGATGAGCCGCTTCAACTCGACGCTGTATTCCATCGGGAACTGCCGGACGAGGTCGTTGACGAAACCGTTGACGCTCAGGCTCATCGCCTGCGCCTCGGTCAAGCCGCGCTGCTGCATGTAGAATATCTGCTCGGCGCTCACCTGGCTGACGCTCGCCTCGTGCTGCACGGCGTTCCCGGCGCCGCGCACCGTGATCGTCGGGTACGTGTCGGTGCGGGACTGCCCGTTGATGAGCAGCGCGTCGCACTCCGTGTTGTTCTTGCAGTTCTTGAGGTGCTTCGGCACGTGGACGAGGCCGCGATACGTGGCGCGCCCCTTGCCGATGCTGATGCTCTTGGAGATGATGTTGCTCGTCGTTTCGTCGGCGGCGTGGATCATCTTCGCGCCGGTATCCTGGTGCTGGCCGTCGCCGGCGAGCGCGATGCTCAAGACTTCGCCGCGCGCCTTCCGCCCCTTCATGACGACGCCCGGATATTTCATCGTCAGGCGCGAGCCGATGTTGCAATCGATCCACTTGATCTCGGCCTCCTCGTGCGCGAGGCCCCGTTTCGTCACCAGGTTGAAGACGTTCGGGCTCCAGTTCTGAACCGTGATGTATTGAATCTTCGCGCCCTTCATCGCCACCAGTTCCACCACCGCGCTGTGGAGCGTGGCGGTCGTGAACTTCGGCGCGGTGCATCCCTCCATGTAGGTGACCTCCGCGCCTTCATCGACGATGATGAGCGTCCTTTCGAACTGCCCGAAATTTTCGGCGTTGATGCGGAAATACGCCTGGAGCGGGTGTTTCACCTTCACGCCCGGCG
The DNA here is from genome assembly GCA_021324825.1 of Spartobacteria bacterium. GTDB lineage: Bacteria > Verrucomicrobiota > Verrucomicrobiia > Chthoniobacterales > Chthoniobacteraceae > JAJPII01. The sequence goes on along the minus strand of JAJPII010000033.1, from coordinate 47,875 downwards.
GAACGTAGATGAAACTGCCGCCGCTGAAAACGGCGCTGTTCAACGCGCTGAATTTGTTATCCCCGGTCGGGATGACCTTCCCGAACCACTTGCGGAAAATCTCCGGGTGTTTCTTCAACCCCTCCGTGCTTCCGACGAAAATGACTCCCTGGTCGCCCACCGCCTTCTTGATGTTCGAATAGACCGCTTCGCTGTCGAATTGCGCCTCGACGCCCGCGAGGAATTTCCTCTCGTTCTCCGGTATGCCGAGCCGTTCGAACGTCTTCTTGATGTCCTCGGGCACGTCGTCCCAACTCCGTTTCGTTTCCGTGCCGGGCGAGAGGTAGTAGCGGATTTTGTCGAAGTGGATCGCTTCCAGGTCCTTGCTCGCCCAATGCGTCGGCAGCGGCTTGCTCTCGAAAACTTCCAGCGCCTTCAACCGGAATTCGCGAACCCAGTCCGGGTCTTCCTTCACGTCGGAGATGTAGTTGACCGTGCGCGGCGCCAGTCCGACGCCGGCGTCGCGGACGTGAACCTCCGGGTAGGCGAAGTCGCCCACCGTCCGGTCGATGTCCAATGTTGCGTTGTCGGTTTCCATTTGTTTAAACAGCCGCGAGTTCCCCGGCTTCCTCCTTTACCCAGTCGTAGCCCTTTTCTTCCAGTTCGAAGGCGAGTTCCTTGCCTCCGCTCAGGACGATGCGGCCCTGCATCATCACGTGCACGTAATCCGGCACGATGAAGTTCAGCAGCCGCTGGTAATGCGTTATCAAAAGGATTCCCAGTTCCGGCCCCCGCAGCGAATTCACCCCGTTGGCCACTATCTTCAGAGCATCGATATCGAGGCCGCTGTCGGTCTCATCCAGGATGCCGTAGGAAGGTTCGAGCATCGCCATCTGGAGGATTTCATTGCGCTTCTTTTCGCCGCCGGAGAAATTTTCATTCACCGAACGCGCGGTAAACGAGCGGTCCATTTCAAGAAGCGCCATCTTCTCGTAAAGCTTTGCGTAGTAGTCGGTCGCCTCCAACTCCTCCCCTTCGCCAAGCCGCGCTTGCAGGGCGGCGCGCAGGAAATTCGCGATGCTGACGCCGGGCACTTCGCTCGGGTACTGGAACGCGAGGAAGAGGCCTTTGCGCGAGCGTTCGTCCGGTTCGAGTTCAAGAAGATTCACCCCGTCCATCCAGACCTCGCCCGATGTGACGCGGTAATCCGGATGGCCCCCGAGCACCTTGGCGAGCGTGCTCTTCCCCGACCCGTTCGGCCCCATGATGGCGTGAACCTTGCCGCGCTCGACTTCGAGGTCCAGCCCCCGGACGATCTCCCGCTCCGCCACGCTCACGTGCAAATCTTTTATGATCAATGAATTCATACTTGTTTCTTCGCGCAGGCCGCGCAGAGGCCGCGCAATGCCACCTCGTGATTGGTAACCACGGTGCCCGTTGGCAATTCCCACTGCCCGGCTTTCTCCCGTTTCCTGAGCGGAACATCGAACACCGCGCCGCAGTCGTCGCAAAAAAAGTGCCCGTGCTCCTCCAGGTTGGGGCAATAGCGCGAGGGGGCGCGGTCGTGGTTCACATGGCGCACCAGCCCGCATTCGGTCAAGGTCTCCAGGCAATTATAAACCGTCGCGAGCGAGATCGAGGGCATCTCCTTCTTCGTGCGAAGGAAAACCTCGACCGCGGTGGGATGATCGCGCCGGGCCATCAACGCGTCATAGACATGGCGCCTCTGCTTCGTGAAACGGAACCCCCGCAGGGAAATCGTTTCGTCGTAGGATTTGTCCCACTTGTCGCACTTGTCGCTTGAGACGCTCATTCTCTTCATCCAGAATATCGTCGAGCCGCCAAGGCCTATCAAGAATAATTCTAAATAAAATCATCCTCATGAATGCAAGATTCGTCCTCGCCCTTCTCCTCGCCCTCGCACCGCTGGCCTCCAAGGCCGACGACAAAAAGGACAACCCCATCGGGAAGGAGATGAAGGGGATGAACGCCGACTTCAAGCAACTCAAGAAACAGATCGGCGATCCCGCGCAAAAGGATTCGTCCTTGAAGCTCATCGCCGACATGAAGAAGCACGCCAAGACGGCGCGCGGGTTGACGCCGGACAATGCCGCCAAGATTCCCGAGGCGGATCGCACAAAATGGATGGACGCCTACAAGAAAAAAATGGACGACCTGCTCGGCGAATACGACAAGCTGGAAAGCGCGGTCAGCGACGGCAAGACGGATGAAGCGAAGACGCTCCTGGGGGATGTCCTAAACGTCAAACGCCAGGGGCACGAAGAGTTCAACAAGGAAGAGAAATAGAGATGTTGTAGAGGCGGCTGTGTCAGCCGTCCTCACTTTTCTGTCTTTTGTTTACCGTGCACTCCAGGCGGCTGGCACAGCCGCCTCTGCAACGTCAGCATCGCTTTTGCGGCTTTCGGTCATGCTGACGCCGAAGCAGCGGGGCTCACGCCCGGAGCCGGAGCAGCAGGTCGTTGCTTTCCACGCTGTCGCCGACCTGCGCGAAAAGTTCGCCGATGATTCCGTCCGCGGGCGCGTACAGCGTGGTCTGCATTTTCATCGCTTCAAGGGTCAGGAGCTTGTCGCCCTTGGAGACTTTGCCGCCGATTCCCAGGGTCATGGATGTGATCATGCCCGGTATCGGCGCGCCGATTTCCCTCGGGTTCGCGGGGTCGCCTTTCGGGCGCGCCTTCACTTTCGGCGCGACGGATTTGTCGATGACGCCCGCCTCGCGCGGCATGCCGTTCAGCTCGAAGGAGACTGTCCGCCGCCCCTCCTTGTCCGGCGAACCGACGTTGATGAGTTTCACGAAGAGCACTTTCCCCTCTTCGATATTCACCGAGATTTCCTCGCCCGGCTTCAATCCGTAGAAAAACGCGGGCGTCGGCACCGTTCCCACGTCGCCGAAATCCCGGGCGAGCCGCGCGAAATCCGAAAAAACCTGGGGATACATCAGGTGGCTGTAAAGATCGTCGTCGGTCACCTCCCGTTTCAGCTTCGCCGCCAGGTCGGCCTTCGCCGCCTTCAGGTCGATCCTCGCCGGTTTGGGCCGCTTCGGTTTGCCTTTGCCGAGGACGGCGGCCACCACCTTCTTCGGCCAGCCGCCGAGCGGTTCGCCCAGGCCGCCCGAGAGCATGTCGATGACCGACTCGGGAAATGCCGTCCCCGCGCCGAGGTTCACCATGTCCGCCGGCTTGACCCCGCGCGTTATCAAAAACATCGTCAGGTCGCCGACGACCTTGCTGCTGGGCGTCACCTTCACGATGTCGCCGAGAAGCATGTTCACCTCCGCGTAACAATGCGCGATCTCGGGCCAGCGCGAACCCAGGCCCATCGCCGCGGCCTGCTCCTTCAGGTTCGTGTATTGGCCGCCGGGCATTTCGTGCTCATAGACTTCGGCGGAACCGCTGTTCGGCGCGGTGTCGAACGGTTTGTAGAAAGTCCTCACCTGCTCCCAGTAGTCGGAGAATTCGTTGAGCGCGGCGAGGTCGAGGCCGGTGTCGCGGGGCGTGTGTTGCAGCGCGGCGACGATGGAGTTCAAATTCGGCTGGCTGGTCGAGCCGGACATGGAGGCGATGGCCAGGTCGACCACGTCCACGCCCGCGTCGCTCGCTTGCAGGATGGACGCAGAGTTCACTCCGCTGGTGTCGTGCGTGTGAAAATGGACCGGCAGCCCCGTCGCGTCCTTGAGCGCGCGCACCAGCGCCGACGCCGCATACGGGCGGCAGAGGCCCGCCATGTCTTTTATCGCGATAAAGTGCGCCCCCATCCGCGCAAGTTCCTTCGCCATGCGCACGTAATATTTCAGCGAGTACTTCGTCCGCTTCGGATCGAGAATATCCCCCGTATAACAAATCGCCGCCTCGCAAACCGCGTGCGTGGATCGCACGGCTTCCATCGCGGACGCGAGATTCGGGAGATGGTTCAGCGAATCGAATACGCGGAATATATCGATCCCCTCCTCCGCGGCGTGTTTGACGAAGCCCGCCACGACGTTTGGCGGATAAAGCGAATAACCGACCGCGTTGGAACCGCGCAGGAGCATCTGGAAACAGATGTTCGGGATCCTCCCCCTCAAAGCGCGCAGCCGACCCCAGGGGTCTTCGCGCAGGAACCGCATGGCGGTGTCGAAGGTCGCGCCGCCCCACATTTCCAGGCTGAACAACCCCGGCGTCCGGCGCGCGATCGCATCGGCCGCTCCGAGCATGTCGTACGTGCGGACGCGGGTCGCCAGCAGCGATTGGTGGGCGTCCCGGAAGGTCGTGTCCGTGACCAGGAGCCGTTCCTGCGCGAGCGTCCACTCCGCGAATTTGCGCGGCCCAAGCTCCAGCAGCAGTTGCCTCGTCCCCGGCTGCGGCTCCTGCTTGCGGTCATAAACGGGCGGCGCCGCCGCCTCGAGCGCGGAAGGCGTCTGCCAACCCTTCGACTGCGGGTTACCGTTGACGATGACATCCCCCAGGAATGCCAGCAGTTTCGTCGCCCGGTCGCGCCGGGGTTTGAAAACGAAGAGTCCCGGCGTCGTGTCGATCAACGTCGTTGTCGCCTCGCCCGCGCGGAACGTCTCGTTGGTTATGACGTTTTCCAGGAACGGGATGTTCGTCTTCACGCCGCGGATGCGGAACTCCCGCAAGGCGCGGTGCATCCGTTGCAGGGCGATGTGGAACGTCTGCCCCGAGGCGGTTATCTTCACGAGCAGCGAATCGTAGAACGGGGTGATGACGCTTCCCGTGTCGCCCATGCCTCCGTCGAGCCGTATCCCGCACCCCGCCGCCGAACGGAATGTGATGATCTTGCCGTAGTTGGGGGTGAATTTGTTTTCCGGGTCTTCCGTGGTCACGCGGCATTGCACGGCGCATCCGAGCCGGGGCATTTTCTCCTGCGGCGGCAGGCCCGCCTCCTCCAGCGTCGCGCCGTTGGCCACGAGGATTTGCGAGCGGACGAGGTCGACCCCGGTGATGACTTCCGTGACCGTGTGCTCCACCTGGATGCGCGGATTCATCTCGATGAAGAACCATTCGCCGCGATCCAGATCGAGGAGAAACTCCACCGTTCCCGCGTTGTTGTAGCCGATCTCGCGCGCCATCCGGGCCGCCGCGTCGCAAAGGCTTTCCCGCAGTTTGTCGTCCAGGTTTATCGAAGGCGCTATCTCGACGACTTTCTGGTGGCGGCGCTGCACCGAGCAATCCCGCTCATGAAGATGGATGACATTCCCGTGCCGGTCGCCGAGCACCTGCACTTCGATGTGCTTGGCGCGCCGGATGAATTTTTCCAGGAAGACCGACGGGTTTCCAAACGCGCGTTCCGCCTCGCCGCGCGCTTCGTCGAGCAAACTGGCGAGGTCCTGCGCTTTTTCGACGACGCGCATCCCGCGCCCGCCGCCGCCGAAGGCCGCCTTCACGATGAGCGGGAACCCTATCTTCCGCGCGATGGCCAGCGCCTCCTCCCTCTCTTTTACGGGTTTCTCGGTTCCGGGCAGGGTCGGGACGTTCAGCTTCAGCGCCAGCGCGCGCGCGGCCACCTTGTCGCCCATCAATTCCAGCAACTCCGGCGACGGCCCGATGAATGTGAGGCCCGCTTCCCCGCACGCCGCGGCGAACCGCGCGTTCTCGGAAAGGAAACCGTAGCCGGGATGGATCATGTCCACGCCCTTTTCCTTGGCCAGCGCGACGATCCCCCCGACGTCCAGGTAAGCGCCCACCGGCCCCTTGCCTTCGCCGACAAGGTAAGCCTCGTCGGCCTTGAACCGGTGGATCGATAGCCTGTCTTCCTGCGCGTAGATCGCGACCGTCCGCAACCCCAGTTCCGTCGCCGCCCGGAAAACCCGGATGGCGATCTCGCTGCGATTGGCGACCAGGAGTTTTTTGCCCGCGAGGGGTTTCGCGCTCATAGCTGGCCGTTTATAGGGTGCGCGCCGCCTCTTGGCAAGGCGCGCCGCTTGTGCCCCGCGGAAATCCGGCTAAGGTCCCGGAATCATGAATGCTCCCGACCTCACCAAACAAGCTCCCCGCACCCCTCGCAAACGAATCGGCGGTTACGCCATCCTCGGCAGAACCGCCGACAAGTGCCGCGCGTCGCTGCACGGAAAGCTCGGCGAATACCATTTCGATTGTCCGCTGGACAACGTGCTCTTTGGTTTCAAAGGCGTGACGGGCGACGCGTTTAAGAAGCAGGTCGGGCAAGGCGCGACCGACGAACAACTGGCTTCCTGGCTCGACAGCCATGGCGCGCCGAAGTCCGCGGCGGAAGTCAAGGAATGGGCCGACGGCGTCGAGAAATACTCGCTCATCGACGACCCGGAGAAGAAGGATCACTTCATCGAGGAATGCAAGAAGCTCGGCCTCGACCCTTACAAAACAACGCTTTTCGAGTGGCTGGAAGCGGACGACAAAGCCAGTTTCTAGTTTTTTGACTTCATCGGAATCTCACGTAAACTGAATGCGGAGGCCGGGTCAACCCCGGTGGACCGTGATAGCGAGATTCCTGAAATGGGCGAAGAAAAGCGCGTTGTTGCGCCGCCTGGGAATTCAACCCCACTCGGCGCCGATCGACGACTATCGGCGCGGGACGGTCATTTACCAGGAGGACGAGCCCTCCGACGCGTGCTACCTGGTGCTGGGCGGCGCGTGCGAATCCCGCCACAAGGGCGAGGCGGTCACGCTCGGCCCGGGCGACGTTTTTGGCGAGCGGGACGTCCTTGGCGAGAAGGATTACGAACGCACCATCCGCGTCACGGAGGATAGCGTGCTCCTGCGGATGGGCCGCAATCGCCTGCGCCACCTTCTCCAGGAACGGCCCGAACTCGCCGGTTATCTCAACTGGAAGTCGCGGGAACCGCATGCATTTTCCGCGATCCCTTCGCCGGGATGCGGAGCGATCCTTCTCGCGTCGCTTTCGCCCGGGATTCCCGATTTGCGGATCGCGGAGCAGCTTTGCGGCGCCTTGCGCGTCGACACGGGCGAACCCATTTTGCTCGTCCATCTCACGCGCGAAGAAACGGATTTCCGGTCTGACGAAAGCCTGGACCGCCACCTGCATCGGAACGACGCCGGCTTCTCTACATTAAATGTCCGCGTAACTTCCGAGTTGAAAGACGCCGCGGGCATCGCGCCGTTGCTGGCGCGGCTCAACGGAGGCTACTGCCATTTGGTCATCCACGCCGGCGCGGAAGTTCCCATCGAAACGCTCATCTCCTGCCTGGACCAATGCAGCAAGGCTTACGTGCTCCTGCGGCCCACGCCGGAAGACCTTTATTCCCTCAATCTGTTGATGCGCGAACTCCGTTCCCTGCCGGGCATCGACCGGTCCCGCATCAAACCGCTGGTCTATTTCCCGGACGACAAGCCGGTGCATGACGTGTGCCAGTGGATCGAGCAGAGCACAGGGGCGCCCGTCCACGCTTTCCTGCGGGAGAACGCTTTTCTCTCCGCGAACATCCGCCGGCTAGCCCGTGAAACAACCGGGCGCCGGCTGGGGCTCGCGCTTTCCTCGGGCGCCGCGCGCGGTCTGGCGCACATCGGCGTCATCCAGGTGCTGGAGGAAAACGGGATCGAACCGGATGTCATCGCCGGTTCCAGCATGGGAGCGTACATCGCCTCGATCTGGGGGTGCGGCTTCGACGGCAAGGTGATGGAGAAACTCGCGCTGGAAATCCGCAGCCCGTGGGAGATGCGGCATTTGATCGACCTCATCCTGACGCCAAGCCGCGGCTTCGTGCGCGGCGAACGGGCCAAGCGCCGTCTCAAGCGGACAATCGGCGACGCCCATTTTTCCGACACCGTCCGGCCCATCCGGATCGTCGCCACGCGCCTGGACACATTGGAGAGAAAAATCTTCACGCATGGCGAGGTCGCCTCCGCGGTGCATGCAAGCATCGCCATTCCGGGCATCTGCATGCCGGTTACGCTCGAGAACACGACCTACGTGGACGGCGGCATCGCCGATCCGCTACCCGTCGACGTCCTCAGCGAGATGGGCGTCACCCGGATCATCGCCGTCAACACCATCCCCACGCCCGAGAATCTCCGCGACCGGATCGCTTTCGAACGGGAGATCGCCCTCGCTGAATCCGGCGTCTGGCGCGCGCCCTTCACCTACTTGAACCGCGCCATCAATCCGTTCGCGGGCGGCAATATGTTCGACATCATGATGCGCAGCCTGCACGGCGTGCAGATACGCGTCGCCGAGACTTCCTGCCTTGGGGCGGACATCGTCCTGCGCCCGCATTCGTGCGAAGGGCGATGGCACGATTTCGCGAACGCCGCCCGCTACATCGCCCTGGGCCGCCAGGCGGCGCTGGAGAATCTCGCGCAAATCAAGGCCCTCGCGGAGACGCCGATCCATGGACCCACAACCGCTCCACTCAAAATGGCAGTCGCTGCCTAGAGGCGAAGTCCGCCGCCTCCAGGCGATCAAGCTGCGGCACTACCTGCGCGGCGCCGTCCTGCCGTTCTCCCCGCACTACAGGGCGCTTTTCCGCAAGGAGCGCCTCAGCGCGGAGTCCTTCCGCACGCTGAAGGATTTTCAAAAACTCCCCTTCACTTCCAAGGCCGACCTGCTGGAACCCGAAGCGGTGAAGAACTTCGTCCTGACGCCGGACACCGCCGTCCTGGCCAGGCGTCCCTCAACCCTCCTGCATGCCTTGTTTCGGGGAAGCGCCGCGGTCAGGCGCGGGTTCGAGCGGGAATTCCGTCCGCTCATGATGACCGGCACCACGGGCCGTTCCGCCGACCCCGTGCCGTTCCTCTTTACGCAGCACGACCTGGAAAATCTCGGCGTCGCCGGCGCGCGCGGCCTCGGCATTTACAATACCCCGCGCGATTTCCGGATCATCAATCTTTTCCCGTACGCGCCGCATCTCGCTTTCTGGCAATGCCACTACGCGGCGTCGGCGTATGGCGTCTTCTCCATCGGCTCCGGCGGAGGCAAAGTGCTCGGCGCCGCCGGCAACGTCCGTCTCCTCCGCAAGATAAATCCCAACGCGCTGGCCGGGATGCCCACGTTCATCTACCACGTCCTGACGCAAGCGGTGGAGGAAGGCGTCCGCTGCGAGAACCTCGCGATGATCATCCTGGGCGGCGAGAAAGCCCCGGCCGGGATGCGAAAAAAACTGCGCGCGCTGGCGGACCAACTCGGTTCGCCGAATATTTCAGTGGTCCTGACGTACGGCCTCACCGAGGCGAAAATGGCGTGGACGGAATGCGCGGAAGGAAGCGGCTATCACCTCTATCCCGACCTTGTTTTGATGGAGATTGTCGATCCCCTCACCGGCGCCGCGCTGCCGGAAGGTTCGCCCGGCGAACTGGTTCTCACCCCGCTCGACGCGCGGGGCACCGTGGTGCTGCGGTACCGGACGGGGGACATTATCAACGGCGGCCTCTTTTATGAAAAGTGTCCGCACTGCGGGCGCACGATGCCGCGCCTGGTCGGCGAGATCGCGCGCAACTCCGACGTGAAGGAGATGCAACTCGACAAGCTGAAGGGCACGCTCGTGAACTTCAACGAACTCGCGCACGTCCTCGACAACGCGGAGCACGTCGGCGCGTGGCAGCTCGAGATACGCAAGGTCCGCGACGACCCGCTCGAACTCGACGAACTCATCCTCCACGTCAGCAAACTGGACGGCGTGGCAGAAGACCGGCTCGCGCGGCAGTTGAACGAGCGTTTCGCCGAACGGACCGAACTGCGGGTGAATCGCGTCGCCTTCCACACCGAGGAGGAAATCCGCGGGCTGCAAGGCGTCGGCACGGCGTTGAAGGAGCAACTCATAGTCGATCACCGGCCGAAGCCATGAATCCGCGCCCCGTCATCGTCGCAGGCCTCCGCACCCCGTTCGCAAAAGCGGGGACGGATTTCTCGGACCTCGCCGCGGACGAACTCGGGCGGGCGGCCGCGAATGCCTTGCTGACGCGGACGGGCCTCGATCCGCGCCTCATCGACGAAGTCATCTTCGGCTGCGTGGCGCAGCCCGCCGACGCCGCGAACATAGCGCGGGTCATCGCACTGCGCGCGGGCGTCCCAAAGGAGACGCCGGCCTTCACCGTCCACCGCAACTGCGCTTCCGGCTGTGAGGCCGTCACGCAGGCGTGCGACAAGATCGCCCTGGGCAGGGGCGAAATCTTCCTCGTCGGCGGCGTCGAGAGCATGTCGCGGGTCCCCCTGCTCTTCTCGCACAAGGCGGCGAAGAAACTGAACGGCCTCGCCCGCGCCCGCTCAACCGCGCAAAAAGCGGCCGCGCTCGCCGCCTTCCGGCCTTCGGATTTCCACCCGCGCGTCGGGCTCAAGCTCGGCCTCACCGATCCTGTTTGCGGCCTCAACATGGGAGAGACCGCGGAATTGCTGGCGCGCGAATGGGATGTCAGCCGCGAAGAATCGGATGCTTTCGCCTTAAGATCACATCGATTGGCCGTGGCGGCGTCCGCGCGGCTCGCGGAAGAAATCACGCCGGTTTACCTGAAGTCAAAGACTGTGACCGCGGACAACGGACCTCGCCCGGGGCAAAGCCTCGAAGCTCTGGCCAAACTCAAACCCGTATTCGAACCCGCGACGGGCATCGTGACGGCGGGCAATTCCTCGCAAATAACCGACGGCGCGGTCGCTCTGCTGGTGATGTCCGAAGCGCGCGCCGCGGCGCTCGGGCTGGAGCCGCTCGGCGCTGTCATGGATTATCAATACGCCGGCTGCGATCCCGCGCGGATGGGCCTCGGGCCGGTCTTTGCCATCGCGAAGACGGGCCGCGACCCGGCCGCCGCCGACATCGTTGAAATCAACGAAGCGTTTGCCGCGCAAGTCCTCGCCGTCCTCAGGGCGATGAAGTCGGAGAAATTCGCCCGGAAACATTTGCGCCGGGAAAGGGCGCCCGGGGAAATCCCGGACGAGAAACTCAACGTCAACGGCGGCGCCATCGCGCTCGGGCATCCCGTGGGCGCGACCGGCGCGCGGCTCGTCCTCACGGCCTTGAAAGAACTCGGACGGCGCAAGGCGAAGCGGGCGCTGGTGTCGCTCTGCGTAGGCGGCGGACAAGGCGCGGCGCTGTGGCTGGAGCGGTTATGAACGCAACCCTCGAACCTCCCGTGCAAGCCGCGCCCAACATCCGGCGCGAGTTGGACGCCGATCACGTCTGCGTGCTGACGTTTGACCGCCCCGGCTCCTCCGCGAACCTATTCGACGCGCAGACGCTTTCCGAACTCGACCGGCACCTCGCCTGGATCGCCGCTTCCGGCGCGGCGGGCGTCGTCCTGCAAAGCGCGAAGCCCTCCATCTTTATAGCGGGCGCGGACCTGCGTGCGTTGATGGACGCGGCAAAACGCAACGCGCTCCCGCCGATCATCGAACTGGGGCAGTCCGTCTTCACGCGGCTCGCGTCACTCCCGATGCCGACCGTGGCGGCGATCCACGGCGCGTGCGCGGGAGGCGGCCTCGAAGTCGCGCTCGCGTGCGACTATCGCATCGCAACGCCCGACGCCGCGACGAAGATCGGCCTCCCCGAGACGCAACTTGGCATCCTTCCCGGCTGGGGCGGCAGCGCGCGGCTGCCGAGGCTCATCGGCCTTCCCGCCGCGCTCAACGTCATCCTCGGGGGCAAGCTGCACGCCGCCCGGCAGGCGTTTAAAATAGGCATCGTGGACGCTCTCGCCCCGCGCGAACGCCTTCTCGAACTCGCCAGGAAGAAAATCCGCTCGGGCAAACCGCACCGCGCGTCCCACTTCCTGACAAACAACAGGCTGGCCGCGGCAGCCATCGCCGCCGGAGTCCGGCGCGTCGTCCTGAAAAAGACGCGCGGCCATTACCCGGCGCAAATCGCGGCGCTTGAAACAATCGCAAACGGCGTCTCCCTCCCGCTGGAGAAAGCGCTGGCCCTGGAACGCGAGGCGGTCGTTCGGCTCGCCTCCACCGAAACATGCCGGAACCTGGTGAACCTTTTTTTTCAGCGCGAGCGCGCCCGCAAAGGCCCCCCCGGCGAAGCGGTTCAGGTCGCGGTGATCGGCGCGGGCGTCATGGGATCCGCCATCGCCCAGTGGGTTTCCTCGCGCGGCTCTCCGGTCCTCTTGCGCGACATCGACGCCGAAAGAGTCGGAAAAGGAATGGCAAATGCAGCCCGCCTGTATGATGCGGGCGTGCGGCGCCACACCTTCACCGCGCTCGAAGCGCGGGACGGCCTCGACCGCATATCCCCCATCGTCGACGAAGCGCCGTTGAAACGTGCGCGTCTCGTCATCGAAGCCGCCGTGGAAAAGATGGCCGTCAAAAAGCAAGTTTTCGCCCGGCTGGAAGAGTTGTGCGATCGCGATGCGATCCTCGCGACAAATACTTCCGCGCTTTCCGTCTCGGCACTCGCCTCCGGCCTCGCAGCGCCCGGGCGCGTGGCGGGATTGCATTTCTTCAATCCGGTCCATCGCATGCAGCTCGTGGAAGTCATCGTGGGCGTGCAAACGGAGCCCGAGGTCGTGCAACACCTCGCGGCCTTCGCGCGCAGAATCGGCAAACTGCCGGTGGTCGTAAAGGACAGCCCCGGCTTTTTGGTGAACCGGATACTCATTCCCTACCTGATGGAAGCGGGAACCCTGTTCGAAGAGGGCGCGAGCGTCACGGAGATCGACAACGCCATGCTCGATTTCGGGATGCCGATGGGGCCGCTGCGCCTGCTGGACGAAGTGGGGCTGGATATCGCGACCGACGTGGCGGAGACGCTGGGATCGCCTTCCCGCGCGCTGGCCGCCATGCGCGACGCGGGGTTGCTCGGACGCAAGAGCGGGCGCGGATTTTATCTATACGTTCAACCTCGCGAGAAACCGAACGCGGACCTGGCGCCGTTCCGGCGGGGCCGGGAGAATCCGTCCCGCGACGCATTGCGCGAGCGGATGGTTCTGCCGATGGTCAACGAAGCCGCGCGCTGCCTGGAGGAAAAGGTCGTCGCGACGGCGGACGACGTGGATTTCGGCATGGTGATGGGAACGGGGTTCGCCCCGTTTCGCGGCGGCCCGCTGCGTTACGCGGACTACGCGGGGATCGCCTCCCTCGTCTCGCGAATGAAAGAGCCGTGCGAACTCCTGAAAACAATGGCCGCCGAAGGCCGCAAATTTTATGAAGACCCAGATTGAAGAATCCGTCATCGACACGTCGAAGATGTCCGAGGGCCAGCGGGCCGCCCTGGAAGTAACGGAATCCGCGCGCGATCAGACGCGGGGCAGTTTCGCTTCCGATCTGTTCATGGGAAGGTTCAACGCCCCCCGCGCTTTCCCGGCGCAAAGCGTGGAGGATCGCGACCAGGGAGACGCCTTTCTCGAAAAGCTCGCGGGCGTTCTCGCGGGCGTCGACCCCGACGAGATCGACCGCACCGGAGAGATTCCCCAGGTCGTCATGGATCAGCTCGCGGCGATAGGCGCGTTCGGCATCAAGGTTCCTCCGGCTTACGGCGGCCTCGGCCTGTCGCAGACAAACTACTGCCGCGCGGGCATGCTGCTCGGCAGCTTCTGCGGGAACCTGACGGCGCTTCTTTCCGCCCACCAGTCGATAGGCGTTTCCCAGCCGCTGCTCCTCTTCGGCACGGAGGAGCAGAAGCGAAAATTCCTGCCGCGCGTCGCGAAGGGCGAGATTTCCGCGTTCGCGTTGACGGAGCCGGACGCGGGCTCCGATCCCGCCACGATGCAGACGCGGGCCGAGCCCGACGGAGACAGTTTCGTCATCAACGGCACGAAGCTCTGGTGCACCAACGGCACGCGCGCGGGAGTCATCGTGGTCATGGCGCGCACGCCCGACAGGAACGGGCGCAGGCAGATCACGGCCTTCATCGTCGACATCAACACCCCGGGGCTAACGATCGAACACCGCTGCCGGTTCATGGGCCTGAAGGCGCTTTACAACGCGGTCATCACATTCAAAAACGTGCGGGCGCCGCGCGAGAACATCCTCCTGGAAGAGGGAAAAGGCCTCCGCGTGGCGCTGACGACGCTGAACACCGGGCGCCTCACCCTGCCGGCCGCTTGCGCCGGCTTGTCGAAACGGTGCCTCGCGATCACCCGCAAATGGGCGGGCGAGCGCGTGCAATGGGGATCGCCCATCGGCAAACACGCGGCGATAGCGGGCAAGATCGCCGGCATGGCCGCGGACACCTTCGCGATGGAAGCGATGACGTTCCTGACCGCCGCGCTGGTGGATCGCCACGACTCCGATCTCCGCGTCGAGACGGCGATGTGCAAGCTCTGGGCCACGGAAAAGGCGTGGCGCATCGTGGATGACACGATGCAGATCCGCGGCGGACGCGGCTACGAAACAGCCGCTTCGCTGAAAGCGCGCGGCGAGGAACCCGTACCGGTGGAACGGCTGTTCCGCGACAGCCGCATCAACACCATCTTCGAAGGTTCGAGCGAGATCATGCGCCTCTTCATCGCGCGCGAGGCGCTCGATCCGCACTTGAAAATCGGCGGCCCGGTTCTCAACTCGAAGCTGCCCGCCCGCGCGCGCATCCGGGCGGCGTTGCGTTCCGCGGCGTTCTATGCGCGCTGGTACCCCGGCCTGTGGATGCCGGCCACCGGCAACGCCGCCGCGAGCAGGCGCCTGGCCCGGACCCTCTTTCACGCGATGGCGCGCTACGGCCCAAAGCTCGAGAAACGGCAGCTTTTGCTGGGCCGCTTCGTCGATATCGGCACGGAGATATTCGCCATGACCGCGGCCCGCCTGCGCGCGCAAGCCCTGGGCGCAAGCGCACGGGAGATCGCGGATTACTTCTGCCGGACGTCGAAACTCCGGATGGAACGCTCCTTCCGCGCCGCCGCGCGCAACGCCGACTCGCAGGGCTACCGCGTCGCGCTCGGCGTGCTCGGCGGAGAGTATTCCTGGCTGGAGGAAGGCATGGCGCCGTCGTCCGCGGAAAAATGATAAGACTGGCCCTTCAATCCCGAGCTTAGTATCTAATGCTTCGCGATGAACCAGTTGCTGACCAAAATCCTCACCCGCGTACGAAACACGGCGGGCAGCATCCTCGAGGCGAAGAGCGGCCCGGCGTTTTTGATCAACAGGCGCCTGCTGAAAATGGCCGCGAAAATGCCGCGCAGGACGCCGGGCGAGTTCTCCTTCCCGTTCGGGACGGTCTCCTTCGTTGACGCGATGTCCCTCCAGGGACAGTACCGGGAAATCTTCATCGACCGCATCTACGAATTCTCCGGCGACGGGCAATCCCCGCGGATTCTCGATTGCGGCGGCAATATCGGGATGAGCGTGATCTGGTTCAAGCAGCGCTACCCCCGCAGCCGGATCACGGTGTTTGAAGCCGATCCCCGCATCGCCGATGTTCTCCACAGGAACGTGGCGCGCCTCGACGGGGTTGAAGTCATTCGCGGGGCCGTGTGGACGGAGGCGGGATTTGTTCGGTTCGAACCCGACTCGGCGGATGGGGGCCGCGTCTCGGGCTCGGAGCAGTCGAAGCCGGTTCCCGCCGTATCCCTGGCCGACGCCATCGTCGAGGATATTGATTTCCTCAAGATGGACATCGAAGGCGCCGAATACGCGGTGCTCGCGGATCTCCACGAGAAAGGAAAGCTCGACCGCGTGAAGCGAATCGCGTGTGAAATCCACGGCAGAAAGGATGACGGAGCCGGCTTGGGGCGGCTCTTCTCGGCGCTGGGTCGCGCGGGATTTCAACTCACCATTGCCTGGGGTGGAGCGTCGCCGGCGATAGTGGGAGCGCCCGAACCGACCCCTTTTCCGGCCGTCGTCGACGGGAAATTCCTGCTTCACCTTTACGCCTGGAAGACGCCGTAAATACCGCGTGTGTAGCGTGCTTGACCAGTACCGGCACAAGTGTCTCGGGACGTTTCATGCTCTTGGCGCGTAAAGCCGCCGTTCGCTCCTCCGGGCAGGCGTCGTGCCGCCTACGACCTGGAGACACGCTTTAGGCCTCATCGGTTTTGCGAGAAAAATCGCGCGCGCCTGAGGAGTGGAGCGGGTGACGAGACTCGAACTCGCGACATCTTCCTTGGCAAGGAAGTGCTCTACCAACTGAGCTACACCCGCGTTAGCGTAAAAGCGTTTACGACATTAGGAGGGACCCCGGGGGCTTGCAAGCCCTTTACGGCGTCTTTTGCTCGAACACCCCGTCGAGGACGGCGAGGAATTTCCGGATGGCGAACGGCTTGGTAATATAATCGCGCGCGCCGGCTTGCAGCAGGCGTTCGATCTGGCTGGAAGCGGCGTCCGCGCTGATGATGATGACGGGGATGTCGGCGGTGGCCGGATTTTCCCGGAGGCGGCGGAGGACTTCGGAGCCGTGGATATCCGGGAGGTTGAGGTCCAGGAGGATGACGTCGGGGCGGCGGTTTTGGGCGAGGAGGACGCCGAGTTCCCCGCTGC
This sequence comes from Spartobacteria bacterium, assembly GCA_021324825.1. GTDB lineage: Bacteria > Verrucomicrobiota > Verrucomicrobiia > Chthoniobacterales > Chthoniobacteraceae > JAJPII01. The sequence goes on along the minus strand of JAJPII010000033.1, from coordinate 31,546 downwards.
CAGCGCCGATAAGCTGGAAGCCTCCTTTCTGCTCCAGGATGCGCAGGACAAGGAGGAAGTTCGCTTTCACGTCCTCGATGTAGAGGACGGTTTTCCCGCCGCCCGCATCGGCGGGATTCTCTTCCGGCTCTTCGGCCAGAGCCTCGGCGATGAAGTCGAGCAGCCGCCGCCCGGCTCTCAGGATGTGATCGACATTCTCGTTGTTGCGCCGGTCGGAATTCTCGGTTTCGAGAAGCTCGGCGAAGCCCAGGATTTCGTTGAGCGGGGTGCGCAATTCGTGGCTCAGCCGCGCGAAAAGCTCTTTTTTCTGTTGGGCGAACTCCAGGCGCGCGGCGCGCGTTTCCTCCTTCGCCTGGGCGAGTTCCTGTTCGGCCCTCCTCAAAGCCACGCTCATTATTTCCATATTCACTGGTGCTGGGCCGCTTGTCTCGCGGCGCGCGCGGCCTCGAGCGGGTCTACTTGCAGTTTGAAGCCGGTCGGCGCGTCCGGCTCGGTGCAGCGCATTTTTTTCACCACGTCCACGTCTCTCCGCATCTTGTTTTTGTGGGTGCAGAAGAGCATGGCAGTCTCTTCGGTTATGAGGTTGGCGTCGAACGCTTTGACCAGCGATTGGTCGAAGCTGTGCCAGCCCGAGGCGTTGCCCGATTCGATGATTTCCTGGAAGCTGCGGTTGTCGTCCTCGCCGTAGAGCAGGACTTCGCGGGTGCGCATGCTGTTGCCCATGATCTCGGAGACCAGGAGGCGTCCGCCGTCGATGCGGCTGACGAGGCGCTGGCTGACGACGTAGCGCAAGGTGTCTGCGAGGCGCTGCCGGACTTGCTGTTCCTCTTCGTTGGTGAACATGCCGAGGATGCGGTTGACCGTCTGGCCGGCGTTGATGGTGTGCAGGGTGCTGAATACGAGGTGGCCGGTCTCCGACGCGGTGAGGGCTATCTCCATCGTCTCGCGGTCGCGTATCTCGCCGACGAAGATGACCTTGGGCGCCTGCCGCAACGCCGCGCGCAAGCCGTGGGCGAAGTCCGGGAAGTCCCGCCCCAGTTCCCGCTGGCTGAAGGCGGCTTTTGCGTGCGGATGCAGGAACTCGATCGGGTCTTCGAGCGTGACGACGTGGATTTCCGATGTCTGGTTCAGCTCGTTGAGCATCGCGGCGAGGGTGGTGGTCTTTCCGCTGCCTGTGCCGCCGGTGACGAAGACGACGCCGGTCTTTTCCTTGACGATCTGGCGGAAGATGGGCGGCAGGCCGAGCTTGTCCAGGGTCGGGATGACCGATTGCAGCTTGCGCATGACGATGGCGTGCCGGCCGTTCTGCTTGAAGACGTTGACCCGGAACCGGGCGAGCTTCTCTATGCTGTAGCTGCAATCGCACGACCCGAGGTTGGCGAAGTCGTCCACCAGCCTGGGATTGCCCTGCATGAGGCAGCCGGCCAGCCGTTCGATGTCGTCTCCGGTCAATTCGGATGTGTAGGGAGCGATGGCGGCGGCGGCTTTCAGCTTGCCGTGCTCCTCGACCAGGGGGGGCTTGCCGGCGACGAAAAGGAGATCGGATATCCCCTCCCCCCCTTTGACCATCGCCATCAGAAGTTCATCTACGGTTTCTTTATTCATGCGGCGGGGAGCGCCGCGCGGCTCAAGGCGCTCAACGAGGTTGCCACGCGAGGACGATCGCGCCGCAAAGGATGAGAGTACCGCCGAGCCAGTGGCGCCATGTTATGCTCTCATGCAGCAGGAATGCGGCCAGAACGATGGCAAAAATGACGCTCAATTTGTCCACCGGGGCCACTCGCGACGCCTGCCCGAGTTGCAGCGCCCTGAAGTAGCAGAGCCACGAAAGACACGTCGCCACCCCGGACAGGACGAGGAACACCCAGGTGCGCCGGGTGATGGCCGAGAAACGAAAAGGCGCCGAAACCGCGCAGGCGACCGCCCAGGCGAATATCAATACGACCGTCGTGCGGAGGGCGGTGGCGAGATTCGAGTCGACCTTTTCCACGCCCACCTTGGCGAGGACGGCGGTGAGTCCCGCGAAGAACGCGGAGAGCAGCGACCAGGCGAACCAGTTCACTCTTCCGGAATTTTCTCGCCGCGCACCAGGTCTTCGGAGGTCTGGCGCTCGCGGATGAGATGGGCGCCGCCGTCTTTCACCAGGACCTCCGCGGGCAGCGGACGGGAGTTGTAGTTCGAGGCCATCGAGAAGCCGTATGCCCCGGCGCTCATCAAGGCCAGGAGGTCGCCTTCCTTCGGCTCCGGCATGGCGCGGTCCTGCGCGAAGAAGTCGCCGCTTTCGCAGATGGGCCCCACGACGTCGGCGACGATGGTTCCCGCGCGCGCCGGCTTCTTCACGGGGACGATCTGGTGGTACCCCTGGTACAGCGCGGGGCGGATGAGGTCGTTCATGCCCGCGTCCACGATGACAAACGTCTTCTTCCCCGTTTTCTTGACGTAGTTGACCCGGGTCAGCAGCACGCCGGCGTTGCCGACCATGAGCCGGCCAGGCTCGAAGAGGATGCGCACCCCGAGCTTCTTGAGATGCGGGATGACGGCTTCCGCGTAGCTCTCGATGGTGATCGAGCCGTTCTTCTTCCACCACTTGGAGTCGCCGCTCGCGAAAGAGTTCTCGTAGACGATGCCGATGCCGCCCCCGATGCTGAAAAACTCGATGCCGTGGCTGCGCGAAAGTTCGGAGACGAGGGGCGCCATTTTCACGACCGCCTCCGCGAACGGCGCGGCCGTGGTTATCTGCGAGCCGATATGCACCTGGACGCCGCGGATGCGTATATTCGGCATCTTCGCGGCGGCGGCGTAAACCTCCATGGCGCGCTCGAAGCCGATGCCGAATTTGTTTTCGCTCTTTCCCGTCGAGATGTATTTGTGCGTCCCGGCGTCCACGTCGGGATTCACGCGCACCGCGACAGGCGCGCGGCGCTTCAGGGAGCGCGCGATGGCGTCGATCCTCTTCAGTTCGCTCTCCGACTCGACGTTGAAGCTGAGAATCTCCTGCCGCAGGGCGAGCCGGATTTCATCCTCCGACTTGCCGACCCCGGCGAAGGTGCACGCCTCCGGTTTGCCCCCGGCCTTGCGGACGCGGAAAAGCTCGCCCCACGAGACGATGTCGAAGCCGGAATTCTCCCGCGCGAGCAGATTCAGGATGGCGATGTTCGAGTTCGCCTTGACCGCGTAACAGATCAGGTGGTCGATCCCGGCGAAAGCGGCGTCCAGGCGCCGGTAATGGTCGAGGATGGTCGCGGCGCTATAGGCGTAAACGGGCGTCCCCGCTTCCTTGGCGACCTGCGCGAGGCTGACGTTCTCGCAATGCAGGACGCCCTTGTGATATTGGAATGAATGCACGAAGGGGAGTCTTCAACCGCCCGAAAAGAAGCGCAAGGCAATATGGCTGGAAGCGAGCAGCACCGGCGCCCTCCAATGCGCAAAAAAAAGCATTTCCAAACCCCGTCGCCTCCGATACTTCTCTGTAAACGGAGACGCCGTCCGGCATGGCATGGCGGCTGCTGAAAGCGCCTCCGAAGAATCATTCCCATGAAGAAACTGGAAGCGATAATCAAGCCGTTCAAACTCGAAGAGGTCAAGGAAGCGCTCGCGGAACTGGGCGTCGAAGGAATGACGGTGACGGAAGTGAAAGGGTTCGGCAGGCAGAAGGGCCACACGGAGATTTACCGCGGCAGCGAATACACGGTCGACTTCCTTCCCAAGGTGAAGATCGAGATCGTGCTCGCGGACGAGATCGCGGACCGCGCGGTCTCGACGATAGTCAACGCCGCGAAGACCGGGAAAATCGGCGACGGCAAGGTCTTCGTCCTGCCAGTGGAACACGCCGTCCGCATTCGCACGGAAGAGACCGGCGACAAGGCGGTTTAAAGTTGTCCGTACTTGTAGCCGTGATTGCGCGCTTTCGGTTGTAGAGGCGGCTGTGCCAGCCGCCTAAAAGACCTGGAGCGGCAAAGGTGCATGACACACTCCGGAGTCAAAGTTCCAGCATCAGCCGCGCGGGGTCTTCGATGCATTCCTTCACGCGCACGAGGAAGGTGACCGCTTCCTTCCCGTCGACGACGCGGTGGTCGTAGCTCAGCGCGAGATACATCATCGGCCGGATGACGACCTGCCCGTTCAAGGCCACCGGCCGCTGCTGGATCTTGTGCATCCCGAGTATGCCGCTCTGCGGCGGATTGAGGATGGGCGTGCTCAAAAGCGAACCGTAGATGCCGCCGTTGGACAGGGTGAAGACGCCCCCTTGCAAGTCTTCGATCTTGATCTTCCCTTCCCGCGCCTTCACGGCGTAGCCGGCCAGGTCTTTCTCGATCTCCGCGAAGCTCTTCTGATCGGCGTCGCGAATGACCGGCACGATGAGGCCGCGCTCCGTCCCGACCGCGACGCCGATGTCATAAAAATGGTTTTGCACGAATTCGTCGCCGTCCATCTGCCCGTTCACGGCCGGCACGGCCTTCAACGCCGACACCACGGCTTTCACGAAAAACGACATGAACCCGAGCTTGACCCCGTGCTGCTTCTGGAACGCCTCCTGCACGCGCGGGCGGAGTTCGTTGATGCCGGTCATGTCGCACTCGTTAAAGGTGGTGAGGATTGCCGCCGTCTGCTGCGCCATGACGAGTTGCGCCGCGATCTTCCGCCGCAAGGGAGAGAGCTTCTTGCGGGTGATGCGCCCGCTCGCGGCGACCCGTATCGGCGCGGGCTTTTCCAAAGGCAAAACATTGGCGGGTTGATCGGTCTTTTCCGGCGGTGGCGGAGGAGGAGGAGCCGCCTCCGCTTTCGGAGCGGGAGGCGCTGCCGGCGCCGTCGCCGGGGCGGCGGTTGCCGCGCCTTCTTCAATCACTGCCACCACGTCGCCGATCTTGACTTCCGCCCCTTCCTGCGCGCGGATTTTCAAGACGCCTTCGGCCTCGGCGGCTATCTCGGTGGAGACCTTGTCGGTCTCCAGGGTCAGGAGCGCATCGCCGGTCTTGACGGCCTCGCCGTCCTTTTTGTGCCATACGGAAACAATGCCGCTTGTGATGGATTCGCCAACCGAGGGGATTTTGACTTCGACGCTCATAGGAGGATTAGACTTCCTTGTAGTTTAAAAATTGCTCCTTGTAAAAGGGTGAAATTACAAACGCTCCGTTCGGCGGCGGTTCTCTGCCTTCTCGCCGTCGTTTTTTACTGCGCGAGCGAGGCGGCTTATTTCGCGTTCTACTTCGCCGCGAGGCTTGCCCGTTCCGTGGCGGTCGCGCGCGCTTTCGACGCCGCCGGCTCGCTTTTCCTGCTGCCGGGCAGGCTTATTCTTCGCAGGGACCTCGCCTTCGACGCCGCCATGCCGGGGACCCTTGCGCCCGCCAACACGGCCGGCTGGCTCCTGCTCTGGAGCCTCTTTCAACTCATCAGGCGCAAGCCGTGCGGCAGCGTTTCGCCGAATACGGAGTCCTGCTCCTCCTCGCGCAAAACGCCCGCGTCGCGCACCAGCTCCACGTAATGCGCGGGAGCGTTTTCGCGCTTCATCCATTCCAGGACGCGCCCCCGCGTCTCCTCGGAGACATCCCGGTAACGGTCGCCGGTGCGGCGCGCCATTTGCATCAACGCAAAGAACGCCTCCCCGCCCGGAAGCCCCGATTGCAAAAGACGCTCGATCCATTTTTCGACGGTCTCGGCGGGCGCGAGCGTGTTGAGGGGGCCGTACATAGGAATCCGCGCGCCGAGACGCCCCAGCGTCCACAAGGCGGCCTTGCTTCTTCCCGCCTCCGCGAGGAGGATTTCCGCGGCTTCCGTCTTGACCGGCGCGGCGAGCAATTCGAAGGCGCCGAGCATCCGCCAGATTTCGGAGGTTTCGTGCGAACCGTCCAGGAGCCGGCGCTTCCGCATCGCGGCGAGAAGCGGCTCGGCAAGGGCGCGCTGCTGCCCGGCGGTCAGGCCGCCCGCGATCCTGCGCCAGAGAATCCACCATTCGGAGCGGCAAAGCTCGTTGCGCCCGTGGATGGCTTTCTTCGCGGAAAGCTGATGCCACGTCCTGGCCGCGCGCCAGTCGTCCACCGCGAACCCGTAGCCCGGCCGCAGCGAGAACCCGAGGAGATTCAGCCAGCGCGCTTCATGGGCGGGGCTTCGGGCGCGGCGTTCCTCGAGGCCGGTCAATTCCTCCCAGAAACTCCTCAGGAGCGAAGGCGGCCAATCCATCCGGCCCATTCCCGCGGCGGTCTCCAGTTGTTTTACAAGCGTCTCGGCGTCCCCGTTCGCGAGGAATGCTTCGCGTATCCGTTCGCGGCAACGCTCCGCCGTTTCCTCGTCGATGATCCCCCCGCCCGCGGCCGCGCCCGCGGGCGCGGCGCCGCGCACGTCGAACGGGAGCTTCCAGCGCCTGCCGCCGCCCGGCTCCGCGCACCAAACCTCCAGCGCGCCGATCTCCGTCAGCTTCGCGTGCAGACGCACCCGCGCGATCCCCTCCTCCTTCGCGCCGGAGCGCAACGCCGTGCGCAACGGGGGCAGCGCGGTGAGCTGTTCATCAACGGGGACGACGTCGCCCGGTTTGTCCGTGGTGCGGGCGCTTGAGACGTAAAGCGGAAACTCCGCGGGCCGGCTTACCACCAGGGCGAACTCCTTCCCGGAGTCGATCCCCTCCCCTTCCTCCAGCCCCGCCGGCGCCAGGCAGAGCGCGGCGCGCCTCCCATCCTGTTCCACGCCTATATAATAGGAGTGCGCCAGCCCGCCTGAAATCCTGACGCCCTCCCCGCGCCGCACCATGCCAAACCGCGCGGCCCCCACCGCGACGGCGAGGTCCATCCGCCCGTTCTTCAATACAATCGGACTCCAATCCTCCTCGAACCACGAGCCGAGCACTTCGAGCAAACGATTCCGCATCAACGGCGATTCAAACAGCCCGCCGTTAAACAGCACCACGTCGGGACGCGCCGAGTGCGCGGAAAGAAACGCCGCGAGATAACGGGTGACGCCCGCGTCCGCGGCATAGGGCAATCCAAACTCCTGGAATCCCGAAGAGCGCTTCGCGGGTTTTTCATCGAACGGAACGCGCGGAAGGAAACCGTCGATGAGAAGCTTGGTTATGTCGTCCCTCGTCAGATCGAACGTCCGCCCCCCGGCAATGAGCTTCGACCCCGCCGCCGGCACATGCAGGGAGAATCGCTCCGGAGCGTCCGCCGCGAGCAGGACTTCCTTCGCCTGGCGGCAGCGCTGGACGAGCGCGCTCCATTGCGCCGGCGAAAGCTTTCCGCCAAGGCGATCCTCCACGAAATGGGCGAGAGCCAGGTCGAGATTATCCCCGCCCAGGATCAAATGATCGCCCACCGCGAAGCGATGGAACCGGATCCACCCATCCTTGCCGGGCTGCACCTGGATGAGGGTAAAATCCGTCGTGCCGCCGCCCACGTCGCAGACAAGTATATTCTGGCCGGGCCGGAGCAATTCATCGCCCTTGTGCTCGTGAGCCCAGGCGTAGAAAGCGGCCTGCGGTTCCTCGAGCAGGACGATGCGCGGCAAACCGGCGCGCCGCGCGGCGGTCACCGTCAACTGCCGCGCGATCTCATCGAACGAGGCGGGAATGGTGATGACGACATCCTGTTCCTCCAGCGGATGTTCCGGATGAGCCTGATCCCACGCCGCGCGGATGTGCGCAAGAAACCGCGCGCTCGCGTCGGCGGGCGAGAGTTTCGTCACATCCGGGCTTCCGTGCCACGGCAGTAAATCCGCCGTGCGATCCACCCCGGAATGACTAAGCCACGACTTGGCCGACGCGATCAACCGCCCCGGCGCATCCGCGCCGCGCGCCCGCGCCAGCACGCCCACAATGCCGGGCTCGCCAGGCGCCGCCTCGAAGTGGAAGGAAGGGAGCGTTTCTCGCGCTTCCGTTTCCCCGGCGGCAATCAACTGCGGTATCGGGAAAATGCGCACGCGCGCCGCATCCTCCGCCGCATCCACGAAGGCTGCCGCCGAATTGGTCGTCCCCAGATCGATTCCGACAACGAACCGGGCTGTTTTGGAAGTGTTCAAGCAGTCCCGACAATTACTCGATGGAGGATGCGACCTCAATCATCGTCGCGAGACTTCATCCTTCTCGATGAGGACCCCCTGATAAATGCTCGATAAACCGCTTCGGATAAACTATACTAAGACATGCGGTTGAACGGTCTGCATCATGTTTCCTCCATAACCGGCGACGCAAAATACAATGTGGATTTCCATACGCGTCTTCTTGGGATGCGCCTCGTCAAGAAAACGGTGAACCAGGATGATGTCTCGGCCTATCACCTTTTCTACGCCGATGCGCTCGGGAGCGCCGGAACCGAGTTGACGTTTTTTGATTGGCCGAGCGTCCCTCGTTCCCGGATTGGCGCGGGCGCGGTGACCGAGACGGCTTTGCGCGTGGGCGGGGGCGCGGAATCACTCAACCTGTGGGCGGGGTGGTTCGACAAAAACAAGGTGGCTCATGGCGAAATCGAGAACGGCTCTCTCGCTTTCCAGGACGCGGAGGGCCAGCGGCTGCGGCTCGTGGCGGAGGCGGACGCGGGCGGACATCCGTGGCGGGAAAGCCCGGTGCCATTGCATGCGGCGATTTTCGGTCTGAGCAACGTCACCCTCACGGTGGAGGAACGCGAGCCGACGGCGCGGTTCCTGACCGGGGTGCTCGGGTTCAGGGAAAGCGAGTCCTCGCTTTTTGAAACGGGAGAAGGAGGGCCCGGCGCCCAACTCCGTTTGCTCGTCTCGCCGAACCGGGGCGCGCCGGGCGCGGGCGGCGTCCACCACGTCGCGTGGGCCGTTCGCGACGCGGAAACGCAACAGGCGTGGCTCGATCATCTTGCCGAACACCTGGTCCCAAACTCCGGGCTGATCGACAGGTTCTATTTTCAATCGGTCTATTTCCGCGTGCCCGGCGGCATCCTTTTCGAGATTGCGACGGAAGGGCCGGGATTCACCGCGGACGGCGAAGACGTCGATCATCTCGGGGAGCGCCTCTCCCTGCCGCCGTTTCTCGAAAAAAATCGGGTGAGGATCGAGGCCGGCCTCAAACCGCTGTAGCGGTCCGCCTCTTCAGGAAGGAAATGTCCGCACGTCGCGGAATTTGACGAACGCGCGGTCGCCCGGCTTGAGCGCGAGTTCGGCCTCGCGCGAGCGGGGCAATTCGGCCTCCAGCAGTTCGCCGCTTCCTTCGAGGCGCAGGTCCATCTTCGCCACGGCGCCCGCGGTGTTGACGAATTCCACCACGGCGTCGAGCGACGGCGCTCCGTTGCGGCGGCTTGTGATCTCGACATCGTGCGGGCGGATGAACGCGGCGCCGACTTCGTTCACATTCCCGATGAACCGGCAGACGAATGCGCTGGCGGGGTGGTCGTACACTTCCCGGGGCGCGCCGATCTGCTCGATGCGCCCCTGGTTCATCACGACCACGCGATCCGCGATCTCCAGCGCCTCCTCCTGGTCGTGCGTTACGAATACCGTGGTGATGCGCAGCGTGTCGTGCAGCTTGCGGAGCCAGCGGCGGAGTTCTTTGCGCACCTTCGCGTCGAGCGCGCCGAACGGTTCGTCGAGCAGCAGGACGCGCGGCTCGATGGCGAGCGCCCGCGCCAGCGCCACCCGCTGCCGCTGGCCGCCGGAAAGCTGCGCGGGAAGGCGGCGTTCGACTCCCTCCAGTTGCACCAGCTTCAACAACTCGCGCGCGCGCCGTTCGATCTCCGCTCTCGGGGGCCGTTTCGCCCGCGGGCGGACGCTCAGGCCGAACGCCACATTCTTCAGGACGCTCATGTGCCGGAAGAGCGCGTAGTGTTGAAAAACAAAACCGGCCTGCCGTTCGCGGATGGAGATATTTGCGGCGTCCGCGCCGTCGAAGAAGATGCGGCCGCTCTCCTGCTGTTCAAGACCGCCGATCAACCGCAGCAGCGTCGTCTTGCCCGAACCGGACGGCCCGAGCAGGGCGACCAGTTCGCCGGTTTCGAGCTTGAGGCTCACGTCATCGAGCGCCGGGAAGGCGCCGAATTTCTTGCTTACCCGCGCGACTTCGATGCTCATGGGTTCATTCTCCATTCGACAAAGGACTTCAGCCCCAGAGTGACGAGCGCCAGCAGGGCCAGCAGCGACGCCACCGCGAAGGCGGCGACGAAGTTGTACTCGTTGTAAAGTATCTCGACGTGCAGCGGAAGGGTTGTCGTCTCGCCGCGGATGTGGCCCGAGACGACGGAGACGGCGCCGAATTCGCCCATCGCCCGCGCGTTGCAGAGGATGACGCCGTAGAGCAACCCCCATTTCACGTTCGGGAGCGTCACGCGCAGAAAGGTTTGCCAGCCGCTCGCGCCGAGGCTCACGGCGGCGATCTCTTCATCCCTCCCTTGCGATTGCATCAGCGGGATCAATTCGCGCGCCACGAACGGGAAGGTCACGAACAGCGTCGCGAGCACGATGCCCGGGACCGCGAAGATAATCTTGATGTGGTGCGCCGAGAGCCACGGCCCGAGCCAGCTTTGCGCGCCGAAGAGCAACACATAGATCAACCCCGAGACGACCGGCGAAACGGCGAACGGCAGATCGATCAACGACGTGAGCAGGCTTTTCCCCGCGAAGTCGAACTTCGCTATGGCCCACGCGGCAGCCACGCCGAAAACCAGGTTCAGCGGCACGGCGATGGCCGCCGCAAGCAGCGTGAGCCTGATCGCGGAGAGCGCGTCGGGGTCACGGAACGATGCGAAATAAGCGCCCGCGCCGCGCCGGAAAGCCTCGGCGAAAATGGCCGCGAGCGGAACAAAAAGGAAGAGCACCAGGAACGCGAGCGCCGCGCCGATGAGAAATAGCCTCCGGATCATGGTCGGGAAAAAAGACCCTTCATGGTCAGGCGGCGCTCCTCGCGGCCGTCCAGCGCTGGAGCGTGTTGATGAGGAGCAGCAGCGCCAGGGACGCGGCCAGCATGGCGACCGCGATGGCCGTGGCGCCGCGGTAGTCATATTGCTCCAGCTTCGTGATGATGAGCAGCGGGATGATCTCGGTGCGCATCGGCATATTGCCGGAGATGAACACGACGGAGCCGTATTCACCCAGCCCGCGAGCGAACGCCAGAGCGAAACCCGTGAGGAGCGCGGGCGCTATCTCCGGAAAAATGACGCGGACGAATGTCTGCCAGCGGCTCGCGCCGAGAGTGGCGGCGGCTCGTTCAAAATCGGCGTCGAGATCCTCGAGGATGGGCTGAACCGTGCGCACAACAAACGGAAGCCCGATGAACGTGAGCGCCACCATGACCCCGAGCGGCGTAAACGCGACCTTTATGCCATGCGGCTCGAGCAACCGCCCGATCCAGCCGTTGCGCGCATAGACGGCGGTGAGCGCGATGCCCGCCACGGAGGTCGGCAGCGCGAACGGGAGATCGACCAGGGCGTCGACAAGGCGTTTTCCGAAAAACCGGTAACGCACGAGCACCCACGCCACGAGCAGGCCGAACACAGCGTTAAGGAGCGCCGCGCCGAGAGCCGCCCCGAAACTCAGCCGAAAAGACGCCAGCACGCGCGGCGAGGTCACGGCGGCCAGGAACCGCGGCCACGTCAACTCCCCCGCCTTGAAGAACGCAGCCGACAGCGGCAACAACACGATGAGACTCAGGTAAAAGATGGTGTAGCCGAGCGAAAGCCCGAAGCCCGGCAAGACTTCCTTCTTTCGCATGGCCTATGGCTGGTAGATCTGGTCGAAGACGCCGCCGTCCGCGAAATGCTTCCCCTGCGCCGCCCGCCAGCCGCCGAAGCCTTCCTGGATGTCCACGAGCTTCAGCTTCGGAAACGGGTGCTTCGCCAGGATGGCCGGGTTGCGTGGCCGGTAAAAGTTTTTCGCGGCGATTTCCTGGCCTTCGTCCGAATAGAGATACGCAAGGTATGCGGCGGCGGCTTCCGCGTTCCCATGCCGTCGCGCCACGGAGTCCACGACGGCCACGGGCGGCTCGGCCAGGATGCTCAACGGCGGCGTGACGATCTCGAAATTGTCCGCTCCGAATTCCTTCAATGCGAGATGCGCCTCGTTCTCCCAGGCGAGCAGCACGTCGCCGATGCCGCGTTGCGCGAAGGTGGTCGTGGAGCCCCGCGCGCCGGAGTCGAGCACCGGGACGTTCTTGTAAAGCCGCGCGACGAAATCCTTCGATTTCGCCTCGTCCCTTCCAAACTTCTCATCCGCATAGAGCCACGCCGCGAGGTAGGCCCAGCGCGCGCCGCCCGAAGTCTTGGGATTCGGCGCGATGACCACCATCCCCGGCTTCACGAGATCGTCGAAATCCTTGACGCCCTTCGGGTTCCCCTTGCGGACGAGGAAGACGATGGTGGAGGTGTACGGGGCGCTGTTCTCCGGGAACTTCTTTTGCCAATCGCCAGCCAGCAATCCCTTGTCCGCGATGACGTCGATGTCATATGCCAGGCCGAGCGTGACGACGTCGGCCTCCAGCCCGTCGATGACCGCGCGCGCCTGCTTTCCCGAACCGCCGTGGGATTGACGTATGGAAACCTCCTCCCCCTTCGCCGCTTTCCAATGTTTGGCGAAGGCGGCGTTGTATTCCTGATAAAATTCGCGCGTCGGGTCGTAGGAGACGTTCAGCAGCGAGACGGCGTGCGCCGCCGGGACGGCGAAAAGCAGTAGGAGAAAGTGTAGTCGCATGGTTGCGAAACACTACCTGGCGAATAGAGTATGGCAAACCCTTTTTTTTAGACCTCGATCCCCTCGCCCGGCTTGAGCGCCTTGGCAGCCGCGCCCGTCCGCGCGACCTTACGCACGAAATCGTCTGGATCGGCCATGATGGCGTCAAACGTGTTGTAATGCATCGGGATCGCCAGTTTTGGCCGGAGGAATTCGACAGCCAGGACAGCATCATCTATTCCCATGGTATAGTTATCTCCTATCGGAAGCAGGGCGGCGTCGATCCTGTTCAGTTCGCCAATCAGCTTCATGTCCAGGAAAAGCGCGGTGTCGCCCGCGTGGTAAAGCGTCTTCCCCCCGGCCTGGATGAGCAGCCCCGCGGGCGTTCCAAGGTACGCGCCCTCCACCGCGGCGCTGTGATGGGCCAGGGTCAGCTTCACCCGGCCAAACGGAAAGGCGTGCGCGCCGCCGAGATTCATGGCGTGCGTCCGCGCCCCCTGTTTCTCGAGCCACGCGGCCAGTTCCACCATCGCGATGATTGTCGCCCCCGTGCGCTTCGAGATCGCGACCGCGTCTCCGATATGATCCGAGTGGCCGTGGGAAAGGAGGATGAAATCGCATTCCACCTCCTCGGGTTTCACGGAGGCCAGACGGTTGCCGGTGAGAAAGGGATCGATGACAAGGCGATGAGCGCCGGTCTCTACGCAGAAACAGGAGTGTGTCCAGTAGGTAAGTTTCATACGGGGTTAGCGGGGTTAGCGGGGTTAGCGGGCGGTGATGGCCGGCCCCTGGCTCTCGGAAAGGAGGCGCCATTGCTTCTGCTCGCCATCGAAACGGAGAGCCACGCGCCAGACGCACCGCTTGCTGCCGCCATCCGCCGGGAAGAGCGTGCAGGGAAGCGCCACGGAGGCGTCGCTGCCGCTCGTCAAGGCGATCTGGGCGGCTTTGAAGCGTTCAAACGCGAGGTTGGCCCTCTTCCTCTTCATCTCCTCGCGCACGAAACCGCGGGCCTTCCAGTAAGCGGCTTCGGCGGTGAATTTCCGCTGGGAGGAAACCTCCTTCCAGCAATCGCGCACCAGCGGCCCGAAATAGGCGAGCAGCAGCAGGGCGGCCGCGGCGATGCCCGCGAAGATATAGACCCGTTTTTTGTCCGGCTTCTCCGCCCACGCCTTCAACGGCCCGCCGCAGAGATCGGAGACGGGATGCCATTGGTCGAAGCCGTCCATCCAGTAGAGCGTTTCCGCCGGTATGAAGCCCTTGGCATAGAGGCCCATGAGTTGCGAGAGGGTGTAGGGCCCTTTCTGCTCTCCATTTAAATGGATGTAATATTCTTCGTAATAAGGCATTCTGTAAGGCGCGTTTTTTAGTCTTGGCTGAACGCGCGGAGGTTGCAAGACCCAGATGACCTTTTCCTTTCCCACCCCCACCCTTTTCGGAGCCGGCGCGCGGGAGGAACTGCCCGCGCGGCTGGCGGGCCTGGGGGTGGCGCGCGCCCTCGTGGTGACCGATGCCGGACTCCCCCGGACGACCGCTTTCGCATTGCTCGAATCGGCCCTCGCCGGGGTGGAAAAGACCGTTTGCGCCGACGTGCGGCCAAACCCCGGGGAAGCCGACGTGGAGAACGCTTTTCGAGCTTACAGGGAGGCGGGTTGCGATGGGATAGTGGCGTTCGGCGGCGGCAGCGCGCTCGACGTGGGCAAGGCGGCGCGCCTCCGGGTAAAGCGCCCCGAAACGACGCTGGCCGGGTTCGAGCCGGGGCTGGATTGGAACGGCCTCCCTCCCCTTGTCGCCATCCCGACGACGGCCGGGACGGGCAGCGAAGCGGGGCGCAGCGCCGTCATCATCCTCGGCGGGAGGAAGCGCGTTCTTTTTCACCCCGCGCTGCTCGCGAACCTGGTCATCCTCGACCCGGAATTCACCCGTGGACTCCCCGGCAAGCTGACGGCGGCGACCGGCGCCGACGCCTTGACCCATTGCATCGAATCTTTCACCTCGCCCGTGTTCCATCCGCTCTGCGACGCCGTCGCGCTGGAGGGCGCCCACCTCATCGCGGGGGCGCTGCCGCGCGTTGTCGCGAACGGCGGGGACATGGAGGCGCGGGGCTTGATGCAGGTCGCGGCGCTGATGGGCGGTATCGCCTTCCAAAAGGACCTCGGCGCGGCGCACTCGCTGGCGCATCCGCTCTCGTCCTTGTGCGGGCTGCATCACGGGCTGGCCAATGCGCTCTGCCTCCCCTTCGTCATGGATTTCAACGCCGCGCGCAAGCCGGGCGTCTATCGCAGGCCGGGCATCGCGATGGGGTTGACGAATCCCTCCGATGCCGAGACCATTTCAGCCGTGCGCGCTCTATTCCAGGAGATCGGCCTGCCGCCCGGGCTGCGCGCGCACGGGGTGGACGAATCCATGCTGGACGCCCTCGCGGACCAGGCGTTCGCGGACGAGCGCCACGCCACCAATCCCGTGCCGGTGACAAGGGACGATCTCCGGAGCCTCTACCTGCAAGCGCTGTGATAACGGGTCTGATCATCGACGGCTGCGAGCGCGCGGGCGCTTCCGGGCGGACGACGCCGTTGATCAATCCCGCGACCGGGGAAGTGTTTTGCGAGACGGCGGCGGCCTCCGCGGCGGATGTCGAGACGGCGGTGGCCGGGGCGCAGCGCGCCTTCGAGCAAGGCTGGCGCGATCTCGCTCCCGGCAAGCGCGCCGAAGCGCTCTTGAGGTTGGCCGCCTTGATCCGGGAGAACGCGGAAGAGATCGCGCGGCTCGACATGCAAAACGTCGGCAAACCGATCACCGACGCGCGCGCCGAAGCCGCGCTGGGAGCGCGCATCTTCGAATACTACGCGGGCGCCATCGCGCGCCTTTGCGGCGAGACGATTCCGGTCGCGGGCGGCGGCTTCGATTTCACCCTGAGGCAGCCGGTGGGCGTGGCGGTCTTGATCGCGCCGTGGAATTTCCCCTTCCCCATCGCGTGCTGGAAGGCGGCGCCCGCCCTCGCGGCGGGGAACTGCGCGGTGTTGAAGCCCGCGAGCCTTTCACCTCTGAGCGCGCTGCGCCTGGGCGCGCTGGCGTCGGAGGCCGGAATCCCGCCGGGCGTCTTGCAAGTGCTCCCGGGCCCGGGCGGCGAGATCGGCGACGCGCTGGTGACCCACCCGCTCACGCGCAAGGTTTCCTTCACCGGCTCGACGGCCATCGGGAGGCGCATCATGGAACTCGCGGCGCGGGGCTTGAAGCGCATCTCGCTGGAACTCGGCGGCAAGTCGCCGAACATCGTCTTCGCGGACGCGGACTTGCAGAAAGCGGCGTCGTCCTCGCCCATGAGCGTCTTCGGCAACGCGGGGCAGGACTGTTGCGCGCGCAGCCGCATTTTCGTCGAACGCCCGGTTTACGGGAGATTCGTCGAGAAGTTCATCGAGGCCGCGCGCGGTCTCGTCGTGGGCGATCCCGAGCGGGAGCAAACGCGGATCGGGCCGCTCGTCTCCGCCGCGCAACGGGAAAGCGTGGAGGAGTTTCTTTTGAACGACCATCGCGTCCTCGGGGGAGAGCGCGTTGGCGGGCGGGGATTTTATCTGCGGCCCGCGACGATTCCCGGTTGCGACACGACCGACAAGGTTTGGCGCGAGGAGGTATTCGGGCCGGTGGCGTGCATACGGCCTTTTGACACGGAGGAGGCGATGCTCCGCGAGGTCAACGACTCGCCCTACGGATTGAGCGGCTCCATCTGGACGAACGACTTGAAGCGGGCCTTGCGCGTGGCCCGGCGGGTGGAGAGCGGCGTGCTGAGCGTCAACTCGCATTCCAGCGTCCACGTCGAAGCGCCCTTCGGCGGCTGCAAACAAAGCGGCCTCGGGCGCGACCTGGGAATGAGCGCGCTGGAAGGCTACACGGAGTTGAAGAACGTCTTCATCGCGGAGGAATGATGGATATATCCCAATTGACGGCAAAGACCGAAGCGGGAGAAATCGACACGGTCATCGCCGCGTTTCCGGACGTGTTCGGGCGGCTCATGGGGAAGCGGTTCACGGCGCCCTTCTTCCTGCAAAGCGTCGCGAAGGGCGGCACGCACGGCTGCAACTACCTCTTGACCGTCGATCTGGAAATGGAACCGATGGACGGGTTCAAACTCGCGAACTGGGACGCCGGGTTCGGCGATTTTGAGTGGCGGCCCGATCTTAATACCCTTCGCCCCGTGCCATGGCAGCCCGGGGCGGCGCTCGTCTTGTGCGATCTCCGTCATCACGAGGGACGCCCCGTTGAAGAAGCGCCCAGGCGCGTCCTGCAAAGACAGGTCGATCTGCTCGCCGGAAAAAATATGGTCTGCAACATCGCGAGCGAACTGGAGTTCTTCCTTTTCAACACGAGCTACCACGACGCTTTCGCCGCGGACTACAGGAATCTCGCGGCGTCCAGCGACTACCGCATCGACTACCATACGATGCAGCCCGCGCGCGACGAGGCGATCTTCCGCGCGGCGCGCAACCAGTTGCTGGCGGCGGGCGTCGCTGTCGAGTCGAGCAAAGGCGAATGGGGCCGCGGCCAGCACGAGATCAACTTCACCTATGCGGAGCCGCCGGCCATGGCCGACATGCACACGGTTTTCAAACAGGGGATAAAGGAAATCTTCGCGGCGCAGGGCCGCGCGGTCTCGTTCATGCCGAAATACAAGGAGACGGAACCGGGCAACAGTTGCCACATCCACGCGAGCGTCTGGCGCGAAGGCGGGAACCTTTTCCGCGACGGGGCGTTCTTCCGGCGGTTCCTGGGCGGGCTGATGAAATACTCGGGCGAACTTTGCTATTTCTTCGCGCCGACGATCAACGCCTACAAACGGTACCAGCCCGGAAGCTGGGCGCCGACGAAGCGCGTCTGGTCGCCGGACAATCGCACCGCCGGTTTCCGCGTGGCGGGCCATGGCGATTCCCTGCGGATAGAGAACCGGATGCCCGGCGGCGACGCGAATCCGTATCTCGCCTTCGCCGCCACGCTCGCCGCGGGGATGGCGGGCGTGGAGGAGGATCTGGATTGCGGGGCGCCGTACCAAGGCAACGCCTACGCGGACGCGAGCCTGCCCGCGCTGCCAAAGACCTTGCGCGAAGCGGCGGACCTGCTTGAGAAAAGCGAACTGGCCCGCAAGGCGTTCGGCGCCGAGGTCATTGAATTCTACGCGCACACCGCCCGGCTGGAAGTCGAGGCGTTCGATAACGCCGTGACGGATTGGGAGCGGCGGCGCTACTTTGAACGCATCTAGGAGATGTACCAAATCCGCTACCTGACAGGCGCCGAGGAGGGCAAAGTGCTGCCGCTCGTCGAGCAGATCGTCATCGGGCGTTCCCCCGATTGCGACATCGTGCTCGAGGTCGACTCGCCCGCTTCGCGCATCCACGCCTCCCTCTACAACGGCCCCGCCGGCTGGCGCGTGCGCGACATGGGCAGCTCCAACGGCACCTATCTCAACGACAAGCGGCTCGACAGCGACGCCGCCCTGGTTCCCGGCGACCGCGTCATGGTCGGCGCCTCGGTCTTCCTCTTCGAAGGAGACGGCGCCGAGGCGGGCGGGCAATTGGAGATACAGGAAATCGTGAGCCGGATGAGCGCGAAGACGAAGCTCATCGAGGCGGAGATCGGCAAGGCGATCATCGGGCAGCGCGAGATTCTCGGCGAATTGCTGGCGGCCATCCTCTCCAACGGCCACGTACTGATGATCGGGATGCCGGGGCTCGCCAAAACGATGATGGTCCGCACCGTCTCGGAAGTGCTGGACCTGAATTTCCGCCGCATCCAGTTCACGCCCGACCTTATGCCCTCGGACATCACCGGCACGGACATCCTGGAAGTGGACGAGGAAACCGGGCGCAAGGAATACCGGTTCATCCGCGGCCCCGTCTTCACAAACATCCTGCTCGCCGACGAGATAAACCGCACCCCGCCCAAGACCCAGGCCGCGCTGCTGGAAGCGATGCAGGAACACCGCGTAACCGCCGCCGGCGAGACCTACCCGCTCGCGCTCCCCTTCTTCGTCCTGGCGACGCAAAACCCCCTCGAGCAGGAAGGGACGTATCCGCTGCCGGAAGCGCAGCTCGACCGCTTCATGTTCAGCATCCACATCGACTACCCGACCGAGGCGGAGGAGGAAACCATCGCGAAGGTCACCACCACCGGGCGCAAGACCGAATTGCGGAAAGTGCTCGACGCCGCGGAGATTCTCGAACTCCAAAAAGTCGTGAGCGAACTCCCCATCTCCGACCACGTCGTCAAATACGCCACGCGCCTGGCGCGCGCCACGCGCCCGCCCGATCCGCGGGCGCCGGACTTCGTGAAGAAATGGCTGCACTGCGGCGCCGGGCCGCGGGCCACCCAGTACCTCGTCCTCGCGGCCAAGGCGCGCGCGGTCATCGACGGACGCCTCCTGGTCAACACGGACGACGTCCGCTCCATCGCGCGGCCCGTGCTGCGGCACCGCATCTTCACCAACTTCGCCGCCGACTCGGAAGGCGTCGACGCCGACAAGATCGTGCAAAAATTGCTCGAAGCCGTACCCGAGCCCGGCGAAAAGGATTACTGAAGATGATCCAGAAACTCATCGCGGAGATCGGCAAGAGCCAGCGGCTCGGGATATTAAACCTCCTCAAGCGAACGCAGGGCCTCTCCGTCAACGAAATGGCCGCCAAGCTGGACATGAGCTACATGGGCGTCAAGCAGCACTGCGTCGAGCTTGCGCACGGGGGCTACCTCGACACCTGGCGGCGCCCGAAACCGGTGGGCCGGCCCGAGATGCTGTACCGGCTGACCAGGCGCGCGCACGAACTCTTCCCGGTCACGAGCAACGAACTGACCCTTCAGCTGCTGGAATCGGCGAAAACCCTCTACGGCCCCGCCGCGGCGGAGAAGCTGCTCTTCCTGGTCTTCCAGGAAAAGACAAAGGGTTACCTCGCGCGGGTAAAAGGCTCAACCCCCGAGGATCGCGCAAAATCCTTCGCCCGGATCCGTGAAGTCGAAGGCCACATGGCGCAAATCGAGACGAACGGCGCCTCGCTCGGCATCGTCGAGCACCACTCCCCCATACTGGATTTGCTGCAAGCCTTCCCGATCGTCGCGCGGCTCGAGGAGGAAATGTTCCAGAAGGTGCTGGAAACGCGCGTCCGGCGGGAAGAGACATCGGTCTCCGGCCTCTATAGTTTCGCCTACTGGATCGGCGCGGGCGCCTGTAGCTATTATTCCGCTGACGGAACCAAAGGCACACCCGCGAAAACACGGCAGTAATGCGCGTAGCGCATAAATCCGGGCATTTCCCATCGCTCATGGGGAAACCACGGCACGAGGCGATGCCGCGGCTCGGAAGACAGGATTTTCTTGTTTCAATGGGTAATCGGTCGTCGCATAACTTCGGCCCCAACCCTCTCACGAGAGTCCTCGATCTCAGCCGACACTCACGAGGAAATAGATCCGCTCGGAGCCAGGCGCAACGATTGCTGGATGAGAAAACCGCCGCCGCAAGAAACGCCGCAACGGTCAACGACCGGGCCAACAACGGGCCGCTGAACGCTCGCCGACCGCCCCAAAATCCACCCGAAAAGACCGGCCTTTAAAGGAATGCTCTTGTTTCAGTTATTGCCTTCAAAATGAAATAAGCGCATTTTCTATTTCAGTCATGAGCAGCGAATCGCCCAATCGAAAATCCATCACCCAATCGGGGCGGTGGATTAAAACTCTGGAAGGCTACCGTGCTTATCATCCCAATCCGTTGCCGCCACCGATTGAGTGGACTCAACCGCTGGCCGTGGGTCTGGCCAACGCCTCCACCCTTATCGAGAAGCTGGCCGGTGAAGGACGACGGTCGCCCAATCCGCACGTCCTGATCCGTCCTTTTGTGCGCCGCGAGGCCGTGTTTTCCAGCCGTATTGAAGGCACGCAATCCACGCTCGGCGAATTGCTGGCGGCGGAGGCCGGGGCGGCGGTCGAAAGAAGCCCGGACGATTTGCGGGAGGTGGGCAATTACGTCATCGCGCTGGAATATGGCATCGAGCGGCTCAAAACTCTGGCGCTGTCCTTGCGACTGGTGCGCGAACTGCACGAAAAACTGATGACCGGCGTTCGGGGACAACATGCCACGCCCGGCGAATTCCGCCGCACACAAAACTGGATTGGCCGGCCAGGTGATACGCTGGCGCAAGCGTCTTACGTGCCGCCACCGCCGGATTCCCTGGGCGAGCATCTATCAGCTTGGGAAAAGTTTCTGCATGACCGGATGCTGCCGCCGCTGATACACGCCGCGCTGGCCCACTATCAATTCGAGGCCATTCACCCGTTCCTGGACGGCAATGGCCGCGTGGGACGCCTGTTGATCACGCTGGAATTGTGCGAGCGGGACGTTTTGCCTGCGCCGCTTCTTTACCTGTCCGCGTTCTTTGAGGCCACCCGTGCGGACTATTACGACGGGCTTCGCGGCATTTCCGAAAAGGGGGATTGGCTGAACTGGCTGCAATACTTTTTGAATGGTGTGGCGCGTCAGGCTGAAGACGCAGTAAGCCGCGCCGAACGCATTAACGCGCTTCTAGCGCGTTGGCGGGACAAGTTGTCAGGCGAAGCCGATGCAAAGGTCGCTTTTCGGGTGTTGGACATGCTGGGCGGGAATCCGTTTGTGACTCCACGCGGCGCGGAGAAGCATCTTGGCCTGGCTTACAACACCGTAATGCGCGCCATTGGGCAACTGGAGAAGCACAAAATCATCAAAGAAGTCAGCGGCGCGAAACGTGCGCGGGCCTATTGCGCCCAGAAGTTATTGGACATTCTTGAAGAACCGGCGCAACTTTCGCCCGCCGGAAAATTCTGATTCTTGCGTCGTAGATTTGATGCTGACATTGGATACTGTTTGCCATTTTTCCCGCAAATCATAGTCAATCATAGCAAAGACAAAAACGCTGGAAGCCCCGTAAATTCAGCAATTTTGCAATGATAGACGAACGCCGCCAAAACGAGAAAAAGGTGGTTTTATGACTTCGGATCAGACGGTTGGCGGTTCGAGCCCGTCCAGGCGCACTTCCCGGGGATTGACATGGCTCCAGGGCAAAAGGCACATTCGCTCCAATGCGAAAACGAATAACCGCTCCAACCGCGAATGCCCCGCGCCAGGAAAACGAGTGGCTGGACCTGGACAAAATCGCTCAGGTCGAAATAAGCTCCGAGCATCCGGCGAACCCGGTCGAGCATGCATTCATGCCGGGGTTGGACTCGGGCTGGCTGGCTGCGCAGTCCGGGGAACAAACGCTCCGGCTCCTCTTTGACGAGCCTCTTAAACTCAAACATATCCGCCTGGTGTTCGTTGAGAACAATCACAGGCGAACGCAGGAATTCGTTTTGCGCTGGTCGGCGGACGGGGCGGCTTTTCGCGAGATCCTACGCCAGCAATATAATTTCAACCCGCCCGCGACCGAGGTTGAGGAATATGATGTGAACCTTGCCGGCGTAGCGGCACTCGAACTGAAAATCGTTCCCGACATTGGCGGCGCCGCCGCAAACGCTTCCCTGGCGGAATTGCGTCTGGCATGACGGCGCGCTGACCAGGCGGCTTACGGAAGGACTTACGGAAGGAAAAACTTCGTGCCGGGGCCGCTGCCTTCGCGGCGGAGGACGCGCGGATTGTCCTGGAGGAATTTACGAACCCGAACGGCGGGCTGGCCCGTCTTTTCGGCGATGGCGGTGGCGTTCATCCCGTTTTTCGCGTTGGCGCTCATGACGGCGAGTATCTGCGGGCGGAGCTGGTCGTCGGTGACGGGCGCGCGGCGCGGCTTTTTTTCCGGCGGCGATTCCTGCTGGGCTTTTCCCGTGAGCTTCGCCAGCTCGGCTTCCTGCTCGGCGAGAAGCCGTCTGCTTTCCGCGATCTTTTGTTTCAATTCGTTTACCGCCCCGGTCTTTAACTGCGCGATTTGGGCCTGGAGTTCCGCGATCTGGTCTAGTGCTGAGGATGTCATGGTGTGGGAGAAAACAGTGCGTTACTTGGATTTGTCGCCGCCGCCAAAGATGCCCATCTTCTGCGCGAACCAGCCGGGAGGCTTGGGACGCTTTCCCGGCTCGGGAGCCGGGAGTTTTTCCGTCTTGTTGGCGGGCGGGAGGGACTTTGCAACGGCTTCCACGGGCTGGTCCTCGGGCTTTTCGGGCGGCTTGTCGACGGGCTTTGCGATGGGAGAAGAAGCGGGTGACGGCCGAACCGGGGCGACGGGTGCAGCCGCGGGACGCGCCACGGGCAGCGGCGCGGGGGGTTTGGGCAGGATGCCGGGCGCTTTGGGAAGCGGCATGGCGGCGGGACGAATGATATCGGGACGTTGCGCGCGCGGCATCGGCATGGGCATCCGCGGCGGCTCGCCCGTGCGCGGAGGGAGCTGGGTCGGTTTTTGCCAGGCGATTCCGCCGGGCGTCGGCCCGGGCATTGGCATCGGCGTCGGCGATTTGGAAGGCGGCGGGGCTTCCTGTTTCGCGGGAAGAACCGATTGTATCGGCGCAGCGGGCTGGATCGCTGGGACGGGCGCGGCAACGACCGGGGCGGCCGCTGCAACGGGTTCCGCGGGGGCGGGGCTTTTCTCCAGGGTCTCGATGCGCCGGCGCGCTTCTTCCAACTGGCGCGCGACTTCACCGTGGGCGGACGCCTGGGCGCCGAGGGCTTCGACTTTCTGAAGAAGGCCGGCGTTCTCGGCGCGGAGCGAATCCCGCTCGGCGCCGGCGGCTTCCAGTCGCTTCCGCGTTTCCTCAAGCCCGGCAAGCTGCGCGGCGAGTTCCTCGGTCTTTCGATGGCTCTCTTCGCGCTGGCTGGTCAGCACGGAAATCTGTTTGCGATGCTCTTCCAGTTTCTCGGCGGAGCCCCGGTTCGCATCGCGTTCCCGCTCCATGTTCATCCGCTCTTTTTCGAGGGAGTCGATCCGCATCTGGGCCGCGGTGAGGCGGCCGGCCATCTCCTGGTTGGCCGGCGCTTCCTTTGGCTGCTCCGAGGCCAGGCGGGCGGCGTCGCGTTCGGCGGTGAGCGCTTCGATACGCCTTTGCGCCTCGGCGGCCTGGGCGAGGTGTTGTTCGATCTTCCGCGCGGCTTCCTCCCGCTCGGCGGCCAGCGTTGAAATCTGGTTGCGATGCTCTTCGTTGGCGCGGGCGAGTTCGTCGCCTTTGGCGCGCAGGGCGTCCCGCTCGCCGCCGAGTGCCGCCAGTTGCTTGCGCGCTTCCTCCAGTTCGCCAAGATGCCATGCGCCCTTTTGCGCGGCTTCGTCCCGCTGCGCGGCGAGTTCGGCGAGCACTCTGCGGTGTTCTTCCAGTTGCTGTTCCCTCCGCCGCGCGGCTTCCTCGTTCTGGCCGGCCAGGCCTTCGGTTTGCCTGCCTGCTTCGTCGAGCTTTTGGGTTATCTCGAGATTCCTCGCGCGAAGCGCTTCCCGCTCGCGGGTCAGTTCTTCGATCTGCCTCTGCGCTTCGGACATCTGCGAGAGGAGTTGCTCGCTGCGCAACTGGCTGCCTTCGCGCTGGGTGGTGAGCAACTGGATTTGTTTCCGCTGCTCTTCGGCCTTGCCCGTCAATTCGACGTTCCTGCCGTGAAGGGCGTCGCGTTCGCTCCCGATCGCTTCGATCTGCCTTTGCGCTTCGGCGTGGCGCGCGTGGGCCGCTTCCCGTTCGCCGGTGATGGCGTCGGCGTTCCGGCGCAACTCTTCAAGCTGCGTCTGAAGGTCCTGGCGCTTGAGGCGCAGTTCATCGCGCTCCGCGGAAAGGCTCTCGATTTGCGCGGCGGCTTGCGTCCCTTTCTGCTCGACGGCGGAGGCGCTCCGCCCGCGTTCTTCCTCCAGCTTCGCCAGGAGGGAATCGCGTTCCGCCTGGAGGGAATCCTTTTGTTTCTGGAGATCGGCCAGTTGCGCGGCGGTCTGTTCGGCCTGCTCCCCGCGCGCGGTGATCGCCTGGAACTGCTTTTCGCGTTCGTCAAGTTTCGCGGCCAGTTCGGAATGGCCGCGCACGGCCGCTTCGTGGGCCTGGGCGCTCGAATCGGCGCGCGCCTGCGCTTCGGTCAATTTCGCGGATGATTCGTTCAGCTTCGCGGTCGATTCATCCAGCTTCGCCGCGGACTCGTTCAGTTTCGCGGAAAGCTCTGTTTCGCGCGCGCGGGCGGCTTCCAGTTGCGCGGTGAATTCGCCTTCCTTTTTCCGCGCGGCCTCAAGCTGCCCCGTGAGCGCGGCGACTTCCTCGGCCTGCGCGCCGGACTTCGGGGCGGGGCGGGATTCCGTGTGCAGCATGCATTCGACGCCGCCGAAGCTGATCTTGTCCGCGTCCTTCAGATTGGCGACTTTGATGCGGATGCCGTTGACGAAGGTGCCGTTGGTGGAGTTGAGGTCTTCGAGCCGGTAGTTTCCGTTTGCCAGGACGAACCGCGCGTGGTGGCTGGAGACGGTGTCGGCGTGTATCTGGATCGCGTTGTCCGACAAGCGTCCCACCGTGGTGGTATCGCCGGTCAATTCGCGCGTCACACCGACCGCATCGGGGAGTTTGATGTGCAGATTAGCCATAAAAGGGAAAACGGATGGGTAAGCGAGTATGCGTCAAAAGCGGGCGGCTCTCAAGTTGAAATCAGGCGCCGATCACGGCGCGAGCTCCTTTTCACGCAGGATCGCGACGAATTCTTCCACCGTACCCGCGCTTCGCAACTCGGCCACGGCGCGCGGGTTTTTGAATATCCGCGCGAGGGCGCCGACGATCCGCAGGTAATCGGCCGCCCACGCCGTCGGGACGCCGATCGCAAAGATGTAATGCATCTTCATCTCGCGTCCGGGGACGACGATGCCCTTGGGCGAACAGCCGATGGCCATGATCATGCCGGCGACGCAATTCGTCCGCACGTGGGGTATGCTTATCCCGAAGTCGCTGCCGGCGGCGACGGTGGGGGGGCGGACGATCAAGCCTTCGTAGAAGCCGCTCCAGTCCAGGATGCGGTCATCGTTGCGCAGGAGATTCGCCACATGAAGGACGGCTTCCTCCTGGTTGGTTTGCTTCACGTCGAGGTCAACGTGCGCGGGGCGCAGGATGTCCGCGATGGTGATCATCCCAATATGCCGAGCGCGCTGCCGCTCCACTTCAGTTTCTCCCGCAACACTTCGAAGAAGGTGACGTCCGGGAGCATCGCGAGGGCTATCTCCTGCCTGGCCTTGCGGATCCGCACCACGTCGCCGCAGTTCAGGTTCAAGAGCTCCTGCCCGTCCACGGTGAGGAACGCGGGCGCGTCGTGTTTGCAGGGGGATATCTCGATCTCGGAGCGGTCGCTGACGATGACGGAGCGATTCGTGAGGACGTGGGGGCAGATGGGCGTGATGACGAACACCCCGGAATCCGGCGTCATGACCGGGCCGCCCGCCGAGAGGGAGTAGGCCGTGGAACCCGTGGATGTGGCGATGATGAGGCCGTCCGCGTTGTATTCGGTGAGGACGGCGCCGTCGACCCGCATATCCAGCTTGATGAGGCGCGAGAGTTCGCCGCGGTTGATGACCACGTCATTCAAGCCCCGGCGTTTCTGGATGACCCGGCCTCCGCGCTCGACCTGCATGGAAAGCATGACGCGCTTGCTCAAGACATACGTGCCCGCGATGATCGCCTCCACGGCCTTCGAGCACGAAGCGGTGTTGGCGCACGTGAGGAAGCCGAGCGAGCCGAGATTGATGCCGAAGATCGGCTTCACGTGCCTGCCGAGATCGTGCGCCACCTGCAGGATCGTCCCGTCGCCGCCGAGCACGAGCAGGATGTCGCAAGCCTTCCCCACTTCCGCGACGGAGAGATTCGAGTCGACGCCCACCAGACGCGCCGTGCGCGCTTCATACAACAGCGAGGCGGGCTGGTCCTGGAACTCTTTGCCCAGGGCCTTCACCAGACTCGCCGCGCCGGGTTTCCCCGTATGGGCGACCAGCCCGACTAGTTTCGGACGCATGCGAGGAACTCCTTGTTGCCTTCCGCGCCGAGGATTGGCGACTCGATGACGCCGAGCCACTCTTTGCGCAACCTCTCGCGGACGAATTTCTCGACGCCGCCCACCGCCCGCTCGTGGAGGGCCGCGTCGCGGACGATCCCGCCCTTGCCTACATCCTGTTTTCTCAATTCGAACTGCGGCTTAATCAAAGCGATAAGCACGCCTTCTGGAGTTAACACCTGGAACGCCGGTGGCAAGATCAAAGTCAGCGAGATGAAGGAGACGTCGACGACGCATAACTCGGCCAGTTCGCCCAGGTCTTCCTTGGCCAGACGCCGGGCGTTGAGCTTTTCCCTGACTATCACGCGCGGGTCGGAACGCATCCTCCAGGCAAGCTGACCCCGGCCCACGTCTATCGCATGCACTTTGGCGGCGCCGCGCTGGAGCAGGCAATCGGTAAAACCGCCGGTGGAAGCCCCGATGTCGAGACAGACGCGCCCCGCCGGCTGGATGCCGAAATAATCCAGCGCCGCCGCCAGTTTCAAACCGCCGCGGCTGACGTAGGGATTACCCGCCTTGACGCTGATCTCTTCGTCCGCCGCCACGTTCAGCCCCGGCTTATCGGCGACCCGGCCTCCCGCCATGACCTCCCCGGCCATGATGGAGCGGCGCGCCTTTTCCCGCGTCTCAAAAAAGCCGCGCTCGACGAGCGAGCAGTCCAGCCGCCGCTT
Source organism: Spartobacteria bacterium (assembly GCA_021324825.1). GTDB lineage: Bacteria > Verrucomicrobiota > Verrucomicrobiia > Chthoniobacterales > Chthoniobacteraceae > JAJPII01. The sequence continues at coordinate 4,297 of JAJPII010000033.1, read as the reverse complement.
GTCTTTCACAGATTGGACTTCAGGATGTCGAATATGACGGTGTTATCCAAAAATCCCCGCAGCCGCTGCGATCCCGGCCCGATGCCGACGGCGATGACGTCATCCGCGTTATTGATCGCCGTCTTGTCGTAAAACGCGGCGGGCTCGCTCGTCGCCGCGGCCGAGGGCGACGGCGCCGCCTTCGGTTGATCGCCCGTCGCGCGCGCGGCCGGGGGCGGGACGCCGTTCGGCCCGGTCGCCCACGTGATGGAAGGATAACCGAACGGATTCGTCCCGAGCACCGCGACTCCGTGGTCCTGCCGGAAGGGATAGCCGTTGAGCGTCATGCCGCCGGCGCCGTGTTTGCCCACCGCGATGACAAGCGCATCCTTGCCCGCGTAATTCAAGGCGGTCGCCAGGGCGTTGTCGAAGTCGATCGTTTCCGTGAGGACGTGCTCCCCGTCGTTCTGCTCCGCGGCCCGCGTTATCAACTCCGCGTCCACCACCAGGAGATAGCCGTGCTGGTTGTATTGCAGCATCTCGATCGCGCGCCGCACCATGTCCGAAAGCGACGGCTGCTGGCTGCCGGACGCCAGGTCGGTGCTGAAGGCCATGTCCCCGTCGCTGAAGAGCCCCACCAGGTGCGAACTCCCGAAAGCCGGTGCGTTCTCCAATTCAGCCTTGGAGCGCACCAGCGGGCGGCCGCCTTTTTTCAATTCAAGGAGAAGATCGCGCCCGTCCTTTCGCAAACCGCCGTTGACCAAAGGCGAAAAATTCGAGGCGCCTCCGCCCAGCGCCACGTCGAGCTTCGCCCCGTCCACAAACTGCGCGGCGATGCTCTCCACCTCGCCGCTGTTGCCCGCATGCGCGTAGAAAGCCGCCACGCCCGCATCCGTCAGGCTGCCCGTGCTGATCGCGCCAACGGCCCTCCCCTCCAGCCGCGCCGCGTCCAGGATGGAGACAAGATTATTCCCGCGGGGGTCGACCGAGACGCTCCGGTTATTGACCTTCACCCCGGTCGCCAGCGCCGTCGCCGCGGAGGCCGAGTCCGGCACGGCGAAATCATTCGCGTAGTTCGTCAGCAAAGCGAGATGCGGCAAAGTCTCCACCGCGAGGCGATGATCCGCGCCCCCTTCATACAAGCGCGCCGCGGTGAGATTGCCGCTCACCATCCCATCCCCGATGAAAAGGATGATGGCAAACGGCTTCTGAACCACCCAGTTGTGGAAATACCAGACGCCGAACGCCACGAATACCAGAAGGCAAGAGAACGCGAGCAACAGATTGCGGATTTTCATGGGGAGCCGCCCATAGTAGGGCAACGCCCGCCGTTTGCCAACCGCGGCAGAAAGGTTTAGATTGGCCGAGCATGGAAAACGGCGAAATCCACAACCGGCTCAAAGGGTACTTAGGGTACTTCGACCAGGAAGAAACCGTAAACCGCCTCGCCGGAAAGCTCGGCGACCTCGAAACACACGCAGAGCAGGCTGTAAAGAACGTCTTCCACACCGCGGAGGAATCGCTGTCCGCGCGCGAGTATCAGCTTGCGCTCCTCCTCGCGTGCGCGGGCGTCCTTGGCCTGATGATCGGCGCGACCTTGCTCGCCGCGAAGCTCTCACGCAGGGCGGCGCTACGGTGACGCCCGCCTGCCGAGCCAGCCGGCCACATCCGCCAGCACCTGGTTTCGATCCACGTCGTTGTGCGTCTCGTGCCGCGTCCCCGGGTAGATAAAGAGCGCCTTGTCCACCGAACCCGCCCGCCGCACGAAATCCTCCGTGGCCGCCCGCGACGTCACCGCATCATCCTCGCCGTGCAGGAAAAGCGCCGGGCAATCAAAACTCCCGGCATTCTCCGCGGCCCTCCGCGCACCCCGGCACAGCAGGTCGAACATTCGGGCCGACATGCGCTTATGCACCAGATCGAGGTCTTTCATCGACTGCAAAAAATCGCGGTCGCGCGACAACCCGGAGTCGCTCATCCCGGACTCCTGCGTCCAGCCCGGCGCCAGCGCGAGCGCCAACCGGGCCAGGAACAGCTTCAAGCGCTTCGGCCGGAACACCAGTTCCAGCCAGGGCGACGCCACCACCGCCCCCGCCACGGGAGGCCGGTATTTCAGGAAAAAATTGATCAGCAGCTGCCCTCCCATGCTGTGTCCGTAAAGGAAGGACGGCCCCCCGGCCTCATGGAAACGGCGAAAAACCGCCTCAATATCCTCCAGCAGGATATCGTAACCCTCGACATCCCCCCGCGGGCCCGAGGAACGCCCATGCCCCCGCAGATCGGACGCGCAAACACGGTAACCGCTCTCCGCCAGGAAATCGCCCACGTGCAAATAACGCGCGGAATGTTCGCCCATCCCGTGGATGAGGATGACATTCGCCTTGGCCGGGCCGCGAGACTCCCTCCAGCGCAGAAAAAGAGCCGCGCCGTCCGGACGGGGAAGAACAGCCTCCTGCCAGGGCGTAGTCATGGGGAAATCGTTTGTATTTCGCATCCCGGCCCAATATATTGCAAGGCAAAGACCCATCGAATGACCCTCCCGCCCCTCTCGAAAACCAAGCGCCTGGCGTTCACGCTTGTCGAGCTCATCACCGTCATCGCCATCATCGCCATCCTCATGGCCCTGCTCCTCCCGGCCGTCAACACCGTCCGCAAACAGGCCAACAACGCAAAAGCCAAATCCGACGTGCAGACCATCGTCGCCGCGCTGAAGAGCTTTAACACCGACTACGGGCAATACCCGCCGCCCATCTCCCCGGCGCTCAGCGGCACGTCGGATGTCGTCGTCGGCCCCGGCCTCACCTATTCAAACTACCAGCTCATCGACGTATTGCGCGCCGCCTCCTCGGGAGCGAGTTCCTGGAATTTCAACAACGTCGCGAACCCCCGGCAAGTTGTTTACCTGGACATGCCGAACGCGAAAAGCGCGACGGCGCCCAAAGGGGGAGTGGCGACGGCGGCGGTCGCGAGTTTCAACGGAAAAGCGGTGAACATCGGCGATTTGATGGACCCATTCGGAGTAGCCTACTTCATCGCGATCGATTACAACTATAACAACGTCATCGACCCCGCCGCCAACTGGCCTTACACCGACATCGGCCCCACTACTTCCACCCCATTGCGGGCCGGGGTTGTGGCCTGGTCATTGGGGGCGGATAACGCCGCGGGCAAGAGCGGCGCCCTGGCCGGTTCCGACGACATCGTTTCCTGGCAATAAACATTTCGCGCGGGTGTAGTTCAATGGTAGAACGCCAGCTTCCCAAGCTGGACACGAGGGTTCGATTCCCTTCACCCGCTCCCCTCCTCATGCTGAGGGACTTACGGAGGAATAGAGCTAGATAAGAGGCTAAGTGAGAACAGAAGTGAGCACTCATCTGGATATTTCGGTAATATTTGGACATGTCCGAGGGTGTTTGCCCTGAACTTGGGAGGTGGGGTAGGTTGGCGGGAGAAATGGGCAGAAAACGACTCTCCCGAGCCGAGCATTTGCGCGTCGGCTTCGGACTCCCTCCGCCGCCAGATCATTTATCCACGTACTCTCCTTGGAAGTTCGTCCTTGAAGGTGAAGAGTGGAAATTCCCGCTGGCGTACCGAATGTCTTACGCGCTCTCAAAGCGCAAGGGTCTGAGCAGCAATGCGCGAAGGCGTGCGCTTGATTTTGTAAACGCGATCGAAATTTACAGAGCACGCTGGCGGGATCTCCGGACCAGATATAAAAAGGTGGAAGAGATGCCAAAACCCAGCTTTACGTGGCACCCAACCCCACTGTGGACCTTCCAAGATGGGAGCGAGTTTGAACCCGCTACGGCTTGGAGAAACGAGGCCGCTGATCTGCCAGAGTTCTCAGAAGGAAGTTGGAAACAATGGGCAAACTTAGCGTGGCGGGTGGTGGTGGCGGTGAGCCCCGAGGGGCGACCTGAGATGAACTCGGAATTGTGCAGTGGACCGAGCAGAATATGCAATGTCCGTAAAACTCGGAGTGACGACAACTTTAATTCTAAACCTGGCAGCCCAGCCAAAATCCTTCGTAGCAGTCCGAGCATAGCGCGAGACGATCTCAAGGAAGCCTTCTTCAATGCGTTTCAGGAAGTTGCTGCTGTCAAATCACGAAGAAGGCGGTAGAGAGTTGGTTTCCCTGACATTGGGGTAGGGAGCTCGGGGTCAACTCTTGACACTTGGTAGGGAGCTCGGGGTCGGGGGGAGCTCGGGGGGGGAGCTCGGGGTCAACTCTTGACACTTGACAGAGCAGCGATTCAACCTCATGATTTGGGATATGGCTTGCCCGATACGCGTTGAGTTTGAAGGAGCAGTGTACCAT
>JAJPII010000004.1 GCA_021324825.1 Spartobacteria bacterium | reverse complement strand
CCTCCTTGGTTTCCTCGTGTTCAACTTCCCGCCAGCGCGTATTTTTTTGGGCGACGGCGGCGCGTATCTCATCGGCTTCTGCATCGCGGCGCTTTCGCTGAAGAGTTACAACAAAGGCGCGGTCGCTTCCGTGCTGCTCGTGACCATTGTCGCGCTCGGCGTGCCGATCCTCGACACCACCTTCGCCCTGATGCGCAGGGCTCTCCGCGGGTTTCCGCTCTTTCATGGCGACGACGAGCACATCCACCACCGGCTGGAGGACCTCGGTTTCTCCAAGCGCCGCATCCTGCTGGCGATGTACGGCATCTGCGTCGTTCTAAGTTTGATGGCGCTGAGCATCTTCTGGAGCCAGGGACGGACGATTCCCATCGCCATCGGCGTCATCTTTCTGATGGCGATCTTCGCCGCGCGTTACCTTCAGTACATCCGGAGCTGGGGCGACGTGAGCAAACAATTCAACAGGATCGTCTCGCGCAGGCAGACGGTGCGTTACGCTTTGTTGCAAGCGCAGCTTCTCGACATGGAGATCGACCGTTGCGCGGACGCCGAGGAGTTCTGGACGCTGTTTCACCACGCTCTTTCGCGGATCGGGTTCGTCGAGCCAAAGGCCGGCGCGGACAAGTATGTCGCGATCCAAATCCAGACCGGAACGGAACCGTGGACGCTGCTTGCGCCTCGCAAGGACAGCCTGGGCCAGTGGACGCGAATCGCGGAATGTTTCCGGCCCGTTTATGTCAGGGCCATGGCGAAGTGGAACGAGCCCTGAAGGGGAAATGCAGCTCGATTGGCCCTCGCTGAGTGATTCCCCCCGGATCCTTCAGCGTAACCCTCCAATCGAGCTGCCCCCTTTGGTTGTTTTCCCCGGCTGTGTCCAATAGCACCCGCCATGCCATGCCCTTTCCCGAGAAGGGTAAAAACAACGTTCACAGAGAAAGATGATTCGCGCCGGAAGAGTTGGCCGCGGCGCGCTGTGATTCTTTTAAAACACCGGTGGCGTTCATTGCCCACATACCGCCATCGGGCGGTCGAGCCGCGAATTGACAAATGACGATGAGAATAACTCCTTCCCTTTTGGCGGGCGCGCTCCTTCTCAGCGGTTGCGCATCACAAACTCCGCCTCATGCCATTGGCAGGACCGTCCGCAGGCCGGGCGTCGAACCCGCCTATTTCCAAGTCGAGGAAAAAGACCGGCAGATGGACCGCGCCGTGAGGATGGCGCGCAGGCGCTTGCGGATATTTGTCACGGCGCTCAATCATCCCGGGCCGGGGCAAAGGGATTTCGAAGTGAAAAAACCGTTTGTTCAGGGAGACCGTGTCGAGCACATCTGGCTTTCGCATGTGACCTGCTCCGGGCGCCGTTTCTGCGGGCGCGTTGACAATACGCCGCAGGAAATCAAAGGACTGAAACTGGGAATGCGCGTCTCGGTGAACCCGGATGAAATAACGGACTGGATGTTCGTGGATAATGGAAAACTGGTCGGCGGTTACACGATCCGCGTGCTGTATGAGGGCCTCTCCCCGGACGAGAAAAAGAATTTTGAAAAGGAAGCCGCCTTCCGGATCGAACCATGAAGACAAGACTGCTTGCGCTGGCCGGGGCCGCTCTCACGATGCTGTTGTGCGGCGGCTGCCAGACTTACTACGAGGGAGCCGACTACGGGCCGCCTTATGCGGGGCCATACTATGGCGACTGGGGTCCGTACGGGGGCGGCGGATACGTCATAGGCGGGGGCTACCACCACGGGCACTTTGGCTCCCACCATTTTTACGGTCATGGATTCAGCCGAGGCGGCGGCGGTGGCGGCGGCGGCTTCCACGGAGGCGGCGGTCACGGGGGGGGACATGGCGGCCATCGCTAAAGGTGTCGTTGTAGAGGCGGCTGTATCGGCCGCCTGAAGCGGCAATCAACCCCGTCAGCGATTCTTCAGCAAACGGTCGGCCACGACGCCGATCAGAATGACGGCGCCCATGACCGCGAAGTTCAGGGAACTCGGTATCCCGAGGAGATTCACCAGGTTTTGCAGCACCTGGAGCAGCGCCGTCCCGATGACGATGCCGAATATCGAGCCTTCGCCGCCGACGAGACTGCACCCGCCCAGCACGGCCGCGGCGATGCCGTAGAGTTCATAGAAGTTGCCGTGGGACGAGGGCGAGATCGAGTTCGTATAAAACGCGAGCAGGATCGATGAGACGCCCGCGAACGCCCCGGAGAGGACATACGTGCTGGCGATCATCCGCCGTGTGTTGATGCCGGAATAGCGCGCGGCTTCCTCGTTGCGGCCCACGGCGAAAAGATAGCGCCCGTACACCGAGCGGTGCAGCACGACCCACATGACTGCCGCGACGATCAACAGCAAAATGAGCGGCATCGGCACGCCGAGAACCCGCCCGGTGGCGAGGTTTTGCAGCAGTTCGAAGCCCCGGGCGTCGCCGAAGCCCTTGGTCTCGTCATTGGCGATGAAGCGGGCGATGCCGCGGTAAAAGAGCAGGCCGCAAAGGGTGACGATGAACGGTTGCAACCCGAGCCGCGTTATCAGAAGCCCGTGCAGCCCGCCGAGCACGACAGCGGTCCCGAGCACGGCCAGCACCGCCAGCGGCCAGGCCAAATGCGGCAGGAGCATCGCCAGTTCCACGCCGAGCAGCGCGACCATCGAGCCGATGGAGAGATCGATGCCGCCGGTCATGATGACCAGGCCGATGCCGATGCTGAAGATGCCGTACATGCCGATGAGCCGGCCGATGTTCTGGAGGTTGGCCGCGCCAAGGAATTTCGGATTGAGCGCCGCGACGACGATGCAGAGGACGAGCAGCAGGACAAAGATGCCGAACTCGCGTTTGAGGAGCAGTTTTTTCATACCTGTGCGTGGTGGCCGACGGCGAGGTTCATGATCGCCTGTTCGGTGCAATGCTCGCGGTCGAGCGAGCCGGCGATGGCGCCTTCGTGCATGACGACGACCCGCTGGCTTTCGCCGAGGACTTCCTCCATGTCGCTGGAGATCATCAGGATGGCGACGCCGCTCTCCGCCAGTTTTCTCATGAGGTCGTAGATTTCGGCCTTCGCGCCGACGTCGATGCCCCGGGTCGGCTCGTCGAAGATGAGGAGCCTCGGCGCGAGCGAAAGCCATTTCGCCAGGATGACTTTCTGCTGGTTGCCGCCGCTGAGGTTCTTCACGGGTTGCTCGATGGAGGAGCATTTCACCCGGAACTCCTTGCAATAGCGTTCGCTGGCCGTCCGCTCGGCGCCGAACTGGATGAGGCCGCCCGTCGAATAGCGTTCCATGGAGGCGAGGGTGGTGTTCTCGCGGATTGGCATCGAGGTGATGAGGCCGGTCTTGCGGCGATCCTCCGGGATGAGGTAGATGCCGTGCGCTATGGCGTCCAGCGGCGAGGTTATCTTCAAGTCCTGGCCGTCGATGCGGATGGTTCCCGCGACCGGTTTGTCCGCGCCGAAGATCGCCTGCGCCGCTTCCGTCCGCCCCGCGCCGACCAGCCCCGCGAAGCCGACAATCTCCCCGGCGCGAATGTCAAACGAGATTTCCTGTTTGGGATACCGCTGTGTTCTCAAGCCGCGGATTTCGAGGCGCGGGCGCGTTTCCTTCGCCGGTTGCGGTTGGCGGTACGCGAGGTCGCGGCCCACCATCAACTTCACCATCGCGTCGTGCGAGATTTCCTCGCGCGAAAGCCCGCCGGCGTTTCTGCCGTCGCGCAACGCCACCACGCGGTCGGCGATTTCCTTCACTTCGCTGAGCCGGTGCGAGATGTAGATGATGCTCACGCCGGAGGCGCGCAGTTCCTTCGTGAGCGAGAGCAGCCGCTCCGTCTCGCTCAAAGTCAGGCTGGAGGTCGGCTCGTCCATAAGGAGGATGCGCGTGTTCAACGAAAGCGCCTTGGCGATCTCGACCATCTGCTGGTAGGCGATCGGCAGGTCGCGCAGCAGGGCGCCGGTCGGTATGCGCATGCCGAGCCGGTCGAGATATTTCTTCGCCTCGCGATGGATCTTCCCCTCGTCGATGAGCCGCAGCGGCCCGCCCCATACCGGTTCGCGCCCGAGGAAGATGTTCCCGGCGACATCGACGTTATCCAGGACGTTCAACTCCTGGTGGATGAAGCCGATGCCGAACCCCAGGGCGTCGTTTACGGAGCGGATCGCGGACTGCTTGCCGTCGACGAGGATGACGCCTTCGGTGGGCTGATGCACCCCGCCGAGAATTTTCATCAAGGTCGATTTGCCCGCGCCGTTCTCGCCGATGAGCGCGACGATCTCCCCGGGATGGATTTCCAGGGCGACGTCGCTCAGCGCCACGACGCCCGCAAAGCGCTTGGAGACGGCCTGCAACTCCAGGAGTGCGCCCTTAGAGCGAATCATACATTTTCAGCCATCAGCGTCCGCGCAGTTCGTTGATGTGGTTGGCGAACTCTTCAACCGTATCTTTTTTGATGGCGAGCGTCGGGATGATGACCCGTTTGTCGGCGGGGAAGACCGATTTGTCGCCGCGGAGCGCCTTGGCCAGCATCGTCATCGTCTGGCGTCCGAACTCGAAGGGCTGCTGCACCACGGTGGCGTAGATTGCCCCGTCCTTGATGCCCGCGAGCGTCTGGTCTTCTTCGTCAAAGCAGATGATCTTGACCTGGCCGACCTTGCCCGCGTCTTTCACGGCGTTCAGGATCGCGGGGCCGTTGTAGCTCCACAAGCCGACCAGCCCGGCGACGTCGGGGTAGTTGACCAGCGTGTCCACGGCGTTCGCCTTGGCGCGGACGCTGTCGGTGTTGTCGGTCCGCACGTCGATGATGGAGACCTTGGAGCCCTTGAGCGCCTCCTCGATGCCCTCGTAGCGCTCCCTCGCGTTTTGCGCGTCCCTCTTGCCGACGAACACCATGATCTTCCCGCCGTTGGGCAGCGCCTCCTTGATCAAGCCGCCCTCCATCTTCCCGGCCGCCACGTTGTCCGTGCCGACATAACACGCGCGGTCGCTGTTCGGCGCGTCGCTGTCCTGCGTTATGACGAGCGCCTGCTTCGCCGCGTCGTTGATCATCTGCGTCTGGTTCGCCGGGTCGACGGGGCTGATCGCCATCCCGTCGACGCCTTTCGCCAGCAAGTCGTCGACAACCCGTTTTTGATCCGCGGCGGTGGCGTCGGAAGGGATCATGAAATTGACCTTCACGTTATCGAGTTCCTTCTCGGCCTTCTCGCAACCCTTGCGCGCGATTGTCCAGAAATCCGCCGCGTTGTTCGTGACGAAAGCCAGTTGCAACGGCTTCGTCGCGGCTCCGCCGGCGCCGGTCGGTTCACTCGGGCGCGAGCAGCCGATTAAAAGGCAAAAGGGAAGACACAGGTAAAATCTGGAGGGGATCATGCATAAATAATGCCGGAAGCCGTTTGCATGTCGAGCGCTGATCGCAGGGTTCCTCTTGCGGCGGCCAGGGGATTGCTGTTAGACTTCCTTTGTGGCCGGCCGAACCATCGTCCTTGCTTCCGCGTCGCCTCGCCGCCGCGATTTGCTCCGGCAGCACGGCTACACGGTCGAGATCGTTCCCTCCCACGTCGAGGAGACGGCGGCTCCGTACTTTACCGTCGGGGAGACGACTCTCCTCAACGCCAGGAAAAAGGCGCTGGCCGTCAGCCGGAAACGGCCAAAAGCCATCGTGCTCGGCGCCGATACCCTCGTCGCGCTGGACAACCGCATCCTTGGCAAACCGAAGGATGAGGAGGAGGCCTTCGAGATGCTGACGCTGTTGAGCGGACGGGCGCACGAAGTCTTCTCGGGCGTCTGGATGACCCGGCTCGCCACGGGCGAAACCCGCCATTTCGTCGAGATGACGCGAGTGCATTTCCGCGCGCTGGAGCCGGAGGAAATCCACGCGTATATCTCGCGGGTGCAGCCGCTGGACAAGGCGGGCGCCTATGCCGCGCAGGATGACCCGACCAAAGTCATCGCGAGGGTCGAGGGTTCGCACACGAACGTGATCGGCCTGCCGATGGAAGCTGTGTCCGGGGCGCTCGACGAGTTCTCGCTCCCTTAAAGCAAGCGAGTTACAAGTGCAGCCGGGGGTGTTTCCACTCCGCGAAGCCGCCCTGGCAACCGGGCGTGGGGCATTCGAATTGCGTGGGAAATTCATCCTCGCCAAAGAACCGGATGTCGCGCCCCATGAAGGGACGCTCGCATACGACGCAGAATCTCACTTCCGTGATCGACCACCATTGCGTGAAAGGGTCGAAGATCCGCAACGCGCGGAGTTTTCGGCTGTCCGTGAGAAGAAGGCGGTGCAGGGCGCTCTTTTTATCCACCGGCACGAGGAAAATTAACGTGAAACCCTTGCAATGACAAGGCGGGGCGTCGCCGAAGCCTTGGAAATTCCTTGACGTTTTATCCGGGATTCCTCTCTATTACCGCCGATATCCAGCCCTGGCCGCCGGGGCGGGCAAAGTTTTTATGAAATCTATTCCCAGCAAATTCATCTGCGTCCTCGCGGCGGTTTTCGTATTGGCGGCATCCGGCGCCTGGGCGCAACAGCCCCAGCCTCCGTCCGCTCCGCCCCAGGCGCCCATCGTCCGCAAGGTGGAAGTGCAATACGCCGGCCCGGCCACCGTCAGCAAGGAGAGGGTCGTCGCCAACATGCGGACGGCCGTCGGCAAGCCGTATTCCGAGCAGGTCGTCGAGGATGACATCCGCAGTCTTTACGCGATGGGGAGCATCAGCAACGTCCGCATCTTTGGCGAGCCGGTCGCCGACGGCGTGAAGGTGGTGGTCGTCATCCAGACGAAGACGAAAGTGGGCGAGATCATCATCAACGGAGTGACGAAGTTCAAGGTGAAGAGCCTGCGCAAGGAGTTCACGACCAAGCCGGGCGAGACGTTGACGGAAGCCAACCTCGAGCAGGATCGCCAGAAGATACTCGATCAATACCAGAGCCACGGCTACGCGGACACGCAGGTGAAATTCCACACGGAGACCAACGAACTGACCGGCGCGACCCGGGTTACCTTCGACGTGACCGAAGGCGCGAAGACGATCATCGCCGCCGTGTATTTCGAGGGCAACCAGGTCTTCAAAACCAAGGAGTTGCGCCGCGTCATCAAGACCGGTCCGCAGACAATCCTCTCGTTCCTCACCAAGAAGGGCCACCTGGAGACCGACCAGATCGACAGCGACATGACCGCCCTGCGCGAATTTTACCAGAACCACGGATACGTCGACGTGGAAGTGCAGGAACCGCGGATCACCCGTTACCCGAGCGGGAAGGTGGATGTCACCTTCCTCATCGTGGAAGGCGGCCAGTATCACGTCGGGAACATGAGCATCGAGGGCGCGACCCTCTTCCCCACGGACGACCTCCGCAAGCGCATGAAGTTGAAGCCCGGCGCGGTCTATTCGCCCAAGGCGATGCAGGAGGACAAAAAGGCGATCCAGGACATGTACGGCGCGCACGGGTATGTCGATCTCGCCGTGACCCCGCAGGTCATTTCCGGCGGTCCGGGCGTCATCGACCTGGACTTCAAACTCGACGAAGGCGTCCAGTCTTACATTGAGCGCGTCAATATCCAGGGCAACACCCGCACCAAGGACAAGGTCATCCGCCGCGAACTGGCCGTGGCTCCGGGCGAGATATACAACACCGTCAAGGTGGACGCCAGCAAGGCGCGTCTCCAGAACCTCAACTACTTCTCGAAGATCGACACCTACTCCAGCGACACCGGCATCCCGGGCCGCAAGGACCTGAACGTCCTCGTCGAGGAGAAACGCACGGGTTCATTCAACTTCGGCGCCGGGTTCAGCTCCATCGACAGCGTCCTCGGGTTCGCCGAAATACAGCAGACAAACTTCGACCTCTTCAACTGGCCGCACTTCACCGGCGGCGGCGAGCGGCTCCGGTTGCGCGCGCAGTTGGGCACCGAGCGCAAGGATTTCATCGCGTCCTTGAGTGAGCCGTGGTTCCTCGACTACCAGATCGGCGTCGGAGGCGAGTTGTTCTACCACGACGCCACCTATATCAGCGATTACTACGCCCAGCGCGACTACGGGGTCGACCTGAACGCCCGCAAGGCGCTCAGCAACTTCCTCGCGGTGCGCCTCGAGTACCGGCTCGAAGACATCGGCATCTACGACCTCGCCGTCAACTCCTCGCCCCAGCTCCGGGCCGAGCAGGGTTCCAAGCTGAAAAGCTCGCTCACGGCGGGCATCACCTACGACAACCGCGACAGCGTCTTCCTGACCCGCAAGGGCCGCAAGATCGACTTCTCCGCCTACGTCGCCGGCGGCCCGCTCGGCGGCAATGACAAAATCTACGGCTTCGACCTGGACGGCACGCAATACATCTCCCTCCCCTACGACACGATCCTCCTCTTCAGCGGCGAGGTCGCCACCGTCGCCAACTGGCTCGGCGCCTCGGACATCCCCATCTTCGACCGGCTCTTCCTGGGCGGCGCCAACAACCTGCGCGGCTTCAAGTTCCGCGATGTCGGCCCCAAGGACAGAAACGGCGAACCGCTCGGCGGCGGCACGCTGGCGCGGGCGACCGCGGAGTACACCTTCCCCATCGTCGAACGCCTCCGGGGCGCGGTCTTCTACGACGTCGGCTTCGTGAACGGCGGCTCCTACAACTTCGACCTTGGCGGCGTCAACTCGGATGTCGGCGTCGGCGTCCGGGTCGATCTCCCCATCGGCCCCGTCCGAATCGACTACGGCATCCCCGTGCAGGACGACCGGTTCAACAAGGGCAGCGGCAAATTTAATTTCAACGTCGGCTACCAATTTTGAACGGCTGAGCCGCCAGCCGGTCTCACCAAGACTCACAAATACCCACTCTATGAAAAAGCAGGTCTCCTTCCACTCCCTGGCCACCCTATCCGCCTTATCCGTCATGGCGCTTCTGGCTTTTGCCGCTCCCTCCCATGCCCAGACCAAGATCGGCATGGTCGACATGAACAAGATTTTCTCCTCCTATTCCAAGACGAAGGACGCCGAATCCAGGATCAACGAGGCGCGCGCCCGGGCGAAGCGCGATCTGGACGACAGGATGGACACCTACAAGAAGACGATGGACGACATCAACCAACTCAACGCCGAGATCGACCGGCCCGAGTTGAGCAAGGAGTTGAAAGAGGAAAAGATGAAGTCCCGCGACGATAAAATCGCCGAGACCAAGAACCTCGAGCGCGAGATAACGGAATTCCGCCAGCAGCGGGAAAAGGAACTCCAGGACCAGGCGGTCCGGATGCGCAATGACATCGTGGACGAGATCACGAAGCTGGTTCAGGAGAAGGTCCGCACCGACAGCTACGACCTCGTCTTCGACAAATCGGGCCAAAGCCTCAACGGCGTGCCAATCGTCCTCTTCTCCCGGGATAACATGGATTTCAGCGAGGACATCATCGCGGCGCTCAACAAGAACAAGCCGGCCTCGAAGAAGTAACGCCGTGAATACCACGGTGGATGAACTTGCCGCCCTCCTCGGCGGGCAGGTCGTCGGCGGCCCGGGCGAGACGCCCATCACCGGAGCCGCATCCCTGACGGACGCCGCGGAAGGGCAGATCGCCTTCTTTGGCAACCCGAAGTACGTCGCCGCCTTGCGGTCGACCAAGGCCGCCGCGGTCCTCGTCCCCAAGGATTGGGTGGAGAAAACCGAGGCGATCCAGATCAAGGTTGAGAACCCGTCGCTCGCGTTCGCCCGCCTGCTGGAGAAATTCACGCCGCCGCCGCTCGCCTTTCCGCCGGGCGTCCATCCTTCCGCGGTCCTCTCCCCGGACGCCGTCCTGGGCGAAGGCGTTTCCATCCAGCCGTTCGTCGTCGTCGAAGCCGGCGCGCGGATCGGGCGCGGGACGGTCGTCGGCGCCCACAGTTATGTCGGGCACGGCGCAATCGTCGGCGAGGATTGCAAGGCGTATCCGAACGTCACCATCCGCGAGGGATGCCGGATCGGAAACCGGGTCGTCCTGCATAGCGGCGCGGTTATCGGCGGCGACGGCTTCGGCTACGAAACCTTGAACGGCAAGCACGTCAAAATCCCGCAGACCGGCATCGTGCAGATCGATGACGACGTGGAGATCGGCGCCAATACGACGATTGACCGGGCGCGCTTTGGCCGGACATGGATACAGGAGGGCACGAAGATCGACAACCTGGTGCAGATCGCCCACAACGTCGTCATCGGCAAACATTCCATCATTGTATCCCAGGCGGGAATTTCAGGCAGTTCGAAATTGGGACAATATGTTACCCTTGCGGGTCAGGTTGGAATTGTCGGGCATATTGAAATCGGCGATTTTTCCGTTATCGCCGCCCAGAGTGGAGTGAGCAAGAATGTCGCTCCGAAACAGATATATCTCGGTTCTCCGGCGGCTCCTTTCGACGAGGCGAAGGACCGCATAGCGAGAGTCAACCGGCTTCCGAAATTATTTGCGCGGGTGAAGTTGTTGGAAGAGAAATACGACTCACAGCATCGGGCCGAATGACAAAGAAGCGCAAACGCAAGCTCCTGCACCCGAAGCTGCCCATGCAGCGGCAGCTTCCGTTCCGCCATGAAGGGCAGTATTTCGACCTCCGGGCGATCTTCGACAAGCTCAACGCCAAATACTTCGACAACGCGCTCAGGAAGTATTCCATCACCTGGGGCCGCAAGCGCAGGCTGCCGCCGCGGGAGTATTTTGTATTCGGGACGATCCAGGAGGATGACCGCGTCATCCGCATCCATCCTTCCCTGGACGCGGATTTCGTCCCGCAATGGTTTTTGGAATACGTGATCTACCACGAGATGCTCCATTCCGTCGTCCCGGACGAACCCGGGGCGAACGGGCGCCGCCGCGTGCACACCGAGGAGTTCTACCGCGAGGAGCGGAGATTCCGCTTTTACCGGCGCGCGCGGCAGTGGGAAGAAGAGAACCTCGCGCGCTTTCTCCGGTGAAGACGCGCGTCCTGGCGGGGATGAGCGGCGGGGTGGATTCCAGCGTCGCGGCGTGGCTTTTGAAAGAGCAGGGGTATGATGTCGTCGGCGTCACGATGAAGGTGTGGCCGCAGGACTGCATCTCGCGCGCGGAGGACAAGTGCTGCGGCCCGCAAGCCATCGCGGACGCGCGCGGCGTCGCCCACGCATTGGGCGTGCCCCACTACGTCGTGGACGAGGCCGGCCAGTTCGAGAAAGTCGTCATCGACTATTTCTCCAAGGAGTACCGGGAAGGCCGCACGCCGAACCCGTGCGTGATGTGCAACGAGAAGCTGAAGTTCGGCAGCTTGTGGGAAAAGGCGCGGGCCATCGGCGCGGAATACATCGCCACGGGGCACTACGCCGTCATCGAGCATCCTCCGGTTGGCGGCGCCGTGCTTCGCAAGGGGCTGGATTTGACCAAGGACCAATCCTACTTCCTCTTCAGCCTGCGGCAGGAGCAGCTCCGGCGCGCCCTGACGCCGTTGGGCGGCATGACAAAGATGGAAATCCGCGAGATCGCGCGCGGCCTTGGCCTGAAGGTCGCGGAGAAGGCCGACAGCCAGGAAATCTGTTTCGTGCCCGGCAACGACTACAAGGCGTTCCTCAAGAGCCATCTCGGGGAAGGGGAGTTCCACCCCGGCGGCATCTATGACCGGGAAGGGAATTTCCTCGGCGAACACGACGGCATCGAAATGTTCACCGTCGGGCAGCGGAAAGGGCTTCCCGGCGGCGGCGCGGCGCCCCGTTACGTGATCGACATCGACCCGGCGACGAATCGCGTCACCGTCGGCGGCGCGGAGGACCTGGCCTCGGAAGAGTTCGAGGTCGAGAGAACCACCTGGCATGTGGAGTGCGAATCGCTGGAGGCGCAGGTCAAGATCCGCTACAGCCATCCCGGAACCGCCGCCACGATAACCCCTCTCTCGCCAACCAGGGTGAAAGTAAGGCTTCATACTCCGCAGAAGGCGGTCACGCCAGGGCAGGCGGCTGTTTTCTACGCGGGCGACAGGGTGCTGGGGGGCGGCTGGATTTGCCGCCAACCCGCCTTAACGTCTTGAATGTCTTGAATGTCCTGATGCCGGACAAGCCTCTCCTCGTCGTGAGCGCCTTCCCGGACGCGGAGGCCGCGCGCACCGCCATCCGCACGTTGCTCAGCGAACGCCTCGCGGCTTGCGGAACCCTCCTCGCGGGCGCGGAGTCGCTTTACACCTGGAAAGGCCAGGTCGAGACCAGCCGGGAAACGCTCGTATTACTGAAAACGCTTGAGGGATGCTACCCCGCGCTCGAACAACGGCTGCGGCAGCTTCATTCGTACGAAATCCCGGAGATTATCGGAGTGAAATCTCGCGGGGCAACCCGAAGTACCTGGAGTGGCTCGCCGCGTCATGCGGATGTCCGGCGTAACGCAGCACGCGCCTCTGGCCGCCATCCTCGCGGGGTGCTGCCTCCTCGTGCTCGGCCGCAAACTGTTCTGGTTCTTCGTCGGCATATCCGGATTCCTCGCGGGCGTCTTTATTGTCGAGAGCCTGGGCCTTTCGCAGACGGCGACCCTGGTTGCAGGCGTCGTCGCCGGGCTGGCGGGCGCCGCCATCGCCGTATTCCTCCAGAAGCTGGCCGTGGGCGTCGCGGGTTTTCTTGCCGGCGCTTACCTGGCGCTGAATCTCGCGAATATGGGCGGCTGGGATCGACCGCCGTTCCTCTGGGTCGCCGTGCTCGTGGGCGGCATTCTCGGCGGCGCGCTGGTCGCCGGACTTTTCGACTGGGCGCTGATCATCCTCTCCTCCTTGCTGGGGGCGTCGCTCATCGCGGATGCCGTCCATACCCCGGCTCTTCTGTGCCTGAGCATCGCCGGCGTCCTGATCCAGGCCGGGCATTTGCACCGCAGCCGGCGGCGCGGTTAGGCTTCCGCCAACAGCGCGAGCGGAGTTTGCCTGCCGTCCCGGCGGCTGATCGCGAGGCCCGCGCCGACCGTTATGGCCATCATCACGGCCAGCGCCGGCGGCACGGTGAAGAGCGGCGGAACGAACCGCGTCTTGAAAACAAAGAAGGCCAGCCCGTAAGCCGCGCCCACGGAGAGGAGAATCCCCGTCAACGCGGCGAAGAACCCGAGGAGCGCGAATTCGATCACGAGTATCCGGAAGACCTGCCCGTTCGTCGCGCCCAGCACGCGCAGGAGCGCCTCCTCCCTGGCCCGCTCGTAACGGCTGGAAAAGAGCGCGGCGGCCAGGATCAAAAGTCCCGTCAGCAGCGTGAAGAGCGACATGAACCGGATGACGAAAGCGGCCTTCGAGAGGATCGCGTCCACCGCGGAGACGACGGCCCGCAGGTCGAGCACGGAGACGCCGGGGTATTGGCGCACGATCTCGCGCTGGAGCGCCGCGGACTGTGCGTCATCCGCCGCCCGCGACAAGGCGATGAACGTCCCCGGCGCGTCCTCGAGCACGCCCTTTGGGAAAAGGATGAAGAAGTTCGTCCGGAATTTTTTCCAGTCGACCTTTCGGATGCTGCCGACCACCGTTTCAACTTTTACGCCCTGTACGTCGAAGGTGACCGCGTCGCCCACGGTCACATCCAGGTCCTTCGCGATCCCTTCTTCCACCGAAATGGGCGCCGGGCCTTTTCCGGAACTCCATTCGCCCGTGAAGCGCCCGTTGACGACGGTCTCCGTGGAGGAAAGGCGGTCGCGATAGCTGGAGCGGTAATCCCGAGCCAGAACCCACTCCTTTACCCGCTTCCCCGCGCGGAGTTCCCGCGTCGGAACGCCCTTTATCGCTTCAAGCCGCATCGGAACCATCGGCACGCGGTCGAGCAACGGCGCGCCGAGCTTGTGCAGCAGCGCCGCGAGGCCGTCGAGCTGCTCCGCGCCGATGTCGAACAGGATAATGTTCGCATCCCCTCCTTTCGGCGTCTTGAAGCTGCCGACAAGCATCCGCTGCGTGAAGAAAAGCGTCAGCACCAGGAACGTCCCCAGCCCCAGCGAAAGCATCAGCAGCGCCGTGCGATTTCCCGGGCGGCGGAGATTCGACAAACCCTGCCGCCAGACATAAGGCCAGCCCTGGCGAAGGAACCTGTCCGCCGCGAAGATCACGCCCCGGGCCACAAGCAGGAGGCTCGCGAGCGCCGCGGCCAGCCCGCCCGCGAACGCCAGCCCGTGCCGCCAGCTCCCGGTCTGGATCACCGCGAAGAGCGCAACCGCGGCCGCCGTCAGCGCGTAAAAAACCCACCGCAACGGATCGCCCTTCGCGGCCTCCGGCGAACGCAAAACGGCGAGCGGCGGGATGCGCCGGAGCGAGAGCAGAGGCGGCGCCGCGAAGAGCATGCAGAAGCCCGCTCCCGTGAGAAGTCCCGAGCCGATTGCGCGGGGCGAAAGGTGGAACGCGATCCGCATGGGCAGGAAATCCGAGAAAACCCTGGGCAGGAGAGCCTGGACGCCGACCCCGGCCAGCACGCCCGCGAGCGAGCCGAATGCGGCGAGAGCCATCGTCTGGATGAGAAAAATGGCGACCGTCCGCGCGGAGGAACACCCGAGGCACCGGAGCAGCGCCACCGAACGCACCCGCGACCGCACGTGCAGATGGACCGCCCCCGCCACCGCCGTCGCCCCGAGCAGCAGCGCGACGAACCCCGCCAGGTTCAGGAAATGGTAAAGGTTCTCCATCTCCCGCCCGAGGTCCTTTTTGCGTTTAGCGACCGTGTCGCAGGAGAATCCGCGCGCCTCCAGCTGTTTTACATCCGTTGGAATCCGTTCGCGCCGGTCTATCCGCAAGCTCGCGAAGCAGGTCGCGAGGCTGCCTCTCCGCAGCAGATTCGCCCCCTCCAGCCGCCCGAAGGGAATATAGACGCGCGGCGCGAAGGAAGAAAAAGCGAACGCCTCGCCCGGCGCCTTCTTCAACCCCCCCGCGATGGGAAATACCGCGTCGCCAAGCTTTATGGATGAGCCCGCCGCCTCCCCGAACTGGAGGAGCAGACTTTCATCCACGATGGCCGCGCGCCCCGCCCGCAGCGCGTCCGCCGCCGCCGCCGGCTCCGTTTCGAGTTTGCCGTAAAAGGGATAGGCGCCTTCCACCGCGCGCACCTGCACCAGCCGCGCGCCCTGGCTTTTGGGAAAAAACGCCATCGAAACGAAGCGCACCTCGTGCGACACGGCGTCGCCCATCGTCTTGAAGAGTTGCTCATCCCCCGGCGTGAAGGGCCGGTGCGCCTGCACGACGATGTCGGCGCCGATAAGCGTCCGGGCCTGGTCATCCACGGCGCGCTGCAAGTCCGCGCTGAACGAGCCGGCGGCCGCCACCGCCGCGACGCCCGCCGCTATGGAAACGGCGAAGAGCAGCAGGCGCGGCAGGCTGCTCCTGCCGTCGCGCCAGGCCATGCGCCAGCTCCAGGGATCGATGAGACTGGCCGGGAACACGCGGTTACACCCGTCTCCCGGGCTTCGGCTCTTGTCAACATCGCGGCGATTCCCTATACCAGCGGGCAACAAAAAAATGAAGCGTCTTATCCTCGCACTTCTCTTCGCGGCGTCCGTCGCGCGCGCCGATTATTCGAAGGAGCTTTTCCGAGCCGATGTCGCGCCGCGCTCCGAGTTCACCAGTTCGGGGTTCGTCGAGGCCACTTTTTACCCGCCGCACAATGAATACCCGGCGAATTTCGGCCTGCCATTCGACCAGGAGATCACCGCGCGTTATTCGGTCACCGCGGACGTGACGGTGACGCACACTCCGTCGGGCGTGTTCGGCAGGCTCTACCTTTTCATGCCGCTGGGCGCTTCGCTGCCGAAGACTTCCTATAACTACCGGGCCGACCCCATCCTGCTCGAGGTGCAGCCTTCCCTCGGCTGGAGCTGGACGCCGCACATGGACGTGCGCCTCACCTACGACGAGGCGTTCAACCTCGGCAAGTTCCGCTCCGTGCACGAGGTCACGCCCTGGCTCGGCCTCTCGATGCGCTACTCCACCGCCAAGCCGGTCGATCTCTGGAAGATCGCCGAGCTTTCCGGCTATGTGGAGCCGTTTATCTTCGCGCCCGGCCTGGAATATCCCGCCACTCCCGGCGCGTCGCCGCGCGGCTGGCCGGTGAAGGATTTCAGCCGCGACCAGATCGTCAACGCCCGGTACGCGCTCTCGTTCAACATGAGGCTTCAGCCGAAGATCAAATACCTCGACCGCCTCTTCGTCTTCTTCAACCCGGAGGTTTTCTTCGGGGATGCGACTCTGTCGGACCACGACCGCTGGGGCGGCGCGCCGCTCACCGCCTACCTCGAATGGGGATTCGGCGCGCAGATAACGCGGAATCTGGACCTCCGTTTCACCCACGGCGAGTTCGAGAACCTGGGCGGCGCGCCGGCGGGTTTGCTGACCCTGAAGGGCGACGGCGTCTCGCTCCGCTATTCCTGGTGAGAGACGAGCTTGCGGTACAGGTTCAGGTAATCGCCGACCATCCGCTGGAAGCCGAAGCGCGACGCGGCGTGGCTGCGAACCGTCGCGCGATCCAGCGCGAGCGCCCGGGGCACGAGCGCGGCCAGTTCGTCCATTGAGGTGTGCCGGAACCCGGTGACGCCGGGATCGACGACTTCGGTCACGGCGCCGAGATCGCGCGCGACGACCGGCGTGCCGCAAGCCATGGCCTCGATCATCACCAGTCCGAACGGCTCTTCCCATTGCACCGGGAACAGGAGCGCGGCGGCGTTGCGCAGGAGTTCGTTCTTTTGCGCGTGGTCCACGGCGCCGAGATAGCGGATGTTCTCGCCGTCGACGAGCGGCTTTATCAGCGTCTCGAAATATTCGGTCTCCTCGGCGTCTTGCGGGCGGCCCGCGAGGAGGAGCGGCATCCCCGCGGCTTTGGCGATGCGGATGGCGTCGAGCGGATTCTTGTCATGGGACATCCGCCCGAGGAACGCGAGGTATTTGCCCGGCTCGGTCGAAAGCTCGAAAGCATTGAAGTCGCACCCGTTATAGACCACGGGGATGTCGCGATCGCTCCCGGCGACCTGGAAGCGGCTGATCGCCGCGAGCGGCACGTTGGGATAACGCTTCGTCACCCACCGGTCATCCTCGGAAAGGAAGGTGTGGAGGCTGAACAGGACGGGGGCGGGAGAGAGCGCGCCCATCGGAATCCACTGGGGGCCGACGTGGAAATGGATGACGTCGAATTCTTTCGCGGCCCGGAGCGCTTCGGTCACGAGGGCGTTCGCGTAGTATTCGTAGGTCGAGGCCTCGCACGTCGTCATCAGGTCGAGCAGATTCCGCTCGCACACGGAGCGCAACCGGGCGCTCGTTTTGGAATCGCCGGAAGCGAAGAGGGTCACTTCGTGGCCGCCGCGGACCAGCTCTTCGCAAAGGAGATGCACCACCAGTTCGATGCCGCCGTACGTCGCCGGCGGTATGCTTGTCCAAAGCGGAGCCACCTGGGCTATGCGGAGTTTCGTCGGCGGTTGCACTTGCAGTGTTTTGCTGCTATCCGAAGGGCTTGTCCATCCCTATGAAGCGTTGGTTGCCATGGATTTCGGCCCTCGCGGCTTTTTCGCTCCGCGCCCAGGTCGCGGAGGATGCGCTCGTCCCTCCGCCCGCTCCCCCGCCGTCGGCGATGAAGGTGGCGCGGGCCGAGCCGGTCGCCGCGCAGGAGCTGACCACCCGGCTCCAGATATTCCTCGACCAACAGAATTTCGGCCCCGGGAAGATCGACGGTCATTGGGGCGAATTCACGGGCAAGGCGCTCCGGCACTACGAGCGGGCGCACAAGCTGCCGGAAACCAACGCGCCCGATTCCTCGATCCCGCTCGAGTCCGTGTATCCGATCTACACATCGTACCAGATTACGGAGGCGGACGCCAAAACCGTCAACCACCCGCCCAACAAACCTTCCGAGCAGGCGAAGATGAAATACATGGGCTACCATTCGCTCCTGGAATTCCTGGAGGAGCGCTTTCATTCCGACCCCAACTTCCTCCGCAAGCTCAACCCCGGCGTGAAGATGGATTCCCTGAAACCCGGGGACGCCGTCCGCGTCCCGAACGTCGCGCCGTTCAAGCTCGAGGAATGCTCCGAGATCGCCCATCTGCCGGACAACCCGCTCTTCGTGAACCGCACCCTTTACATCAGCCCGAAGGACAAGATGCTCGACCTTTACGACGGGAAGGCTCTCATCGCCGCCTTTCCCATCACGCCCGGCTCGGTGAACCTGCCCGCGCCTCCCGGCGTCTGGATGATCCTGGGCGTGGCGGAGATGCCGTGGTTCCGCTGGGATGAAATGATGCTCCAGCACGGCAAGCGGAGCGCGAATTTCTTCAACATCCCAGCCGGGCCGAGGAACCCGGTCGGCGTCATCTGGATCGGCCTGGACAAGCCGGGCATCGGCATTCACGGGACGAACACGCCGGAGACAATCGGGCGTTCGGGCAGCCACGGGTGCATACGGCTGGCGAATTGGGACGCCATCCGGCTCTCGGGCATGATCGCCAGCCAGATGACCGTCGTAATCGAATAACCGGTCACTTCACGCGCGCGCCCATGGCGACGGCCTCCGCGTAGCGGTGTTTGCGCGCCAGCACGAACGCGGCCTTTTTCAAAAACCAGTCCGGCGCGCCCGGCCTTGCCGCCGCCGCCAGGATGATCTCGTCGCTCTTTTCCGTCTTGCCCGTCGCGGCCAGGCGCTCCGCCAGCGTCAGCGCGTTCAGCGCGTTCCCGGGATGCGTCTCCCACTCGGACCGCAGGAAATCGGCGCTCGCGGCGCTGTTTATGCCGGGGAAGGGCGGCTCCTTCAAGGCGCGCGCCAGCACCGTCCACGCGGCATCGTCGGCGCCCAGCCGGTCGAGTATCCGCACCCAGTCCATGCAGTCCTCCGGCTCGCGGGAGGCGCGGCTACGCATCCACTGGCCGAATTGCGCGGGCGTGGCCCAGCGCGCGGCGTTCTGGTAGAAGGTCTGTATCTCGTAGGGATTCAACCGCCCGCTCAGCGCGCGCGTGTTCCACCACCGGTTGAAATAATCCCGCTCGGCTGCGCCGGCGAAGTATTGGGCGTAGCTCAGGCAGAATTGCGGGTTTGTCTCCACGTAGCTGCGCCAGAACGCCTCGGCGCCGGGCAGGTTCAGCGTGTCCCGGACGGCCATAGCGAATATCTCATCTCCCCGGTGGCCGGCCCGTTCGATCGCGAGCGTCCAGAAATGGAGCGCCATCCCCGGCGAACGGCGTTCGCTCACCTCCGCCTGGCCCGCCGGGAGTTCCCAGATGTCGGGCATGAGGCGGTCGGCGATCCGGAATTGCCGCCATGCCGCGTCTGCGCGTCCGGGCATTTGCGCTTCCCGCATGCCCGCGGCTTCGTGCAGATCGGCGTTCAGCGGAAAGAAACGGAGCGCGTTTTCAAGCTCGGCCAGGCGGACGGAAGTCGAGACGGCCGCGCGATTCAGGAGTTGCGCGAGCGAGAGCGGCGACCACGCGGGCCAGCCGAGGAGGATCGGCAGCGACCAGAAAAACGCGATGCCAAAGGGGATGAGGGCCAGCGCCCGCGAGCCTTCCGTTTCGCGGGAGCGGACCGGGCAGGCGAGTCCGAGCGCGGCCAGGCCGTACCACGCCGTGGCCCAGCGGTGCCCCGGCACGTCCCACAGGCAATGGCAGAGGAGGACGCCCGCGGCTCCGAGGCAGCCCGCCGCGAGGAAAAAGCCCTGTCGCCGGGAAAAGACTTGCGGGAGATTCCTCGCGAGAAAAACGACGAGGCCCACGGCCAGCAGAAGCACAAGAAGTCCCCCCAACTCGGCGAGCCACAAGAGCCAGCTGCTTTCGGGGTGGAGGATGATCCTGTCTTCGAGCGAGAATGTCTGGTACAGCGGAAAAACACGGGGGAAAGTCTCCAGGCCGTGGCCAAAAAGAGGCGCATCCCGCCACATGGCGACGGTGTCTTTCCAGACATCCCACCGCGAATTGGTCGCGACGTCGCCGCCCGGCGCGAAGCGTCCGATGACCCGCGACCCGAACGTGAGGCAGAGCGCCGCCACGCCGAGCGTCCCCGCCGCCGCGGCGAACCATCCGCGAACGCTCGGCGCGCCCGCGAGGGCGATCGCCACGAACAAAAGAAAGCCGAAGCCGAACGCCATGAGGCCGCCGCGCGATTTGCTCCAGAGCATCGCCACGAGGATCAACCCGAGCAAAAGCAGCCCGACGCAAAAGGTAAACGGCCGTTTCCGCGCCGCCGCGCGCGTCACGAGTCCGCAGCCGACGACGGCGCCCATCGCGAGAAAGGAGGCCGTGTGGTTACGGTTCGGAAACGGGCCGTAGCCCGTCCAGCCGGGCGTCTCGCGCACGCCGTAGATGAGAGTCGTGGAGCTTTGCCCCATCGCGAAACAGACGACGGCCACGATGGCCGCCGCCCAGAGCATGCTCCATGCGAGGAAGATGCGGTCCTCCCTCGGGCCGCCGAGATCGCGGACCCAGCCGAACCAGACGCCGCCAACCGCGGCGGCGAGGAGCGCGTCGAGCGCGCGGGCGGGTTCCGGGTTATGCGTCCAGGGCAGGGCGATGCCGAAGCTGTCCGAGAGGGTGCGCCGCCAGAGCGTTGCCTTGAAGAATCTCTCGGGACCGAACTCCTGGAAAAACAGGAGCGCGGCAAAGAGAACAACCAGCGAGAGCGCGCCTTTCCCGAGCCGCGGCACGGCGGGCGGCGCCAGCAGGAGCCCGAAGCCGAGCGCCGTTGTAAGCGCGATCTGGAAAACCCGGTCCACCGCGCCGAAAAGGAGCGGGGCGCTCACCAGGAGGAGCGCGCATAAGAAGAGCGCTGTCTTCCGGCCCGGGCTTGAGGGTTCCCCCAAGGGCGGAGGCGTCTTCATCTTCTCGTGCATAGGGGGTGACGCCACCCTATACGCCCGGCCGGGGGGGTTACGAGCCTTTCAGCGCGCGCAGGGCGCGCCGCACTTCGAAAAGGAGCCGGCCCGGGCTGCGCCATACGCCGCCCCGCAACTTGCGCCCCACCTCGACGAGGACGCCGCCCCTGCGGCGCCAGGCGCGTTTCCGCTCGCGGTTGGCCGTCTGCTTGTCGCGGTTCCAGTAGAAATCGCGCGCCTGGGCGGAGGGTTTCGGCGGTATTTCGAACCCGAGGACGTACGCGCGCCGCGGCATGTTCGTCAGGTTCGGCCCGGCGTGGTGCAATGTCCTGCCCGAATGGATGGTGGCGCCGCCCGCCGGCAGCGGACACGGAACCGCCTTGGCGGGGTCGAATCCTTCCGCGCATTCCAGGGCGTGGACTTTCGTGTCGCTGCCGGGCGAGCGGTGGGGAAGGACTTCGCCTTTGTTGGTGCCGGGGATGTATTCCATGCACCCGTTTTCCAGCGTGGCTTCCTGCAGGGGCATCCAGATGCTCAACTGCTGGTATTCGAAATCCGGATCGACGCGGAATGCTTCGTCCTGATGCCAGGGCGTCGCGGCGCCGCGCTCCGCGGGCTTGAGGATGGCGTGTTCGAACGCGGGCGTCACTTCGGGGCCCAGCAACTGCCGGGCGATGGCTAGCGCGTTGGCGCGGTAATGGGTGTCGCGCAGTTCGGGCGCGTAGTTTACCGGGTTGATGATCTGCGGCAGCGCGGGTGCGGCGTCATCGTCGTCGTGGCCGACCATGTCGAATTGAGCGCCTTCCTTGCGGCCGGCCTTCGAAGCGAAGAGCCGGTCAAACACCTGCCGCAAGTCGGCGACTTCCTCCTGGCTGGTTACCGCTGGGAGGACGAGAAAACCCTGCTCGTGAAACGATGCGATCTGCTCGGGCGTTAGCGTCACATTAGAGGCGGCTTCCATAAAACCTGCAAGAGAGCAGAGAGTAGGCCACGAAGGAGATTTTGTCCAGCCTTCAAAAGCCCGGGCCAAGCCCGGGCCAAGCCTATGCCGGCCCGACCTTGTCTCTCCGGCGCTCGACGAGCAGCGCGAGCCAGATGCACGCCTCATAGAGAAGGCACATCGGCGCCGCAAGGGAAAGGAAGGTCAGCGGGTCCGGCGTGGGCGCGATGATGGCGGCAAAGACCATGACGATGACCATGGCGTAAGCGCGCGTCCTGCGAAGGAACGCCACGTTCAACACGCCGAAATAGACGAGCGCGAGCACCGCGACGGGCAGTTCGAAGGAAACGCCGAAGGAGATGGTGATATGGGTCACGAAGGAGAAGTAATCGCGCACCGTCCAGGAAGGCGTCCACCCTTGCTGGAGGGTGTCCACAAAGAAAAAGGCGAGCGTCTTCGGCAGCACGAAGTAGTAGCAGAAGAGGACGCCCCCGAGAAACAGGCCGAACCCCGTGAGGATGGCGGGCACGACATATTTCCGCTCCCGGTCCGTGAGGGCGGGCAGGACGAACTCCGCCAGGAAGAAAAGGAGCATGGGAAAGGAAACGACCAGCCCCGCGTAGAACGCCAGTTGGAAGGAGATCATGATCGAGTCGGTGACGGCCAGGGTTCGCAGGCTCGCGACGGCCCTGGGATCCACCTGCTGCAAAGGCGCCTGCACGAAATGGATGAGGCGGGAGCGGAACGCGAAACAGGCCATCATGGAGGCGACGAGCGTCCCGACGATCTTGAAGAGCGTCCAGCGCAAGTCCTCGAGGTGATCGAGGAACGGCTTCGTCGAATCCGAATCCGCCTCGCGAAACCGAAAGAGCCGTTTCAACGCCATGGATGGGAGGAACCCGGCTTTATTAGCAAAGGCCCATCGCGGACAGCCGGGCGTAGACGGCCAGGGTGTTCGCGTCGCGGATTTCGTTCCCGGCGATCATCCGCCGGATTTCCGCGGGCGCGAAGGCGCGGCATTCGACGATGGCTTCGTTTTCATCGTGCGCGGGGCCGCTTTTGCCTTCCACGACGGGGCGCGCCAGGAAGAGGTGGGCGTGTTCATCCGTAAACCCGGGCGAGGAAAAGAAGAGGCCGAGCGGGATGAGTTCGCCCGCGAGCTCCCAGCCGGTTTCTTCCTGCAATTCGCGCAGCGCGGCGTCGCGGATTGTCGTCTCGTCGTGCGCGGCGTTTTCTTCGATCTGGCCGGCGGGGCACTCCCATAAGGTTTCGCGGACGGGTATCCGTTCCTGGCGGATGAGGAGCAGGTCTCCGTTCGCCGTTATTGGCGCGATGACGACGGCGCCTTTGCGGTGGACGGTCGTCCAGGGGCAGCCTTCGGGCCGGGTGGGCGTGCGGACCTTCACCGCAAAGACGCCGAGGTGCGGGCTGGAATATTTCTCCTCTTCGGCCAGGGTGGCCCAGCCTTCCTTGTCCCGGATGAATTTGTGGAAGTTCATCCCAGGAGCGTTTCCCATTTCTTCAATTGCGCAGCGACGTTTTGCGGCGAAGGCGCTCCGGTCGCGCGCCGCGCGGCGACGGCTTTTCGCAGGTCGAGCGCCTCAAAGAGGTCGCGCTGGAAGACGGGCGAGAGAGCCTGGTAATCCTCCAGCGGCAGCGCGCGGAGGGTCGTGTTTTTCTCGTGGCAGAGGGCGACGGCCTTCCCGATGACCGCGTGCGCGGCGCGGAACGGGACGCCGCGCTCGACGAGATAATCGGCCAGGTCGGTCGCGAGCAGGTTCGCATCGGCCACCGAGGAGGCGAGGCGCTCCTCATTGAGCCGGGTTTCCCCGAGCATGGCGGCGCAGATGGAAAGGGAGGCCTTGACGGTGTCGATGGAGTCAAAGAGGGGTTCCTTGTCCTCCTGCATGTCGCGGTTGTAGGTCATGGGCAGGCCCTTCAACGTGGTGAGCAGGGAGAAGAGGTTGCCGTAGAGGCGGCCGGTCTTGCCCCGGGTCAGTTCGGCGACGTCGGGGTTCTTTTTTTGCGGCATGAGACTCGAACCGGTGGTGTAGGCGTCGCTCAGCGTGATGAAGTTGAACTCCGCGGAGGCCCAGAGGATGAGGTCTTCGCTCAGGCGGGAGAGATGCATCCCGATCAACGCGCAGCCGGCCAGGAACTCGCAGGCGAAGTCGCGGTCGGCCACGGCGTCCATGCTGTTCTGGCTGACGGCTTCGAAGCCAAGCCGCCGGGCGATGAACTCGCGGTCAAGCGCGATGCTGGAGCCCGCGAGCGCGCCGGAGCCGAGCGGGAGAACGCCGATGCGCTTGCGGCCGTCTTCCAGGCGGTCGAAATCGCGCTGGAACATCTCGACATAGGCGAGCAGATGATGCGCGAAGAACACCGGCTGCGCGCGCTGGAGATGGGTGTAGCCGGGAAAAATCACTTCCCGGTAGCGCACTGCCAGGGCCGTCAGCGCCCGCTGCAAACCGCGCAGGCACATCTGGACGGCGCCCGTCTCGGCGCGCAGGTACAGGCGCAGATCGAGCGCGACCTGGTCGTTGCGGCTGCGGGCGGTGTGCAGCTTCGCGCCGGCGTCCCCGATCCGTCTGGTCAGGGCCGCCTCGATGTTCATGTGGATGTCCTCGAGGCCGGGATCGAAAGCGAACGCGCCCTTCTCTATATCGGCGCGGATTTCCAGCAGGCCTTTTCCGATGGCCTGGTTTTCCTCGGGCGTAAGGAGGCCCGCTTCCGTCAAGGCCGCGGCGTGGGCGAGCGACCCGTCAATATCGTAAGGATAGAGCCGCCAGTCGAACGAGACGGATTCGCTGAATTTCTTCAGGTCCGCCGCGGTATCCTGCTGGAAGCGCCCGTGCCACATTGGAACCGCGGCAGAGGCGGGGTTACTCCGCCTTCCGGGCAGGGGGGGCGACTTCCGCCAGCAGCTGGCAGACTTTTACGCCGCCAAAAATGAGAGCGGCCGGGCGAACAAGGAGGATGAGGAGGCGAATGAGAACGCCAAGAAGGCCAAAAACCGGGAGGTGGCGCAGGAGGAACCCCGCGACCACCGCGATGGAGAGGGCCTTGAGGGGGGCGCGCCGGGTTTCAGTTTCTAGATATTCCACCACCTCCGCGCTCAATTCGCTGACCTTGTCGAGCGCGGAGCCGCGGAGAAGCCCCTCCCCGGAGTTGGATTCGACGTTATTCATAATTTACAGCGATTTGACTAGCGCGCGGATTTTGTCGCTGAGGGAATCGATCATGTCCGCGGCGACTTCGCCGCCGCCAGCCGCCTTCTTGGCGGCCACGACGCTCAAGCCGCTGATCGCCTTGCGGAGATCATTGAGCGGGGCTTCGAGATATTTTTCCTGCAAGCTCGGCTCTTTGCGGCGGCAGAGAAAGCCGATGAGGAAGCCGATCGCCAAGGCGGCGAAGGCTATGGAGAAGGCGCACGGGCGCGCGCAATCACCGGAATCCTGGAAGGCGTCGGTCGTTGGACCGGGGGAGTTGGCGTCTGGCTCGTTCATAATGTACCTTTCATTCGTATAGGGCAGGCGGGCTGGCCGCAACCAATTTCCCGAAAAAAAAGCGCCGCATCGCGCCGGTCATTTCGCCCGGCCGCCATGCGGCGCCAAATTGTTAATGTTGTGCCTGCTGCTTAGTACCGGCGCGAGTCGCGACGGTGTCCACCGCCCCCTCCTCCACCGCCGCCGCCGCCGCTGCGTCCACCGCCGCCTCCGTAGCCGCCTCCTCCACCGCCGCCGCCATAACCGCCGCCGCCGCGTCCGCCGCCGCCGCCGCCGCCGGAGCGGTCTTCACGGGGCCGGGCTTCGTTGACGGTGAGCGCGCGTCCGTCCACGGTTTTGCCGTTGAATTGTGTGATAGCCCCCGCCGCGTCCTGATCGGTGGTCATTGTGACAAAGGCGAATCCGCGCGATTTGCCTGTGAATTTATCCTGCATGAGGACAACTTCCTGCACCGGCCCGACCTGCGCGAAGAGGTCTTGGAGCTCGGTCTCCGTCGTATTGAACGAGAGATTGCCCACGTATAACTTGTTACCCATATGTGTCTGTCTTTTTTTTGTTTGCTAGAAGTGATGTCGGCGGCGGCTCCGGTCTCCGGTTTTTCTAATCGCCACTGAAGTAATTCAACTGACAATCCCCCATCCGAGCTTCTGCTAGGGGAGATTGTAACTGGTGCTGGGAAAAAGGCAACCGCGAATTTTATTACCGGGTTGACGCCTCGCGAGGGGAGGTTAGGTTTCAGGAATTGTCTCCGGCGCTCAAGCTTTATGTAAAGGTCTGGTGTCCCTGGTGCATCGACGCGAAGCACTTCCTGGACAAGCGGGGCTACGCCTACGAGGAACTGGACGTGGAGAGCGATGAGGCCGCCTTCGAGGACATGGTGCGGCTTTCGGGCCAGGTTTATACGCCCACGCTCGTGGCCGGCGACAAGGTGCTGGCCGATTTCGGCCCGCCCGAGTTGGAGAGATTTTTAGAGAAGAATAAATTCGGCCCCACCTGATGCTTTCTTCCCTTATGCTGATCCTGGGGGTTGCCGCCCTCAGCATGGGCCTCCGCAGTTTCGACCATGTCATCCCCCAGAAACTCGGCGCGCTCGGCATCTTCGCCACGTCGTTCCTGGCCGGGTATTTCGTCAGCGGCTCCGTGGCCGTGGGGGTGTTCTGCGCGTTGAGCTGGCTGCTGTTCCCGTGGCTGGAGATTCTTACGCGCATCCGGAAGCTCCGCCTGCCGCTCGAAAAAAATCTCCGCCAGCGCCTGCCTCCTTCCGACGAGATATTCCCCGCCCTGCCCGAGATAACCGACGAGGTCGAGCAGGAAGGCTTCCAGCACGTCGAGGACACCGGGTGGGATTGGGACGACTACCAGCAATTCTTCCGTCTCTTCCATAAGGAGGAGGATCGCGCGCAGGCGGCCATCTGCCTGGTGGACCAGCAGGACATGGCGTTTTACTACCTGAGCGTCTCCTCGCGCGCGAAGGACGGGAAAATCTGGACGACGTGGAACTACCCGTTCTCCTACAGCCTCAAGCTCTCGCCGCAGTTGCGCATAAACCGGCTGCGTAACGACCACGCTTTTTTGGAAATCTGCGAGAGCCACCGCGATTTTCTCAAGAAGAACAATATCCGCCCCGAAGACCTGGAGAAGCTGAATCCCGAGGAGATACAGTTGGAAATCCAGAAAGACCTGCGGGCGCAGATCGCGCACAATCTCGCCGACGGCGTCCTGACCCAGGCGGGGGAAGGGCAGATCCGGTATTCCTGGCGCGGGATGTTTTTCATCTGGCTCCAATTCCTGCGGGACATCGTCCGCCTTTCGTAAACTTGGACCGCCTGCGGCAAATCCTGGACGTAAAGCGCGGGGAGGCCGCGAAACTTCTCCCCCGGGCCGAAATGCTGCGCGCCTGCTCGTCAGCGAGAGCGGCATCAAGACGCCCGCGGACAGCAAACGCGCATTCGACAGCGGCGCGGGAGCCATCCTCGCTGATGCGCAGCGGCGAGGTGAAAGGGGCGATCCGCGCCCTGCTTGACGTGGCTTGATTATTTTCCGAACTGTGGGAAGGGTTCCGGCTCCACCAATTCTTTTTTTGTATATGACCGAAATAAATCCCCAACTCGTCAAGCAGCTTCGAGAGAAGACCAACGCCGGCATGATGGATTGCAAACGCGCCCTGACCGAGGCCGGGGGCGACATCGAGAAAGCCGAATCGATCCTGCGCACCAAAGGCATTGCGCGCGCCGGGAAGAAAGCCTCCCGCGCCACGAAGGAAGGCGTCGTCGCCTCCTACATCCATTTACAGGGGAAAGTCGGCGTGCTGGTGGAAGTCAACTGCGAGACCGACTTCGTCGCGAAGAACGACAACTTCCGCGAACTCGTAAAGGACATCACGTTGCACATCGCCGCCGCGCATCCGCACTACGTCACGCGCGAGCAAGTCCCCGCGGGGTTGCTGGAGAAGGAAAAGGAAATCTACCGCGGCCAGGTGCAAGGCAAACCCGCCGCCGTCACCGAGAAGATCGTCGAAGGGAAGCTGGAGAAATTCTACAGCTCGGTGTGCCTGATGGACCAGGCGTTCATCAAGAACCCCGACCAGAGCGTCCGCGACCTCGTCAACGGCAAGATCGTCGAACTGGGCGAAAACATCGTCATCCGGCGCTTCACCCGCTACATGGTCGGCGAGGAGATGGAAACCGAACCGGCCGCCTGAGAAGCGGCAGAACCGGAGCAAGTCATCCTGTGACTGCGGAGTGAGGACTACCGGCCAGCCTGAGCTCTAAAGGAACAGCATCGCAATTGACTTCCGAGGCGATTGCATCATGTTCGGCTCGTTTCGCCCCGGTAAAACTTAGCCCGCTGAAAGTCAGCCCCGGAAGTCGGGACTTATTTCCCACCCGTGCTATCCGTGTCATCCGTGGTTTTCTCTCCTCTTTCCAGTTACAGCCGCGATCGGCGCTACCTCGTGGGCGTCTCGGGCGGCAGGGATTCCGTCGCCCTGCTTCATCTTTTAGTCGAAGCGGGCTTTCGCCGGTTGATCGTCTGCCACCTCGACCATTCCTTGCGCGGCGCCGCGAGCAGGGGGGATGCGCTTTTCGTAAAACGGCTCGCCGCACGGCTCGGGTGCGAGTGCGAGATGGGGAAGGCGAATGTCCCATCCCTGGCGGCGGCCGCGAAACAGTCCGTCGAAACCGCCGCGCGCGAGGCCCGCTACGCGTTCTTCGCGAAGGCGGGCAGGCGCCGGCGGTGCGGCGCGATCTTCCTGGCGCATCACGCGGATGACCAGGTGGAGACATTTCTCTTCAATCTCTTCCGCGGCGCGGGCATGGCGGGCCTGGCGGGCATGCGCCCGGAGTCGGAACGAATCCAGGACGGCTTCCGGCTGCGGCTCCTGCGCCCGCTGCTTGGCGTTTGGCGCGGGGAGATCGACGAGCGGGTGCGCGCGCGCAAATGGAAGTTCCGCGAGGACGCCACCAATCGCGAGCGGGCAAGCGTCCGGAACAGGATTCGGCACGAGATCATCCCCGCGCTGGAAGCTTCTTTCGGCCGCGAGATAAAACGGTCGGTCTGGAGGAGCGCGGAAATATTGGGCGCGGAGAACGAATGGATGGCGAGCCTGGTTGACGCGGAGGAAGGAGAGATCGCCCTGGGGCGTCTGCGCGGGATGCCGCTGGCGAAACAACGGCGCGTCCTCCACGCGTGGCTGAAGAAAAAGGGCGTGCCGCTCGCCGGGTTCAACGAAGTGGAAGCGGCGCTCGCGCTCGCCCTGGGAACTTCCGGTCCGGCCAAGATCAATCTTCCCGGCGGATTCCACGCCCGCCGGCGCGCGAAAAAATTGTTCGTGGAATAGGCGCGCATTGCGTTTACTTCTCCCGCGATGATCGACGCTATCCCGACAACCGAACGCGCGGTGATGGCCTTCGTCCTCGCGCCGGCGCTCTATTTGCTGACGGTTGGCGCGGGGCGCTGGCTCAAGCGCCGGGCCGGCGTCCGCCTCGGCATCCTGTACCAGGCGTTTTGCGTCGTCCTTGCGCTCACCCTCGCCCTCGATTTCTTCGACCTGGACTTCCCGTCCGCCCGGCCCGCCCAGGGGGCCCCCTTCGATTTGCAGCGCGAACTCGGTTCGCTCGCCATCCTGCTCGGCGCGGTCTCCGTCATCGCCCTCATGCGCCGGTTCCTGTGGGAGATTTATTTTGCGGGCAAACGCAAAACCGAGATCCCGAAGTTCCTGCAGGAAGTCGCGGCCATCTTTGTTTTCCTCGTCGCGGTGCTTTGGGTCATGGGCTTTTCGTATCACCAGACCATACCGGGGCTGCTCGCGGGTTCGGGCATCGCCGCGGTCATTCTCGGCATCGCGATGCAGGACATGCTCGGGAACATCATCGCGGGGCTGGCGATCGAGTTCGGCAAGCCGTTCAAGCCCGGCGACTGGCTCGTGGTGGACAAATACACCGCCGAAGTCATGGAAGTGACGTGGCGCTCCACCCGCTTGCGCACCAATGACCACATCTGCGTCGAGATACCGAACAACCAGCTCGTCAAGCAGCCGATCATCAACCTCTGTTACCCGACCCGGATGCACGCCATGCGGCTGCGGGTCGGCATCGAATACAAAACGCCGCCCAACGCGGTGCGCGAGACGCTCATGAAAGCCGCCGTCCGCGCGAAGGGGGTCGCCTCCAATCCGCCGCCGAAAATCTTCCTGGTCGAGTTCGCCGATTCGGCGGTCATCTACGAGATCAAGTTCTCCCTGGAGGATCACACCCTCTACAACGAGATCGTCGACAACATTCAGACCAACGTCTGGTACGCCCTGAACCGGGAGGGGATCAGGATTCCGTTCCCGATCCGCACCCTGAAGATCGACCGCAAGGCAGACGAGCCGCACAGCGTCACGACCGAGATCCGCTCCTCGCTGCGGCAGCGGCCCTTCTTCCAATGCCTGGACGAAGAGCAGACCGACCGGCTCATTTCGGGCGCCAACTACTGCCGGTTCGGGCGGGGCGAAACGTTGATCGAGCAGGGGGCGGAAGGGAACTCGATGTTCATCCTCGCGAACGGCTCCGCGAACGTCTATGTGGATCGCAACCACGAGCAGACCCTCGTCGCCACGCTCCGTTCCGGCGATTACTTCGGCGAGATGTCGCTGCTGACCGGCGAGAAGCGGAGCGCCACGGTCATCGCGCGCTCGGACTGCGACGTGCTGGAAGTCGGCAAGGCGGAGTTCGGCAAGATCGTCCAGGAAAGCCAGGTCCTGCTGGAGAAGCTGAGCGACCTGCTGGCGCAACGCCGTCTGGAAGTGGAAGGCGTGCTCGCCTCCGCCGTCGAGGACAAGGCCCTCATCAGCCGCCAGCAGGAATACAAGGCGGGGTTCCTCGCGAAACTGGCTTCGATCTTCGAACTTTAAAGCATGGCATGCACTTTGCCCGCTCCTGGTTGTAGAGGCGGCTGCGCCAGCCGCCTAAAGAACTCGCCTCTACAACCAGGAGCGGGCGTCGCCCTTTCAATCCCGCCTTTCGGCGGGCCATCCGTAAAACATTTGTCGCCGCCGACTTTTTTGAGCATCATTAAGCCATGACCAACCTGACCGATACGCACCAGAAGGCGCTCCGGGTCAACCTGGACGCCACCAACTACGGAACCTTCGCCGAGATCGGCGCGGGGCAGGAGGTCGCCCGCTGGTTCTTCCGCGTCGGCGGCGCGTCGGGCACGATAGCGAAGACCATATCGGCCTACGACATGATCATCAGCGACGCGATCTACGGGCATTCGGATCGCTACGTCAGCCGGCAGCGCCTCGCGACCATGCTCGACCACGAGTACAAGCTCATGATCGAACGCCTGAACGAAAAGCGCGGGACCTCCACGAAGTTCTTCGTCTTCGCCAATACGGTGGCGGCCAGCAGCTACCGCCTCCATAACGAAGGCCATGGGTGGATGGGCATGCGCTTCCAGCCGACGCCGCAGTCCGAGCCTTCGCAGATCATCATCCACGTGCGGATGCTCGACAGGGAGAACCTCCAGCAACAGGAGGCGCTCGGGATGGTCGGCGTGAACCTCGTCTACGGCGCGCTCTACTTCGAGACCGAGCACGATTTCATCCTGTCGTTGAAGGACAACATCGGCCCCGACCGCCTCGAGGTGGATATGATCAAGTTCTCCGGCCCGGCGTTTACGCACGTGGACAACCGGCTCATGAGCCTCGAGCTCGTCCAGCACGGCCTGACCAGCGCCGCGATGTTCACCGCGCAGGGCGAGGTCGTCCAGGCCGCCGAAGTCCTTTACAAGAAACCGATCCTCGTCGAGCGCGGCAGCTTCCGCCCCGTGACGAAGGTCACCATAGACATGCTGGAAGCCGCGCAGGCGCAGTTCGTCCAGGAGCCCAATGTGCTCGGGAAGGAAGTCGTCGTCCTCATGGAGATGACCTTGAAGAACCTCACCAGCTCCGGCGAGATCAACCACCAGGATTTCCTGAATCGCGTGGACATCCTCGGCACGATGGGCAAGACCGTCCTCATCTCCAACTACGCGGAATTCCACCGGCTCGCCGCGTACCTCTTCCGTTACACGAAGGAGATGATCGGCATCGTCATGGGCGTGCCGACGTTGCGCGACATCTTCGACGAGAAATATTACACCGACCTGGAGGGCGGCATCCTGGAATCCTTTGGCCGCCTGTTCAAAAACGACCTGAAGTTCTACATCTACCCGCTCAAGGAGAAGGCGACCGGCGCGCTCATCACCGCCGAAAACCTCCGGGTCGCGCCGAATCTGCGGCATCTCTATTCCTACTTGTACGAGAACCAGTTCATCCAGGGGATGAAAGGGATAACGGATGAATACCTCTCCATCTTCTCCCGCGACGCGTTGCAAAAAATCCAGAACGGCGAGCCCGGCTGGGAGGAAATGGTGCCGCCCAAGGTGGCCGCGCTCATCAAGGATCGCCGGCTGCTCGGTTACACCGGGGAACCTGCTACCCCGCCAGAGCCCAAAACTCCGGCTCCCGCAGCACCTTGACTCCCAGGTCCCCGGCCTTCCTGAGCTTGCTCCCCGCCTCTTCGCCCGCGAGGAGATAGGTCGTCTTTTTACTCACCGCGCCGATCACCTTCCCGCCGCGCTGGCGGATGATTTCCGCGATCTCCTCGCGCGGACGCGAGAGCGTGCCGGTGATGACCCACGTCGTCTTTTCCAGGTTCCCCGCGACCGCCGCGACCCGTTCGTCCTTTTCCCCGAAATTCAACCCCGCGCGCCGCAGCTTTTCCACGAGCGCGCGATTTCCCGCGTCCTGAAAATAGGTGTGGATGCTCCGGCCCATCACCTCGCCGATGTCGGGGATGCGCTGGAGATCGTCCAGCGAAGCGGCCATCAAGGCGTCCAGCGTGTGGAATGTGCGAGCGAGCGACCGCGCCGCCGTGGCGCCCGCGTGGAGGATGCCGAGGCCAAAGAGCAACCGCCAGAGCGGTCGGGCCTTGCTCTCCTGGATGCCCGCGAGCAGGTTCGCGGCGCTCTTTGGCCCCATCCGTTCCAGCGAGGAAAGCTTCTCCTCATCCAGCGCATAGATGCCGGCGATTTCCTTTGCCAGGCCGCGCTCGACGAGTTGCTCCACCATCGCCTCGCCCAGCCCTTCGATGTCCATCGCTCCCCGGCTCGCGAAATGTTCCAGCCGCCGCCGCACCTGCGCCGGGCAGGAGACGTTCATGCAGCGCACCGCCACCTGCTCCGGGTCGCGAAAGACGTTGCCGCCGCATGAAGGGCAGGTTTCCGGCATGTGAAAAGTTTTCTCCTTACCCGAACGGCGCTCCTTTTTCACGTCGACCACCGCCGGGATGACTTCGCCCGCTTTTTCAACCACGACCACGTCGCCTATCCGTATGTCCTTGCGATGGATTTCCTCCTCGTTATGCAGTGTCGCCCGCGCCACTGTGCTCCCGCCCACGAACACCGGCTCCAGGTCCGCCACCGGCGTCAACGCCCCCGTGCGCCCCACCTGCACCACGATGTCCAGGAGCCGCGTCTCCATCCGCTCCGGCTCGTATTTGTAAGCCATCGCCCACCGGGGCGCCTTGGAGGTGAACCCCGCGATGCGGCGCTGCTGGAAGGAGTCGACCTTGATCACCGCGCCGTCCGTCTCGTAATCGAACGAATGCCGGATCGCGTCGAGTTCATGGATCGCCTCGAGCACTTTTTCCAGCGAACTCGCCTTCCAGTAACGCTCCGCGGTGGGAAGCCCCGTCTTTTTCAACAACTCCAGCACTTCGTGGTGGCTCCCGGCCGCCATTCCTTCCGCCCCGTAAAAGATCGCCTTCAGCCCGCGCCGGCGGACGATGGCCGGGTCAAGCTGCTTCAACGAACCCGCAGCCGCGTTGCGGGGATTCGCGAAGAGCGTCTCGCCCGCCTGTTCGCGCTCGGTGTTCAGCATCTTGAACCTGCTCTTCGGCAGATAAATCTCGCCCCGCACCTCCAGCGAATCCGCGTCGATCTCCAACGGCACGTTCTCGATCGTGCGGACGTTTCGCGTCACGTCGTCGCCCGTTGTCCCGTCTCCGCGGGTCGCGGCGCATTTCAATTTTCCGTTTTCATAAAGCAGCGAGATGGCCACGCCGTCGATCTTCGGTTCGATGACGGTGTCGATCCGCCCTCCCGGGAGCAGCTTTTGCAGCCGCGTGAAAAACGCCGCGATCTCCCCTTCC
The DNA here is from genome assembly GCA_021324825.1 of Spartobacteria bacterium. Taxonomy (GTDB): domain Bacteria; phylum Verrucomicrobiota; class Verrucomicrobiia; order Chthoniobacterales; family Chthoniobacteraceae; genus JAJPII01. Next base: position 59,375 of record JAJPII010000004.1, on the reverse strand, counting down.
GAATACGTGTTGTCCAGGCTCAACATCGGCGTCCGGTGGGTTATCTGCGTGAACGCCTCCAGCGGCTTGCCCCCCACGCGCCGGGCCGGGGAATCGGCGCGGACAAGATCGGGAAACTCCTTCTCCAGGCCGGCCAGTTCGCGGTAAAGCGCGTCGTATTCCCGATCCGAGACGACGGGCGCCGCCTCTTCGTAGTAAAGACGGTTATGTTCCTCGATCCGCCTCGAAAGCTCCGCGATCCGCGCCGCGGCCTTTTCCTTTTCGCTTCTGGGCATGCGTCAGGTTAACCCCCCGCCGCCGTTTGCAAAACTTGTTTTGCCCGGTTCTCCGGATACATTCTCCAACTTTCATGGCATCCAGAAACCTCGTGCTCGGCATCGAAGGCGGCGGAACAAAGACGGACTGGATATACCTCTCCACCGGCCCGGAGGGGAGGCAGGTCGTCAAGCAAGGGCGGCTCGCGCAGGCGAATCTCCGGCTCATCCCCGACCAGGCGTTGCGCCACCTTTTCTCCGTGCTTCCGGGCGAAGCGTCCCGCGTTGGCGTCTTCCTTGCGGGCTGCGCCTCGGAAGGGGACAGGGCGCGGCTGGAAATGATCGCGCAAGGCGTCTGGCCCGAAGCGCGCCTGACCGTGGGGAGCGACAGGGATTCCGGGTTCGCCACGGCGTTCGGCGCGGGGGATGGCATCGCCGTCATCGCGGGCACCGGCTCGGCGGTCACGGGCCGCAAGGATGGCCGCGTGGAAAAAGCGGGCGGCTGGGGCCAGCTCCTTGGCGACAAAGGCGGCGGCTACGATCTCGCAATGCAGGCGCTCCGCATCGCCCTGTGGGATTACGACCTGGACAAGGAAGTCACCCCCATTGGCGAAGCCCTTCTCCAGGCGCTGGCCCTCAACCGGCTCGATGACCTCTCCACCTGGGCGCAGAACGCCGACAAGATGTCCGTCGCGCGCCTGGCGCCCGTGGCCTTCTCCGCCGCGCGCCAGGGGGATGCCGAGATGCTCTCCGCCATCCAGGGCGGCGCGCGCATCCTGGCGGACTACACGCGCGCGGTCGCCCTGCGGCTCGACTTCCCCGACCCCGAAGTGAAGCTGGTCGGCGGCCTCTTCAATCACCACGCCGAATACTTCGACCTGTTCAAGGACTACCTCAGCGACATCCTGCCGGGCGCGCGCGTCAGCCTCTGCTCGGAATCGGGCGCCGTCGGCGCGGCGTGGCTCGCCTCGCGCGATAACCTGCCCGAGCCGTCCGCCCTTGCCGCCGCCAGCCTCGAGACGCCCGCCGAAGACCTGGCCGCCGCCGCAACCGAACAACCCAACCCGCGCTCCTCCGATCTCGAAAGCCTCTCCACCGCCGATCTGGTGCATCTCTTCATCTCCGAGGAAGGCGCCGTCACGGAAGGGCTCGCCCGTTGCCGCGAACAGCTCATCGCCGCGGTGGACACCGTCTCCGAAAGCCTGAAAAACGGCGGCAGGCTTTTCTACGCCGGCGCCGGAACCAGCGGGCGGCTGGGCGTGCTCGACGCCAGCGAGCTTCCCCCGACATTCGGGGTGCCTCCCGACCTGGTGCAGGGGATCATCGCCGGAGGCATCAACGCCCTGCACAGCGCCGTCGAAGGCGCCGAAGACCAGACCGAATTTGGCGCCCTCAGCGTCCTGGATCGCGGCGTTTGTGAAAAGGACGTCGTCTGCGGCATCAGCGCGAGCGGGCGCGCGCCGTTTGTCCTGGGCGCGCTCGAGGAAGCCGCCGGGCTGCGCGCGAAGACCATCCTCCTTACCTGCAACCCCGCCCGCCGCCGGGCGCGCTCCTGGGACGTCGAGATCGACATCCCGACCGGCCCGGAACTGCTCACCGGCTCCACGCGCCTGAAAGCCGGCACGGCGACCAAGGTCGCATTGAACATCCTCTCCACCATCGCGATGATCCGCCTCGGTCGCGTCCGCGGCAATTCGATGGTCGACATGAACGCCTCGAACACCAAGCTCCGCGACCGCGCGATCCGCCTGGTGACCACGTTGAAAAAATGCACGGCGGAAGAAGCGCGCGTCGCCCTCGTCGCGAACGACTGGAACGTCCGCGCCTGTCTCTAGTCTAAAAGCCGCTTACGGCAATGCGCCCAGGTGAACGACCTTTAGCGTGCCCGTGTTGATGTCCGTCGGATCGGACGGAGTTCCCTGCACATAGACATCGACTTCATCGGGCGCCTTCACCTGGAAGTTTTTCTTGATGATGGGGCCGGTGGTATCGTCCAGCTCTTTGAAGGCGTTCGCCTTTTTGCTGTAGTAATAGGTCTGCCAATGCCAGGGGGAATGCCCGCCGGAGCTTTGCGTGTTGAACACGAAAAACTTCGCGTTCGGCGTCCACGCTGTCTTGACCACGCTCCGTCCATTGTCGCCGGCGGGCGATTTGAAACTCTTAGACGCCACGAGATTTTCGCCGGCGTTGAGGATGTCCACCTGGCTCTCATCCAGCGGCGGCGGATATTTTCCAACGGAGAGAATCTTCGCGCACAACGCTCCGTCCGGGGACGGCTCGCCGGAGCATCGGGGCTTCGGGGGCGGAGGAGGAGAACTCGCGCACGCCCCGAGGGCCAGTGCGATTCCCGCGAACAGCAGCCTTTTCATTTTAGTAGCGGTAGTGGTCGGGCTTGTAAGGGCCATCCACGGGGATGCCAAGGTACTCGGCCTGCGCCTGGCTCAGCTTGCTCAGCTTGACGCCGAGCTTGTCGAGATGCAGCCGCGCGACTTTTTCATCGAGCCGCTTCGGCAGGACGTAGACCTTCTTCTCGTACTTGCCGGGGTTGGTGAAGAGTTCGATCTGCGCCATGACCTGGTTGGTGAAGGAAGCGCTCATGACGAACGACGGATGCCCCGTGGCGCAGCCGAGATTCATGAGACGGCCTTCCGCCAGGATGGTGACGCGCTTGCCGTCCGGCCATTCGACCTGGTCGACCTGCGGCTTGATGTTGAGCCGCTTCATCTTCGGGTCGTCGAAGACGCTCGCGACGTCGATCTCCAAATCGAAGTGCCCGATGTTCGCCACGATGGCCTGGTTCTTCATCGCGTCGAGGTGTTCGCGGCGGATGATGTCCCGGCAGCCGGTGGTGGTGATGAAGATGTCGCCGGCGGGCGCGATCTCTTCCAGCGTGGCGACCTGGTAACCCTCCATCGCGGCTTGCAGCGCGCAGATCGGGTCGATCTCCGTGATGACGACGCGCGCGCCCTGGCCCTTGAGGGATTGGGCGCACCCTTTGCCCACGTCGCCGTAGCCGCAGACGACCGCGACCTTGCCCGCGACCATGACGTCGGTCGCCCGCTTCAATCCGTCGAGCAGCGATTCGCGGCAGCCGTACAGGTTGTCGAACTTCGACTTCGTGCAGGAGTCGTTCACGTTGAACGCCGCGCAGCCGAGCGCGCCTTTCTCGACCATCTGGTAGAGCCGATGGACGCCCGTGGTGGTTTCTTCCGAAATGCCGCGGACGCCCGCGAGCAGGTGCGGGTATTTCTGGTGGACGAGCACGGTAAGGTCGCCGCCGTCGTCCAGGATCATGTTCAACGGCTGCCCATCGGGCCAGAAGACGGTCTGCTCGATGCACCAGTCGTACTCCTCCAGGCTTTCGCCCTTCCACGCAAAGACAGGGACGCCGCTCGCGGCGATGGCCGAGGCGGCGTGATCCTGCGTCGAAAAAATGTTGCAGCTCGACCAGCGGACGGAAGCGCCCAGTTCGATGAGCGTCTCGATCAACACCGCGGTCTGGATCGTCATGTGCAGACAGCCCGCGATGCGCGCGCCCGCCAGCGGTTTCAGCGTTCCAAATTCCTCCCGCAAGGCCATCAGGCCGGGCATCTCGGTCTCGGCGATCTCGATTTCCTTGCGGCCAAATTCGGCGAGGCCGATGTCGGCGACCTTGTAGTCTTCTGTCTTGGTAAGTTGGGTGGCGCTCATGTTTTTTTTGGAGGGTTGGGAGACTTAGGAGACGGCTTGTTTCAGGGCTTCGACTTGGTCGGTGCGCTCCCAGGTGAGCGCGTCGAGGTCGTCCGTCCTGCCGAAATGGCCGTAGTTGGTGGTCTTGCTGTAGATGGGGCGGAGCAGGTTCAGTTGCTTGACGATTGCCGCCGGCTTGAAATTAAAAACTTCCAGCACGGCTTTGTCGATCTTCGCGTTGTCCGCCTTGCCGGTGCCGAAAGTGTCGACGTGGACGCTGACCGGATCGGGGAATCCGATGGCGTAGGCGAACTGCACTTCGCAACGGTCCGCAAGCCCCGCGGCGACGATGTTCTTCGCGACGTACCGGCCCATGTAGGCCGCCGAGCGGTCCACCTTGCTCGGGTCCTTGCCCGAGAACGCGCCGCCGCCGTGCCGCCCCATGCCGCCGTAGCTGTCGACGATGATCTTGCGTCCGGTCAGGCCCGAATCGCCTTCCGGCCCGCCGATGACGAAACGCCCCGTCGGGTTGACGAGGTAGCGCGTCTTGCCGTCGCGCCACGACTCCGGGATGCACGTCTTGATGACGCGCTCGATGATCGTCTCGCGGATTTCCTTGTGCTTGACCTCCGCGGAATGCTGCGAGGAGATGACGACCGTATCGACGCGCAACGGCTTGTAGCCTTCGTATTCGATGGAGACCTGCGTCTTCGCGTCGGGGCGCAGCCAGGGGATTTCCCCCGACTTGCGCAGCCGGGCCAGTTCGCGGCCCAGCTTGTGGCTGAACTCGATTGGCGCCGGCATCAGTTCCTCCGTTTCATTGACCGCGAAGCCGAACATCAGCCCCTGGTCGCCCGCGCCCTGTTCGGCGGTGTCCTTGCCCTCCGCCGCGGCTTCATCCACGCCCTGCGCGATATCCTGCGACTGCTGGCTGATTGCGTGCATGATCTGGCACGTATCCGCGTGGAAAAGGCAATCGGCGTTCGTATAACCGATGCCGCGGATGGCCGCGCGGACTTCGGCCAGGTAGTCGAACCGCGAGTTGGTGGTTATCTCGCCGGCGATGACGACGAGGTTCCCCTTCGCGAGGGTTTCGCACGCGACGCGGCTCTTGGGGTCCTGCGCGAGGCAGGCGTCGAGGATGCGGTCGCTGATGGTGTCGCAAACTTTGTCGGGATGGCCTTCGGTGACGGATTCTGAGGAGAAGATGTATCGGCGTGGCATAATGTTACGCGGGGTTCAGGGATGATATTGACGTATCATGATAGGCTGATATATCGTTTTGCCAATGCCGTCAATAGTAAAATCGCTCCGCTTGTTGTCCGACCCGACGCGGCTGCGGCTGCTCCTTCTTTTGGAGCAGGGGGAACTCTCCGTCGTCGAGCTCCAGGAGATTCTTGGGATGGGGCAGTCCCGCATATCGAGCCACCTGGCGCAGCTCAAGCGCGCGGGTCTCGTCCTCGACAGGCGCGCCGGGAAGAACATCTACTACGGCCTCCAGCCGATAGCGGGCGGACCGGGCGAGCCGTTCCACGAAATCGTGCGCGCCAGCGCCCGGGAAATACCCGAAGCCGCCCACGACCGCGCCGGGCTGAAACTGGTCCTGAAAAAGCGCCAGGACACCGCGCGCGAACACTTCGACCGGCTGGCGGGCAAGTTCGGGCGCAGCTATTGCCCGGGGCGGACGTGGCAAGGCTTGTCGCACATGCTTCTCGCCCTGCTGCCGCCGCTGACGGTCGCCGACCTCGGCGCGGGGGAAGGGACGCTGGCGCAATTGATGGCCAGGAACGTAAAGAACGTCATCGCCGTGGATAATTCGGAGAAGATGGTCGAAGTCGGCGCCGCGCTCGCCCGCAAACACGGCATCAAGAACCTCGAATACCGGCTAGGCGATCTCCAGGAGCCGCCCCTCGCGCCGAAATCGGTGGACCTGGCGATCCTGAGCCAGGCGCTGCACCACGCCGTCGATCCGGAACGGGCCGTGGAAGCCGCGCACGCCATCCTCAGGCGCGGGGGCCGCATCGCGATTCTTGACCTGTTAAGCCACAATTTTGAGAAGGCGAGGGAGCTTTACGCCGACTTATGGCTCGGGTTCAGCCAGGTCGAGCTTCAGCGGATGCTTGAAAAGGCGGGCTTTTCCCGCATAGAAATTTCAGTCGTCGCCCGGGAGACGCAAAGCCCTCATCTCCAGACGGTTTTCGCAACGGGGGTGCGGTCGTGAAAGTGCTGCCCGGTTGTGGCATCGCCGATGCTATGTTATAATTGCAATAGGAGGGCGCAATGACCTCCTCCAGACTTTATGGCGATACACATCGCTGACCCCGACACCGAGAAGATTCGGAAAAAACTCCGCTGGCTGCGCTGGAAAGGCGACGTGCTGATGCGCGAAGTCCGTATGGCAGAGAAACTACAGAGGTTCTCCCGCGGCAAGGCGCACCACGGGCACTAGTCTACAACCAGGAGCGGGCAAAAGTGCATGACACACTTAAAGCCCGGTGGGATGCTCGATAAACTCCCACGGCAGGGCGAAGCGCCTCGAGAGATGAGCGGCGAGGGCCTTCACCCCGAAGGTTTCCGTTCGGTAATGGCCGCCGTACAGGAGGTTGATCCCGAGTTCCTCGGCGTCGATATACGAGGAGTGCTGCCCTTCGCCCGTGATGAAAGTGTCCAGCCCCTCCGCCGCGGCCTTTGGAACCCCGCCGCCCGCGCCCCCGGTGACGACGCCAACGCGCGACACCCTGGCAGGCCCTCCGGGGCAGACGTGAACGGGCGCGCCGAGCGCCTTTTCCAGGCGCGCGACCAAACCGCTCCTGGACAGGGAACACCGCGCTTGCAACCCGATGAAACGGCCCTTTTCGAAGAAGAACGGCTTCGTTCTCTTGAACCCCAGCGCGGCGCAAAGAAGCGCGTTGTTGCCCGCCTTGGGATGCACGTCCAGCGGCAGATGCGCGCTGTAAATGGCGAGGTTGTTATCCAGCGCCGTCTTTATTTTCCTGAGGAACGGCCCCTCGAAACGCTGAACGCCGCGCCAGAACAACCCGTGATGCACCAGCAGCAGATCGACGCCGCGTCCGGCCGCCGCTTCGATCACGGGAGCGCAGGCGTCCACCGCCGCGCCGATCTTCGTGACAGCGCCCGAATTCTCGATCTGCAACCCATTCCAGGCGTTGTCCCAATCCTTCACGCCCTCGATGTCCAGATATTCATCCAGATGCTTTTTAATCCCCGCGAGCGGCGAATTACTTTTCTTGATTGCGTGCGGGCGGGCGGTAATATGGTGGTGTTTGGTCAACGCAAATTCCCCCCAAGGAGACTAGTCATGGAAACCAGCGAAGCAACCGTTTCCGCAGCCCACACCATGGAGTGCCCCCTTTGCGGCGCAAAATTGCCGGAAGGCGCCGCGGCGTGCGATCGATGCGATTGGGTGCGCGATGTCCACAACCGCCCGCCGGGCGGCAATCCGCGGGACGTTATCGCCGTGGCCCTGAGCCTCATCCCCGGCGCGGGGCATATTTACAAAGGGCACAAACTCACGGGCTGGCTCATCCTGCTCGGGTCGGTGGTGGTGGTCTTCAGCGTTGGGGTTGTCGCGACTTACACCGCCGGGTTCGGTCTGCTGCTGTTGCCGTTTTACTGGCTGTGGGTCATGACGCTGGCCTATTGGATCGAAGACCGCGCGGCCGTGCCGAACCGCGTCCTTCCCTAGAGCGTGTCATGCATCTTGGCCCGCTCCTGGTTGTAGAGGCGGCTGTGCCAGCCGCCTGGAGCGGGAGGCAACGCCAAAGCGCCAGGCCGGTTCTTTAGCTGGACTAGAACGTGACCCCGAACTCGGCGCCCAGGATCAGCGCGTCGGGAATCCTGCCGGTCCCGGAGGGCCGTATTTCCCACCGCACATCGGGTTGGATGAAGGCGAGCTTCGCGAGCTGTACCCGGTAAGCCCATTCGATGACGGTTTCCTGGGTCGGGTTGCCGTTTCCGAGCAGCTCCACTTCCTGCGCGTAGTTCCTGCTGAATGACCCGTAGATGACGCCGAAGATCGCGCGATCCTCCTGGCGGCGCCGTGCGTTTGCTGCACGTCATAGGTGCTGCCGACGTAGCGGCTCGTCAAGCCGAGACCGTCGCGATTGATGCCGCTGAGGGTGAGTTCCGCGCCCTTCCAGCCGACGAGTTTGTCCAGGTACAGGTTCAAGCCGAAGTAGGTGTCATCGGCGAGCCCCACCCCTCGCGCGACCATCTCGCGCGCGGCGGCGATGACTTCGCTTTCGCCTTTCAGCGATTTGCCGAGCAGGGCGTGTCATGCAATTAGGCGGCGCCGCGCTAATCCGGCCCGTCGCTTATCAGGCGGGTGAGCAGTTCGTCCATCGACACCGAGGCGATGCTCGAAACGGAGTCGGACATGGCGTAAGGGATGATGAGTTCGCCGTTGTGAAGCAGCGCGCCGCAGGTGTAAACGACGTTGGGCACATACCCCTCGCGCTCGTTTTCATTGGGCTTCAGCAGCGGCTCCTTCAGGCGGCCGGTGACTTTGGAGGGGTCTTCCAGATCGAGGAGGATGGCTCCGATGCAGTATTTCCGCATGGGGCCGACGCCGTGGGTCAGGAGAACCCAGCCGTGCTCCGTCTCGATGGGCGAACCGCAGTTGCCCAACTGGATGAATTCCCACGAATACGAAGGCCTCAGCAGCCGCGTGGTCTCGTTCCAGAAATGGAGGTTCTCCGACGACATGATGAACAGGTTCTCGTTGTCCTGCCGGGAGATCATCGTGAACTTGCCGTTGATCCGCCGGGGGAAGAGGGCCATGCCTTTGTTCTGCACGGCCTGCCCGTTCAGGGTGATGACTTTGAACCGCAGGAAATCCGCCGTTTCCAGGAGTTGCGGCAGGATGACCCGGCCGTTATACGCCGTATAGGTGGCGAAGTAGTTGATCGCGCCGTCCTCCTCGTGGAATTGCACGAAGCGGGCGTCCTCGATGCCGTTGCTCTCGTTGGCCGAGATCGGAAAGATGATGCGCTCGGAAAGCTTTTCGCTCTCCCGAAACTGGATTTCGTAGTTGGACTCCGCCAGCCAGGTGATGCACTCGATCGCACGCTCCTCGTCGCGCGAACGGATGCGAACGCGCCGCCTGGCCCCCGCGACCCGCGCGTGCAGTTCCGACAGGGTGAAGGTGTCGTGCAGCGGGTCCATCAATTCGGCGCAGAAGCCGTCGCCGAATCCCATCTCGTGCAGCTTGAAGGAAAAGGTGGTCTTGTCGTAGGTCGGGTTCGGGATGATGTCCGGGGCGGTGACGTGCCTGCCCACGCGTTCCAATGTTATCGCGTTCTTCGCGTCGATGACGCCGGTCCGGAATTCGATGGACGAGATGTGCCCTTCCCCCGTGGCGCGAAAGCTGATGATGAACCTCAGCGACCCTTTCGGCATGCCGGATTGATCCGGGTGCGGCACGATGGAGGGGTTGAACAGCGCCGCGGACTCCAGCGCGTATTCGCTGGTAAAGTAGGAGCCGATGAGCAGCCGCCGCGGCTCGGGCAGTTCCCTGTCGGTGAAGACGTAAGGGCGGACTTTCTCGTAGTGCCGCTCGAAAATGCGCTTGATGTTGAAGTGGCGTCCGCTGAATTCCGTCATGACTTCCGCGAGGAGGGCTTCGACCTCCGCGTCGGAGAGGGTGAGCGCGCGCCCGATGATGTTCGTGATGCGCGCGGCGTTCTGCGTCATGAACGGCCGGATGAGGACGCGCGAGGCGTCCGGGGCGAAACGCTCGTTGCGCCGGACGACGTTGACGGGAAGATCGCTCACGCCGGGGGATCGTCATCGCCCTGGATGACGTTCTGGGCGAGCTCCATCTCCACCAGGGAAAGGTAGAAGGCGAGGGTCGATTCCGCGCCCTGGTTTTGATTGACGCGGTCCTGGTGCAGCGCGTCGCGGCAGCCGCCGGTGGTGGAGTCGTAGAGCGGCAGGCCGAGGTCGTTGCGGCCCAGGAACCACTCGAACGCCCACTGCGCCTGCTCGTACCAGAAGGCTTCGTTGGTGATGCGGTAAGCCTCCAGGCAGGCCGAGAGCATGGAATACGCTTCGATGGGTTGCTGGTCGAAGCGCGCTTTCTCCCCGCCGCGCGGGTAGAAGCCGTTCGATCCGATGGGGCTGAAAGCGCCGCTGTCGGAGGTCTGGATTTCCGTGAGCCAGCGCAGGGATTTCAGGCCGATGTCCAGGATCTCCGGGCGCGACGTCCAGTAACCGCTGAGGATGAGCGCGTGGGGCAGCTTCGGGTTGTCGTACGAGACGACCGGCTCGAACCAGGGCCAATCCTCGCTGCTGTGGCGTTTGTAGAGGTCGATGAGCCTGCTGGTGAGGATGTCGCGCGCCGTGTTTACCGCGCGGTCGCCGGCGAATTTCCTGAGGTATTCGTGGATGGCGACCACGGTGAAAGCCCACGCCCTCGGCGACTTGAACCCGTACACCGAAGAGAGGGCCTGCTCGAAAAGGCTGCCGCAGAGGTTCCTGTAGCCGTCGTTCCGGGAGCGTCCGAGCGCGGCGCCCAGGGCCCAGAGCGATCTGCCGTGGCTGTCCTCGGAGCCTTCGACCTCCAGCCAGCGCCGGTCGTAGCTGAGAAAATTCCGGAACCGCCCGCCGTGCGGATCGAACGCAAAGGAAAGGAACGCGAGATACCTCGCCGCGAGCTTGTCGAGATCGTCCACCGCCTTTTTCTCCAGCTCCTCGAGGAGCACCATGAAGATGAACGCGCGGGCGTTGTCGTCCACGCAGTAGCCTTCGTGGAGATTCGGCACCGTGTAGATGGCGTGCTGGAGCATCCCGGTGGAATCGCTCATGCGGAAAAGATGGTCGAGCTTCAGGGGCGGGAGCTGGTACGGGCGGTTCTCCAGCGTCTGGCGGGCAAAGGCTTTCCGCGGCTGGAACGTCCGTCCCGCGCGCGCGTTCTCGAAGACCTCGACGTAACGCTGCGCGACGACCGGCCAGATCATCTCCCGGCCGAGCATGTAGGCGTTCTTGCGCATGGCGTGGCGGCGCGGGGCGTTGTTTAGGAGCGAGATGACGCCTTCCGCGATGGCGTCCGAGTTCCGGAAGGGGACGAGCACGCCCCGGTCGTCGGCCAGCAATTCCTGCGCGTACCAATAGGGAGTCGATATGACGGCCTTCCCGGCCCCGAAGGTGTAGGCGAGCGTCCCGGAAGTGATCTGCGTCTCATTCAGGTAAGGGGTGATGTAGAGGTCCGTCGCGCCGATGAATTCCTTCAGTTCGTTCAACGTCACGAAACGGTTGTAGAAGATGACGTTCTTCTTCACGCCGCGCGCTTCGGCCTGGCGTTCGAGTTGCAGGCGATACGACTCCCCCTCGTGCAACACCAGGTTCGGATGCGTCGCGCCCAGGACGATGTAAACGACGTTCGGAAACTCCGCGAGGATTTTCGGTAGGGCGTCGATGGCGTGCTCGATCCCCTTGTTTGGCGAAAGAAGGCCGAAGGTGAGGATGACCGTCTTTCCTTCCACGCCGAACTGGTCCTTGTAGAAATTCGGATCGATGAACGGGATGTCCGGGATGCCGTGCGGCACCAGGTCGATCTTACCCGGCTCGATATGGTAAACCTCGCGGAGAAACTGGACGCCTTTCTCGGCCATCACGACGAGCCGGTCGGAGAGCTTGGCGAGCTCGAGCATGACCCGGCGCTGGGCGTCGCTCGGGTTCTTGAGGATCGTGTGCAGGGTGGTGACGACGGGCACGTTCAACTCCTGCAAAAGCGCCAGGAGATGGCTGCCCGCCGGCCCGCCGTAGATGCCGAACTCGTGCTGGACGGAGACGATGTCGACGTTGTTGATATTGAGGAAATCAGCCGCCCGCCGGTACGAATCGATCTCCTTCTCGTTGATTTCGAAACGGACGCGCTCCGAGTAGTCGTAACCTTCCTTCCGGTCGTTCACGGGCACGACGAGGCAATGCGCCTGCGGATATTCGGACGCGATCGCCTCGCAGAGATCGGTCGTAAACGTGGCGATGCCGCACCGCCGGGGCATGTAATCCCCGACGAAAGCGATCCGATTGATGCCGAGTCCTGACTTCACCCGTGCGGCCTAGTATTTGATGCCGCAGCCGTAAGCCCGCGTCTGGGCCGTCGTTACGGGCTTGCCCGCCATCGCTTCATCCAGCGCCGCCTTCACGTAATTGGTCGCTTTCTGGATGTCCTCCTTGTCAGCGGAGGCGATGCTGTCGATCGCCCCCTCATAAATCAACTCTCCCTTCGGGTTGATGACGAACATGTGCGGAGTCGCCTTCGCGCCGAATTCCCTGCCTGCCCTGCCGTCGGTGTCGAGCAGCACCGCGGTCGGGGCGGCGCCTTGCGATTTATCCCACTTGGCGAGCTCGTCCGCGGAGTAATTCCCCTGTTTGCCGGGAGCCGAGGAGTCGATGGTCAGCCATACGACGCCCTTGGCCCTGTACGTCTTCTGGAGCGACTGCATGTTGCCGGAGCCATAGTGCTTCCGCACGAACGGGCAATCCGGGTTCGTCCACTCCAGCACGACATATTTGCCGTGGTATTGGGAAAGGGCGTGCGTCTTGCCGCCGGTGTCCGGCAGGGAGAAATCGGGAGCGGCGGCGCCGATCATCAAGGCAACGAGGGCGGGGAGTAGGTTCGTCATGTTTGAATCGTAAGACAGAACGCGGAGGATGTCCAACCGCTACATTGTTCAGAACCGCGCCAGCGCATCCAACACGGTCTGCTGCGTGAGGATCTCCGGCAGGACGACGGGATCGCCCCCGCCCGCCGGGTAGACCGCATAGACCGGCACGCCCGCGCGGCCGAACTTTTTCAGGAGAGCAGTTATCTCCGGGTCGCCGTTCGTCCAATCGGCTTTCAACGGGATGACGCCGTATTTCTTGAAGGCGTCCTTGACCGGGCCGGTGTCGAGAACGAAGCGCTCGTTGTATTTGCAGTTGAGGCACCAGTTCGCGGTGAAATCGACGAAGACCGGTTTGCCCGTGGCGAGCGACTTCTTCAAAACATCGGGGGAGAAGGCTTGCCAGCCGGTGTCCGGCTGCGCGGCGGGCGCGGCGCCCTGGCCGGGAACGAAGAGCGCGAATCCCGACGCCGCGATGAGAAGCGCGAACGCCTTGCCGGACGCAAGGCTCCCGATCATCCAGCAGGCGACTCCCAGGCAAAGGAGAAAGGAGGCGGCGCGGATGATGGCGTCGGCGCCCCGTTCATCGCCCAGGACTTTGAGCAGCCACAGGAGCGTCGCCAGCAGGAGGAACCCGGTGAATTGCTTGAAGCGCACCATCCACATGCCGGGCTTGGGGAGGAAGCGCATCCAGGCGGGCTGGGCGGTCAGGAGGAGGTACGGGAAACTCATCCCCGCGGCGATGGCGGTGAAGACGGCGAAGAGGACCGGCGCGCGCTGGACGAAAGCAAAGCCGAGCGCGGGCCCGAGGAAAGGCGCGGTGCAAGGGGTGGCGAGCAGGGTGGCGAACATGCCGTGGAAAAACGCGCCGCCGTATCCTTCGCGCCCGGCGAGGTTCAGGGCGGCGCCGCCGGCTCTTTGCGGCAGGGCGACTTCGAAGACGCCGAAGAGATTCAGCGCGAAAACGAAGAGGATGGCGCTCATGCCGATGAGACAATACGGGTTCTGGAACTGGAAGGACCAGTTGATGTCGCGCCCCGCGGCCTTGAAGCCCGAGACGAGGGCGGCGAGCGCGAGGAACCACACAAAAATGCCCGCGACAAACGCGAGGCCGAGCCGGAAGACTTTTCCCGGCGATTCGCCCGCCTGGTTGATGAAGCCGAATATCTTCAACGCGATGACCGGCAGGACGCACGGCATCAGGTTCAGGATAAAGCCGCCGATGAAGCCGAAGGCGAGGAACTTGAGCAGCCCGCCGGAGGACGCCGCCGCCGGAGCGCCCGCGGACACCAGCCAGCTTGCGGACGCCGAGACGAGCAGCCCGTCCAGCACGGCGGGCGGCTTATCCGATTGGACGGGGATGGTGAACCGCGTCGCATCCCCTTCCTTGGCGGACTTTGGATGGCCGGACGTAGTGTCCTTGCCCGGCAGCGGGAAGAAGTCGAGACTCTCCCCCGCGCCGCGCACGTCGAGAACGATGTTTCCGGCATTCCGCGACCAGGTTAGCCGGAATGGCGGCGCGTCCGTTTTGGGAAGCAGCGCCCGGTATTTTGCGAAGAGCTTTTCGTTGGCGGGAGCGGCGTTCGCGGCGACCGGCAGGGTGAGCGTCAGTTCCGCGCCGCCGGGCACGCAGGTCTTGTCGCACACGAGCCATTTCGCGACCGCCCGCAGGGTGATCTCCTTCTCTCTGATTTGCGCGGGGGGCGTGATGTCCGTCAGGAGGAGGACTTCGTCGCCATAGACATAGCTCTCCAGGTCGCCTTCGTCGTCTTCCTTTACAGGAAGCGGCCATTGGATGGCGCCCGCCTTGAACCCCTCGGGAAGATTCCAGTCCATGCCGGTGGGCGTGCCCGCGTCCCCGGGGTATCGCCAGTACGAATGCCAGTGGGGGATCATCTTCAAGTCGAGCGCGACCGTGAAGGTTCTTCCCGGGACGATGGCCGTCGTATCCGCCACGAGGCTGGCGGCTGTGAGTTGTTTGCCCTCGTAAGTCTGCGCGTGCGCCGCGCAGGAAATCGCAAGGAACAGGCTGGCGAAGACTCGCCACGCTAGCGCGTTCACTTATTGACTTTCCAGATCGTTTCGACGGGCGAGACCCCGGGGTGGGCGGCGAAGTCCTTCAGGATCCGCAAGGCGTCCAGGGGCGCCGGGATGCCGACGGCCCGCGCCTGGAGGGTGGTTTCCTTGCCATCGCGCGAAACGAGCAGCGGAACTTCGTCGCCCGCCGTAAGGTAGAAGGAGGCGTCCAGCACGTCTTCCGGCGAATGGATCCTTTTCTCGCCGATGCCAAGGAGCAGATCGCCTTTTTGCAAGCCGGACTTTGCGGCGGGCGAGTCTGGAATGACTTCCCGCACTTCCGGCGGGCCTTCCTCGTCGCGGGGCGCTTTGCCGACTGTTATCCCGAGCCAGCCCGGCCGGGCTTCGCCGAAACGCAGGAAATCGGCGTGGACTTTCTCGGCCGCCTCGATCGGCAGCGCGAAACAACCCGTGCCGTTCTCGCGCGGGCTGATGAGGATGCCGACCGCCTCGCCCTTCAGATTCAGGAGCGGAGCGCCGCCTTCGCCCCGCTCCACCGGGACGTTCGCGCGGATGTAAGCCGGCGAGAGATAGCGCCCGAGGTATTTCACGTCAAACCCGCCCACGGCGCCGAAAGTCGGGGTCGCGGGAAGGTCCATCGGGTAGCCGATGACGATGACGGGGGAGGCGACGGAGAGGTCCGCGCTCTTGCCGATGACGAGGAAGGGCGTGCGCGCCTTGACCTTGAGGATGGCTATGCCGCTGCGGGCGTCGCCCACCAGGCGTTCGGCGGGGAGCTTGCTGTCCCCCGAGCAGACGACGATGTTCCTGGTGTCGCCGCCGATGGTGTAGGAGGTGAAGATCGTGCCGTTGGGATCGATATAAAACCCGCTGCCGGAAAGCCGCCCGTGCTCATCCTCCGCCTGGATGCGGACGATGGCGCTCTGGTGCTGCGCGTAGACGACTTGAACTTCCCTGCTGATCGCCTCGAAAACGCTTTCCCCGCGCGCCGGCCACGCCAGGCTGGAGAGGCAAAAGGCCGCGAGGATCGCCCCGCTAAAAACTGAAAGGCGGCTCATGGTAGCTGACGGGACGGGTATCGATGACATACCGGGGTTGTTCCGTCCGCAGCATATTGGCGGAAGCCGTGCGAGTATCGGGCGATTTCTCCGCGGAAGCCGCGGCAACCGGCTGCTTTCCGGACTCGACGGACTCGAAATTCACGACGCCCAGGAAAAGAACGACCGCCGCCGCCGCCGCCGTGCCATAGCCAATGATCTCCCGATGGATATCCCCGCCGAAAAAGGCCCCCGCGCGGTCCAGCGCGATGCGCCAGAGCGGACGCAGGACTTCCTCCCGCTGCCGTCGGTGGAAATCGCGAAGGAACCCCTCGAAATATTCCGGCCCGGGCTGCTCGAATCGTTTCAGCCGCAGGAGCTTGGAAATGTCGTCGGGGTTGTCTTTGTCAGGAGGCATGGCTTCAGGAGGGGGATCGGAATTCCCGGAATTCTTCGAGGTAGTTCTGCAGTTGCCGGTGCGCGTAGAAGAGCCGGGAGCGGACGGTGCCTTCGGAGACGTTCAGTATCTTGCTGATCTCCGCGTGCGGCATTCCCTGGATGTCAAACATGGTTACCACGGCCCTATGCTCGTAAGACAGCTTCATCATCGCTTCGTTCAATCTTTGTTGGAGCTCCTTCAGGTCGGCCTCGCGCACCGGGTTGCTTCCGGAGGTCGATTCGATGAACTCCTTGTCGTTCTGGATGTTGGCGTCAACGTCATCGAGGCTCAACTGGAAATGACGGCCCCGCTTCTTCAGGAAGTTGATCGTCATGTTGACCCCGATGGAATGGATCCAGGTATAGAAACTCGATTTTCCCCTGAAGCCCTTGATGGAACGGTACGCCTTCGCGAAGATGTCCTGGAGGAGGTCGTTGGCGTCCTCGTGGTTGGAGGTCATGTTGTAAACGAGACTGTAAAGCCGGGCGCTGTATTTGCGCACCAGCTCGTCGAACGCCGAGGAGTCACCCGCCTGGGTGCGGGCGATGAGTTCGTTGTCAACCTGCCGGGGATCCTCGTCCATTCAAAACAAATCGGTTCCCCGCAAGCCTCGCAGCTTTTCCCGCAAAGGGGAATTTTATTGGAGGGATGCCGCGCCCGCGTTGCGGACGGGGATGAGTTCCACGTCGCCGACCTGCAGGCCGAGCGCTTCCTCCGCGACGCGCAGGAAGCTGCTGGAGGAATCGGTGAGGGCCACCCGCAGCCGTCCCACCCGGTTTCGCGGCGCGGCGAGGGGCCCAAGGAGCTTTTTCACGGCGGCGGCGCAGTTCGCGGCGGAATCGACCAGCGTTATCTTCGGCCCCAGGAATTTTTTCAACGGCTCCCGCAGGAGCGGGTAGTGCGTGCAGCCGAGGACGAGGGTGTCCACGTCCGCCTTCACTATTTTTTCCAGGTAACGGCGGATGACCTGGTCGGTGACGGCGTCCTCCAGCCACCCTTCCTCGATGAGGGGGACGAGCATGGGGCACGGCTGGCTGGTGATGTCCACGCCGGCGTCGAGCGCGTGGATGGCCCGCTCGTACGCGCGGCTCTGGATGGTGGCCCGGGTGCCGATGACGCCGATGCGCCCGTTGCGCGTGGCGGCGACGGCGGCCCTAGCGCCGGGGACGATGACGCCGATGACGGGGACTTTCAGGAGTTCTTCCAACCGCGGGATCGCCAGGGCCGAGGCGGTGTTGCACGCGACGACGATGAGCTTGGCCTGTTCCGCGAGCAGGAGGGCGGTTATCTCGATGCTGTAACGCTCGATGGTCTGCGCGCTTTTGCCCCCGTACGGCACGCGCGCGGTGTCGCCTATATAGAAGATGTCTTCCGCGGGGAGGAGATCGCGCAAAGCGGCGGCGACGGTCAACCCGCCGATGCCGGAGTCGAATACGCCGATGGGCCTTGCCCGGGCGGCGCGCTTTGCGGCGGAGGGCGTCAATTGGTTGACGGCGTGATGACGAGCGGCTCCGTCCGCCTCGGCGCATCCAGCTCCGAAGGGCCGACACTTTCCACCAGGTTCCTCAATTCGATCGAGCGGACGCCCGCCATCTGCGGCGTCGGCAGGCGCAGGCCCACCGCCGCGCGGTAGTTCTGCACCGCGGAGAGGATGCAGCTGGCCATCTGCTGGCGGTACCAGCTCCCGGCGATCTTGCGGCTGTCCTCCGCGTTGCTCAGGAACCCGCCTTCGATGAGGACGCCGGGGATCGTGACATCCCGGATGACGACGAAGCGGGCGCGCTTGATGCCGCGGTCATACATCTGGAGGTGATAGACCAGGGAGGCGTGCGTGGCGGTGGCGAGCGCCATGTTCTCCCCGTCCTCCGCGTTGCCCGCGCACTGTTGCAGATCGGAGAGGCTCGGGCCGTCCGCGGCCATGGAGGGGACGCCCCGCGGGGCCAGCGTGTAGGTTTCCAGCCCCGAGGCGCCCGGGTTGCCGGAGTTGAAATGAATGCTGATGAAGAGGGCGTTGCGATGGCGGTTGGCGAAGCGGGCGCGATCCTCCAGCGGGATGAAGACATCCGAGGAACGGGTCATCTTTACATCGAAGCCCTGCTGGACGAGCAACTCCTTCGCCCGGCAGGCGACATCCAGGGTGAAGGTCTTCTCGTTGCCCCAGATGCTGGTCGCCCCGTTGTCGTAGCCGCCGTGCCCGGGGTCGAGGATGACGGTGTCCACCAGCGCGGCGTTCCGTATGCGGCTCGGGCGCAGGACGGGTTCTATGACCTTCGTCAAGTCCATGCGCGAGACGAGCAGCTCGCCCCGCTCTTCCTCCAGCGGGTAGCTGAGGATGAACTTGAGGTTGTTGATGTAAAGCTCATTGGAGCCCGCCGACCCGCGCAACCCGTGACCGGACGATCCCAGAACAAAGGAGTTGCTGACCCTGTTCACCGCGCCCAGGCCGTAAAACCGGGAGACGTTGTCCAGGGTGAGATAATCGCGTCCGCCGCATTTGATCACGTCCCAATCCCCGGCGCGCAAAGGCTGGAGAAGGCAAAGGGCGGCAAAAAAGCCGAGTAGTGGACGCATCATCGCCCGGCAAGGGTGTACCCAAGCCGGGAAAGATGGCAAGAATGTTTTAACCGGCAGAGATCGCCGTCTTCGCCAACGGCCCATGGACGCGACATCGCCATCAGGCGCCTCCGCCAGGAATCAGTTCGGCGCGATACGCGGAGGCAATTTGGCTGCATCGCAGAGTTAGACTAGAAAGATGTCATGTACTTTTCGCTATTGAGCGGCGGCTCTGTCCCTGTAGGGGCGGCTGTGCCAGCCGCCCGAAGCGGCGCGCAAACGTAAAGGCGTCAAGCGATTCCAGCCCATTCCAAGCGGCTGGCACAGCCGCCCCTACAACCAAGAGCGGGCAAAGCGCATGATACGCCCCAGGCGCATTGGTCATTTCATTAGACGAATAAGCTTTCCTTTGGCGTCAATAATCACGGTGGCGCACACGTCGTCTGCAGGCGGCTTGCAGACATATAGCGCGACGCCCACGCTCGTCGAAGGGTCGTCTGATGGGATTGACCGAATGCGATCGTGGCTCCCAGCAGCAAAACAATAAAGGCTCGGAACATACATGACGGCAAAATGCGCTTAACGGGATGCTGGCCAGACAAATTAATGGTGAATCATACTCTATAATCTGCATGGAAGTCAATATGCCAAATGGAACGAGCCGCGCGGCGTCGGAATAGCCCCCGGTCAAAGTTGGGTGCGCATCAATCGCCATAATATCCCTCTGCGGCAAAACCAATGCCAACGCCGCCATCTTTTACTATATGAAAACCGACTGGCTTGCCATTTTTTATAACCAGTCGCGCCACGGCGCTATGATTGTTGCTCGATCTTACAACGATTTCGGGAATCGGATCATCTCTCATGTATGAAAAATCCATGGTTAAATTATCTCCGGTAAAGCACGGGCCGTCGATCTTGCCCTTTTCCGTTTGCAGCCAAAAATTAATTATGTTCACCGCGTAATGTTCGCCATGAACCCAGCTATAGGACACCCCGTATTTCTTGAGGGGGTTTCTGTACGGCACGATAGCCCAGACAAAAACAAAGGCAACTATAAGCGCAATCAAATATTTGATTTTCATTTCAATGCATGCCTATTTGAGTCAGTATTCTTTCTATCTGCTGGTATTGCTCTCGGTGAAAATTATCCGAATCCGGCTTAGGCTTTTCAGGCGCAGTTCCGTCCGGGTTTTTGTAAGTATTTGGATGTTGTATCCATGTTCTCAATTGCGCATCATCCAAGTGGTGAAGTGTTTTTACCTTATTCCAGAATCTATCCGGGCCCTCGCGGACGAAATCCACTATGATCTGGGCCTGGGTCTGCGTGTCCATTCCGTTGATCAACGGATTCAGGGCAGCTTGGGCTTGTTTTACGAAACGAACGGCCCAGGTATTCCGCCAGCGTGTTGATGGCATCCGGCGATTTGATTCTGGATAACCGGGCCGCGGACTTCAAGTTAATATTGGCGGGGCCAAGATCCCATTCCAGAAAGTCCAATTGAGTCAGCGCTTTTTTAAGCGGGCTGCGAGAAACCCTCCAGCTATCAGGAATACCTATGGTAGGAAGCCCCGTATCTGGATCGCGAAAGCCTAAATCAATTCCGCCCTTGCCTGTGCTTGCGGTCCAATCCTGAATCTCGTCCCATAGTCCCCAGTGGGAATATTCTTCGCCGATGAATTTCAGAACCGCGAGTTGAGCCGTCTTGTTCAACCCATCACGCCGTTGCTGCAGTATTCGGGCCAACGCTTCCAGCTTTGATATTACCGAGGCACGAAATGAAGCATCTGGCATAGGCAGCGGCTGCGCTACCGGCGCGCCCCCAGGCATAGTCCGGGATTTCCCGTTATAGGTGTCTTTCGCGGTGGTCCATTGGCCGCCGCCCGGTTTTCCGGCGGGGATGCGGGGTTCATCGGGATCATTGCCGTCATTGGCCAAAGGCTCTTCGGCATCTTCCGTATCTATGATTGTGAGGGCGGCTGCCGCCGGCGCGAAGATCAGCTCGACCACGTTCTTACCCGCGCCCGGACATTTCGTATTGGGCATGTCGATGTCATTCACCGGCATTATTGGCACGGAGGGACCGATTAAAAGCACGTGTCCGTCCGGCAGGGCATCCGGGTCACGCGGTTTAGCGGTGCGTGTTTTCGATGCGCCCAAAGCATTGTTGTTCATTGCCTTTGCACCTTCCTTATTTTACGTTTTCTTTCCGAGTTGTTTCAAGAACAAACACGCCACATAGCGATTTTCCGGGAGAACGAAATCGTTCCTGTTCCATTTCTCTTCGTGAAGCGCGGCATGGGCGTTGTTCTATGCGAGGGGCATTATCGCACGGGGACGCCTCCTTACCGAAGGTTCCAATGGCTGGATTGGCTCCATTAGGAAATTTCGCATCGCAATTTAGTGGCGTCGTCATTTTGCGTACACCTGCGCGGCTTTTTGGCTGATGACTGGGCGGCGCGAGAGATTGCAATTCGCCCTTTGACAGGGAGTGAGCGAACACCGTTAAGATGAAGGGCCAAAATCCCGATGCCTGAAATCTCCAAAGCTTACGAACCCGCCGCCGTGGAAGCCAAATGGCGCGCCCGCTGGGAGGATGTTTTCCGCGCGGACGCGGCTTCCCCCAAGCCGGCGTATTCCATCGTCATCCCGCCGCCGAACGTGACGGGCGTGCTGACCCTGGGCCATGTCTTGAACAACACGCTCCAGGACATCCTGGCCCGGCGCGCGCGGATGCTGGGGAAGGAAGTCCTGTGGCTGCCGGGGACAGACCACGCGGGCATCGCGACGCAGACGGTAGTGGAACGCCGGTTGCGCAAGGAGGGGAAGACGCGGCGCGACCTGGGCCGCGGGGAATTTCTCCGCCGCGTCTGGGCGTGGAAGGAGGAGCACGGGGGGATCATCGTCGAACAACTCAAGAAGCTGGGCTGTTCCTGCGACTGGAGCCGGGAGCGCTTCACGATGGACGAAGCCTACTCGCGCAGCGTGACGGAGGTGTTCGTGGAGCTTTACAAACGCGGCCACATTTACCGCGGCAAGCGGATGGTGAACTGGTGCCCCGCCTCCCTGACGGCGCTCTCGGACGAGGAGGTCATCATGAAGCCCGTCCATGGGAAGCTCTATTACATGCGCTACGAGGTCGCGGATGCGCCGGGCGAATTCCTGGAGATCGCGACGACCCGCCCGGAGACGTTGATGGGCGACACGGGGGTGGCCGTGAACCCCGCCGACGAGCGGTACGCCAGGTATATCGGGCGGGAATGCTGGCGGCCTTTCCCGCGCGCGCGCATCCCGATTGTCGGCGACCCGAAGATCGACCCGGAATTCGGCACGGGCGTTTTGAAGGTCACGCCCGCCCATGACAAGGCGGACTTCGAAATCGGCGCGCGGCACGGTCTGGAGACCCTGGATATAATGAACCCCGACGGAACGCTGAATGCGCTGGCGGGGCCGGACTTCGAGGGGAAGGAGCGGTTCGCGGCGCGCGCCCTGGCGGTGGAGAAGCTGGCCGCGCTGGGCCTTTTCACGCGGGAGGAGCCTTATGAACACAACGTCGGCTACAGCGAGCGGGCGGATGTCCCGATCGAGCCGCGTCTGAGCGAGCAATGGTTCCTGCGCTACCCGAAGGTCGCCGAGGCGCTGGAGGCCGTCCGCGGCGGCGCCATCCGCTTCACGCCCGAGCGCTGGACGAAGGTCTATGAACATTGGATGACGAACATCCAGGACTGGTGCATAAGCCGCCAGCTTTGGTGGGGGCACCGGATACCGGTCTGGTATCGGGGGGAGGAGATTTACGCCGGGGTGGCGCCTCCGCCCGACGCGGAGACCTGGCGGCAGGACGAGGATGTGCTCGATACGTGGTTCAGCAGCTGGCTGTGGCCCTTTGCGACCATGGACGCCGCCACGGAGAAGAAGTTCTACCCCACCGACGATCTCGTGACGGGGCCGGACATCATCTTCCTTTGGGTGGCGCGGATGATCATGGCGGGCCTTGAATTCCGGGGGGAAATCCCGTTCGCGAAGGTCTTCTTCACGGGCCTCATCCGCGACGCGCAGGGGAGGAAGATGTCCAAGAGCCTCGGCAACTCGCCCGACCCGCTCGACCTCATCGCGCGCTTCGGCGCCGACGGCCTCCGATTCGGCCTCCTGCGCATCGCGCCGCACGGGCAGGACATCCGTTACGACGAGAAGCAGGTCGAGGAGGGCCGCAACTTCGCGAACAAGCTCTGGAATGCCGCGCGTTTCCGCCAGATGCACGGCCCTTCCGCCCCGGAGCCGTCGCTGGAAGGGCTGGAGCTTTCGCCGTACTCGATGGAGGTCGCCGCCCGGCTCAATGAGTTGATCCGTGGGACCGAAGAGGCTTACGCCGGGTCGCGGTTCACCGAGATCGCGCAATCGCTCTACGACTTTTTCTGGAGCGACTATTGCGATTGGTACGTCGAGGCGGCGAAGACGGAAATCTTCGCCGATAACCCGGCGGCCCGGAATTCCGCGCTGACGGTCATGGATTTCGTCCTGTCGCACATCCTGCGGCTGCTGCACCCGGTGATGCCGCACATAACGGAGGAATTGTGGGAGACGTTCGGCTTCGCCCCGGCGGGCTTGACGCATGCGCCGTTTCCAACCGCCGCCGCGGCGCTCGACCGGAGCCGGCTGGAGGAAGCGCGCCGGCAGGCGGCGGCGGTCTATCAATCGGCGAGACAGGCGAGAAACCTGCGGGCGGAATACCGGGTACCGTCGAACCGCAAAGCGCGGTTCATCCTCCGTTCGCAGCCCGAATGGGCGGAGCGGGAACTTGCGACCTTCGCGCGGCTCATCAACGCGGAGGAAGCGGCCATCCAGCCATTGTACGAAGCGCCCGGCGGCGTGCCGCGCGTCCTCACGGAGATGGGGGAGCTTTACATGCCGCTGGAGGGCCTCGTGGACGCCGGCGCGGAGAAAGCGCGCCTGAAAAAGGAGATGGAAAAGACGCAGGCCGAACTGGCCGCCGTCCGGCGGAAGCTGCAAAGCTCCTCCTTTGTCGCCAACGCGCCCGCCGCGGTCATCGAGGAACACCGGAAGCGCGAGACCACGTTCCTCCAGCGTCTGGAGCAGTTGGAGAAAATGTCCGCGGAAACCGCCCGGTAACTTTCCCTTGCGCAAGGAACCCGGTTCGCGGGACAATGAACGGCTCGTATGAAAATAGAGCGCGCTCTTCTCTCGGTGTCCGACAAGACGGGTTTGATCGAGTTCGCAACCGAGATCGGAAAACTCGGCGTCGAGATCATCTCGACCGGCGGGACGGCGGCGCTGTTGAAAAAGCAGGGCCTCGAAGTCACCGAGATCGCAGAGTTCACCGGTTCGCCCGAGATTCTCGACGGCCGCCTCAAGACGCTGCATCCCAAGGTCCACGGCGGCCTCCTTTACCTGCGCGACGACGCGGACCACAAGGCGCAGGCGGAGGCCAACGGCATCAAGCCCATCGACCTGGTGGCGGTGAATCTCTACCCGTTCGAGGCGACCGTCGCCAAACCCGGCACGACGCTCGAGGAGGCGATCGAGCAGATCGACATCGGCGGCCCGGCCATGCTGCGGAGCGCGGCGAAGAATTACCGTTCCGTCACGGTCATCGTCGATCCGGCGGACTACAAGGACGTGCTCCAGAACCTGCACGACAACAAGGGCGAAACGACCCTCAAGATGCGGGAGCGCCTCGCCATCAAGGTGTTTGTGAAAACCTCGGGTTACGACGCCGCGATCGCGAATTACTTCAACGAGAAGCAGGAGACCACCTCGTCCTTTTCCGTCTCGATGCCAATCGCCGCCCGGCTGCGCTACGGCGAGAACCCGCACCAGAACGCCGCGCTCTACGGGCGTTTCGACGAATATTTCCAGAAACTCCACGGCAAGGAGCTTTCCTACAACAACATCATCGACATCACCGCCGCCGCGCACCTCATCGACGAGTTCTCCCAGCCGACCGTGGCGATCCTCAAGCACACCAACCCGTGCGGCGCGGGTTCCGATCCCGACCTGAAAGCCGCCTGGCTGAAAGCCTTCGCCACCGACAAGCAAGCCCCGTTTGGCGGCATCATCATCTGCAACCGCCCCATCACGGAGGCGCTGGCCCGGGCCATCAGCGAGATTTTCAGCGAAGTCATCATCGCGCCCGATTTCGAGCCCGAGGCGCGCGTCCTGTTGCAGAAAAAAAAGAACCTCCGCCTCATGAAAATGCTCGCGGCCGCTGGGGCGCAGGAGGAGTCGGAGATCCGTTCGGTGCTGGGCGGCATCCTCGTGCAGGATCGCGACCCCGGCGTGCACGCCGAACTCGACCAGCTCGAAAGCAAGGTCGTGACCGAGAGGCCTCCAACCATCGACGAGATGAAAGCGATGGTCTTCGGCTGGAAGATCGTAAAGCACGTCAAGTCCAACGCCATCGTCTACGCCTCGAAGGACCGCACCCTGGGCATCGGCGCCGGGCAAATGTCGCGCGTGGACGCCTCGCGCATCGCCATCCTCAAGGCGCACGACGCCGGCCTCTCCCTGGCCGGCAGCGCCGTGGCGAGCGACGCCTTTTTTCCGTTCCCGGACGGCCTCATCGCCGCGGGGGAAGCCGGCGCGACGGCGGCCATCCAGCCCGGCGGCTCGGTCAAGGACAAGGAAGTCATCGCCGCCGCCAACGAGAAGAAAATCGCGATGGTCTTTACCGGCGTCCGCCACTTCCGGCATTGAAACGCTCTAAAATCGAAGACGGCCCGGCTCCCCTGCGGCTCGGGGTCAACATCGACCACGTCGCCACCCTGCGCCAGGCGCGTTACCCGGAGCCGGACTCCCCGAACATCGAACCGGACTTGAACATCGCGGCGGCGCTGTGCGAACGGGCCGGCGCGAGCGGCGTCACCGTCCATTTGCGGCAGGACAGGAGGCACATCCAGGATCGCGACGTGGATCGGCTCCGGGCCGGGATCATCACGAAACTGAACCTCGAAATGGGCAACACCCCGGAAATCCTCCAGATCGCGCTGCGCATCCTGCCGGAGGATGTCTGCCTGGTGCCCGAGAACCGGCGGGAAGTCACCACCGAAGGCGGCCTGGACGCCGCTGGCGGCGCGAAGCAACTCCAGCCCGCCATCCGGCGCCTGCATTCCGCCGGAGTGCGGGTCAGCCTTTTCATCGACCCCCTCCCGGCGCAAGTCGAGGCGGCGGCGAAACTTGAGGCCGACGCCGTGGAACTCCACACCGGGGCCTTCGCCAACTCGGGGCGAAAAGACGACCTCGACCGGCTCCGGCAAGCCGCCGGGTTCGCGCACGCGCAAGGCTTGCAGGTCAACGCCGGCCACGGGATAAACTACTCGAACATCGCGGTCATCAAGACGATCCCCCATCTGGCCGAACTGAATATCGGCCATTCCATCGTCTCTCGCGCCCTTTTCGTGGGGCTGGAAACGGCCGTCGCAGAGATGCTCGCGCTCATGCGGTGAACGTCCTGGGCATAGGAGTCGACGTGGTGGAGACGGCGCGGATCGAGTCGTCCCTCCAGCGCTTTGGCGAGCGGTTCCTGCACCGCGTCTTCCTCGAGGACGAGGTCGCCTATTGCAATTCCATGAAATACCCCGCCCGGCATCTCGCGGCGCGGTTCGCGGCGAAGGAAGCGGTCTCGAAAGCGTTCGGCACGGGCATCGGCGGCAGCATGGGCTGGCGGGACATCGAAGTGCGCCGCAAGACCACGGGCGAACCGTTTGCCGTCCTGCATGGCGGAGCGCTGGAGCTTTCCCGGGAACGCGGCGTCAGGGAAGTGATGATCAGCCTCAGCCACACGGATCATTACTCCGTCGCAAACGCCGTCATCGTCGGCGGCTGGTTGTAGAGGCGGCCGGGGGGTGACGGCGCTACCCTCACCGGTTCCTGCGCGCCAGCGCTTCCAGGGGCGGGACATCCTTTTCCTCCCAGACCAATGCCGTTACCAGCGAGCGCGGATTTGCGTAGCGGGCATCCAGCTTCAAAGCCGTCTTATAGGCGGCATCCGCGTCCGAAGGGCGTCCGAGCTGTTCCAGCGCCAGCGCCTTGATCGCGTACGGTTCGGATTTGCCGGCATGGGCGAGTTGGATCGCACGGTCGGCGCTTTGCACGGCGGCTGACGGTTTGTGGTTGTCGAACAGCGCGCCGGCGAGGTTGTCCGCCGCCGAGTAGGAATCGGGGTTCTTCGCCGCGGTGTCCGTCCAGAGCGCTTCGTCGTTGCGCCAGACTTTCTCCCGCTGGAAGGTCTGAAGCGCCAGGGCCAGCGCCAGGGCGCCCGCAACGGCGGCGGCCATACTGGAACGAACCCCGCGGCACAGCCCGGCGCCCATGAGCGCAAGGCCGCACAGCGGCAGATAGAGAAAACGGTCGGCCAGCGGCCTGTATAACGGGACGAGGTTGGACGCGGGCAGCAGCGCCAGCCAGAACAGCGCCGCGCCCAGCCGCGCCACGCTGTTTTTCAGCGTGACGATTACCTGGAGGTTGATGATCGCCAGGACGGCGGCGATGCAGACTCCGAGGCCGAAGTTGCGCAGGTTGTAAGGGCCGTAGTCCGCGCAGAGGGCGAGCGGAAGGACGATCTGGCGCGCGTAGAACGCCCCTATCCGCAGTTCGATGAGGACGCTGTCCAGCAGCGAGCCGCCGAGTTGCGGCGGCTTTTCCGTGAAGATGACCGACGGAAAAGGCGGCAACGTGAAACGCGCGAGCAGGAAAGCCGTGACAGCCAGCGCGGCGGCGGCCAGGAGCGCGATCCAGCCGCGCCGGGGTTCTTCGCGCCGGAACCAGAACCAGTACAGGAAGAGCGCGGGCGGCCCGGCCACGCCGTTCTCCTTGGCGCCGACGGCCAGGAACAGAAGAAGCGCGCAAAAAATAGCGAGCGCCGCGTTTCTTGCGGTCAGCCGCGGCTGGAAAGCAACGGCGAGATGCAGCGCGCCAAGGATGCACGCGGCGGAGAGCAGGTCTTTGCGATAGCTGACTTCCGCCACCGGCTCGCACGCCAGCGGATGCACGGCAAAAAGAAGCGCGGCGAAGAACGACGGCCAGGGCGATCCTCCAAGAAGCCGCAGGAGCAACGCGAAGAGCAGCGCCGTGACGATCGCGTGCAGCAGGATATTCGTAAGATGGAAGCCGAAGGGATTCGTTCCCCAAAGCGTCCAATCCAGCAGGGCGGAGAACAGGAAGACGGGCCGGTTGTTATCCAGCACGTCCCGGCTCATCACCCGCAAGGTGAGGATGTCCGCGAAGTGGCGCGTATCGTGCAGATAAGCGTTGGCGAGGATGGTCGGGCGCGCATCCCAGCAGAAGTCCGCTCGCAACATCGGCAGGTAAAGGCAGACGCACACGAGCGCCAGCGCGGCGGCCAGGAACAGGGAACGGGCGTGCGCCTTCATCTTCGAACTAATGCCGGGCTGGCGTCTCCTTGGCAAGGCTGGTGCTTTTCGGGCATACGGAGTGCGCACCGTGGCGAAATTTTACGCGCGCCGTTTCGGGGGCATCAGGAAAACGCGAGCGCTGGAATAATTTTAATCGGCTGGAAGCAAGAGGATTATAAACGGCTCATTTTTTAGTCGCGCGGCATGGCAAGGCTTTTGCTGTCGAGCGGCTTCGCAGCAGTCATCAACCTCAAAAAAACCCATTCCATCGACATGATCAAATCGTCTCGTTTATTCGGCTCCCTACTCGCTTCCCTGGCCATCCTCGCCACCCCGCTCAAGAGCAAGGCCGCGGAGGACACCATCAAAGTCGGCGTCCTTCACGATCTCAGCGGCACCATGGCCATCAGCGAGACTTCGCTCCGCGACATTCTCCTGTTCGCCTTTGACGAGATTAACAAAAAGGGCGGCGTTCTCGGAAAGAAGATCGAGCCGGTCATCGTCGATCCCGGTTCGGATTGGCCCACCTTCGCGACGCTCGCGAAGCGGCTCCTCGAACAGGACAAGGTCGCCGTCGTCTTCGGCTGCTGGACTTCCGTCAGCCGCAAGTCCTGCCTGCCCGTTTTCGAGAAGGATAACGGCATGCTCTTCTACCCCGTGCAATACGAGGGCGAGGAACTCTCCAAGAATATCTTCTACACCGCGGAGGCCGTGAACCAGCAGGCCACCCCGGCGGTCGATTACCTGCTTGAACAGGGTAAGAAGAAGTTCTACCTGGTCGGCACCGACTACGTATATCCGCAGACCACGAACCTCGTGCTGCTGGAGTATCTCCGCTCCAAGGGCATCCCGCTGGAGAACATCGGCGGCGGCCTGCGCAAGGACGATTCCGGCAAGGTCATTTCCGCCGGCAAATACACGCCGTTCGGCCACACCGACTACCAGCAGATCGTCGCCGACATCAAACAGTTCGCCGCCAGCGGCGACGCCTGCGTCATCAACACGATCAACGGCGACTCGAACGTTCCGTTCTTCAAGGAGATCGCGAATTCCGGCCTTTCCGCCGCGGATTGCCCGGTCGTCTCCCTCAGCCTTTCCGAGGACGAACTGCGCAGCCTGCCGACGAAAAACCTCGTGGGCGAGCTCGGTTGCTGGAGCTATTTCATGTCGCTGGACACGGCGGCCAACAAGAAGTTCAAGGCGAACTGGGCCGAGTGGCTTAAGAACGACGCGCCCGCCGAAGTGAAAAAGGAGAAGCGCGTCACGTGCAGCCCGATGGTGCTCTCCTATGACGGCGTCTATCTTTGGAAGGCCGCGGTCGAGAAGGCGAAATCCTTCGACGTGGACAAAGTGCGCGAAGTCCTCGAGTCCGGCGACATCACCTTCGACGGCCCTGGCGGCAAAACGACGGTGCAGAAGAATCATCACGTAACCAAGAACGTCTATGTCGGCGAGACCAAGGCCAACGGGCAGTTCAAGATCCTGAAGGAATTCAAGCAGGTGTATGGCGAACCCTTCCTCAAGGGGACATTCATGAAGGGTCAATGAGCCTCGCCACGAACCAATAAAAAAGAACCTAGGGGGCGGGGGAAAAGAACCCCGCCCCTTCTTTTTGAGATGTTGAAAAAAATTCTCCTCTGCCTGTTGCTGGCGATTGCGCCCGGGTTCGTCCGCGCCGCCACCGACGCCGAGGCGAGAAGCCTGCTGGCCCAGGCCATCGGCGCCGCCAGCGACGACGACCAGATCAAGCTGACCGCCCAGCTCCCCGCTGCGCCCACGCTCAAGAAGGGCCTCATCGCCTGGCGCGAAGGCGGGGTCTATCTTTACGATTCGGGCGCGGCCAAAATCGCCTACATCCTCGACGACGCCACCGATGCGGATGGAAAATCGAAAGCCTTCCGCATCGACACGGGCGAGTTGCTCAAAGACCCGGCGGGCAAGCCCGTTCTCTTCGTCAGTTCCGACCTGAACGCCGTGGACACGAGCGCCCGGCTGCGGCGCGTTATCCAGACGGCGCTGGACATGCTCGCGCTCGCCGATCCCGATCCGCAGGCGCGGCGTTCGGCGGTCATGAAACTGGGGATGTCCCAGAAAAAAGCGTATCTCGCGCTGCTGGAAGCCCGCCGGCCATTGGAGAAAGACGTCGATGTCCGCAATGCGCTGGATGAGGCGGCGGCCCTCATCAACCTGAACGACCCCGCAACGCAAGCGGCGGCGATCCGGCAACTGGGCGATCTCCACTCCATCGGCAGCTATAAGCTTCTCTCCACCATCGCGGAGAATCCCGGTTCGCCCAACGTTAAAGGCGCGCGCGCGGCGTTGAAGCAGATCGACACCTACATCAGTTGGTCGAACTTCTACGGCACGCTCTTCCGCGGGTTAAGCCTCGGGTCCATCCTGCTCATCGTGGCGCTCGGCCTGGCGATCACCTTCGGCCTCATGGGGGTCATCAACATGGCGCACGGCGAGTTCATCGCCGTCGGCGCGTACGCGACCTACGTTGTCCAGAATGTCTTCGGCGCTGGCCTGGCGCTTTCCCCGTTCGGCTTCAGCATCAACCTCCCGGGCCTGAATCTTTCCGGCGCCCGGTACGACAGCTATTTTCTTGTTTCCCTCCCCGTCGCTTTTCTCTGCGCGGCCCTGGTGGGCTTATTGCTCGAGCGCGCGGTCATCCAGTTTCTTTACCGCAGGCCGCTGGAGTCGCTTCTCGCGACGTGGGGCGTCTCGCTCGTCCTGCAACAATCCTTCCGCCTCGTCTTCGGCGCCGCGAACGTCCAGGTCAATTCGCCCGGATGGCTCAGCGGGAACATGACCTTCCACGACGTGATCTTCGGTTACAACCGCCTCTTCGTCATCGGGTTCGCCGTCGTCATCGTCATCGGGACGTGGCTCGTGCTGACGAAGACGCCGCTCGGGCTGCTCATCCGCGCCGTCATGCAGAAGCGCGACATGGCTGCGTGCATCGGCGTCCGCACCGAGCGCGTGAACATGATGACCTTCGCCCTCGGCTCGGGCCTGGCCGGACTCGCGGGCGCGTTCCTTTCGCAGATCGACAACACCGGTCCGAGCATGGGCCAGCATTATATCGTCGATTGCTTTATGACGGTCGTCGTCGGAGGCGTTGGGAATATCGTGGGCGCCATCTGCTCCGCGCTCGGCATCGGCATGATCGATGAAACGCTCCAGCCGTTCATCGGCCCCGTCATGGGCAAGATCACGGTGCTCGCGATGATCATCCTTTTCCTGCAATGGCGGCCCGCCGGGCTGTTCGTGACCAAAAGCCGCAGTCTCGAAGGATGACGAAACGCGAAACATCCCTCGGGGCCCTCGTGGCGTTCGTCGTCATCGTCGTGGCGCCCTTGCTGAACGCCCTGCCGCCGGAGGAGAGCTTCTTTCACCTCAGCAATTTTTCCCTCAACCTCTACGGGAAATTCCTGACGTTCGGCGTCCTCGCGATCAGCGTCGATCTGCTCTGGGGTTACACCGGGTTGCTCAGTCTCGGGCAGAGCCTTTTCTTCGCGCTCGGCGGGTACGCGTTCGGCATGCACCTCATGCTCCTTATCGGCAAGCTCGGCCAGTACCACAGCGATCTTCCCGACTTCATGGTCTTCCTCGGCTATCCAAAACTGCCGCCGCACTGGGTTCCGTTCAAACACTTCTGGTTCGCGCTCGGCGCCGTGGCGCTGGTTCCCGGCTTGCTGGCGCTCGTCTTCGGGTTCCTTGCCTTCCGCTCGCGCATCAAGGGCGTCTATTTCTCCATCCTGACCCAGGCGCTCACCTACGGCGCGTGCCTGCTCTTCTATAGGAATGACTTCACCTTCGGCGGCAACAACGGCCTTACCGATTACAAATTCCTTCTTGGCCACGACCTGCGCAGCGCGGCCACCCAGCGCGCCCTCTATATCAGTTCGGCGCTCCTGCTGCTCGGCGTCTATCTTTTCTCCCGCTGGCTCACGACGACGAAGTTCGGCAAGGTGCAGCGCGCGATCCGCGACAGCGAGAACCGGGTGCTTTTCTCCGGGTACGCCGCGGCGAACTTCAAACTCTTCGTCTTCGTCGTATGCGCCATGATCGCCGGCCTGGGCGGCGCGCTCTATGTGCCGCAGGTCGGCATCATCAACCCGAGCGAGATGGAGCCGGTCAAATCGCTGGAAGCGGTCGTATGGGTGGCGGTGGGCGGACGCGGCACGCTCGTCGGCCCCATCATCGGCGCGGTGATCGTCAATGCCTTCAAGAACTACGCGAACCGGGCGTTCCCGGACTACTGGCTCATGCTGGAAGGCCTCCTTTTCATCTTTTCAGTCCTCTTCATGCCGAAGGGGATCGTCGGCCTCCCCGCGCAGATTCGCGCGGCGCTCAGCCGCCCGAAGCGCGAGGAAGAACCGGCCAAGCCCGCCGCGCCCGCGCCCGCGCCCGTCGAAGCGGAGGCGGAGAGCGTATGAAAGAATTCATCCTCGCGGCGGAAGACGTGAACAAGACCTTCCAGGGGTTCAAGGCGATATCCAACCTGAACTTCTACATGGACAAGGGGGAGTTGCGCACCGTCATCGGCCCGAACGGCGCGGGCAAGACGACGTTTCTCGACCTCATCACCGGGCGCTCCAAGCCGGATACGGGGTCGATCAAGTTCGAGGAAAAGACGGAGTTGACCGATTTGAACGAATACCAGATTTACCGGCTCGGCGTGGGCCGCAAATTCCAGACGCCCACCGTCTACGTCGACCACACCGTTTTCGAAAACCTCGTTCTTTCGCTGGAAGGGAGCAGGGGAGTCTTCAACGCGCTTTTCGCCCGCGTGACGCCCGCCCAGCGCGACCGCATCCACGAGATACTGAAAACCATCAACCTCGCGAACAAAGCGGACGTGAAGGCCGGCACGCTGGCGCACGGCCAGAAGCAATGGCTGGAGATCGGCATGCTGCTGGCGCAAAACGCGAAGCTCCTCCTCGTGGACGAACCCGCCGCGGGCATGACCGACGAGGAAACCGTGCGCACCGGCGAACTGCTCCTGAGCCTGGCGGGCAAGCACAGCATCATCGTCATCGAGCACGACATGCTCTTCGTCCGGCAGATCGCGACGAAGGTGACCGTGCTGCACCAGGGCGCGGTTCTATGCGAAGGAACCGTGGACGACGTGCAGAACAACGAGAAGGTCATCGAGGTCTATCTCGGCCGGAGCAAGGCCCGCGCATGAACATCCTCGAAGTCAAAAACCTCGATGTCCATTACGGCGGCTCGCGCATCCTGCGCGGCATGAGCCTCGAGGTTCCCGAGCGCCAGGTCGTCTGCCTCATGGGACGCAACGGCGTCGGCAAGACGACCACCCTCAAGAGCGTCATGGGTCTCGTGAAGCTGAGCGGCGGCGGCGTCGCCCTGGCCGGCGAGGAAATCTCGAAGCTCAGTTCCGACAAGCGCGCCCGCCGTGGCATCGGTTACGTCCCGCAAGGCCGCGACATCTTCCCGCACCTGACCGTCCTCGAGAATCTCAAGATCGGCCAGATCGCCTGCGGCCACAAGGCGAACGGGCGATTCGACCGCGTCTATGAACTCTTCCCCGTTTTGAAGGAGATGCTGGAGCGCAAGGGCGGCGTCCTCAGCGGCGGCCAGCAGCAGCAACTCGCCATCGGGCGCGCATTGCTCACGCGGCCGAAAGTCCTCATCCTCGACGAGCCGACGGAGGGCATCCAGCCCAACATCATCGACCAGATCGGCGAGACCATCGCGAAACTGCGGAGCGAGATGAGCATCCTCCTCGTCGAGCAATACCTCGATTTCGCAAAGGCTCTCGGCGACAGCTTCTACATCATGGACCGCGGCGCCGCGGTCGCGAGCGGACCGATAGCCAACCTGAACGAAGAAGTCATCCGTAAACACCTCACCGTCTAAAAGGAGCAGCAAGACATGGGCTTTGGCCATTCGCATTCGAAGAAAAACATGGTCCGGCGAGTCCGTTCCGCCTCGAAGAAAGCCCAGCACGGCCTGGCGCACCTCGAGGAAAAAGAGCATCACCACGCGGAGAGCGGCCAGCCGTATCCGCACCTGCCGAGTTCGCATCATCCGCACGCGGGACATCCGGCAGGGTATCCCTGGAAGCCGGTCGCGCACCCCGACTACGGCGGCGCGGGACAGGTTCCGCCCGGCCATCCGCATCCCGAAGTCTTCGACCCGGCGATCCGCCAGGGTGCGTGGGCCAAGCAGCGCGAAAAGGAACTCGGCGCGAAAGGCTGGAAGGACGAAGTGGACCGCTGCCTCGCGTACGGCCTGGAGGCCGCGCCTTCGGTGAAAGACCGCACCATCTCCACCTTTGCACGCGGGGAACTGCCTCACTTCGCGGGCATCAACACCTTCATCAAGTCCCATTACCTGGAGGACGTAAACAAAGTCTCGCAGTACGACGCCGCCATCATCGGAGTCCCCTTCGACATCGGCGCCACCTACCGGAGCGGCACGCGGTTCGGCCCGCAAGGCATCCGGCGCATCTCCGCGCTCTACGGCACTTATAACTACGAGATGGGAGTCGATCTGCGCGAGTCGATGAAACTTTGCGACCTCGGCGATGTCTTCACCATCGCCAATATCGAAAAGGGCTTCGACCAAATCTCGCGCGCCGTAGCCCACGTCCGCTCCAACAACGTCTTTCCGATCATGCTCGGCGGGGATCATTCCATCGGTTATCCCGACGTGCGAGGCATCGCCCCGTATATCGACGGGCCGGTCGGCATCATCCACATCGACCGCCATGTCGACACGCAGGAGACCGACATGGACGAACGCATGCACACCACGCCGTGGTTCCACGCGACGAACATCCCGAACGCGCCGCCCGTCAATCTCGTGCAGCTCGGCATCGGCGGCTGGCAGGCGCCGCGGCCCGGAGTCAAGGTTGGGCGCGAGCGCGGCACCACCGTGTTGACCATCGACGACATCTGCGAGATCGGCGTCGAACGCGCCGCGGAGATCGCGCTCGACGTGGCGTGGAAAGGGGCGAAAGCCGTTTATCTCAGCTTCGATGTCGATTCGCTCGACTCCGGCTTCGTTCCGGGCACCGGCTGGCCCGAACCGGGCGGCTTCCTGCCGCGCGAAGTGTTGAAACTCCTGCGCCTCGTCGCGCGGGAAGGCTTGTGCGGCATGGAGGTCGTCGAAGTCGCCCCGTCGTACGACCCGAGCGACATGACCGCGCTCGTCGGCGTGCGCGCCATTATGGACGTGATGGCCGCTCTCGTTAACGAAAACAAGCTCGGCGGCAAACCCCCGACGAAACTTCCGCCTCCCCCCTACGAAACGCCCCGCAAGAAGAAAAAGAAATGACCAGCCAGGCGCTACGCCCGCTTTTTTAAAAAAACTCTCCCCGCAAATGCAGCAACCAAAGAAAGACAAAATGAAGATCAACAGAGTATTGAGCATCATGACGGCGGGCCTGCTGGCCGCCGCCGGAGCGGCCAACGCGGCGCCATTGAAGATCGGGTACTCCGACTGGCCGGGGTACACCCTGTTCGAAGTCGCCAAGCAAAAAGGGTGGTTCAAGGACGCGGGCGTGGATGTCGAGATGGTCTGGTTCGACTACCTCGCTTCCATCGACGCCTATTCCGCGGGGAAGATCGACGCGGATTGCATCGTCGCCACCGACGCGCTCGGCGCCGGAGCGACAGGCGCCAAGGGCAAATTCATCGCGCTCATCGACTACAGCGAGGGGAGCGACATGATCGTAGGCAAACCGGGCGTCGATTCCATCAAAGCGCTGAAAGGGCAGAAGATCGGCGTCGAGATCGGCCTCGTCGAACATCTGCTCCTGTTGCAGGCGCTTAAGGAAAACGGCATGACGCAGGACGACGTGACGCTCGTCCCCACGCCCACCAACAACACTCCGCAGACGCTCGCCTCCGGGCAGGTGGCCGCGGTCGGCGCGTGGTATCCCGTCTCCGGGCAGGCGCTGAAGCAGGTCGCGGGGTCGAAGAAGCTCTTCACGAGCGCCCAGGCCAAGGGCCTCATCTTCGACGTGCTGGAAGTCAACCCGAGCAGTCTCGGCGAGCACAAGGAGGATTGGACCAAGGTCGTGAAGGTCTATTACAAATGCGTCGATTACCTCATGGACCCGAAGACAAGGGATGACGCCGTCAAGATCATGGCGGCAAAGGTCGGCGCCGATCCCGCTGATTACGCGAAGAACGTCCCGGGCACGCATTTCCTGACGGTGGCGGAAGCGAAGACCGCGATGAAGAAGGCCCCTGGGCTGATGTCGATCTACGGTTCGCTGGAGATCGGCAACAAGTTCAACCTCGACAACAAGGTCTACAAAGAGTCGCAGAAGGCGGACGACTACGTCGCGCCGGGCATAGTGAAGAGTCTCTAAAAAAATGGCCTCGCGGGCGCCCGTCGCAAATAAAGACTGGCTTGGATTGAAGAGGGAGCTGCCGCGCAGGCGGCAGCTCCTTCTCACCATCCTTTCCTTCGTTTTGCCCCTGGGTTTATGGGCGTTCGTGAGCTATGTCCCGTTCGTGTGGCGCCCGCTGGTCCATATAACTTCCGCGGGCGACGTGGATTATTTCTCCGAGGGCATGGACGTCCCGCGCGCCGACTTCGAGAGCGAGAACGCGAAGATGCGCGCGCAAAAAATGGAACCGGCAAAGGGTTGCCGTGTGAACCCGGTTTACCTGGCCCCGCCGGGCGCCGTCGCGAAAGCGTTTTACACCGCGTTCAAGACCCCGCCGCGCCTCCCGAATGAGCCGTGGCTGCACGAGAGCCTCGGGCACAGCATCAGCACGATCTTCTGGGGCTTCTTCATTTCGTCGCTGCTGGGCGTGCCGCTCGGCGTTCTCAGCGGCACATACCGGTTTTTCGCGAGACTCCAGGAGCCGTTCATCGAATTCTTCCGCTACCTCCCCGCGCCCGCGTTCGGCGCGCTCTGCGTCGCCATCCTCGGCATCGACGACGGGCCGAAGATCGCGATCATCTTCATCGGCACGTTTTTCCAACAGGTGCTCGTTATCGCAAATACCGTCCGCAAGGTCGATCCCGCGCTCGTCGAAGCCGCGCAGACGCTCGGCGCTTCCAACTGGAAGCTGCTCTGGCGCGTCATCATCCCCGCCTCCATCACGGACATCTACACGGACATGCGCATCCTGCTGGGCTGGGCGTGGACGTATCTCATCGTCGCAGAGGTGGTCGGCGCCATGTCGGGCATCACGTATTTCATCAACCAGCAGGCGCGGTATCGCAATTTTCCCAACGTCTATGCCGCCATCGTCATGATCGGCATCATCGGCTTCTCCATGGATTTCTTCTTCGCCTGGCTTGGCGGCCTCCTGTTCCCGTGGAAACGCAAGGCGCGCGTCGGAAAAAAGAAGAGGGCATGGATGCCCGCGTTCGACCCGAAGCCCGCGTCCGTGGCGGTGGAGATTTAAACGATGTTGAGCGAACTGAAACTTCCCGACTACCGCGAGCAGGCGCCCGAAGTCGCCGCACGGTTCCGCCGCATCAAAGAGCGGCCCATCATCCTGAGCGTCCGGCGGCTTCAGAAGACGTTCGGGGCGGACGACGCCGGACATGTCGCCTTGAGCGATGTCTCAATCGACGTCCACCGGCGGGAATTCATCTGCGTCATCGGCCCGTCCGGCTGCGGAAAATCGACGCTCATCCGCATCGTCGCGGGCCTGGACGAAGCCACCGGCGGCGAAGTCCTCCTCGACGGCCACGAAGTTTGCGGCCCGGGCCGCGACCGCGGAATGGTCTTCCAGGGATACACGCTCTTTCCGTGGCTGACGGTGAAGCGCAACGTCATGTTTGGCCTGCAAATGGGCGGCGATTCGCACAGCACCGCCGAGGCCGAAGCCCGGCAATGGCTCGACATGGTCGGCCTTTCGAAATTCGAGGACTCGTATCCGCACGAACTTTCCGGCGGCATGAAGCAGCGCGTGGCCATCGCCCGCGCTCTGGCGAACAACCCGCGCATCCTCATCATGGACGAACCGTTCGGCGCGCTCGACGCGCAGACACGGTGCCAGATGCAAGCCTACCTCCTCCAAATATGGAAGAAGGTGGATGTCACCATCCTCTTCATCACGCACGACCTGGATGAGGCCGCCTACCTCGCGGACCGCATCCTCGTCCTGGGGACGAACCCGGGCCGGGTCGTCGAATTCATAGAAAACCCCGTGCCCCGCCCGCGGTCCGCCGCCCAATTCATCTCGCCCGAATACCTGGCGCTCAAGAAGCGGCTCGAAGACGTCATCCACCCGCAGGTCGAAAGCGCCGAAGAGGAAAAGCTGCCGATGGTAAAACTGACCGACGCCGGCGACGAGGTGGAATAGGGACGAGCTCGATCTTCGGCTAATTCTCCTTGCGGGCGGCGGCTGTCAGCCGCAAAGTTTCCACCACCCGTGGAAATCGCATGGCATCGCATTCGAGAAATTGGGCGATTCCCCGTGGACCGGTGGCTATTGGCCGCGCTGGCGCTCGCGGCGGCATTCACCCTCCAGGGCATAAACTGGGGCAGGGTCGAGTGCTGGAACGCCGACGAGATGGCGCTCCGCCCGCTCTTTCATAAAGGGAAGCCTCCTTTTGAACCCTCGACTTTCACGAAGCCCCCTTTCGACACCTACGTCAATTTCGTTCTCGTCGTTGCGCCGGTCCACGTGCTCGAAGCCCTGAACGACAGGCACTGGAAGCCGTTCAGAAAACACGAGGATGTCTCCTGGAACGAGGCGAAGCTGCTTGGGTCCCGGTTCCTGGCGCTGGCGCTTTTCCTCGGGAGCGTCTCCCTGGCGTTTTCAATAAGCCGCGAATTCTTCGGCCTGTTCGCCGCGCGCGTCACGGCGCTGCTCTTCGCGACGAGCGCGGGATTTATAGAGTTCAATCACTACCTGACCGCGGACTCGCCGATGCTGTTCTGGATGTTGCTGTCGCTGTTCTTCAGCCGGCGGATACTTGTTAGGAACACGCTCCCGGATTATCTTCTCGCGGGATTGCTGACCGGCCTCTCCACGGCCGCGAAGTACAACGCTCTCGCCATAGGGATCGCCATTCCCGCCGCCCACTTCCTCAGGCTCTCCATCAACAAGGCCTCCTTGCTGGACAGAAGGCTTGTTTACGGCGTCGCGATGGTTCCCGCCGGTTTTGTTATAGGATGTCCGTTTGCCGTCCTGGATTGGCATAAGTTCGCGGCGGACTTCATGTATAACTACACGGTCACGCCGCGGTATAGCGGACAGACCGGGCATGGTTACGGCGCTTTTATCGGCATCATCCCGGAAATCCTCGGCTGGCCCGGCGCGGTTTGGATCGGCGTCGCCGTCTTGATTTCCGCGATCGCCGGACGCGGTTCCAAGGGTTTTCTTCTGCTCGCCGCCGTCTGCATGCTATATTATGTCAAGATCGGTTCCTTCGCGCGGCTCGAGACGCGCTTTGTATTGCCGGTCGTTCCCTTTCTGCTCCTCGCCGCGGGGCCATGCCTCCGCTTTTTTGAAGGGAAACCGCTAGCGATAGGCATTACCCTGGCGCCGGTGATTGTATACAACTGCATCGCATCCTTCTTCGTCGGCGTCCGTTTCGCGGATGATCCCAGGATGGCCGCGCAAACCTGGGTGCGGCAGCATATACCGGCCGGAAGCTCCATCGAATCGACGGACGCCTGCCCGAGCTGGAATAAACTCCCCGAAGTAAAAGTGGCGGAGCAGTCCGCGCCGAAGTCCAACGAGAGAGGCGCCCTTTTCGCGAAGATATTCGGCGACAACCCGTGGGTCTCCGAGCGCCTGGAAGAGAAGGAAGGGCATGTGAACGAGGACGACTTCACGGAGGCGAGCCTGGTGAAGAGAAATCCCGCCTACATAGCCGTTGACTCGTTTGCCTACGAGTGGACG
Source organism: Spartobacteria bacterium (assembly GCA_021324825.1). Lineage (GTDB taxonomy): Bacteria > Verrucomicrobiota > Verrucomicrobiia > Chthoniobacterales > Chthoniobacteraceae > JAJPII01. The sequence goes on along the minus strand of JAJPII010000004.1, from coordinate 19,535 downwards.
AGCGACGAGCGTGTCCGCGCGTATTACAAGGACCTGGTCGATGGCAAATATCCCTACGATGTCGTATTCGACCTGGAGTCCCCTCCGTTTCCGAACTGGGTCTATCCGAGGAATATGGACTTCCTTCAAAACCGGATACGGATTCTCCAAAAACGAACACACTAGACATGGGGACGCGCAACAAGAGGATTGCTTACTTCGTTCTCCTGGCGGCTATTTTCCTGGGAGCCGCCGCGAAGAGATTTGCCGGCCTGCCGCTCGCGCCTTTCGCGGACAAGGACTTGGGAGGCTATATCAGTCCCGTTCTCTCGGAATTTCTCGGACGCGGGTTTATTCTTTCCAACGGGCGGGGATTTGTTTACCCGGCGTTTGTATGGTTCATCCTGCGGATTGGCGGAGGGGATTTTCGCGTGGTTGCGATTCTCCAGCACGTCATGGGGCTTCTGACCGGCGGGTTGCTGCTTTTCGCATGGATCCGCGCCAGGCGTTTCGTGGTCCGTCCGGCTGTCCCGTCCTGGGTTCATTCCGGCATGGGGCTGGGACTGGCGGCCATATACCTGTTTTTTAACTGGCCCATCGTCTATGAACACAGGATACGCCCCGAAGCGGTTTTCCCTTTTTTCGCGGCGCTGAGCGTCGCGGGGAATTGCGTCTTGCTCACGCGCCGCGAGGAGCGCACGCCGTTTTTCCTGGGCGTTGTCCTCATTTTCGACGCGGTGTTGCTTTATATGTTGAAACCCGCCTGGGGCTTCAGCGTCGTATTTTGTTGTCTCCCCGTCGGTTATTCGCTGGTTGTAGCCAGAGAATCCTTACTTAGAAAGTTGCTGATAGCCATGGTGTCCGTCGGGCTAAGCGCCGGCCTGCTCCTGTATCCGGAGAAGGTCCTGGAGCGCACCGATTCTTCGAGCGGAGTCTTTCTGCCGAAGCTGCTTTTCGCCATGCACGCGAATCTCATTCACGACCAGATGCTTTCGGATGTCGCCAACCACGCCGATGTCCCGTATGACAGGGCGTGGCTCGCCGCCACGGCCGCATCGCTTTCCGTCGAGATTGAAAAGTCGAAGCCGGGCCGCCGCACGCTTGGGTTCGATCCTGATTACCTGATCTACGAGCATTCCATTTGCGACGAGATAACGCGGCATTTCGAAGGCCATCCGGATGAACTGGCGGGCTTCTTTAAATACTACTACGTGCGCACCGCCTTGAGAAAGCCGTTTGCCATGACAAAGAAAGTCCTGGTGCAAATAGGGGTGTTTTATTCGTTCAGCAGTTCGATGTACAGGACGGGCCCGATAAATGTGGCCGAGGAATATAAGAAGTCGCTGGAAATCCTGAACGGCAATCTGAATTACTCGCCATTGATAAGGGGATGGTCCTCGCTTTGCAGCCAGGCGACGGGCGCGCGCCAGCTTCGGAACGCGCCCGTGATGATTCTCGTGATCCATATAATCCGCTTCCTGCATGTATTTCTTCTCGCGGGGGCGCTTGTATTATGCGCATTCGCAATGAAAGGCAGGCTTCTTCTCCTCGCGTTGCTGGACCTCCTGATTTACTCGTATAGTTTTGGCAACAACCTTACGGTCGCCGTAGTTCATACGCTGGAGGTCAACCGCTATGTGCAGAACGAATTCTCGTTCGTATTGTTCCTGCATTTTATCACGATCCTGCTGCTATTGGAGATGTGGCTTGGAAAAAAGGAGGCCAGGTAATGTTTTACGTCCTCGGTTCCGGCCCCGCGGCTCTTTCCGCGGCGACGGCCCTCGTCGCGCGCGGCAGGCGCGTGACCATACTGGATGCGGGTCGCACGCTGGAGCCGGAGAGACAGGAGGTCCTTCGGCGCGTCTCGCGGCAGGAGCCGGAGGATTGGGACGCGCGGGACCTCGAAACATTGCGCGGCGGCGACCAGAAATCGAGACAGGGAAAAATCCATGTAAAGCTTTCCTATGGCTCGGACTACCCGTACCGGGACGTGGAACGGCCCTTGAAGGAAGGGGAGGGGTTTCATTATTCCATGGCGCGCGGCGGGCTGAGCAGCGTTTGGGGCGCGTCGCTCCTGCCGTACCGCGCGGAGGATATCGCGGATTGGCCCATCCGCATCGCCGATCTCGAACCGCACTACCGCGCGGTGCTGGATTTCATGCCGTCCGCCGGCGTGCGGGATGATCTGGAAGAGACGCTGCCATCCTATACGGAGCGCGACGACCCGTTCCGCCCTTCGGCGCAGGCGGCGCGTTTTCTGGAAGACATGGCGCGGCATCGCCCCGCGCTGAAGAAGGCCGGCATTTTCTTCGGTCGTTCGCGGATGGCGGCGAGCGCTTCGGGCGACGCGAGGCGCCACGCGTGCGTCTATTGCGGGCGCTGTCTTTACGGGTGCCCGTATTCGCTCATCTATTCGGCGGCGCATACGCTCGACGCCTTGCTCGAGAGCGGGAAGGTTTCCTACATCCCGGGACAGGTCGTTGAAAGACTGGAGCCGCACGCGGGCGGGGTGAAGATTCATACGCAGGATTCCGTCCACGAGGCGGAGCGCGTCTTCGCGGGGTGCGGCATTTTGCCGAATGCGTATCTGGCGTTGAATTCGCTCGGCGCGTACGATGTTCCGGTGCGGATGCTCGACAGCCAGTATTTCATCTACCCGTTTTTCCGCTTGCACCGGACGCGCGGCGTGCAGAGCGAGGCGCTTCATTCCATGGCGCAATCGTTCCTCGAAATCGACGCCCCCTCCGTCAGCAAACGGCTGGTGCATCTCGAAGTCTTCACCTACAGCGATTTCCTGAAGCGGGCGCTGCTTGAAACGCCGCTCAAGTTCGTCCTGTGGAACCGCCGGGCCTCGGAGGAAATTCTCGGCAGGCTGCTCGTGCTGCAAGGCTTCCTGCATTCGGACGATTCGTCGGAGATAGAGGTGACGCTGCAAAGGTCTCCGCGCCCTTTGTTGAAGGTCGAGCCGAAGCCGAAGCGGCGCGCGCTCTGGGCCGGCATCCGCGCGGGCTTGAAGCTGACGGCGAACGCATTGCCGCTGGGCGGCTTGCCCGCCTTGCCCGGGCTTCAATTCGCGGAGCCGGGCCGCAGCTATCATTCCGGCGGCACGTTCCCGATGCGCGAGCGCCCGCGGGGTTTCGAGACGGACAAGCTCGGGAGGATTCCCGGTCTGGAACGCGTGCATTTCGTCGATGCGTCGGTTTTCCCGAGCATCCCGGCGACGACGATAACGCTGAGCGTCATGGCCAACGCGCATCGCATCGCGCACTTGAGCGCGGAGTTGTAGCCATGCGTTGCGCGATCACTGGTTCGACGGGGTACGTGGGTTCGGCGATCGCGCGCCATTTCGAAGCGCAAGGATGGGAGGTCCTGCACTTGAACCGGCGCGCGGGGTGGGATTTGAACGCCGACCCGGAAAAGATCGCGTGGGGCAACGTGGACGCCCTGGTGCATTGCGCCTACGACTTCCGAAGCGCGGGCTGGGAAGAGATGCGGCGGGTCAACGTGGACGGAAGCGTCCGCCTGTTGAAAACAGCCCGGCGACATGGGGTTTCCCGCGCGGTGTTCATCTCTTCGGTCAGCGCGTTCGCGGGGTGCCGGTCGCTTTACGGCAAGGCCAAGACGCTGACCGAAAACGCGGCGCTCCAAATGGGTTGCGCGGCGGTGCGTCCCGGGCTGGTGTACGGCGCGAAGCCGGGCGGCATGATGGCCGCGCTGGAGCGGGCCGCCGGCGCCGGGAAGCTGCTGCCGATGATTGGCGACGGCTCCTACCCGCAGTATCTCGTCCACGATGAAGACCTCGCCCGGTTCGTGTTCCTCCTCTGCCAAAGGGAGACGCCGGTTCCCGCTTTTCCCGTAACCGCCGCGTACCCGGAAAAAGTCCCGTTGCGCGACATCATCCGGCGCATCGCCGCGCGGAAGGAAAGAGAGGTCCGGTTCATCCCCATTCCGTGGCGGCTGATTTATCTCGGCTTGAAAACGCTGGAGGCCCTGCGGCTGCCCGCGCCCTTCCGCAGCGACAGTCTCATCGGCATGGTGTATCAAAACGCCGCGCCGGATTTCGCCCTCCCGCCCGGCGTGAACGCTTCCTTCCGGCGCTTTGAGTGATGGCCGTTTTTCTGTTCAGCGTTGATCTGGAGGAATTCCAGGCGGCAAACCCGGCTCGCGTCTTTCGGCTCACGCCGCTTCCCGAGCTGGCGGAGATTTACCTCGCCTTCCTGCGGCGGCATAAGATGAAGGCCACGTTTTTTGTCGTCGGCGAAGTGGCGAAAAAATTTCCCGAAACCGTGCGTGCCATCGCCGCCGAAGGGCACGAGATCGGCTGCCATACCCACCGCCATCTCCCCCTGGATGAATACACGCCGGCCTCATTGCGCGACGATCTCTCGCGGAATCTCGACGCCCTCCGCGACGCCGGGGAGGTGAAGGGCTTCCGCGCGCCCATCCTTTCCTTGACGGAAAAAACCCGGTGGGCCTACGAAGTCCTGGCCGGTCTCGGTTTTCAATATTCCAGTTCCGTGCTGCCCGCGCGGAATCCGTTGCACGGCTGGCCCGGCTTCACCAACAAACCCCGGCGGATCAACGGCGTGCTGGAGCTGCCCGTCACGCTCGCCCGGTTCGGCCCGCTCGAAGTGCCGCTCGGCGCGGGGACGTATTTCCGCTGCCTGCCCTTCGGGTTCATCCGGAGCCGGTTCGCGGCGTTCGCGCGCCGGGGCGAGCCGGTGCTCGGTTATTTCCACCCCTACGACGTCGACACGCGGCAGGAGCGCGTCATGAACCGCGGCGTGCGGGGCAACCGCGTCCTGAACGCCCTGCTCTATATAAACCGCGGCCGCACCATCGAAAGGCTTGAATCCCTGACGGCATCCGGGTTTAAGATAATGACCTATGCGGAATATGTATCGCGGGTATGACGGTGCTTGAACCGCAACGTCCTCCGCGCGTGGCGGTGGTGCTGCCCGCGTACCGCGTGCGGTACCAGGTCGAGGGCGTCGTGCGTCCCCTTGTCGACCTGGTCGATGACGTCATCGTCGTGGACGACCGGTGCCCGGAGGAATCCGGCGCGTTCCTTCAGAAATCCTTCGTTCATCCGAAGCTGAAGATCCTCTTCCACGAGAAAAACCAAGGCGTCGGCGGCGCCACGATCACCGGCTTCAAGGCCGCTCTGGAGGCCGGCGCGGACATCATCGTGAAGATGGACAGCGACGGGCAGATGGAAGCGCGCTACCTCGGCAGGCTCATCGCCCCGCTCGCGAAGGGGAAGGCCGATTTCGCGAAGGGCAACCGCTTTTACGACCTGCGCGCCTTGCAGTCGATGCCCCCCACGCGCCGGTTCGGGAATTTCGGCCTCACCCTTCTTACCAAGGCGGCGAGCGGCTTCTGGCATCTCTCCGATCCGACGAACGGGTTTTTCGCCGTGCGCCGCAACGCCCTCGGCCTCGTCAATTTCCACCTGCTCGACTCGCGGTATTTCTTCGAGATCAGCCTCCTCGTGCAACTCAACGTCGTCCGCGCGGTCGCCGTTGACATCCCCATCCCCGCCAAATACGGCGACGAGCCGAGTTCTCTGAATCCGTTCAAGGCGCTCACCTCCTTCCCGATGAAACTGCTCGCTGGTTTCTTCCACCGCATCTGGTGGCGGTATTTCATCTACGACATCAACATTGTCACCATCTTCCTCATCACCGGCAGCCTGCTCTTCTTCGGCGGCGGCGCGTTCGGCGCGTACCGCTGGAGCCAGAACATCGCGGTGGGCCACGAACAGAGCGCTGGCACCGTGGCCCTTGCGATGCTCCCGATGATTCTCGGTTTCCAGATGCTCCTCCAGGCCGTCGTGCTGGATATGATGGAAGTCCCCCCGTCGCCGATCAGCGACATTCTCGAACAGGAGAAGGGCTAGCTAAATCTCGAAGCGCACGCCGGGTTCCGGGCAGATGACCTCGCTCCCGGGCAGGCTCTGGGAGAGCGTTTGCCTGAACCATTCCACCGCCGCCGGGTCGCCGTGAACCAGGATGATTTTTTTGGGCGCGATCCGGTTTATATACGCCAGGATGCTCTCCCGCGAGGCGTGCGCGCTGAAGTTGAATTCCTCGACATCGCATCGCAATTCCTGCGGGGCAAACGCGGGGTCCAGCGTGATCTTGTCGCCGGGGCGGGCGGCCTTTATTTTTCCCGCGGGCGAATCCGGGTCCGCGTAGCCGACGAAGAAGAGCGCCTGTTCCGGGCTGCCGAGCATACGCCGTGCGAAGCCGTTGGAGAGCGTTTTCTCGGTCATCATGCCGCTCGATAGTCCGTAGATTTTCCCTCTGCCGATGGGGGTTTCGCCCGCGGCGCGCCCCGCCAGGACGAACGGGGCGACCGAATGCAGCAATTGAAGCTCGGGCTGATGGCGGGGCGAGGAGGAAGCGAGCTTGTCGTAAATCTCGGTCAGCTTCGTGCTCAGGCCGCCTATATAGACCGGGACGATGGGCAGCCGCCCTTTGCGGCGGAATTTGTGGAGCATGGCGAGCATCTCCTGCGTTTTGCCCAGCGCGAACAGGGGGATGAGGACGGCGGCCCCGCGCTCCAGGCGGGTTCGCAAGGCTTGCGCGAACCGCGCCTCCTCCGCTTCGCGCGTGAAGCCGGGAGGCGTCGCGCGGTCGCCCCTGGTCGTTTCGATGATCATCACATCCACCGGTTCCTCCGGGAAACGCGCCGCGCGCGAGATGCTCTGATCTTCGAAATTCACATCGCCGGAGTAGAAGACGGCTTTTCCCTCGGCGCGGATGAGGACGCCCGCCGAGCCGAGGATGTGGCCCGCTTCGAAAAGCTCGAAGGTCACGTCTTCCTTCTCGCCGAGCCTGAGCCGCTCGCCTTCCAGCGAGCAGGGGTGTCGGAGCGGACAGCTTTGCCAGCGTTTCGCGCCCGACTCCACGTCGCGGTGGGTGAAGAGCGGGTAAGCGGTGACGCCGTCGTCCTCCCGTTTCTTGCACATCACGTTGACCGAGTTGTGAAGCATGATGTCGGAGAGGCGGCGGGTTGCGTCCGTCATGAGGACGGATGCGCGGCGCTGGCGGCGCATCAGCACGGGCAGCGAGCCGAGGTGGTCATGGTGCGCGTGGGAGAGGAAGACGGCGTCGACCGCGTCCTCGCCGAGCAGGTCGAGGTTCGGCAGGGCTTCCTCGCCGTCGGCCTTGGGATGCATGCCGCAGTCCAGCACGATATTCTTCCCCGCCGCGGTGAGGCAGTAGCAATTCGCGCCGATCTCCACCTTCCGCGTCAGGTTTACGAATTGCATCGCCTCGGAGAGTGACAGCCCCCCGCCCAAGAAGCAATGCCCGCCTCCTCCTTGCTTTATCGCGCGGCGTCTGCCATGCTCGGAACCGCCAGCATGATCCGGTTCAGGAAGTCAGATGATTACGGGCCGGTCGGGTGGATAGGGCAATACCCCCTCCACGTCTCGACCTTGCTGGTCATCCTATTTTGCGGGGCGATGGCCGCGCTGGCGCTTGTCTCGCCCGGGACGCGCTTTGGCGTCACTTCCGCCCTCCTCTTCCGCTCGGACGCGGTTCGCGGCTTCCAGTTCTGGCGGTTCGCCACCTATGCTTTTTTGAACGAGCCGAGCATCTGGTTCGCCGTCGATATGTTCCTCCTCGCGTGGTTCGGCAGGGAGGTGGAGAAATTCATCGGGCGCCGCGCGTTCATCCTCCTTTTTTTCGTCCTGCTCCTCCTGCCCCCTTGCGTGCTTTCGGCCCTCGGCATCTGGGTTCCCAGCGTCTATCGCGGCGAGCAAGTCTTGAATTTTTCCATCTTCCTCGCTTTCGCGGCGATTTACCCCGGGGTTGAGTTTTTCTTTGGCGTCAAGGTGAAGTGGCTGGCGCTCATATTCCTCGCCATCTACTCGCTCCAGGCGCTGTCGGGGAGGGATACGGCGGAACTCGCCGTCCTTTGGAGCAGCGCGGCGGGCGCGTTTCTTTATATGGATTACGCACGCGGGTTCCCTACCTTCGAGCGCTTCCAGCGGGCCGCTCCCAGGCGCGAGCCTCCGCCCCCTCCGCGCAAGGTCCGCCGGGCGCCGCCGCCGGAGGAGGAAGACGTCATGGCCTCCATCGACCCGCTCCTGGACAAAATATCCAAGCACGGCCTGGCGAGCCTCTCCCGTGCGGAACGCGAGAAGCTCGAGCGGGTGCGCGATGTCCTGAACAAGCCGCGGGGAGTGGGTTGATGGACGCCCTCCTCGAATTGCGGGAGATCGTCGCGCGGCTGCGGGCGCCGGACGGCTGCCCTTGGGATCGCGAACAAACCCACGCCAGCCTGCGCGCCGATCTCGTGGAAGAAGCTTACGAAGTCGTCGAGGCCATCGACCGCGCGGAGGACGCGGAGCTTTGCGAGGAACTGGGCGATCTTCTTCTCCAGGTCGTGATGCACAGCCAGATTTCCTCCGAGACCGGGCGTTTCGGTTTCGACGAGGTCGCGCGCGTCGTGGCGGAGAAGCTGGTCCGCAGGCATCCCCATGTTTTCGGCGGGACGAAGCTGGCGGATTCCGACGCCGTCCTGCGGCAGTGGGACACGATCAAGCGCGGCGAGAAGGCCGGACAATCCACGGTGCGGGACGCGCCGGGGCTGCCCGCGCTGATGCGGGCGCAGAAGATGCAGACGCGCGCCGCGCGGGTCGGGTTCGACTGGGAGAATATCGAAGGGGTGTTCTCGAAAATCCGCGAGGAGCTGGCGGAAGTCGAGGAAGCGGGGCAGGGGGAGTTGGAGGAGGAGATAGGCGATCTTCTCTTTTCGGTGGTAAACCTTGCGCGCAAGGCGGGGATCGACTCGGAAGTCGCCTTGCAAAGGGCGACGGGGAAATTCCTCTCCCGGTTTCACGCGATGGAGAAAGTGGTCGAGCAGCGGGGCGAAACGATGGGCCGGGTGAAGATGGAGGAACTGGACGCCATCTGGGAACAGGTAAAGGCTGCCGTATGAAGATTTCCTGCGCCGATGTCCTAAAGAGCGCCGTCTTCAATCTCAATTTAGAAGCCGAGCAATATCGCCCGGCAATCCACGAACTGGTTCACAGCATGAACGGCGACAACCGCATGCTCGACACAGAAGGCTTCCGCCAGGCCGTGCTTTTGCGGGAGGATGAAAGCCCCACGGCGCTTTCCTCCGGCGTATCCTTCCCGCACGCCAGGACGCCGTGCGTGTCGGACATCGTGCTGGCGGTGGGCCGCAGCCAGAAGGGGATCGCCTCGGACAACGGGCCGATACGCCTCCTTTTCCTGATCGGCACGCCGAAGACGAAGATACAGGAATACCTGATGGTGCTCGGCTTCCTCGCCCGCAACGTCAAGCAGGCCGCGACTTACGAAGCCCTCGTCCGGGCCGACACGCCGGAGGCGATATTGAAGTGCTTCGGCGTCTCCGGCACATGAACGCGCCGGACGTCGCCCTGGAAAAACCCCGCGCCAGCGACCGGCTGATCCGCCTTCTGAAAGTACGGGTGTGGCTGGGGGAGATCATCCGCCCGAACGAAGTCCAGGCGACGCTGTTTTGGGCCGGCGTCGTCGGGTTCCTTGGCGCGTGGTCTTCCATCCTCTTCCGGCTCGCGTCGGACTTCCTGAACTTCGTCTTCACGCAGAAGCACGGCGGTTATGCCGCCGGGTTTGCCGCGCTCGGCTGGTGGCAGCGGCTGCTCATCCCGACCATGGGCGGTTTGCTCGCGGGGTTCAGCCTCCTGCTCGCCACGCGCATCTCCTCGAAGTCGAGCACCGATTACATGGAGGCCGTGGTGCTGGGCGACGGCTCGGTGCCAGTGCGCATCAGCTTGATCAAGTCGCTCTCCGCGCTCTTTTCCATCGCCTCGGGCGCGTCCATCGGCAGGGAGGGGCCACTCGTCCAGCTTTCGGCCATGATCGCCTCGGCCCTGGGGCGGATCATCAAGCTGCCGATACCGCGCCGGCGCCTCATTGTCGCGTGCGGCGCCGCGGCGGGCATCGCCTCCGCCTACAATGCGCCGATAGCCGGGTCGCTCTTCGTCGCGGAGATCGTGCTCGGCTCGATGGCGATGGAAAGCTTCGGCCCGCTCGTCTTCGCCTCCGTCGTGGCGACGATGACGGTGCGGCAATTCTTCGGCCCGGACGCGCTCTACAAAACCGCGGAGTTCAGCTTGAACTCGGCGTGGGAAATCCTGCCGTATTGCCTGCTGGGGATCATCTGCGGGGTGTCCGGCCCGGTTTTCCTGCGCGGCCTGAAGCTGAGCGAGAAGGTCTTCGAACTCTCGAAGCTCCCGCTGCCGTTGCGGCTGGCTGCCGGCGGTCTGGGCGTGGGGCTTTTGGCCATGCTGCACCCGGAGGTTTGCGGCAACGGCTACACGCTGGCGCAGTCGATCCTGCGCGGCGACTGGGTCTGGAAGAGCCTGCTGTACATCCTCGTGCTGAAGTTGCTGGCGACCGCTTCCACGTTCGGCTCCGGCGCGGTGGGCGGCGTCTTCACGCCCACGCTCTGCGTCGGAGCGAGCCTCGGGTACATCTACGGGGCGGGCGTGTCGCACGTCTGGCACGCGACGGCCTTGAGCCAGGGCGCCATGGCCCTCGTCGGCATGGCGGCCTTCCTCGCGGCCACGACGCACGCGCCCATCATGGCCATCCTCATGGTCTTCGAACTGACGCTCGACTACCAGATCATCCTCCCGCTCATGCTCTGTTGCGTCATCGCGTACTACACGAGCCTCGGCTTCGAGAAGAAATCGATCTACTCCGACTCGCTCAAGCGCAAGGGCGGCGGCCTGTTCGAGCAGCAGATGGCCAGCCTGCGCGTCGCCAGTCTCATGAAGGAGAACCCGGCGTCCGTCCTCGTGACGGCCTCCTTCGAACAGGTGGCGCAGAATTTCGTGACCAACCGCTTCAATTACCTCTACGTCACGGACAAGGACTCGCATTTCGCGGGCGCGATCTCTCTGCACGACATCAAGAACTACCTGAACCAGCCGGAGATCGCGAACATCGTCACCGCGCGCGACCTGGTCCTGGATGAATTCGTCACCATCACGCCGGAAGTCTCGCTGGCCGAGGCGCTCAAGACCTTCTCGCAGCACGAAGGGGAGCGCATCCCCGTGGTCGATAACGACCAGAAGCTTATCGGCAGCATCTCGAAGACCGACCTCATCCTCTCGCTGGCGGGGAGCACGGCCAAGGAAACCGCCGAGGCGGCGTAGAGCGTTTCTTTGGTTGCCTCCACAACTCTACAACTCTACAACTCTACAACGACAAGGGCGCCGCTCAGGGAGCGCGGGGACCGGCACGCTCCAAGGGGGTTACTCCTGCGGCGTCGCTATGACGCAGGTCGTGTCGGTCTGGGTGCGGAAGGCCGTGTCCGCGCTCCTGAAAATCTTGTCGAGATCCTGCTGGGAATCGATCCGGTATTCCACGGTGTGGGCGTGCGTCGTCGCGGGGTAGTTTTTAACCACGCTTTGCAAAGTCTCCTGCTGGCCGCTGCGAACGGCGGCGTTCTTCGCGTAGTCGGTGAGCTTGTTGATCGCCGTCTGGCCGAAGCCGACGGGCGAACTGGGAGTGAGCGGCTCGACGTAGTAGAAGCGGACGAGCGAGTTGCCGGCCGTGTCGATGTTCACCTCCGTCACGCGCGCCGCCGCATCGACAATGTATTGATGGCTGCTGATGGAGATGATCGAGTGCAAAGCCACCTCGTAAACGCCGCCGGAGAGTTTGCACGTCCAAAGCGGCACCCTCGAATTGATGGTGGGGGTGGGCGTGGGGCTGGCGTCCTGCGAGAACAGCGCCGCGGCCGGCAGGATAAATAAAGCCGCCGCCAGGGAGCGAAAGGAGGGATGCGACATATTGTGGCAATCTACACCTTGACGCCTTCGTTCGGTAGTCCATTTATCTCTGGATGAAATTTCGCATGAACGCCGCGGCGATCCTCCGGAACGAGGAGATGGACATCCTCATTTGCGAGCGGCTCGACTCCGAGGGGACATGGCAGTTCCCCCAGGGCGGGGTCGATCCCGGCGAAACGCACGAGCAGGCTCTTCACCGCGAGTTAAACGAAGAGCTGGGCTTGCAGCCGTGGGATTACAACATTGTAATGCACAAGGGGCCTTACCGGTACGTGCTCGGGCAGGGGCGGATGAAAAAGGGGTATCACGGGCAGGAGCAAAGATACTTCCTCCTCTCCTTCGTCGTGCCGGACAGCCGCCTCAACGTAGCTACCCCCCGCCCGGAGTTCCGGCGCTACCGCTGGATCCAACCCGCGGACTTCAAACTCAAATGGCTGCCCCCTTTCAAGCGCGAGGTTTACCGCGCCGTTTTCAAGGACTTTTTCGACGTGGCGCTCTGAGGATTCTTGTTGACCTTTCCAATGGATTTCGCCATTACGAGGCTTCCAACCCATGCTAACACTAGGAACATTTCTCTTCGTCTTCGGCGTTTTCGTCGGCTCGGTCTGGTGGGCTTGCTGTAATGACGGAGACAGCACATCGTAGAAAGACAGGCGCGAAGAATGCTGTAAAATTAGGTCATGCTGGATCCCGAGGAAATTCGATGGGTTAAATCGACTGCCAATGAGTTGAATAACCTGCTGCAGGTCATCACGGAGTCGAGCCAGTTCCTGGAACGCTTCTGCGAGGAGAGCACCGATACCACCAAATACTTCGGCATCCTTCGCAACGGCATCGAGCGCGCCGCGCGCGTGACGACCATGATGCTTGAGCGCGCCGCCAAATACGAGCAGGACCCCCGGGCGCAGGCGTCCGGCGAGTCCCCGCAACTGACCGCCGTGCCGCCGCCGCTCTTTCCGCAGGCGAAGACGGATGTGAAGAGCGCGCGCGACCAGAACGTCGCCGAAGTCGATGACGTCAAGATTTGGAATCCCGGCGGCAAGCGCGAACTCATCATGATCGTCGATGACGAGGACTTCGTCACCGTGCTGGCGCAGCGGGTTCTCTCCGACCAGGGTTACCGGGTCATCATCGCGAAGGACGGCTTCCTGGCCCTGGACATCTACACGCGGTTCCAGAAGCAGATCGACCTCATCATCCTCGACTTCACCATGCCGATCATGGACGGCTCCGAGGTGTTCAACGAATTGCGCGAGATCAATCCGCACGTCCCCGTCGTGTTGAGCAGCGGGTTCACCGAGCAGGACAAGCTCCGGTGGATGCTCGCCAAGGGCCTCCGCGGCTTCATCCCGAAGCCGTACACGCAGGAGAAGCTGCTCCTGCAGGTGCGCTCCGTGCTGGACGCCTTGAAGAACGAGCGGTAGTGCGGCTCGCCGTCCTCAACCCGCGCGGACGCGACCCGGAACAGGATTTCCCCGACTTCGCGGGCGCCCCCGGCTCCCGGCTGCACCCGCCCGTCAACTACCACGCCTACGCCGCCTGTACCGGCGGCGGCTTTCACCGGAGCGTCTCCTCGCTGCCTCCCGGCCGGCGGGAAGTGCTCCTCCTCATCCGGCGGCGGGAGATGGCTCTCTGCGTCAAGACGCTGGCCGAACTCCGGCGCCAGGGAAGGTTCGTGGCCGTCGCGGCCAAGGAATGCGGCCTCCACCAGGTCGCCGAACTGCTGGGCAAGCCGGGCAACCCCGCCCTCTTCGGACAACTCTGCTCCGGCGCGGACCTCTGCCTGGCGGCGACTCCCGATCTCGTCCCCATTTACCGGGCGGCGGGCGCGAAGCGGGTCGAGTTTATTCCCACGCCCTACCCCGTGGACGACGCGCGCTGGGATTTTTCCATCCCCGCCGCGGAACGGCGCGGCGTTTTCATCGGCACGCGGGAGTTTGGCGTGCCTTCGCGCAACCACCTCGCAGCCCTCCTGTGCGCCCGGGGGTTCCAGGAACCTGTCACGGTCGTCAATTCCGAGCGCGCGACCGGGCGCCGGTTGCTGGCCGGCCTCGGGTTTAAAGAAGGAGGATTGCGCGTCGTGGAAGGTTACCGTCCGTATCCGGATTATCTGCGCCTTATGGCCGCGCATCGCCTTGTTTTCCAGCTTGACCGGAGCGCCGTTCCGGGCCAGGTCGCGGGGGATGCGCTCCTGTGCGGCATACCCTGCGCGGGGGGCGACAGCGCCGTGGAAAGGCTCGCCTTCCCGAGCTTGTCGGGAGATTTCACGCGTTGTGTCGAAGCCGCGAGGGAGCTTCTCTCCGACCCCGGTCGCTACGAAAAAGCCGTGGAGGAATCCCGCGCCGCGGCGAGCGCGCGCCTCTCCTTTCGAAGCGTCCGTAAACAACTGGAGGCTCTATCCGCGGACCGCCCGCCGGCGTTGGAAAGCGAAGGCCATCCGGCGGCCTGAAGGGGGGCGGGACCAGCTTCGGAGCGACGTTTCAACCCGCGCAAGGTCGCTCTTGGCGCATTCGATTTCGGTGCGGAGTTTGACGCCGACCCGCACGTACAGCTTGTCGCGCTCTTCGACGGTGGCGAGGGAGAAGCCCCACATGATTTCCAGCCGGGCTTCCGCAAGGCTGCGGTTGAGCGCGTGCAGGGCGGACTTCATCTCGGACAGCGCGGCGCGGGCCCGGAATAAACCGGTCTGTTCTCCCAAAAGACCTTCGCGCACTTCCACGAGGGCGGCGAGGGTTTCCAGCCGGTCGAGATCGCGCTCGAAATAGGCCTGCTGGACTTCGTGCCACAGGGCGAGCAGGTCGGGGCGTTTCTCCTTGCGCGTGTCGGGGTGAAGGCGGCGCACCAGCCAGCGGTATTTTTCCTTTATCCGGGCGGAGACCGGGGCTTCCTCCAAGGGGGCCTGCTCGTATTCCGGTTCCCCGGGGAACGTTTCGTCCAGCCGGGACCTGGCGCGGTTCCAGACGTTGCGCCGGCGCATCACGGTGCGGTACGCGCTGCGGCGGCTGCGATTGCGAAAACGCCGCTCGCTCTCGATCTCCTCGACGAGGAGGAGCCTGGTTTGCAGCTTCTCGTTGAGTTCGCGCTTCTCGGTCAGCAGCGGCCCGAAGGTGGAAGAAACCCAGCGGTTGTAGGCGGGTTCATCCTGCTCGGCGTAGCGCGTCCACTCCGCGCGCGCTTTTTCAAGGTCCCGCAGGATGCGGAAGCAGGCCGAGGATGCCTCCCGGCGAAACGGTTCCTGGTCGATGACCAGGAGGCTGGAGCTACTCCTCTTCACTGACGGTGAAGGTGACGTTGTCTATCTTGACGCGCGCGAGGGCGTCCAGAACGTCGATGGTGCGGCTGTATTTCGCCTGCGGATTGCTGACGATGGTGATGACGGTCGGCGTCTTCGAGGCGTCGCTGGCCTGTTTCAGCCGCATCAACGTGGCGGTGAAGTTCGGGAGGTCCTTGCTGGTGGGGCTGTCGTACGGCTCTTCATTTAAGGAAACAGTCCCGTCCTCGGCGATGTTGATGATCTGCTCGTCGGGCATGTCCGTGGGCGAATCCGTGGCCGCCGTGCCGGGGAGCGTGGTGTTCAACTCGTTCTCGACCTTCACGGCGCCGGCCATGACCATGAAGAAGAGCATGATGACGAAGACGACGTCGATCATGGGGGCGATCTGAAACCCCATGTTGCCTTCGTTGACGTTGGTCTGGATTCGCATCGCGCTATTGCTTGTTGACGGCGGAAAACGAGATGTCCGATATCCCCGCCGCGCCGCAGGAATTCATGGCTTCCGAAATGAAGATGGCCGGGGCCTCCCGGTCGCCGCGGATGACGGCGCGGAACTTGGGGTTCGCCCCGAGCGTTATCTTTTTCTCGCCGGCCGCCCGGTCGGAGCTTAGCGGCGTCACGAGCATGCCGGCCTTGGCGTAGGATTTCTCGTCGAGGACGTATTCGGCCTTTTTGGTCTTGGGGTTCCACCGGACGTTGATGATCGCCTCGCTCCGGGTGTTGTCTTTTTTCACGGCGTTGGGCGCGACGGGCAGGACGATCTGTTTGTCCACCTTCAAGACCTGCGCGGAGGTGATCATCATGAAGAACACGAGGATCGTCAGGAGCACGTCGATCATAGGCGCGACCTGGAATTCAGGTTCGCCTTCTCCGCCGCCTCCGCCGCCGGCCATGGAGCCTTAGACCGCCTCCCCGGGCGTCGCGGTGGTGAATTCCTCCTGCACCACCCAGTTCGGCGTGGCGGCATACAGTTCCTCATCGCCCAGATGCACGCCCGCGAGCGTTTCATACGGCATCTTGCGGAAGAGGCTGTTGATGATGTCCTGAACGTGGTGGATGGAGGCTATGGCCCTGTTCCTCAAAAAATAGAACGCCCCGAACGCCGGGATGGCGATGACGAGGCCGCTGGCGGTGGCGACAAGCACCTCGCCGATGGCCGAGGAGAGGCTGGAGGGATCGCCGATGCCGGAACGGCCCAGCGTGGCGAACGCGCGGATCATGCCTGTGACGGTGCCGAGCAGGCCGATCATGGGCGTGCAAACGCCGATGACGGAGAGATAGCTGATGTAAGTCTGAAGCGTGGAGTTTTCCTTCGCCAGTTCGCCGGACATCCCTTCCTCGGTCACGGCCTTGCCCTCGCCGAGCAGGCTTACGCCGACGCGCAGCACGTTGGTCAGCGGCGAGGGGTTTCCCTTGCAATAATTGTACGCCCCGACATAGTCGCCTTGGCGGAAGAGATCCTTCAATGCAAGCTCATGTTGCGGGGGCGATATGCGCGCCTTGCCCGTGCGCAGCGACCCATCGCCGATAAGATAAACCGTGAGGATCGAACACGCGCCGATGGGGAACATGATCCAGCCGCCTTCCTGGATTTGCTTGAAAAGCGATTTCTCCTCCATGGCGGGCGCTCCGGGGCTGGCCGCCGGGGATGGCGCTTGTCCGAAAGCGGCAAACGCCGAGCATGCGAAAAGGAAGGCGATGAGGAAGAATTTCCGGAATTTCATAAGACTGACTTCGGCGGAGGACCGCCTCTTTACCATACTTCAATGCGCGCCGATTTGAAGGAAAAGGAATCGGGGTTACTTAATTTTTTCAAGGGCGGAGATATCCTTAAGCTCCGCATCCGCGTCCGCGCTGGCGGAGGATCCGGCGAAGCCGGACTTTAAATCGTCGAGCGATTCGCGCGCTCTCTTGTAGTCCTTCATTTCCTTGAAAGCGCGCGCGCTGCCGAGCAGGGCTTTTGGCATGAGCAGCCTGCGGTCGGGGAAAAAGACCGGGACGTGCAGGTAAGCGAGGAGGGCCGCCTGGTAGTCCTTGGAGGCGAGCAGGCTGTCGCCCTTGTCCACCCAGGTTTCCGCGAGAACGGCGGCCTCCTCGCTCTGGTCGAGCGCCGAGTCATAGACGGGGAGCGCGGTCTTGTAATCCCCGCGGCGCGCGGCGACGGCCGCCAGGCGCACCTTGGCGAGCAAGGCGTTCTCCGGGTCGGTGGCGAGCCGCGAGAGATCGGTCAGCAGCGGCGCCGCCTCGGCGTCGCGGCCAAGGTTTTCGAGGGCCGTGGACTTTAGCAGGGCGGCGGGAACCCACCAGTTGCCGGGCACGTTCTTCAGCGGCCCGTAGAACGAGAGGATGGGATCGAGCAGCGGGACGGCCTGGGCCGCCTGCCCGAGCGCGAGGAGGTCCGTGGCGGTCTGCAACTGCGGGGGCTTTGGAAACTCGACTTTGGCGATGGTGTTGATGCGGTAGCCGACCTGGCCGACGCTGTTGCCGACCTTTATGTCCGCCAGCAGGGAGTCCGCGGATATGTGCGGATTCACGATGGGGATGATGCGCTCGTCTTTCAGGACAATCTCATCCGATAATGCGGGCAGGGCGAGAAGAAGAAGAAGAAGGCCGAGAATGGCGTGTCGCATCATCATCCGTTGCCCAGGGTTTGCAGCCGCTGGCGCGCCTGCTCGGTTTCGGGGAAGGTGGAGAGCTTTTCATTGCGGAGCATCTCCTGATACGTCTTAATGGCCTCGGGCGTTTTCTTCATTTGCTCGAAGACGACGCCGCTGGCGAGATACGCCTTCGCGACCCACGGGAGATACCGCTGGTACGCCACATAGACGCGCTGGTAAAAGGCGATCGCTTCCGGCAGCTTCCCTTGCTTCCAGGCGATCTGTCCCAGGGAATAGACGCTCTCCGCCGTGGCCGGGCCGCGCCACTCGCGCACGGCGGCGACCTGCTCGAAAAGTTTCTTCGCCTCGTTGAGCTTGTTGAGCGCCAGCAGCGTCTTGCCTTTGCCGAGCGTGGCGTCCTTCAGCTTCGCGGCGGAGGTGCTCTTGTCCACAGCGTCCGAAAATTGGCGCAGGGCCGTCTTGTAATCGTGTTTCTGATACGCGATCTCGCCGAGGCCGACGCGCGCGGCGTCGATCTGTTCGCTCGAGGGATGCGTCGCCTCGATCTCCCGGTAGTAACCGGCGGCTTTGTCCAAACGGCCCATCTGGACGAGGTAATCCGCGATCTGCGCCAGGATGGGCGCGCTGAGGTCGGCGGGCTTGAATTTGTCGGCGATGGATTGGAAATGCTCTTGTTCCACCAGCGGCTTCTTTTGCAGATTGGCCAGCTTTGCCTTTGCGTAGAGGATTCGCGCCTGCGCGGTCGCGTCCGAAGGGGATCCCAGCAGGCGATCCAGTTCGGGATCTAGGTCGGGCGGGGGGGGTGGAGGCGCGGGGCTGGCGCCCGCGTCAGCGGCGGGTTTGAGGGAGGTCTTTATGCAAAGCTGGTCGAGCAGGTCCAATATCCGCTCGACATCGTCGCGCTGGGGATCAGGCATGAATTTCTTGGCCGCCCCGGCGAGAAATGTCTTCGCTTCCTCGATCTTGTCTTCATGCGCGCGGGCCTTGCCGATCTCGTACAGCGCGGTGACGGCCAGCGGGCTGTCCGGGCGCCGTTTTACAAAATCCTCCAGCAGGGTCGAGACCGTTTCCCAATCGCGCCTTTTTTCCAGAAGCTTCACCGCGCCGTCGAAGAGGGCGTATTTCAAAGTCTGGAGGTTCGTGGCTTCCTTGGAGGAACGGGTGTAAGAGTCGATCGCCTCGTCCGCCTTGTCCGTGGCCGCCTGCGCGTCGCCCTGGAGCGCGAGGACTTCCGCGAGTTCGGGATTTCCCACGTACTGCTTTTGCCACGCCTGGCACAGCGCCAGCACTTCGTCGTATTTCTGCTGCGCGGAGAGGCAGACGCCGATGCGGTATTTCGCATCCGCCGTGAACGAGCCGCCGGGGTATTTCTTGACGAAATCCTGCAACGGGCGCAGGGCGTCATCCGGTTTGCCGTTGAAGAGGTTGCCGGCCGCGATGTGGTAGGAGGCGTCTTCCGCGTGCGCGCCCTTCCGAAATTCGAACAGGTATTTCTTAAACGTGGCGGCTGCGTCGTCGAATTTGGACTGCGCGAATTTGCAATTTCCGAGCATGTAGAGCATTTCCCCGCGGAAGGCGCTCTTCGGCCGTTCGGCCAGCATGCGCGTGAACACCTTTTCCGCGCCGGGGTAGTCCCCGAGGTTCATCGAGCACGCGCCCATGAGGTACGCGACCGTGTCGGCGTTCGGCCCGGCGGCGAAGTCCCTCAGGTATTGGGAGCCGAGCTTCTGGGCGTCCGGGACCCTTTCCAGGTCGACATACGCCACGATCATTCCGAACAACGCCGGCTCGGCCTCGGCGGACTGTGGGAACTTCCGCAGCACGTCGCCGTAGCCCACGATGG
>JAJPII010000020.1 GCA_021324825.1 Spartobacteria bacterium | reverse complement strand
GCTTACTCGCTTACTCGCTTACTCGTTGTAGTCGAAGCTGGTGAGGCGGCCTTCTTCGTTGAAGATGAATGTCCCCGTGCGCGCGTGGTAACCGAAGTTGTACGGGATGAAGGCGTGGCCCTTGTTGAACCAGTAGTGCCATACCTCGCCGCCGGAGGAGTGGGTTACCTCATCCGGATCGCCGTACATCTCGCGGATCTGGTGCTCCGACATGCCGACGCGCGGATGCTTCTCCCCGGGTTCGCTGTCGCCCTGGTTTTCCTCGCTTCTGCCTCCGTGATGAGCCGCTTTTGGCGGCGGGGTCGTTTCATCCTCGCCGCATGCGGCGAGGAGAAGGGCGAGGGGCAGGATGACAAGAAGATTGGGGGATTTCATGGCGTCCTGAGGAGTAATGCTCCCCGGGCCGGTGTGTCGAGACGAAACTTCATCCGAGCTTCTCGTAAAGGCGGGTGATCAACAGGCGCAGGCGCGCGCTGACGGACGGCTCTTCAAGGATCGCCTGGCGGTGGAAGGGATTTTCCACCAGCGCGCCGGCCACCTTGTCGCAGACGATCTCGGGATGCGCGATATGCGTTATCTCCTGGCGGAGCGCGGCGGGTATCTCGACCCCGCCTTCCCTCAATTGCTGGCAGAGTTCCAGCACCTTCGCGCCGAGCGCTTCGGCCTCTATGGGATTCGGATTTTCCGAACGGGCTTCCTCCATCCGCGCGATGCGAAACGGCGTTTCCTGTATCCATTCCGCCAGCCGCACGCGCGCCAGCCCCTGCAACACCAGGTTGGAGGTTCCATCTTCGTTCTCCACGCAGACGCGGATCAACCCGACCCCGGCGACGGGAAAAACATCGGCGCTTCCGGGTTTGGTCAGCGCCACGCAAAACATGCGGTGATGTTCGAGTGCGTGGGCGAGCATCTCCCGGTACCGCGGCTCGAAGATGTGGAGCGGCAGGAGCGTGTGCGGGAAGAGGAGCGCGTTGGGCAGCGCCATCACGGGCGCGGCGGGCGGCAGCGGGGCGGCATCCATTACCGGCCGAATAAATCCGCCTGTTCGCGCGGCGCCTTCACCCCGAGCTTGGCGTACGCCAGGGGCATCGCCACGCGTCCCTGCGCCGTCCGTTTGATGTAGCCTTGCATGATGAGATACGGCTCGTTGACGTCCTCGATGGCGCCCGCGTCTTCCCCCACCGCCACGGAGAGCGAATTCAACCCGACGGGCCCGCCCGCGAACCGGTGGATGAGCGTTTCAAGTATCCGCCTGTCCATCCCGTCGCAGCCGTCGGCGTCGATCTCTTTCATGAGGAGCGCCTCGTTGGCCGCCTGGCGCGTCACGGTGTTTCCCGCCTTCACCTGCGCGTAATCCCGCGCCCATTTCAAAAGGGTGTTGGCGATCCGTGGCGTCCCGCGTGAACGGGAGGCGATCTCGGTCGCGCCGCCTTCGTCGATCGCCACGCTCATGAGGCTCGCGCTCCGCTTCACGATCGTCAGCAGTTCATCCGCCGAATAGTAGTCGAGCCGGCTGTTCATGCCGAAGCGGGAGCGCATCGGCGCGCTGATCATCCCCGCGCGGGTCGTGGCGCCGACCAGGGTGAATTTCGGGAGATTGAGCTGGATGCTCCGCGCCCGCGGCCCCTGGTCGATGATGATGTCCAGCTTGAAGTCCTCCATCGCCGGATAGAGGTACTCCTCGATTGTCGGTTGCAGGCGGTGGATTTCGTCGATGAAGAGGATGTCTCCCCGTTCCAGGGAAGTCAGCAGGCCCGCGAGATCGCCCGCCTTTTCTATCATGGGGCCGCTCGTGGTCTTGATGTTCACCCCCATCGCCGCGGCGATGATGTAGGCCAGCGTCGTCTTGCCAAGGCCGGGCGGGCCGTTCAGGAGGATGTGGTCGAGCACGTCGCCCCGCTGCCTGGCGGCCTCCACCATCAACTCGAGTTGTTCGCGCAGCTTCTTCTGGCCCGCGAATTCCGAGAAGAGCGGGGGCCGCAGCGAGATATCCAGCGGCGTATCCGGGCCTTCGACGATCTTCGTTACGAACGTGTCCGCCACGGGCTTATTGAAAGCGTCCCCGCGCAAAATGCGAAGGAAAAAGGAGCGTCAACGCCCCGTGCCGGACGCGGACGGCCCTGGCTTCGCCGCGACGGAAGGGAGCGCATGCGCGGGCGGGGCGACGGCGGAGGGCGCGGCTTTTGGGGCCTTCATCAACTGCTGCTGGATCGGGCTCTTGACGCTCGACTGCCTCGCATAAAGCACGGACAGCGTCAGCGTCAGGCACAGGAACGCCCCTCCCAGCCACCTTGTGAACGTTTGCAGGACGCTCGTCGTCTGCGCGCCGAACAGGTTTTCCGTCATCCCCCCTCCGAAAGCGGCGCCGAGGCCTTCGCTCTTCGGCCTCTGCATCAGGACGGTGACGATCATGAGGAAAGAGACGACGAGCTGGATTCCCAGCAGGGTATAGATGGCGGCCGTGAGCATGAGGGCCGGAAATATGGTTCAAACCGCCGCCGATGTAAAGAGGCGAAAAAGCCGCCAGAGAACTACGGCAGAGAGGGTCAGACTACCGTTGCTGCATTCCTGCCCTGGCGGGGTTCGCCCGCCCGCAATCCATAGCCCCTGACGGAACCTCACCTATACTTGAAAAGAGAGCGGCGGCAATCTATTTTACCGATGGGAGAGGCAGACGCCGGCTTTCAATTTTTTTGGGGGTCTTGCATAAAAGGCGCTTGCATTCGGCGCGGCTGCGCGGCTAAAAGGATGCCCTCAGCTACTTCCCCACCGGTTTGACACAATAACATGGCAAAAATCTTCCTCGGTTTCGCGATTCTGTTCACGCTTCTCGCGGCGGTGCTCGGCTTCCTCACTAAATCCAAGATAGGCGATATCCGCGCCAACCTTGCCACGGTCACAAGCGCCAGGGACGCGGCGAACCAGCAGCTCGCAAAGACCAAGGCGGACCTGACCGCGGCGAACTCGCAGATAGACACCCTGAAGCAGCAGGAGCAGGCCCTCACCAAGAACCTCTCCGACACGCAAGCCGCTCTCGACACCGCCAACAAGGACAAGGAAGACCTCCAGAAGCAGATGGCCGATGCGCAGACCCAGATCAAGGCGCTGAACGACAAGCTCTCGATGAATCCCTCGAGCGCCGGCCCCGCCACGGTCTCCAACCCCGCGGACGCCGCGAAGATCCAGGAGTTGGAAACCAAGGTCAAGGAGAACGACCAGATCAACAAGAAGCTGACCGAACAGAACGCCGAAATTCAAAGCAAGCTGGATGATTACATCAAAGAGCGCAAGAGGGTCAGCAGCCTGGCATACGCCCGCACCCTCACCGGCCAGGTGCTCGCCGTCCAGCCAAGCTGGAACTTCGTCATCGTCTCCCTTGGGGATCGGCAGGGAGTCACGATGAACTCGCCCTTCCTGGTCAAGCGCGGCGGCATCCTGGTCGCCAAACTCAAGGTCACTTCCGTCGAACCCGCCACCTCCGTAGCGGATATCGTTCCTTCCTCGGTGCCGAAGGGGATGCACGTCGAGCCCGGGGACCGGGTCGTTTACGCGGCTCCGTAACCGTTGGCTTATGGGGAGAAGGGTCGGAAAACTTCTGGCGTTCGCGGTCCTGGGACTGGGCGGGCTTCTCCTGTCCTCCTGCGCTTCGACCAGCGACACCAAGCAGGATGAACAGGTCAGCACCATCCCGTGGGATCGACCCGAGAAATGGGAGAGCGGCAACGGATTTCCCGGCATGAACAGCAATCCCGGCGGCTACTGACCGCCGGGCCATGGCTCCGCGCATCCTCGTCATCCGCGGCGGCGCCATCGGCGACTTCATCCTGACCCTCCCGGCCATCCGCCTTCTGCGGGAGAATTTTCCACAGGCCCGCATTGAAATCCTGGGCTACAAACACATCGTCGCCCTGGCCGAGAGCCGTTTTTACGCGGAAGGCTCCCGCTCCATCGAATACGCCGCCCTGGCGTCCTTCTTCATCCCCAACGCGGAGCTCGCGCCCGATCTCGTGGAATTCTTCGGCGGCTTCCAGCAAGTCGTGAGCTACCTCTTCGACCCGGATCACATTTTTGAAAACAACCTTCGCCGTTGCGGCGTCAAAAATTTCATTGCCGCTTCCCCCAGGATTGACGATTCGCAGCACGCCTCCTGTCAACTCGCCCGCCCGCTCCAGTCGATGGCGCTCTACCTCGAAGACCCGGCGGCCAGGTTGTATCCGTCGCCGGAAGACCGTGCTTTTGCGTCCGGTTTCCTGGGAAATATCCGTTCACCCGTCGTGGCAGTCCACCCCGGCAGCGGCGGCGAACGCAAGAATTGGCCCCTGGAAAATTGGATCGCTCTTTGCCGGTGGCTCGTCTCCAAGGAGGCTTCGCTCCTTCTCGTCGGGGGCGAGGCCGACGAGGAGCGCCTCTTCGCCCTGGAACGCGCCGCGCCGGTGAAAATCGCCCGCCGCCTCCCGCTCTGCCACGTCGCCGCGCTCATCGAGCGATGTTCGTTCTTTCTTGGCCACGACAGCGGCGTCTCCCATCTCGCGGCCGCCGTCCAGACGCGGTGCATCCTCCTCTTCGGCCCCACCGATCCCGAAGTCTGGGCGCCCGCCAATCCGGGCGTCCAGGTCGTTCGCGCGCCGGGCGGCTCGATGGAAAACCTGGAACTCGCCGCCGTCAAACAAGCCATAAGCGCTGGCTTTTTCGCCGGGGAAAGCTAAGTTTTCTCCTCCCTATGAGCGCGCGCCAATTCGAAAACCTCCGGGCCTCCTCTCTTTACTGCAACCGGTGCAAAGCCGCGATGCCCGTCCGCGAACGCCTCCTCCTCGTCCTGCCGGACAAGGAAATCTACGACTACCTTTGCACGGGGTGCGCCTCCTCGCTCGGGAGCAAGGAAGTCACCGCCGGCGACAAGCTGATGAGCCAGGCCGCCGCCGCCCGCCGCGCCCAAAGCGCGCGCGCGCCGGGCTTGTTCCTCCCCTGAGTCTGTGCGGATTCTCTTCATCGGCACGGGCGGCATCGGCGTTCCGGCGCTGGAGACGCTTTTGCGCGGGCATTCCGTCGCCGGCGTCATAACCCAGCCCGACAAACCCGCGGGCCGCTCGCAACGGCTTCTCGCCTCGCCGATAAAGGAACTCGCCCTGCGGCGCGGCACGCCCGTTTTCCAGCCGAAGCGCATCCGCGAGCCGGCCGCCGTGGAGCAGGCCCGCTCTCTTCGCCCGGATGTCATCGTCGTCATGGCCTACGGGCAGATACTCCCGGGCGAGTTGCTGCGCGTGCCTGCGATGGCCTGCCTGAATCTCCACGCCTCGCTCCTGCCGCGCCATCGCGGCGCCGCGCCCATCCAGGCAGCGCTTTCGGAGGGGGACGCGCGCACGGGCGTCACCGTCATGTATATCGACGAAGGCCTCGACACGGGCGACATCCTTTTGCGCAAGGAGCTTCCCATCCTTCGCCGCGACACCGCGGGATCCCTGCACGACCGCCTGGCTTTGCTTGCCCCCGCAGCGCTTGCGGACGCGCTCGCGCTCCTGCAAGCGGGAAACGCCCCGCGTGAGCCGCAGGACGCCGCGGCGGCCACCTATTCTCCAAAGCTCACCCGCGAGAGCGGCCGCGTCGACTGGAGCGCCCCGCAGGTTCAGATCGAGAGAAAAATCCGCGCGATGAATCCGTGGCCCGCCGCGCATACGGTCCTTGGCGGGCGCATCCTGAAGATATTCGGCGCCATCGGCTGCCGGAAATGCCCGGGCAAACCCGGCGAAATTCTCCGCGCGGACAAACACGGAATCCTGGTTGCCGCCGGGGAAGGCGGCCTGCTTCTGCGCGACATCCAGCTCGAGGGCAAGAAGCGCATGAGCGCCCGGGATTTTCTCCTCGGCCATCCCGTTGAGCCCGGCGCGGTATTATGAGCCTCCGCGGCCACGTGGCGCAACTGCGCGCTTGCGTCCTCTGTCCGCGGATGCAGGGGCCGCCCGTCTCCGGCGGGCCCGTCGTCAGCAAGGTCATCCTTGTCGGCCAGGCCCCCGGCAGCAAGGAGCCGATAGCGGGCCGCCCCTTTGCGTGGACGGCGGGCCGCACCCTTTTTGGCTGGTTTGAAAAGGCGTGCGGGCTGGGCGAAGCCGGTTTCCGCGCGTCCGTCTATATGGCCGCGGTGTGCCGCTGCTTCCCGGGAAAGACCGCCGCCGGGGGCGACCGCGTGCCCGACCCGTCGGAAGTGGGAAACTGCTCGCGATGGTTGCGGCGGGAGATCGAGATTCTCCGGCCCGCGCTGGTCATCCCGGTGGGACGGCTTGCCATCGCAAGGTTCATCCCTTTCGAGAAACTGGCGGACGTGATAGGGAAGCAATTTCCCGTGACGCTTCACGGCTGCCGGTTCGACGTGATTCCGCTGCCGCATCCCTCCGGCGCCTCGCCGTGGCACCGGGTCGAGCCGGGCAAATCGTTGCTGGCGGAAGCGCTCGGGCGGATCGTGAAGCATCCCGCCTTCGCGAAAACTCACCGGATGAACATGCAGTCGCCGTAGCTGTAGAAACGGTAACCCGCCTCGACGGCCCTGGCGTAGGCTTCGAGGACGAATTCCCTGCCCGCGAAGGCGCTTACCAGCAGGAGGAGCGTGGACTTTGGCAGGTGGAAATTCGTCAGCAGCGCATCCGCCATCCGGAACTCGAACGGCGGATAGATGAAAATGTCCGTGCGTCCTTCGCCCGCGCGGAAAGGGCGCGACTCCAGCACGCGAACCGTCGTCGTGCCGACCGCGACGAGCCGTTGGGCTGCGTTGATCGCCGCCGCCGCCTCTTCGGTCACGGAATACCGTTCGGAATGCATCTTGTGGTCTTCGAGCGACTCGGTCTTCACGGGCTTGAACGTCCCCGGGCCTACGTGAAGCGTGACGAACGCGCACCGCAAGGCCGCGATGATTTCCGGGGTGAAGTGAAGGCCCGCGGTCGGCGCGGCGACGGCGCCCGCGTTGCGCGCATAAACGGTCTGGTAACGCTCCGCGTCCTCCGCGTCGCTCGCGCGGCGCAGGTAGGGCGGCAAGGGGACATGCCCCGATTTTTCCAGGTCCAGCTTCTCCGCGAAACGGACGAGCCGTTCGCCGTCCGGCAGGGTTTCCACAACCTCCGCCGCGCCGCCCGCCACGGTCAGCGCATTCCTTCGTCCCGGACGAACCAGGCATTTCCAGACATTTTCCCCAACCGGCTCCAGCAGGAGAAGTTCCGTCCGCCCGTCGTCCGAGAAGATGCGCGCGGGGATGACCTTGGTGTCATTGAGAACCACGAGGGCGTCCGGTCCGACCAGGCCCGGAAAATCCCCGAACCGGGCGTGCTCCATCGTCCCGCGCCCGCGATCCAGGATCATCATGCGCGCGTCCTGCCGGCGGGGAGCGGGCCGGCCCGCGATCAATTCCCGCGGCAGCTGGAAATCATAGTCCGAGAGAGTCATGGCGTCGCTTGAAAAGTCAGCCCGGATTTTTTACAACATGCCGATGCCCCGGAACATCGTCTATTTCGACCTTGAGACGCAACGCACGTCGAACGACGCCGGTGGGTGGGATTGCAAGCAAAACATGGGGATGTCGCTGGCCGTCACGTACAGCACGGCGAGCGGCGAATACAGGATATACGGAGAAAAGCGGGTCAACGCGCTGGTGGAAGAGCTGCTCAAGGCCGATCTCGTCATTGGGTACAACATCCTTCATTTCGATTACGAAGTCCTCATGGGCTACACCATCCTGGATTTGAAACACCATATTCCCACGCTCGACATGCTGGTCGAGATCGAGAAAAAACTCGGCCATCGGCTCGCCCTGGACGCCCTCGCGAAGGCGACCATCGGCGCGGGCAAGAGCGGCGACGGCATGGAGGCCATCAAGTGGTGGCGCGAAGGCCGGCTGCTGGAGATCGCGGAGTATTGCTGCATCGACGTGAAGGTGACCCGGATGCTCCACGAGTACGGCTGTAAAAACAAAGAACTCTTTTACAACGACCGTTTCGCCCAGCGCCGCCGGGTCGAGATCGAGTGGAACTGACTTGCCTCAGGCTTCCTTGAGCCGCTGTTCCATGTCGCCGGCCTGCAACGCATCGACCATTTCGTCGATGTCGCCCTGGATGAAGCGGTCCAGGTTATAGAGCGTCAGGCCGATCCGGTGGTCGGTGACGCGGTTCTGCGGGAAGTTGTAGGTGCGCACCTTTTCCTCGCGCCCGCCCGAGCCGATGAGGCTCCTGCGCTGGGCGGAATATTTCTCGGCCTCCTCGCGCTGTTTTTCCTCCAGCAGGCGGGAGCGGAGGATGCTGAGCGCCTTCTCCTTGTTCTTTTGCTGGCTGCGGCCGTCCTGGCAGCGCACGATCCTCCCCGTGGGGATGTGCAGCACCTGCACGGCGGAGTCGGTGGTGTTGACGCCCTGGCCCCCCGGCCCGCCGGAACGGCAAACCTCGATCCGCAAATCCTCGGGACGCAGTTCGATATCGATTTCCTCGGCTTCCGGCAGCACGGCGACCGTGGCGGTCGAGGTGTGGATGCGGCCTTGCGCCTCCGTCGCCGGGACGCGCTGGACGCGGTGAACGCCGCTTTCATAACGGATCTGGCGGAAGACCGAATCGCCCGCGACGCGGAAGGTGATGTCCTTCAGCCCGCCCAGTTCGGAGGGGCTGGATTCCATCGGCTCGACTTTCCAGCCGCGGTTCTCCGCGTAGCGCGTATACATCCGGTGCAGGTCCGCCGCGAAGAGCGCCGCTTCGCTGCCGCCCGTCCCGGCGCGTATTTCCACGATGGCGTCCTTGTCTTCGCCCGGCTCGGGCGGGAGCAGCGCCATCTGGATGCCGAGCTCGGAGTCGGCTATCTTTTTTTCAAGCGCCGGGATTTCCTCGCGCGCCATGCCGGCCATCTCGGGATCATCCGACTTGGCGAGCGCTTGGTTTTCCCGAAGCTCGACGGCCGCCTTCCCGTATTCCTCATGCCGAGCGAGCAATTCCTTTACACGGGCGTGCTCGCGCAAAAGCTCTCTCGCCCGTTGCGGGTTCTCGAAGAAGGCGGGAGAGGAAATCTCCGCCTCCAGTTCGCGGAAACGCTCCGCCTTTTTCTTGATGAGAGGCTCGAAGTCCATCGCGGAAAAGCCGCGCCCCCGCGGGGCGGGCGGCACGCTTGCCGAAGGCTATTTGCGTCCGGCGCGCGCGGCCTTGGTGCTGCCGTAGCGGCGCGCGAATTTCTCGACGCGCCCGGCGGTGTCCACGAACTTCTGCTCGCCCGTGAAGAAGGGGTGGCAGGCCGCGCAGATGCCGATCCGAATCTCCTTCTTCGTCGAACGGGTCTTGTAAACCGTGCCGCAGGCGCAGGAGATGAGCGATTCGACGTACCGGGGATGAATATCTGCTTTCATGGCTAAGGAGGATGGAAAATACTCGCTTTCCTTTTTTCTGCAAATGAAATCCCTTTTTCTTGAGCGATGGCTGGGCGTTCTCCGGGAGAAGAGCGCCCTCCCGGCCATTTACGCGCCGGACGGGGAGAAGCTGCGGACGTTCGCGGATATTGAAACGGAATCCGCGAGCTTCGCGGAGCGGCTGCGGGTTCATCCGCCCGGGTCGGTCATCGCCATCCGCGCGGGGAATAAACCCTCGTGGCCCGCGCGGCTGCTGGCGTGCATACGGCTTCGGCTCATTCCCCTTCCGCTCGGGGAAAGCGCGGGCGCGGACTGGCTGGAACCGCGCGTTATCCCGCCGATTCCCGGCGAGCGGCGGCCAGAGTTTTTGAAGCTGACTTCCGGCACCACCGCCGCGCCGCGGGCGATCCGGTTCCATCTCGATCAACTCGTCGCCGATTGCGACAATATTTGCGAGACGATGGGCATCGCGTCCGGGGATCTCAACTTCGGCGTCATCCCGTTTTCCCATTCGTACGGGTTCAGCAATTTGATGACGCCGCTGCTGTGCCGGGGCGTCCCTCTCGTCGCGTCCGAGGACCGGCTGCCGCGCGCCATTCTTTCCGGCCTGGAGCAAACCGGGGCGACCGTCCTGCCGGGGATGCCCGTCTTTTACCGGGCGTTCGCCGGGATGGAGAATGTGCCCGCCCTGCCTTCGTTGCGATTGTGCATCTCGGCGGGCGCGCCTTTGACAAAGAGCGCAGGCCTTGGTTTTTCGGGAAAATTTCACCGGAAGATCCACTCGTTCTACGGCGCGTCGGAATGCGGGGGCATCGCGTACGACCGCTCCGAAGACCTTGATTACGACGGGAACCTCCAGCCGATGCGGAACGTCCAGATCACGCCGTTGGAATCCTCGATGATAGAGGTGAGAAGCGCGGCGGTGGGCGACGGTTATTTCCCGGAGACCGACCCCTCGGTGCTGGGACAAGGACGCTTTATTCCGGGCGATCTCGTCGCGGTGCATGAACGCGGGATGTCGCTCGAGGGAAGGGTTTCCGACATCATCAACGTCGCCGGGAGGAAGCTGAACCCGCTGGAAGTCGAAGCGCGGCTGGCGGAATTCCCCGGCGTGCGGGAGGCGGTGGTGTTCGGGACGCCTTCCCCCCTGCGCAACGAGGAGCCGGTCGCGTGCGTGGTGGCGGAGAACGGGTGCGCGGCGGGCGACCTCCTCCGCTTCTGTCACGAGCGCCTCAGCGCCTGGCAAACGCCCAAGGACATCTGGTTGGTGGAGCGGATTCCCAGCAACGAACGCGGCAAGGTCAGCCGGCGCGAACTGGCGCGGCTCTACGCGGAGAGAAGGCGCTGAGGCGTTTGCCATTTTCCAAAAACGCCGGAGACTTCATCCATGGATCCCATTTTCAGCCCCCTTCTCAATGAAGGGGTGGCGAACCCGGCGGGCGTCCCCCGTTTTCCAGCCGCCGAAGAGGGCGAGTTGCTCGACGCCTATTCCAGCGCCGTTGTGGGCGCGGCAGGCAGGGTCAGCCCGTGCGTCGTGAACATAGAAGTGACCGCCCGCGAGGGGCCGCAGCCAAACGGCGACCGCGAGAGCCGCGGCGGAAGCGGCTCCGGCTTTGTCCTCACCCCGGACGGCTTTGTCATCACGAACAGCCACGTCGTCCACGGCGCGTCGCGGCTGGTGGTGACTCTCGCCGATGGCCGGAAATCCTCGGCCACCCTCATCGGGGATGACCCGGATACGGATATCGGCGTCATCCGCATCGGCGCGGACAATCTCGTGCCCGCCGCTCTTGGGGATTCTGACGAGCTTCTGGTCGGCCAGCTTGTGGTCGCGATCGGCAGCCCGTACGGCTTTCAGCGCACCGTCACCGCCGGAGTTGTGAGCGCGGTGGGCCGTTCATTGCGCGCCTATTCGGGACGGTTGATGGACAACATCATCCAGACCGATGCGGCTCTTAATCCGGGCAACTCCGGCGGCCCGCTCGTCAATTCGCGCGGCGAAGTGGTGGGAGTCAACACCGCAACCATCCTCCCCGCGCAGGGGCTCTGCTTCGCAATCGCCATCAATACGGTGAAGTTCGTCGTCAATCTCCTGATGCGGGACGGGCGCGTGCGTCGCGGTTACATCGGCGTGGGCGGGCAGAACGTGCCGCTGCTGCGCCGGGTGGCGCGGTTTCACAACCTCGCGCATGAGAACGGAATCCTGGTGGTCTCCATCGAGGCGAACAGCCCCGCGGAGCGCGCCGGGTTGCGGGAAGGCGACGTCGTCGTCGGGTTTGACGAGAAGCCGGTGACCAGCATCGACGACTTGCACCGGTTGCTGACCCTGGCGCGGATCGAGGAAAAGACGACCGTCTCCATCCTCCGCGGCGTCGAGAAGATGAAGATTGCCATCGTCCCCGCGGAGTCGCAGATTTACGCGCGGGAATGATCGAGCAATCCGAGGCGGGCGTTTTCGTCCACAAGTTCACAACGGGGCGCGGGTCGCCTTACACCCTGCTTCTCCTCCATGGGACGGGCGGCGACGAAATGGCCATGATCCCCATCGGTCGCGCGCTTGCGCCCTCGGCTTCGCTGCTGAGCCCGCGCGGGCCCGTGCGGGAAGGCGGGGCGGCGCGTTTTTTCAAATTTCCCGCGAACGGAGTCTTCGATGTCGAGGATGTCGCGACGAATACGCACCAGCTCGCGGACTTCGTAAAAATGGCGTCGGGCGCCTACGGATTTGACGCGACGAAGATCATCCCCGTCGGTTATTCCAACGGCGCGAACATCGCCGCGAGCCTCCTGCTGCTGCGGGCCGAGCACTTTCCCGCCGCGGTCCTTTTCCGCCCGATGGTGATATTCGAGCCGGAGACCGTTCCCGATCTTTCCGACACGGCGGTTTACATCTCCGCGGGAAATCTGGACCCGTTGATCGCGGAGGAGAACACGCAGGAACTCGCATCCCTCTTCAGGACGGCACGGGCGCGCGTGACGCTCTCCATCGAAAATGCGACGCACGCCCTGGTGAAGCACGAGATCGCCGCCGCCGGGAAGTGGCTTGCGGAACGGCTCGGGAAATGACCGGGCGCGCGAAGGCCTGCGCGCTGCGATGCTCGAAAAGTTAAAGCTGAGAAATTTCCGGTGTTTCGAGGCGCTCGACGCGGAATTTGCCTCCACGAATGTCATCCGCGGGCCGAATGCGCAGGGCAAGACCTCGCTTCTCGAAGCGATCTGCGTCCTGCTGCGGCTCCAGTCCCCGCGCGTCTCCTCGCTGGCGGCTGCCATTCGCCACGAACAGAAGGGGTTCGTGCTCGACGGTCTGTTCGACGCGCGCCACATGCAGTTTTATCTTGGCGCCGCGCGCAGGAAGTTGGCTC
The DNA here is from genome assembly GCA_021324825.1 of Spartobacteria bacterium. Classification (GTDB taxonomy): domain Bacteria; phylum Verrucomicrobiota; class Verrucomicrobiia; order Chthoniobacterales; family Chthoniobacteraceae; genus JAJPII01. The sequence continues at coordinate 81,944 of JAJPII010000020.1, read as the reverse complement.
TCGATTCCGTGGAGCAGAAATCGGCGTCCGAATATCTCAAGATCGGGCGCGCCGTCTATTTCTCCAATCGCGACGTCGAGATCGTCCGCGGCCCCGCGGACCTGCGGAGGAAATTCCTGGATTTCGCCGCCTTCCAGGTCGATTCCGCGTATCGAAGCCAGCTTCGCTCCTACGAAAAGGCGCTCCGTTCCCGGAATCTTCTTTTAAAGGAGCCGAGGCCGAACCGCCGCCAGATCGCCGCATTCGACGGCCCGCTCGTGGCGGCGGGCGATTACATAACCGCCGCGCGGACGCGGCTCATCGCGGCTCTCCAGCCGTTCGCGGAGGAGGCGCACAAGGATATCACCCGCTCTGCGGAGACGCTCTCGCTGGCGCACCGGAGAGGAGGCGGCGCGGACTTCCGGCGGACGCTCGAAGCCGCAACCGGGGAAGACCTGCGGCTGCGGCAGACAACCGCCGGCCCGCATCGCGACGATCTCCACCTCCTTCTGAACGGGCGCTCGCCCGAGATCGCCTCCGAAGGGCAGCAGCGCACCATCGCCCTGGCCTTGCGGCTCGCGGTCTGCGCGCTCCTCGCCGAACACGCCGGCCGCCCGCCGCTTCTCCTGATCGACGACGTCTTTGGAGAACTTGATTTCGAACGGCGCAACGCCCTCCTGAAAAGGCTGCCCGCCGGTTCGCAGAAGTTCATCACAGCCACGGACATCGCCTGGATGGCTCCCGGCGAGGCCCGGCTTTTCCACCTCGCGGCGGGGAGACTGGCCGCGTTGACAAAGCCGCCCGGATAGGGAATGGAAGAAGGCATTCGCAAACGGCACGTCATCCTCTTCGCAATGCTGCTCCTTTTTTCCGGAGCCGCCGGACGCGCCGACGACACCCAGCCCACGAAGGACGTCCAGCCGCCGTTCCCCGGCATGCGCTGGGGCGAGCCCTCCGTGGCGATCGAGAAGCTTCTGAAGGGCGCGCGGGCGAACATTGTCGAAAAGCGCAAGAACGACAGCGGCGACGTGTGGACGGTGGAAGGGCTCGTCCAGGCGTCGCTGCGGAGGACGCTTTTTTATTTCAAGGACGAGATGCTCGTCGAAGTGGAACTCCAGTACCAGAACGCCGACTGGGATGACGCGAAGTATAACGACTTCATGGGCCAGGTGCGGCAGCGGATCGCCGCCCGTTACGGGGAAGGGCAGTTGATAGCGCGCTCCAAATCGCCCCAGGACGGGAATGTCATGCAAACCATCGTCGGCTATAAATGGAGCCTCACGAACACCGCCATCCAGCTCTTCTATTTTTCAGCCGAGAATTCCACGGAGATTTACCGGACGATAAGCATCCACTACAAGGCGTACTGATTTTAGTGCTTCGCGGCGAAGGTTTCATCGATCCGCCGCAACCGGCGGCAGAGATCGCGCGCGATGTTCAACAGGAGGATGCTGTGTTGCGCGGGCATCCGCTGGTAAAGATGGTGGAAGGCGAACGACGAGATGCCTATGAGCGTGGACGCCGTCACGGTCTGCGCCGTGGATGACCGCGGATACGGTTCCAGGATGCATGTCTCCCCGAAAAATTCGCCTCCCCCGAAGCGCGTGATCTCGCATTCATCCTCCCGTCCGAGGTTTTTTACGATCCGCACCGTTCCCGATTCGATCAGATACATGCAATTCCCGTTCTCCCCTTCGCGGACGATGACCGCTCCCGCGGGATAAAGGTCTCTCTTCGATTCCTCCAGGAGGAGGTCGATCGCGGCCTCTTCCACGCCGGCAAAGACGGGGACGCCCTTCAGGAGCAAGCGCATCGCGACTGCTCCAGCCAGCGCCGGTACGCGGCGGGGGAAATCTCGGAAGGTTTGATCTCGCTGCGCCCCCCCCAGAAGACGTTCGTGTAGGCGACGGGTACTTCGCGGCTTTCCAGGTGGCGGTCAATGGCTTCCTTGTGCTCCAGCAGGCGGCCCTTGTCCGTCCCGTGGGCGACGGCCATGATGTTGACGTTTTTGAACTCGGGTCCCGCTTCGCGCCAGTAGCAGTGGGTCAGGATGTGGTGACGCCCGACTTCGCCTCCCGCCTCGAGCTCCCTCCCGGGCGGCACGGCCCAGTGGAAAAGAGCGTTGAAACGGGTGACGCGCACGCCGTTTAACGAAGGTTTTACATGCTCGAGGAACGTCGAGAACCGCCCGATGACCTTCATGGCCGAAAGACCTTCGGCGACCTTGAAAAACGTGTCCGGCGCCACGCCGGCTTCCGCCGCGCGCCGCGTCCAGGGGGAGGGGCCGATTTCCTCGACGGCGAACTCGCGTTTCAGCGCGAGCAGCACCCGCCACTGGAGATCGTCCAGGCGCACCACGGCGGTTCCGAGCATTTCCGCGCGGACGTCGGCGCGGCTGCCCGGTTCCAGGGATTTGCGCCGCACGTGCCCCACGCCGAGGGTGAAGATGCCCTTCGCGGGCATGAGCCGGAACCGCTCCGCGCCTGTCCTGCCCGCCAGCAGGGAGCAATGTTCCTCGAGCGAAAACCCCGCGGGAACCTTCACCGTCGTCCAAAGCCGGTATTCGGAGCCGGCGGTGGCGCCGTCGGTCGAACGGATGACGACGTGGCCGGAAAAAGGGTCCTTCTGGAACATGTAATCGAACGCGGCGTTCAGTTTTTCTTCCGGCGTCTTCCAGGCGACGAGCGCGCCCTCCGCGAGATTCGTGGCGACGAGGGTCTGGCGCACGCGCCGGACGGTTCCCGCCGCGAGCATGGAGCGGATGCGATCGAGCACCGTCTCGATGGGCGTCCCGGAACGCTCGGCGATCTCCAGGAACGGCTCGCGGACGAACCCCTGGATTTTGTCCTCGGAGACGGCGAGGATTTTCGCGTTGACGGGGTCGTTATGTTCGACGGGCGTGGTCATCGCCCTTCGGCTCGCCGCCCGCGGCTGGTGTGGGGGCCGAACGTCGCCGTGACCCAGTCGAGCGCTTCCTCGCGCGTGGAGATCTGGCCGTCGAGCTGCCGGGTTTGCACGGCTTCCAGCGCCTTGCCGAAGAGCGGGCTAGGCTTCCACCCGAGTTCCATGAGGTCGTGGCCGGTGATCAATGGCGGAGGGATGAGCGGTTCATTGGCGAACTCCGCCTGCTTCTCCAGCAGGAAGTCGTAGTTGTCCAGCCAGCCGTGGCTGCTCTGGCAATCGACCTTGTGCAACGCCATCTCGTCGTCGAAATGCGGGCGCGACATGAAACGCTTCAGGCGGGAGAGGCGCATGTGGCGGACATCCTTGAAGACCATGTGGTTGTCGACAGCCTCGCACGCCGCTGCGATTTCCGCACTCGAAAAACGAAGCCGTTCCATGATGCGCCGGGTCATGATAGCCCCGAGCTTGTCGTGGCCGCTGAAACGGATTCTGTTGTCCGCCTCGTCGTAGCTCAATGTCGGCGGCTTGCCGATGTCGTGGAACAACACCGAGAACGCCAGCGCGGGCGAAACCTCCGGCGGGAGCAGCCCCAGCATCTTGCGGGTGTGGACGAAGACATCGCCTTCCGGGTGGAATTGCGGCGGCTGTTCGCAACCTTTCAGCGCCGCGACTTCCGGCAGGATGATTTGCAGCAGCCCGCTCTCGTCCAGGAGATCGAACCCGCGCACGCGGCTTGGGGAGACGAAGATGCGGGTAAGCTCCTCGCGGATGCGCTCCGGGCTTACCGCCTTGATCTCGGCGGCCGCTTCCCGCAAAGCGGTCCACGTCCCCGGGTCGATGGCGAACCCGAGGTGCGCCGCGAACCGGATCGCGCGCAGCATGCGGAGACGATCTTCCCGGAAACGGTCGCCGGGGCTGCCGATGGCGCGGATCATGCCCGCCTCGAGATCGGCCCTGCCGTTCACGTAGTCGATGACCTCGCCGCTCACGGGGTCGCGGAACATCCCGTTGATCGTGAAATCCCTCCGCTCCGCGTCCTTTTGCGGCGTGGAGAAGGTGACATCCACGGGATGCCTGCCGTCGATATAGACGCCGTCCGCGCGGAAGGAGGCGACCTGGAAAACATCGGAACCCTCCATCACGCAGATGACGCCGAACTGCGCGCCCACGGCCGCCGTCCGCGGAAAAAGCCGCTGCACGTCCGCGGGTTTTGCGTCCGTGGCGATGTCGTAATCCGCAGGGGTTCTCCCGAGCAGGAAATCGCGCACGCACCCACCGGCGAAATACGCCGTGAAGCCCGCTTCCTGCAAACGCCGCGCGATGTCGCGGGCGACAGTCTCTCCGTTAACAGTCACGCGCAAGAATAGACGAACAGGCCCGCCCCTGCTAAGAAGAAATGCACCTTCATTTCCGATACATGTCCCACGAGCGGCCCTCTTTCGAGATTTCCTTCCACGGCGCTCGTCGATCGTCTGTGCGGGCGCGCGGCTGGCGTACGCATTTTTTTTTGTCGGGGTTCCGACGTGCGTCCTCATTTTTGTGTTTTTCAGGGATCGCGCGCCGCGCGCTGCTTAGATCAGATCAAAACGATGGTTGGCGATGTAGAGGCGGCTGTGCCAGCCGCCTGGAAGGGACGCGAAAAACGAGGGCCTAGTATTTCAGAACGCGCGCCAGGAAGTCGCGGCACGCGGCGGTTTGCGGCGCGCCGAAGAGTTCCGACGGCGGGCCGGATTCGACGATCCTCCCGTCCGCCAGGAACGCCACCCGGTCGGCGACGTTCCGCGCGAAACCCATCTCGTGCGTCACCAGGAGGAATTCGCGGCCTTCTTCCTTCAGTTCCTCGATGATGTCGAGCACCCCGGATGTCATCTCCGGGTCGAGCGCGGAGGTCGGTTCGTCGAACAGCAGCAGTTTCGGCTTTATCGCAATGGCGCGCGCGATGGCGATCCGCTGGTTCTGCCCGCCGGAAAGCTCGGCGGGCCGTTTGTGGGCGTGCTGGTCCAGCCGGAAACGCTTCAGCGCCGCCATCGCCGTCTCCCTCGCCTGCGCGGCGGAGAGGCCGTGAACTTTTTCAAGCGGCAGCGTGATGTTCCGCAACGCGTCCATGTGCGGGAAGAGATTGAACGCCTGGAAGACGAATCCGATGGCGCGCCGGTGTTTTTGCAACGCCGCGGGCTCGAAGATAACCTCTTCTTCATTGATTGCGAGCGAGCCTTCGGTTGGCGTTTCCAGGCCGCCGACCATGCGGAGCAACGTCGATTTCCCGCCGCCGGAAGGGCCGATGAAGGCGAGGCTGCGGACATCCTCGAAGACGGCGGTGACGCCGTCCACCGCGCGATGGCCGCCGAAGGATTTGGCGAGGCCGTTGAAGCTAAGTTTCAAATTTGTGCCGTTGCTCCAGCCGCTGCGTCCAGAGCGAGATGGGGAGCGTCAAAAGCAGGTAACCGAAGGCGAGGGGGACGTAGCTTTCCAGCTTGCTGTAGGTGTTCTCGCCCACGATCTGCGCGTTCTGGGTAAGCTCGTTGAGGGCGATGACCGAGAGCAGGGAGGAGTTCTTGATGAGGTCGGCGAACTGGCCGGCGAGCGGCGGAAGAATCTGGCGGATGGCTTGCGGGAAAATGACGAACCGGTACGTCTGGGCGCGGGTGAGGCCGATGGCTTTCGCGGATTCCAACTGGGATTTTCCGATGCTCTCCAGCCCGCCGCGGATGACTTCGCTGATGTACGCGCCGCTGAAGCCGGAAAGGATGAGGACGCCGCTGACGTAGCGGTTCTCGATGCCAAGCTGGTGAAAGATGCCGTAGTACAGGCAGAGGATTTGCACGAGCAGCGGCGTGCCGCGGACGGCTTCGACATAGATGCGCGCCGCGTACCGCAACGGGAGGATCGGCGCGCGGCGCAACAGGGTCAGGAGAAGGCCGATGAACGTGCTGAGGAAGAGCGCGCATACGGACAGCTCCACGGTGACGAACCACCCGTCGACGAACAGCCGGCGATAATTCGCCACAGCCCGCCAGCCCGCGCGATCCGTCAACAGCCAGAGCGAAAAACCGAGCAGCCCCAGCGCCGGCAGCAGGACGCCGCAAAACTGAAGGCGCGCGGCCATCGGAGAGCCCAGGCGTTCATTTCGCATAGAGGCGCCCCATCTCCTCGACGGCGGCGCGGACCCGCCCCACCAATTCCGGCGGTTCCAGCGCCTCGGCTTGCGGCCCCCAGCCGAGAATCCAGTTCTTGATCTCCTCCAGGCTGTTGAGTTCCATGCCAAGGATGATCCCGTTCTCCGTTTGCTCGATCGACTGCGTAGGGTGCCACCGCCGTTCCTCGACCATCCGCGAGGCCGGGGCCGTGAACCGTATGCGGACTTTGCGCGTCTCCTTGCCCGTCACGACCCCGAAGCTTCCGCTGAGGTGCCGCGCGATGGAGAAGTCCGCCGGCTTATGAAATTTCTCCCCGGTTTCCTTGACCTTGCGGATCCTCGGGAGGGCGAAGGTGCGGACCTCCTTCCGCGCGCGATCGTAGGCGAAGAGATACCAGAAATTCTTGATGCAGGCGAGGTGGTACGGCTGGACGCGCCGGCGTTCGTGTTTCGATCCCTTCAGCTTCCGGTAGTCGAAGGTGATCTCACGGGAGTGGAGCACGGCCTTGTTGATCACCTGGAAAAGAACCGGGTCGGCGCCGGCTTCGCCGCTGGCGCTCCTGAAGGAAATGGAGGCGTCCACCTCCTCGAGGCCAAGGTCCACGCAGCCGCGCAGCCCGGCGGTGATCTTTTCGAACGCGGCTTTCAGCGGTTTTTCGTAGGGGGTGCCTTTGTGTTGTTCGAGGGCCTTTTCTGCCACGAAGAGCGCCACGACCTCGCCTTCCGAAACTTCGATGGCGGGGAAACCGGCGACGTGCTCGGTGTAATAAAAGCCGAACTTCAACTCATCGTAGTCGATGGGGAGGCCGAGCCGTTCGCGCATGAACTCGACGTCGCGCTGGATCGTCTTGGTGGAGACCTCCAATTCCTCGGCGAGCGTCCGGCAATTCGGATACCGGACGGCCTTCAGCCCCTGATGAATCTGGAGCATTCGCTGGAGGGGCGGTCTGGCGAATCTGTCCAGTTTCACTCGGATGTGCGTAAACCCCGGCGTCCATTAGAGCAATCGAATATTTTTTTGGGGGGACGGACAGTCCTTGTCTCCTGGCGGGCGTATAACAGGCGCGTGGGCGGGGCCGGTTCCGCGGAAAGTGGCGCAACGGGGGAAAGGGCGAGTGTGGCGCGGGGCCGGCTTCGAACGCGATTGTTTTCCTCTCTTCCGGCACGGCGCATCCTGCTGTAGACTGCCGGGGCGATGTTTGTCTCGGAGATATTCCACTCGATCCAGGGCGAAGGAGAGCTGACGGGCGTGCCGTCCGTGTTCATCCGCGCGTCGGGGTGCAATCTGCGTTGCGACTGGTGCGACACGAAGTACGCCTCCTGGGAGCCGGAAGGCGGGGAGATGTCGGTCGAGGCCATCGTGGCGAAGACGCTCGAATACCCGGCGGAGCACTGCGTTCTCACCGGCGGGGAGCCGATGATCGCGAAGGGCGTTCACGAACTGGCCGCGCGGCTGCGGCTGGCGGGCAGGCATATCACCATCGAGACCGCGGCGACCGTCGCGCCCGGGGGCATCGCGTGCGATCTCGCCTCGCTCAGCCCGAAGCTGGGCAATTCCACGCCCGGCAACGGCTGGCGCGAACGCCACGAGCGGACGCGCTGGCAGCCGGAAGTCGTCGCGGCATGGATGGAGGGATACGCGTTCCAGCTGAAATTCGTCGTCGCCTCGGAGGAAGACGTGGCGGAGATGGAAGCCTTGCTCGCGACGCTTGGCAGGCCGGTTCCGCGCTCCAAGATATTGCTCATGCCCGAGGGGATGGAGCCGAGGCCCGATGTGCTGGAACTTTGCCTCGGGCGCGGGTATCGCTATTGCAACCGGCTTCACATCGAGCTTTTCGGCAACACGCGGGGAACCTGATGCCTTACCGGATTTGCAAGACGTTCGAGATCGAAAGCGGGCATATGCTTTCCAAACACCCCGACAAATGCCGGTTTCCACACGGCCACAGCCGCAAGGTCGAGTTCGTGCTGGAGGCGGATGCGCTTGACTCCGGCGACATGGTTTGCGATTTCAAGGTTATCAAGGAGGTGATGGAAGACTTCCTGGAGCAGTACGACCATTCGATGTGCGTGAACACCGACGATCCAAAATACGCCGATCTGAAAGCCGCGTACGGGGAGCGCATTATCGGGTTCCCGAAAATCGACCCCACCACGGAAGTCATCGCGCGAGCCATCCACGACCATTTCAGCGCGGCGTTGGCCCGCTATGCCGCGAAGCCGGATTCACTTTACCCGGTTCGCAAGAGTCTGCGGGTGGTCAATGTGCGCGTTTGGGAGACAAACAGTTCATGGGCAGAATTCTTCTCTTAATCCTCGTTATCCTCGTGAGCCAGATCAACGTCCAGGCGCATACGTTCACCATAGGGGAACACGACTTTTTTCTCGACGGGCAGCCGTTCGTCATACGGTGCGGGGAGATCCATTTCCCGCGGGTCCCGCGCGAGTATTGGCGGCATCGCCTCCAGATGTGCAAGGCGATGGGCCTGAACACGGTGTGCGTTTACCTGTTCTGGAACTTTCACGAATGGCAGGAGGGGCGGTACGACTGGAGCGGCCAGGCCGACGCGGCGGAGTTCTGCCGCATCGCGCAACAGGAAGGCCTTTGGGTCATGTTGCGCCCCGGCCCGTATTCCTGCGCGGAATGGGAAATGGGCGGCCTCCCGTGGTGGTTGCTGAAGAACGACAAGATCAACCTCCGCTCGCGAGATCCCGCCTTTCTCAACCCCGCGGTGCGTTATATGAAGGAGGTGGGCCGTGTGCTGGGGCCGTTGCAGATCACGCGCGGCGGCCCCATCCTCATGGTGCAGGTGGAGAATGAGTACGGCTCCTACGGAAAAGACGCCGCATACATGGGCGCGCTGAGGCAGGCGCTCATCGACGGCGGCTTCGACACGCCGCTCTTCGCGTGCAATCCGCAGGGAGCGATAGCCAACGGGCGCCGGAGCGACCTCTTCCAGGTCGTCAACTTCGGCGCCAACGCCGCCGCCAAGTCCTTCGAGACCTTGCGCCATTTTCAGAAAACCGGCCCGCTCATGAACGGCGAATACTATCCCGCGTGGTTCGACATGTGGGGGCGCAAGCACCGCACCGGCCCCGTCGAACCCATCGTCGCCGATATCGATTACATGCTGAAGAACCGCCATTCCTTCAGCATCTACATGGCGCACGGCGGCACTTCGTTCGGCTTGTGGGCGGGCGCGGACAGGCCGTTCAGCCCCGATACCTCCAGCTACGACTACGACGCGCCGATCAGCGAGGCGGGCTGGGTCACGCCGAAGTTCAACGCCATCCGCCAAGTGCTTGCCAGGGGCGAAACGCCGCCTGCCCCGCCGCCGCAAAATCCGGTGATGACAGTGAAGCCGTTCGAGTTGAAGGAAGCCGCTTCCGTCTTCGAAAATCTCCCCGCGCCGGTGGAGGACGAGACGCCGCGCACGATGGAGTTTTACAACCAGAGCCGCGGCTGCACCTTGTACCGCGCCACCCTGCCCGCCGGCCCGGCAGGCGCGCTGACAATCAAGGAAGTGCATGACTTCGCCTGGATTTTTCTGGATGGAAAAAGCGTTGGCGTGATGGACCGGCGCAGGCAGAGTTATCACGTCGATCTCCCCGAACGCGCCGCCGCCGCGCGGCTCGACATCCTGGTCGAGGCGATGGGACGCGTGAATTTTGGACGCGAGGTGTTCGACCGCAAGGGAATCCACGGCCCTGTGCGGTTTGCGAAGAGTGAAGTGAAAGGCTGGAAAATATACCCGCTGTCTCTCGACGCGCAGGAGTTGGCCTCGCTGAAGTTCGGCCCGGGGGCGCCCGGCCCGGCCTTCTGGCGCGGGAGTTTCCAGTTGGAAAAGGCGGGCGACACTTTTCTCGATCTGCGAACATGGAGCAAAGGCGTGGCGTGGGTGAACGGCCATTGCCTCGGGCGTTTTTGGGATATTGGGCCGACGCAGACCATGTATTGTCCCGGCCCGTGGCTGCGCCATGGCGGCAACGAAATAGTCATCCTCGACCTTATCGGCCCGCGGCGTCCGGAGATGGCGGGGCTGGAAAAGCCGATATTGGATGAGCTGCGGCCCGCGCTGGATTTCAGCCGCGCCGCAAGGGCCGGGGGCGCGTTCAGCGCGGGGGGCGTCCCGCCCGTAATCCAGGGGAGCTTCACTTCCAGCGACCAGTGGCAGGAAATCAATTTCGCCCGGCCCACGAAGGGCCGCTACCTCTGCCTGGAGGCTCTCGACGCGCAGGATGGCAAGCAGACGGCCTCCGTAGCCGAACTCGACGCCCTCGACGCGAAACGCGAGACGATTTCAAAGGCCGGCTGGAAAATCCTTTGGGCCGACAGCGAGGAACACGGAGACGGCGACGCCGAAAACGTGCTCGACGGCCAGCCCTCCTCCTCCTGGATAACCGCGCCCGGGACGGTTTTCCCCCACCGCGTGGTCATTGATCTCGGCGACGGCGCGGAGATCTCCGGCATTCGCTACCTGCCTGGGAACATCAAGGACTTCCGGGTTTACGTGAGCGAAATGCCCTTCGGCCTGACCCCGCGGAACTAATTCGAAGGCCCGCGCGTCACCCATTCCGTGCCGCCCGAGAATTCCTTCGCGCTGTCGATGCGTTCCGCGGGCTTGCCGTTTTCGGACACTTCGTCGGTCCACACGTCGAATTTCTCCAGGCGGTTGGGGCCGAAGGTGGTCGTGAGCGCGACATCCGCGGCGTCGCGGCCCGCCGCCATGAGGATGCGCCCAATCCGGCGTGCGTCGTGGCGCGGGTCAAAGACGTGCCAGCGGTCTCCGAGCCAGACTTCCATCCACGCGCTGAAGTCCATCGGGGACGGCGCCGCCGGCACCCCGATGTCGCCGAGATAGCCGGTGGCGTAGCGCGCCGGGATGTTCATGCAGCGGCAGAGCGTGATGGCGAGGTGCGTGAAATCGCGGCAGACGCCGACCCGCTCGGTGTAGCCGTCGAAAGCGGAGCGCGTCTTGCTCGCGAGCATGTAGTCGAAGCGGATGTGGTTGTGAACCCACGCGCAGATGGCCTGCACCCGCCCCCAGCCGAGCGGCGTGGCGCCGAACAGATTCCACGCGATATCCCCGAGGCGGTCGACCTCGCAATAGCGGCTGGCGTACAGATAGCGCAGGGTCTCGGCGGGCAGATCGTCCACCGGGTGCTGTTTCGCGTCCGGCGCGACGGGGTCCGGCTCGCCGCTGTCGGCTATCAACGCGTCGTTAAACATCCGAACCTTCCCGGCGGGAGCGGCGATCCGCGCGCACTGGTTGCCGAAGGTGTCGGTGAATTCGCGGATGGGAACCCCGGGTTCCACTTGCAGGCGCTCTCTTTTAATGAAGTCGGCGTGCCGCGAGGGATGCACGTTCAGCATCAGGATCATCGAGGCGGGCGCCTGCAACTCCAGCACTATGTCGTATCCAATTTGTATCAACATGACGTGGTTATTCGGAACGGACCGGTGAGGCGCGCTTATCTCATGAGCGCGAAAGTGAAAATGTTATGGCCTCCTCGATCGACATGCCGCGGCCTTCGCGGCGGGCGATCCGGGCTTCCTCCTGGGTGAAATGATCCGCGGCGGTGGAAAGGATTTCCCGCATGGCCGGATGATCCGACGGCTCCGTGGAGATTCCATTCTTCGCGCGCAGCGCCTCCGAGGCGCCGAGCAGGCGTGCGGCGCGCGTATATTGCCCCTCGGCCACGGCGAGTGCGGCGAAGGCTTCGAGCAGAAACGGCATCCCCCAGGGGCTTCTCAACGAGCGGAAGTTGGTGAGGCATTCCTCGAAATAAGCGCGTGCTTCCTCGTAGCGGCCAAGGATGGCGGCGGTGACGCCCGCGGCCCAGAGACCGATTCGCACCAACCATGCGTCGCCCACCTGGCGGTAGAGCTCCAGGGTTTCCGCGTAAAGCGCAAACGACTCCGCGAAGTCCCGCCGGGCGGACGCTTGAAAACCGCGCGCGCGCACGATGTGCGCCCGGAGCCGGGCTTCTTCGAAAGGGAGAGCCAGTTCGGCGGCCCTTGCGAGCATGGCGTCCGCGGCTTCGAGCTCGCGGCGGTCCGCGGCGGCGAGCGCCATGTCGGCGAGGATGAAGGCTTCGCGGCGCGCATCGCCCAGCTCGCGGTAAATCTCCAGCGCTTCGGCGTGCAGGCGCCGGGCCGCCTCGTCGTCGTCCGCCATCCACGCGAGGCGGCCCGCGGCGGCCAGGGCGTTGGCGCGCGCCGCGTTGCGCGGGGCGGCGTCGGGGTGGGCGAGGAGTTGCGCGAAGTCGTCGCGCGTTTCCTTGAACAAACCGCGCACCTCCACGTAGCGCTGGAGCGCCGCGACGAGGCGCAACCCTTTCTGCACACGGCCCGGCAGTTCGATGCTCGCCTCGACGGCGAACCGCATATTGATGCCGTCCTCCTCGACGCGTTCGAGCCAGGTTTGCTGTTGGGGGCCGGTGATTTTTTCTTCGATTTGCTCGGCGTAACCCAGGAAGAAATCGAGATGCCGCTCCCGGAATGCCGCCGTCTCGCCCGCCTCGGCGAGCTTTTCCCGGCTGTAGTCCCAGACCGATTCGAGCATGAAGTAGCGGACGCCGCCCGTGGCCTCGGATTTCTCTACGGTGAGGAGCGACTTGTCCACCAACTGGGTGAGCAGGTCGAGAATCCCCCCTTGTTCCAGGCCGTCGGAGGAGCAGACCGCTTCGATTGCTTCCAGCGAGCGGCCCCGGCCAAAGACGGAGAGGCGCCGCAACAGCTTTTTCTCCGGTTCGTTCAGGAGGTCGTAGCTCCAGTCGATGAGCGCGCGCAAGGTTTGCTGGCGCGGAACGGCTGTCCGGCTGCCCGCCGTGAGAAGGTGGAAGCGGTCGTCCAGGCGCTCGGCGATCTGGTCGACCCGCAGGACGCGCGCGCGGGCGGCGGCAAGCTCGATGGCGAGGGGGATGCCGTCCAGCCGCCAGCAGATCTGGGCGACGGCTGCGGCGTTGGCGTCGGTCAACCGGAAGGAGGGGCGCGCCGCGACGGTGCGGTCCACGAAGAGGCGCACGGCCTCGAACTTCAGGATGCGCTCGGCGGCGCCCGGCCCGGAGGCGATCTCACGCCAATGGGCCGGGAGATTCAGCGGCGGCAGCGGCCACGCCACCTCGCCGCCGATGCCGAGCGGCTCCCGGCTGCTGGCGAGGATGACAAGATTCCGGCAGACGCGCAGGAGAGCCTCCGCGAGATGCGCGCAGGCCGCCACGACGTGTTCGCAGTTGTCGAAGAGAAGGAGGAGCGTCTTCGCCCGGAGGAAGTTCGCGAGCGTCGAAGCCAGGGGGCGGCCGGCCTCCTGGCGGACATTCAAAACGGCGGCGACAGTCTCGGGCACGAGAGCGGCGTCGTCGATGGTCGCGAACTCGACGAGCCAGACGCCGTCCTGGAATTTCTCCAGCAATTCCGCGCCGAGCTGGAGGGAAAGCCGCGTCTTGCCGGTGCCGCCCGCGCCGACGAGCGTGAGCAGATGCGCGCCGCCTAGAAGGCGCCGCACCTCCGCCATCTCCCGCTCGCGCCCGATGAAGCTGGTCAGTTCCAGCGGCAGGTTGTTCGGCACGCTTTCCAGGGAGCGCAGCGGCGGGAAGTCGGAGGGGAGATCGCCCGCGATCAGTTCGAAGATCGTCTCCGGCCGCGAGAGATCGCGCAGCCTGCGCTCGCCCAGGTTGCGAAGCCGGACGCCCGCGGGCAGGGAGTCGCGCACCAGTTCCTCGGTCGGGAGGGAAAGGAGCATCTGGCCGCCGTGGGCCGCCGCGAGAATCCGGCTGACGCGGTTCAGCGTCTGGCCGAAGTAATCGCCATCCCGCTGCTCGGCGGCGCCGGTGTGGAGGGCCATGCGGACCCTTAACCCGCCGACGCGGTCCCAGGCCTCCGCATGGAGCGCCCGCTGGGCCGCCACCGCGGCGGATGCGGCGGCGGAGGCGGTGTGGAAAGCCGCGCAGAAGGCGTCTCCGACCGTTTTGAAAATGAAGCCGTCCCCAAAGGCCTGGCGCAAGATCAGGTCATGCCTGGCGAGCGCGCCCTTCATCTCCTCGGGATGCTCCTCCCAAAGCCGGGAGCTTCCCTCGATGTCGGTGAACAGGAAAGTGATCGTCCCGGAAGGTTGCGCGGTCATCTGTCGGCATGCGGGATCAATTTGGCAAAACCTGGATCTCCTTGCCGGTCTGTATGACGATGCGGTAAAGCCCCTCCACTTCGGAAATCGAACCCGTGACCCGCACGTGCTTTCCGATGTAGGTCTGCACCGTCTTCAGCGGAAACTTGTATTGCGGGAAGGCGATGATCAGCGCGTTGAAATCGGTTTCGGAAAATTTCAGGTCGCGCGTCGCGTAGAGGCTGTTGTTCGCGACGGATGTGGGGACGCCTTCCGCGATGACGGTATCGCCCTTGTGCTTGGAAAGACTCACGTAATCGAGCGGATCGACCTTCGGGGGGCCGGAAGGAATCTCGGCGGACGCGACCGGCGCGGGCGGCGGCGTCGCGGGCCGGAGGAGGAGCCAGGCGCACCCGACGACCAGCAAAATCACGACAGGGACGGCGACATACATCGCGGGCGATTTCCTCGCGTGGCGGACGGTCCCCGCGGGCAGCGGGACCGGCTTCCTGGAAGCGGGGGCGCGCGCGACGGCGGCGATCGAGGTCCGGACTTCCTCGACCGTCTGGGGGCGAAGGTCGGGATCGCGCGAGAGCATCCGCGAGACGATGAGTGAAAGCGATTCCGGGACATCCTCCCGCACCAGGTGGAGGGAGGCGGGCTGGTTGTAAAGATGCGCGTTGACGATCTCCTCGATGGTCTCGCCTTCGTACGGATACCGGCCCGTGAGACTGAAAAAGAAGACGATCCCGAGCGAATAAATATCCGTGCGCTGGTCGACGGGCTGGCGCAGGAGTTGTTCGGGCGCGATGGTGTAGGCCGAGCCGACGACGGTGGTGGACTCCGGATCGGCTTCGACGGCGTCCACGTCCGCCTGGGCGAGGCCGAAGTCGAGCACCTTGAGGGTAAAAGACCTGTCTTCGTGGAAATGCAGCATCAGGTTTCCGGGCTTCAGGTCGCGATGGACGAGGCCCTTGGAATGGGCGGCGGAGAGGCCGTGGCAGACCTGGTTTGCCAGTTCGAAGAACCCAGTGAGGCTTAAAGGATGCTCGGGCGCAATGACTTCCAACGTGCGGCCGTTGACCAGTTCCATGACGACGAAGAGGCCGTTTTCGTCGGAGTCGAAGTCGAATATCGTGACGATGTTCGGGTGGTGGAGCGCCGCGAGGATGGCCGCTTCCTGGCGGATGGAGGCCTCTATTTCCGCATCCTCGTCGATGCGTTTGATGGCGACGAAACGCCCGAGTTGCCTGTCCCACGCGCGGAATACGCTCCCGCTGCCGCCTTTGCCGATGGCGTCCTGGATTTCGTACCGTCCGGCGGCTGATGTATCGTCTTCACCCACCAGCCTACCGTTCCAAAGGCATGAGGGGATGGCAATTCAAAAAACCGGCGCGCGGTTTGTCTTATTCGCGGGCATCGTGTACAAGAAGCGCTTCATGAGTTTCGTTTCCGCATTGGGCGCCGCTTACCGGGGCAAAAAGGCATTCGTGACGGGCCATACGGGATTCAAGGGAAGCTGGCTTTGCGAATGGCTTCTCCTGCTCGGCGCCGAAGTCGCGGGTTTAAGCCTCGCGCCGGAACCGGGGGCGCTCTTCGGGCGGTTGGGGCTGGAGAAGAGGATGACGCACCGGCTGGGCGACCTGCGCGACCCTTCCCTCGCGTCCGCGGCGATCCGCGCGTTCCAACCCGATTATTTGTTCCACCTCGCGGCGCAGCCCCTGGTCCGCGCTTCGTATGACAGGCCCGTCGAGACATTCGAGACGAATGTCAACGGAACGCTCCACGTCCTCGAAGCGCTCCGTTCCCTGGAGCATGCCTGCGCCGCCGTGTTCGTTACCACGGACAAGTGTTACGAGAACCGCGAATGGCTCCACGGTTATCGCGAAACGGACGCGCTGGGCGGGAACGACCCTTACAGCGCCAGCAAGGCGATGGCGGAACTGGCCGTCGCGTCGTACCGGCGCTCTTTTTTTTCCGGCAGCGCGGTCAGGATCGCCTCCGCGAGGGCGGGCAATGTGCTCGGCGGCGGCGATTGGGCGGCTGACCGCCTCGTGCCCGACGCGATCCGCGCGTTGAAGGCCGGGCGCGCCGTGCCGGTGCGGAATCCGTCCTCGACGAGGCCGTGGCAGCACGTCCTCGAGCCGCTGGGCGGCTATCTTCTGCTCGGGGCGCGGCTTCCCGAAGGCGGGGACGTTTGCTCGGCGTTCAATTTCGGCCCATGGACGGATTCCAATCGCACGGTGCGGGAGCTGGTCGAGGAAATGCTGAAACATTGGCCGGGCCAGTGGATGGACACGTCCGACCCCGCCGCCCCCCATGAGGCCCGCCTGCTCCATCTTTCCATCGACAAGGCGTATCATCTGCTCGGCTGGCGTCCGGTCTGGGGATTCGAGAAGACGGTGGAAAAGACGGTGAACGGATACCGCTCGCAAACGCCCCGCGAGCAGATCGAGGAGTACGCCCGGGATGACCGATAAGCAGACACGGGAGGAAATCCTCCGCCTCACGAGGCTGTATGCGGAAGAGCGCCATTGCGGCGAGGTCGATTTCAAGCCGGGCGTAACGCCTGTCCCCTACGCGGGCAGGGTCTTCGACGCCGATGAAGTCGAGGCGGCGGTGGGGTCTTCCCTCGATTTCTGGCTGACGCTCGGAAGCGAAGGGGAGGATTTCGAGCGGGAGTTCGCCCGGTTCCTTGGGGTCAAACGCACGATCCTCGTCAACTCCGGCTCGTCGGCGAACCTTCTGGCGTTCTCCGCGCTGACGAG
Organism: Spartobacteria bacterium; assembly: GCA_021324825.1. Taxonomy (GTDB): domain Bacteria; phylum Verrucomicrobiota; class Verrucomicrobiia; order Chthoniobacterales; family Chthoniobacteraceae; genus JAJPII01. The sequence continues at coordinate 65,052 of JAJPII010000020.1, read as the reverse complement.
CGCGAAGCTCCCCCCGGAGCGGCGCATCGTCCCGGGCGATGAAGTGCTAACCGCCGCGGCGGGCTTCCCGACGACGGTGGCGCCCATCCTCCAGAACGGCGCCGTCCCGGTCTTCATCGACAACGACCCCGCGACCCTCAACGCCCGCCCCGAACTGCTGGAACAAGCGTATGCGCCCGGGAAGACGAAGGCCGTGATGATGGCGCACACGCTGGGCAACCCATTCGACCTCGGCGCGGTGACGGCTTTCTGCGAGAAATACGGCCTCTGGCTCATCGAGGACAACTGCGATGCGCTCGGCGCGCTCTACAACGGACGCCTGACCGGCACGTTCGGCGATCTCTCGACGCAATCCTTCTATCCTCCCCATCACCTCACGCTGGGCGAGGGGGGCGCGGTCAATATCGCCCGGGACATGAAGTTCAAGGTGCTCGTGGAAAGCTTCCGCGACTGGGGCCGCGACTGCTGGTGCGCGAGCGGCATGGATAACACTTGCGGGAAGCGCTTCGGCTGGAAGCTCGGCGACCTGCCCGAAGGCTACGACCACAAATACATCTACAGCCATCTCGGCTATAACCTGAAGCCGCTCGATCTCCAGGCCGCCATCGGACGCCGGCAGATTGTCAAGCTCCCGCGTTTCATCGCGGCGCGCAGGGAGAACTGGGAATCCCTGCGGCGCGGGCTGGCGCACCTTGAAGAATATTTCGCGTTCCAGATTCCGGAGCGCGGCTCCGAGCCAAGCTGGTTTGGCTTCATGCTGCGGGTGAAGGAGGGCGCGCCCTTTGACCGGACGCAACTGGGCAGATACCTCGATGAACACCGGATCGGCAATCGCACGCTCTTCGGCGGAAACCTTGTGCGCCAGCCCGCCTTTACGCAACTGGCGTTGGACCGCCCCGGCGCCTTCCGCGTGGCGGGGAAGCTCACCGGCGCCGATACGATCATGAACAGGGTGCTGTTCGTGGGCGTTTACCCGGGGCTTACGCGGAAGATGCTCGAATACATCGTGGCGACCATCGACGCCTTCGCCGGGAAATTTTGAGGATGCGCCCGCTGCCCGAGGACGATCTGCGGCATTTTCTCGAGCACACCCGGGACGTCTGGGAGGAAGCGCGCGGGGGCCGGTTCTTCGTAACCGGGGGCACGGGTTTTTTCGGCTGCTGGCTGCTCGAGACGTTCGCCTTCGCCAACAGGGAACTCGGGCTCGGCGCGGGCCTGACCGCTCTTACGCGCAACCCCGAAGCGTTCCGCGCGAAGATGCCGCATCTCGCTTCCGTCGAACTTCTGCGCGGCGATGTGAAGACGTTCGATTTCCCCGCCGGGGAGTTCGGGTTCGTCCTCCATGCCGCCACGGAATCGACTTCGAACCAATCGGCCTCCGATCCGCTGGGGGCGCTGGATGACATCATCCTGGGAACGCGCCGGACGCTCGACTTCGCGAAGGGGGCGAAGTTCCTGCTGACAAGTTCGGGCGCGGTTTATGGGAAACAGCCCGCGGACATTACCCATGTGCCGGAGACGTATATGGGCGGCCTCGACCCGGTTGATCCGCGATCCGCTTACGGCGAGGGGAAGCGGGTCGCCGAGCTGCTTTGCGTCACCAGCGGCGTCGAGGCGAAGATCGCCCGCTGCTTCGCGTTCGTGGGGCCGCATCTGCCGCTGGATGTCCACTTCGCCATCGGCAATTTTATCCGCGACGCGCTGAACGGCGGCCCGGTCGTCGTGCGCGGCGACGGCACGCCCCGCCGGTCTTATTTGTACGCGGCGGACCTTGCCGTCTGGCTCTGGACGATCCTTTTCAAGGGCGCGGCCCGCGTTCCATATAACGTCGGTTCCGAGGAAGAGATGAGCATCGCGGATGCGGCCCGGCTTGTCGCTGGAACGCGCACGCCGCCATTGGAGGTCAGCATCCTGCGCCGGCCGGAGCCGGGCGCGGAAATCGCCCGTTACGTGCCGTGCGCGCGGCGGGCCGCGGAGGAACTTGGCCTTCACGCGTGGATAGACGCCCGCACGGCGGTATTGAAAACAATGGGGTGGCGGCCTTACAAAGAGACATGAGCACCGATCAAGCCGACGCCACGATGGCCGTTTACCTCGACCTCGAGAATATCGCCAGGGGGGCGCGCGACGCCCATTACCCGAGCTTCGACATCCAAAAAGTCCTGGAGCGTCTTCTTTTGAAGGGGCACATCGTCGTCAAAAAGGCGTATTGCGACTTCGACCGTTACAAGGACTTCAAGCGCGATCTTCACGAGGCGGCCTTCGAGTTGATCGAGATACCGCATGTCCGCCAGTCGGGCAAGAACTCGGCGGATATCCGCATGGTCGTCGATGCGCTCGACCTTTGCTACACCAAGGGGCACGTCGATACGTTCGTCATCATCAGCGGCGACTCGGATTTTTCACCCCTGGTGAGCAAGTTGCGCGAGAACGCCAAGACGGTCATCGGCGTGGGCGTGAAGAACTCGACCTCCGATCTTTTTCTCAATAACTGCGACCAGTTCCTCTACTATGACGACATGGTCCGGCCCGAGCCGTCGAAAGCGCGTCGGGACGACATAAATGCAGGCCCGCCGCCGGAAAACGCGATGGAACTCCTGGTCGGCACGGTGGAAGCCATCACCGAGGAGCGCGGCGCGGATGAACCGGTGTGGGGATCCTTCGTCAAGCAGACGATCAAGCGCCGCAACCCGGGCTTCAACGAGCGGGCGTACGGCTTCCGCTCATTCAACGACCTCCTGCTGGAGGCCCGCAAGCTCGGTCTCCTCGATTTGAAGCACGACGAGAAATCCGGCGGCTACACGGTGCGGGTCGCGCCCGCCCCTTCCGCGAGCTGAGCGGCTACTCGAGCCACTCGGTGTGGAAGACGCCCGGCTTGTCCACCCGCTCGTAGGTGTGCGCGCCGAAGAAGTCGCGCTGCGCCTGGAGCAGGTTGGAGGGGAGGCGTTCCTGGCGGTAGCTGTCGTAGTATTCCAGCGAGGCGGCCATGGCCGGGACGGCGATGCCGTGCTCCACCGCGTGGCAGACGGCGCGCCGCCAGTTGCTCTGCGTCTTTTCGATGATGTCCCTGAAGTAGGGGTCGAGCAGGAGGTTTTTCAGCTTGGGATCGCGCTCGTACGCGTCCTTTATCCGGTTCAGGAAGCGGGCGCGGATGATGCAGCCGCCGCGCCAGATGGTCGCGATGTCGCCAAAGTTCAGGTTCCACTCGGAGTTGACGCTCGCCGCGGCCAGCAACTCCATGCCTTGCGCGTAGGAGATGATCTTCGACGCATAGAGCGCGTCGTGGACGGCGGTGATGAGTTCCTCGCGGCTGCCGGTGAACGGCTTCGCCTCCGGCTTGGGCAGTATCTTCGACGCCTCGACGCGATCCTGCTTGCGGGAGGAGATGACGCGCGCCTCGACCGCGGCGTTGATCGTGGAGATGACGACCGATTCCTGGAGCGCGGATTGCAGCGTCCAGAGGCCCGTGCCTTTCTGGCCGGCCTTGTCGAGGATGAGATCGACGATCGGCTTGCCGGTCTCGGGGTCTTTCTTCTTGAAGATGAGCGAGGTGATCTCGATGAGGTAGCTGTTCAAATCGCCCGCGTTCCACTCGGTGAAAATCCCGCCCAGTTCGTCCGCGCCGAGTCCGAGCAGATCCTTGAGGATGCTGTAAGCCTCGCAAATCAACTGGATGTCGCCGTACTCGATGCCGTTGTGAACCATCTTCACGTAATGGCCCGCGCCGTCGATGCCCATGTAACGGCAGCACGGCTCGCCGTCGACGATCGCCGCGATCTTCGTGAAGATCGGCTTGACGATCTCCCAGCTTTCCTTCGACCCGCCGGGCATGATGGACGGCCCCTTCAACGCGCCTTCCTCGCCGCCGGAGACGCCGACGCCCATGAAGTGCAGCCCTTTCTCCTCGAGTTCCTTGCAGCGCCGCTGCGTGTCGGTGAACAGGGAGTTGCCGCCGTCGATGATCACGTCGCCCTTGTCCAGGAGCGGAACCAGTTCGGCGATGACGGCGTCCACCGGCTTGCCGGCCTTCACCATGATCATCGCCTTGCGTGGCCTTGAAAGGGCGCCGACGAATTCCTCGATCGTCCGGGTGGGGACGATGTTCTTCCCCTTCGCCCTTCCCTCCGCGAAACGGTCGGTCACCGCGGTGGTGCGATTGAACGCCGCCACGGTGAAGCCCTTGCTTTCCATGTTCAGCACGAGGTTTTCGCCCATTACGGCGAGGCCGACGAGGCCGAGATCACATTGATTCATAAACGACTTTTGGGTTTAAGGTTGAGTCCGCAAAGTTTGAGAGTAACTATGGTTGGCTCCCTATGGCAATGTTTTGCGAATCAAAATGAACTGGGCCAACCGCCTGACCGTCGCCCGCTTTTTCCTGACGCTCCTTTTCGTCTTTTGCCTGAGCTCTACATTCCCGTTCAATCACACGACCGCTCTCTTTCTTTTCATCGTGGCGGGCATCACCGATTATGCCGACGGCGAGATCGCGCGCCGCTGGTCGCTGGTCACCGATTTCGGCGCCCTCATGGACCCGGTGGTGGACAAGATCATGATCGCGGCGGCCTTCGTCTGCCTGGTGGCTATGCATGCGGTTCCGGCGTGGGTGGCGATAGTCATCATCAGCCGCGAGTTTCTCATCACGGGCCTGCGGATGCTGGCCGCCACGAAGGGCCGGATTCTGCCCGCCGAAAAGATGGGCAAACACAAGACGGCGTGGCAGATCATCACCGTCCTCTTCTTTCTCGGCATGCTCGCGCTGGGGGAGATTGATCGCCTGGAGGCCGCGCATTGGTGGGCGCTGACGTGGCGCTACGGGGGGATTCTTTTCATGGCGGGCGCCATGGGGTTCACCCTCTACTCGGGCTTCGGGTACCTTTGGAGAAACCGGGCGTTGATCCAGACGGCGAGCTAGTCTAAGTCTAGGTCATGCAGTTTGCGCCCGCGCTTTGGTTGCCTGCAAGCGCCCCGGGCTCCGCTCCGGGCGGCTGGCACAGCCGCCTCTACAACCACGTTGCGGGCGGAAAGTGAATGGCGCGCGATGGAGGAAAATCACCAGAGGCTTTGCGCGACTTCGATCTGGTCGCCCGGATAGATCTTGCTGTCGAGCGAAGGGTCTTTGCGCAGTTTGCGCGTGTCGATCATCTCCACTTTTCCTTCGTGAACCCAGCGCACTTTCCGCTGGTCGGCGAAGTCGTTGAAACCGCCGGCCGCGTTGATGGCGGAGAGCAGCGTCAAATCGGGAGTGAAGGGGATGCGGCCCGGATTGCGCACGGCGCCGCCCACGTTCACGAAGCGGGCCGTCGGCTGGACGATGATGGTGATGGTCGGGTGGGTGTAGATGCGCTCGGCGACCAGTTTTCTCTCGATCTCGCCCTGCACCACGTTCTGCGTCAACCCGCCGGCCTTGACCTGGTTGATGTACGGCAGGTTGAGAAATCCCTGGTCGTCCAGCGTATAGGTGGCGCTGAATTGCTGGATCTCGTCCGCCGGCACGCCGCTCAGCCGGATTTCTATCGTATCGCCCGGACGAAGCGTGGCCTGGGCGAACAGCGGCGCGGCGCCTGCCAGCAGAAGGAAGAGCAGCGCGAACAGCCTCATGTCTAGTAATCCTCGGAGTGCGCTGCTCCGGCGCGGGCCGGCTCCGGCTTGCGGGGCGTTTTATAATACTGCTGGTAGTTCGTGTAATACTGGTAGTGCTGGTCGTGGCTTACGTTCACGTTATTCAGCACGACGCCAAGCAGGTTGCCGCCGACGTTCGCCACCGCGCTCTTCACCCGCAGCAGCATCGAACGCGGGAACCGCCGGTGTTGCACGACCATGATGACGAGATCGACTTCGCTCGCCAGGACCGAGCCGTCGCTTACCCCGAGAATGGGCGGGGAATCGAACAGCACAAGGTCATAAGCCGCCTTGGCATGCTGGATCAGTTCGCTCATCCGCTGGGAATTGAGGATGCCGACGGAATCGTGAGGGAGGATTCCGCTGGGGAGGATGGAGAGGTTCTCCACGCCGGTGGGACGCACGATCTCATCGAAATCCATCCGGCCGGTCAGGTAGTCGGTAAGGCCGGCGGTGTTTTCGACGCCGAAGAATTTGTCCTGGCTCGGACGCCGCAGGTCGGCGTCGACGAGGAGCACATTGTAGCCCCCTTTCGCGCAGGTGAACGCGAGATTGCAGAGAGTGGTCGATTTTCCTTCGCCGGGGCCGCCGCTGACGACGGTGAGGGTGCTGGCGTCGGGAGACTTGCGGTTGAACTCGATGTTGGTGCGCAGGATGCGGTAGGCCTCGGCGTCCGGCGCGTCGCCTTCGCAGCGGTGGAGGAGGGGGATCTTCCGCGGGATGACGGCGAGGACGGGCAAGTTCAGGAGCCGTTCCACTTCATCGAGGCTCTTGACGCTGGTGTCCAGGTACTCGAGGAAAAACGCGAGGCCGCCGCCCAACCCCGCGCCGACGGCCGCGGCCACCAGCATGTAGAGCCATACCTTTGGCTCGCTGGGCATGGATGGAGGCTCGGCTGGCTGCCATATCTTCGCCGGGGTTATGGTGATGTTCTGCTGCATCCGCGCGGTGTAGTAGCGCGTCTCGGAGGCTTCCAGCACGCGCTTTGCGTTGATGTATTTGTTTTTGGCCTCCGTGTAGGCCGCGCTCTTGTTCTTGATGCCCTGGAAATTGCTCCGGCTCTGCCCCAGTTGGTTCTGCAATGCGCCAAGGGTGTTTTCATGCAGGGTCACTTTTCTCGCCAGCGCGTCGCGCAAGGCGCGCAACTGCTCGTCAAGCTGTTCGGCATAGACGGCTTTCTGCGCCCGCAACGCCTTTACGCGCGGATGGTTTTCCCCCAGGCCGGAGTTGAGCAGGCGGGCTTCTTCCGCCACGGCGTCCTGGTAAAGAGGGAGAACCTTGGTGACGGTGGGGTCGTCGATTTCCAAGGTGTGCAGGGCCACCAGGAGTTCCTCCGGTTTCAGCTTTTCTATCTGGGCGAGTTGGGTCTTGAGTTGCTGGAGTTTCACCTTCGCATCCTGCACTTGCGACTCGTCGCCGAGCACCTGGCGGTTTTCCGGTATGTCCGAGGTCTCCATGCTTTCCGGGTTCAGGTCGATGACGCCGTCCTGCCCCCGTATCGTGCCCATCAGCAGCGAGGTGTCCTGGACTTTTTCCCGCTGCTTGTCCACTTCTTCCTTCAACTGCCCGAGGCCCCGGCTCACGGATTCATCCTGATCCGCCACGCGCCGTTCCTTGTAAACCATGGCGATGGTGTTCGCGATCTCGGCGGCTTCGGCGGGGTCCGGACTCTTGACGGCGATCTCCAGCAGGTTCGTGCCGCGGACTTCGCTGACGTTCATGATCCTCTTGAGCTTGCCGAGCGTCCATTCCCGCAGGAGAGGAACGCCGTTGTAGCCCCACCGCTCCTGGAGTTTTATCTGGTCGATGACCGGGTAGAGGATTTCCGTGGTCTTGAGAATCTCGAACTGGGTCGGGGCGAAGCTCGGGTCGCTGGAACCCTGCATCGGCGCATCGGAAAAGATATGGACGCGGGCCTCGTCCGGCTTCACCTCCATGGTGACGCGGGCGATATAGATCCTGGGCGCGAGATAGACGTAGATGCCGGTGGTGACCATCACCAGCAGGAAGACGAGCAGGGCTATGCTCGAACGCACCCGGATGACGCGCCAGTAGTCGAGGAAGTGTAACTTGGCTTCGCTGGGTTCATTCATGCTGGCGGCAAAAAAACGCGGGGCCAAACTATACCGGGAAGCGCCGCTTCGCAACGGGCCCGGCTAAAAGGTGTAGGTCGCTCCGAAGAATATCCGGTTGCGGGTATAGCTGGTGAACGCGAGGGAGGAAACCACGTCGGTGAAGGTGTAGGCGGCGTTCAGGCTGAAGTTTTTGTTAAGGGTGTAAGTCGCCCCGACGCTGACGTTGAAGTCGTCCTCGGTGTCGACATTAATGTTGTTGGCGATGTTGTCGGTGTCGAAGTGGTCGTAGTTGAAGCCCAGGTTGGCCACGATCCGCGCCGTGACGACCTGGTTGATGGCGAGCGAAGTGCGGTAACTGGTCTGGCGGGTTTGGGCGAGGCCCGCGGGTTCGAATCCGTACCGGTTATCCCAGACGATGGTCGAGTTGTGGCCGTAAACATATTGCAGGGTTGTCTCGACAAAGGGGGCGTCCTGGAAGTTGCCCATCTGGTAATCCCGCAGTTCCGCGCCGGCCCGCACCGTTGCGCTCAGCCTTCGGTTGAAGGAGTAGTCGAAGCCGCCCAGGAGAAAGTTGCTGACGGAACTGCTCGACGAAAAATCCGTCTCCGTGGAGGCGAAACGGTATTCGGCCACGGCCACGAGGCGGGGATTGAGATTGAACCGGAACTGGTTGCCCAGGATGTTCTGGTAATAGTTGCCGCTGGAAAAGGCGCTGTTGGTATAGACCAGCGTGTTGAACACATAGGACGAGACAGTCTGGAACCGAGGCGTCCATTGGTAGGTGAGATCGAATTTGGAGGTCCCGATGAAGTATTCGCCGCTGGAGCCGCCTCCGCCGTTGGGGGCGTTAAAGTTGCTGAAGTCCTCCTGCGGCGCGATGACGAAGACCGCCTCGGCGTCCACCTGCAGGCGCGGCGAAAACTGGTGGGCGTAGTAGAGGGTGACGCTGTCGTTGAAGTCGAAATTCTCCGTGCTCCTGCGCCAGTAGTAGGTGCCGCCGAGGTTCGCATCGAGCGAGAAGACGGATCGCGGGCTGGCCAGCCGTATCTGGACGCCCATGTTGCCGTAGGTTTCCCAGCTCCCCACTTTTGGCAAAGTCGTCATCCTGGCGCCCGGGAACGGGAGCCGCTGCGTGTCGGGCGCGGTGTAGACGTTGTCGTCGTATCCCTGCGAAAGCGAAAACGTGACGCGATACGGCGGCTGGGCGAAGCGCCCTTCGCCCGGGATGAACGTCTGCGGAACGAATCCGTAGCCGGCGGGCAGGACGACGCCTTGGGGCGCAATGACCGGGCCTTCATTCGTCGGGGGAACCTGCGACGGCGGCAGAGCGCCCTCTCCGTATTGCGGCGAACCGTACGGGGTGGAGGCGGAACCGAAGGAAACGTTGGACGCGCCCGCGCCGGCGTCGGGGGAACCGCCGAGGGAGTCCTGCGCACAGGCAAACCGCGAAAGGGCGCAGAACGTAAAATAGATCAACCCTAGGGAGGCGCGGTTCATTGGATTAAAAAAAGATGGGGCGGCCATTCAAACGCGACGTGCATAACGGAATCGCTCGGGTGAGGCAAGAGGGAAAACTTCGCCGCGAATTTTTGTTATCAATTTCGCGGCGGGTGCTGCATCTTCCCTGCGTATGCAAAGAACAGTCCTCGGTTGTCTCGCTTTCGTCGTCGTCCTTCTTTTTGTCGCGGTCATCATCGCGGCCCTTAGCGGCATCGGCATTTACAACGGCATGGTCTCCGGCTCGCAGGCCGTCGATCAACAGTGGGCGCAGGTGCAGAACGTCTATCAACGCCGGGCCGATCTCATCCCGAACCTCGTCAAGACGGTGACGGGCGCGGCCAACTTCGAGAAATCGACCCTGGTGGAGATAACGCAGGCGCGCGCCTCGGTCGGCCAGGTCAAGATCAACCCGAACTCCGCTCCCGCGAACGCGGAGGACCTTGCCAAATACCAGCGCGCGCAGGACGGGCTTTCCTCGGCTCTCTCGCGGTTGCTCGTGGTCTCCGAACGCTATCCCGACTTGAAGGCGAACCAGAATTTCGCCGATCTCCAGGCGGAACTTGCGGGAACGGAGAATCGCATCTCCGTGGAACGGGGCCGGTTCAACGAAGCGGTGCAGGCGTATGACACGCGCATCCAGAGGTTTCCCGGAGTCTTCGTCGCGCCGATGATGGGGTTCAAGCCGAAACCGTACTTCAGCGCCACCGCCGGTTCGGAGACTCCGCCGAAGGTTGATTTTAACTTCGGGACGCCCCCGCCCGTCCAGTGATGAAGCGCGGGATATTCCTTGCGGCTTTAGTCCTGGCCATGGTCTGCCGGGCGGCGGAAGTCATCCCGCCCGCGCCGGATCATTATTTCAACGATTATGCGCGCGTAACCGGCGCCGGCACGGCGGAACGCCTGAACGCCAAACTGGAGGACTTTGAAAAGCAGACTTCCAGCCAGGTCATCGTCGCCGTCTATCCGAAGATGGAGTCGGATTCCTCGGTCGGCGACTACTGCATCCGCGTTTTCCAGAAGTGGGGGTTCGGCCAGAAGAAGCAGAGCAACGGCGCGGTTCTCTTCGTATTCATCAATGATCGCCGGATGTACATCGTCACGGGCTATGGCCTGGAGGGCGCGCTGCCGGACGGGCTGTGCAAGCGGATCATCGACACCCAGATCACCCCGTTCTTTAAACAAGGGAACTATGACGCGGGTCTTTCCGGCGGCGTGGATGCAATCCTGGCCGCCGCGCGCGGAGAATATAAAGGCGACGGCACGACGCTGAATCAGCGGCAGGGCGGACATCAGGACGCCAGCCCCGGAACGTCGCTGCTGGGTCTCGTCTTCTGGCTCATCGTTATCGCGCTGGTGCTCCGGCTTTTCGGAGGCTCGCGCGGCACGGTTTACAGCAGCGGCGGGTTCTCGAACTTCGCGGGCGGGATGCTTCTCGGCAGTCTTATGAACAGCGGCGGAGGAGGGGGATTTTCTGGAGGTGGAGGTGGAGGGGGCGGAGGAGGAGGCTGGGTTACGCCCGGCGGAGGGAGCACGGGCGGCGGAGGAGCGGGAGGCAGTTGGTAAATGAAGGCGCGCCATTTCGTCAGCAAGCTGGATCACGACCGCATCCTCTCGGCCATCGCCAACGCGGAAAAGAAGACCTCGGGGCATATACGCGTTTACATTTCGCACCGGGAGGCGGCGGATGCGGTGGCGTCCGCGCAACGGCGGTTCGATAAACTCGGGATGAACAAGAGGCCGAAGTCCGCGCTTATCTACCTGGCCCCGGAGAGCAGGGTCTTCGCGGTGATCGGCGACGCCGCGGTGCATGAGAAATGCGGCGACGGTTTCTGGCAGGAAGTGACCGCCGCCATGACCGCGCATCTCAAAAAGGAATCGTTCACCACCGCCATCGTCCACGGTGTGGAAAAGGTGGGGGAACTGCTCGCTGAACACTTCCCCGCCGGAGCGAAATAATATGGCGTTCGGCTCCTTCTCCGAATTTCTCGCCGCGCTGGAGCGCGCCGGGGAGTTGCGGCGCATCGCGATCCCGGTCGCGACGGAACTGGAGATAACCGAGTTCGCGGACCGCGAGATGAAATCGCCCGGCGGGGGGAAGGCGCTCCTCTTCGAGAAACCGACGATCGGCGGCAAACCCTCCGCATTCCCGCTGGCAATCAATACGATGGGCTCGGCAAAGCGGATGGCGGCGGCCCTCCAGGTCGGGGAGGTGGAGGAGTTGGCGCACCAGATGCAACTCATCCTCAAGGCCAAGCCGCCCACGAGCATGAAGGAAGGGTGGACGCTGTTGAAACAGGGCGTCGATCTGCTCCACGCCCGCCCAAAGCGCGTAAAGGACGGCCCTTGCAAGGAGGTGATCGAAAAAGACTTCTCTCTCGACGACCTGCCGATCCTGAAATGCTGGCCGAAGGATGGCGGCCGCTTCATCACCCTGCCCAACGTCCATACGAAAGACCCGGATACCGGCGAACGCAACGTCGGCGTTTACCGGATGCAGATTTACGACGGCCGCACCACCGGGATGCATTGGCAGGTTCACAAAGTCGGCGCGCGCCATGGCAAGCGTTACTACGAAAGAGGCGAGCGGATGCCCGTCGCGGTTTGCCTCGGCGGCGATCCGGCCTACACCTTCGCCGCCACGGCGCCGTTGCCCGACGGCCTGGATGAAATTCTCTTCGCCGGCTTTGTCCGGAAGAAATCGGTCGAACTGGTTCGTTGCGAAACCGTCGACCTGGAAGTGCCCGCCGACGCCGATTTCGTCCTGGAAGGCTACGTCCAGCCTGGCGAGACGCGGCCGGAAGGGCCTTTCGGCGACCACACCGGCTTCTACACCGGCGTCGATCCCTACCCGGTCTTTCATCTCACCGCCCTTACGCGCCGGAAGGACGCGGTCTATCCCGCCACCATCGTCGGCATCCCGCCCATGGAGGATTTCTATATAGGCGACGCCAGCGTCCGCATCTTCCTGCCCGTGTTCAGGATGAATTTTCCCGAGATCGTCGACATGGCGCTGCCGCCCGAAGGCGTCTTCCATAACCTCGTCTTCGTCAGCATCCGCAAGCAATACCCTTACCAGGCCTATAAGATCATGCACGGCCTCTGGGGCATGGGGCAGATGATGTTTTCCAAATACATCGTCGTCGTGGACGAAGATTGCGACGTCCACAACACCAGCGAAGTCCTCTTCCGCCTTTGCGCGAACACCGACCCGCAACGCGACACAACTTTTATTAAAAATCCGTGCGACTCCCTCGACCACGGGCCGAGCCTGCCGAACATCGGCTCGCACATGGGGATCGACGCCACGCGCAAACTGCCGGGCGAAGGGTATCTGCGCGGGTGGCCCGAGCTTCTGAAGATGGACGACCCGGTGAAGGCAAGAGTCGACGCATTGCGGAAACAACTGGAAAGATGAACCTTGCCGCATGGCGCTTTGGCATTGCCTTCCCGCCCCAGGCGGCTGGCGACGCCGCTCAGGGCGAAAATAAAAAAGAAATTATCTGCCGTCGCCCTTTCGGAGTTGACAGGACTCCGTCCGTTGCGATGATGTCCGCCAAATGAGATTTCCGCTTCCTTTAACCGCAAAGATCGCCGCGTATATTATCGGTCATAAGATTCGCCGGACGGAGAAGTTTGCCACCGTGCTCCAGCTCGAGCCGCTCCACACTTGCAATCTCACCTGCACCGGTTGCGGACGCATCCGGGAATACTCAACCTCCCTCAAGGACATGATGTCCCTGGAGGATTGCCTTGGGGCCGCCGCCGAATGCAACGCGCCGATGGTCTCCATCTGTGGCGGCGAGCCGCTTATTTACCCGCACATCGAGGCGCTCGTCCAGGGGCTGCTCGAACAGAAGCGCATCGTCTATATCTGCACGAACGCCATGTTCATGCGGAAGAAGATGAGGGAATACCTCGCCTCCGAATACGTCCGCGACCGCGGGGCGGCGGAGGCGACGTTGCAAAAACTCCTTCAAGCCGAGCTTGTTTCCGAAAAGGACGCCGCCGAGGTTCGCAAAGGCCCGAAGGACACCGCCAAAGCCGTTATCAGCCCCAGCAAGTGGATGTATTGGAACGTCCATCTTGACGGCCTGGAACGGACGCACGACCTTATCGTCGAGCGCGAAGGCGTCTTCAAGGAATGCATCTTCGCCATCCGGATGGCGAAAATCCTGGGGTACCAGGTCGCCACAAACACGACCATCTACAAGGAAACCGACATGGGCGAGATCGAACAGATGTTCGATTTCCTGACGACGCTGGAGGTGGACGGGCACACCATCTCCCCCGGCTACGAATACGACGCCGCGAAGAAAGACATGATGAAGCGGCTGAACCTCGACCCCGAGAATTTCTTCCTGACGCGGAAAAAGACCGTCGAGAAATTCCAGAAGGTCGAGGAATGGGGAAAGACCTACACGCTTTTCGGCACGCCGATCTACCTGGAATTCCTCGCAGGCAAGCGCGAGTTGACCTGCTCGGCCTGGGCCATCCCCACGCGGAACATCCGCGGGTGGAAGGCGCCTTGCTACCTCATGACCGACGGCCATTTCGCCTCCTACGCCGAGTTGCTCGAGAAGGTGCAATGGGAGAACTACGGCGTCGTCAACGGCGTCGCGCGCGACGCCCGTTGCGAGAATTGCATGGTCCACTGCGGCTACGAACCGAGCGCGATGCTCGGCGACAACGCGAAGCCGGGCGACACCTGGAAGAATATCCGGTTCAACTTCGCGCCGAGGCCCAAACCCGGCCCGGTCGACCCGGATATCGAGGAGAAGGCCTATAATGGCGTCACCGTCGGCAAGGGCCACCTCACGGGCAAGAAAGAAACGCCCGACGTCGTCGCGGCCTAGTGATCGTCCGGTTCCGGTACTTGACCGGGCTGAGGCGGTCGATTTTCAGCAACGCCCGCCTTACCGGCACGTGGGATAACTCGGGCCGCTACTCCGCGACGTGGAGCGAGACGCCAATGACTCCGGGCGTCGCGGAAGACGGCTGCCCCTGCTTTACGGCTTCGGTGGATCTTGCGGATGAAGGCGCGCAATTCCGGTGGGGCGTAAAACTCGACGGCCCTTCGGGAACCAATCTTTGGGGCATCCCGACCCAGGTGAACGACCCGACTTCCGCGGATCGCTATCGTTCCTTTCAACTCGGCGGCGACACCGCCTTGCAGGACTTCCACCTCACCTATACGCGCCGCCTCGGGGCCCGCAAATACTACACGGCGCCGGATGCCGACCCCGGTCTCCGGTTCTCCGTGTGGGCGCCGAACGCCCTCGCCATCGACGTCGTCTTCGGACTGCCGGCAAACGGCTACATCGCCGATGACGGAGACGGGATCGATCCTTCGCGGCGGCCAATCCCTCTCCAGCGCGGGGATTGCGGCATATGGGAAAGCCCCGTCCTTCCCGGCTTTTGCGATTACCAAGGCGTTCCCTATATGTATCGCATCCGGAACGCCCAGGGGGAGACGGTTTACAGGACCGACCTTTTCTCCCGCGACCAGATCGGCTGCGGCGCGTTCAACCCCGCGGGCGCGCACTTCACGGGAACCCCCGAGACCCTGGACGGCTCGAAAAGCTGCAGCGTCGTCACCAGCCTCGATACCGTGGATGGCATCCCGGAATCCGATTTCTGGCAAGACGAGTTTACCTCCGGTCTTCCCGTCCCCGCGCGGCTTTCGGACCTCATCATCTACGAACTGCACGTCAACGCCCTCGGCGGCCCCGGCAAGGACGGCCCGGGAACTTTGCGGGACGCCGTGGACCTGCTGCCGTATCTCTGCGACCTCGGCGTCAATGCGGTCGAGTTGCTTCCCATGTGCGAATTCTCCGGCGGCGCGGGCTGGGGTTACGGCGATTCCCATTACTTCGTCATAGAGTCCATCGCGGGCAGCCGCGACGATTACAAGCGCTTCGTCCGGGAATGCCACCGGTGCGGCGTCGCCGTGTTGCAGGATGTCTGTTACAACCACTTCGACTTCAGCGCGGCGCGCGACCAATGGCAATACGACTCGGACGCTCCCGAACAGAATATCTACTACTGGTACGAGGGCGATCCGGCCTCGTACGCCTCGCCGGACGGCGGTTACATCGACAACGGCTCGACCGGCTACGCCCCGCGTTATTGGGAGGAGATCGTCCGGCATCTTTTCGTCAGCAGCGCGGCCGCCTTCTTCGAGGAATTCCACGTCGACGGGATGCGCGTCGATCTCACCCAGGCCATCCATCGCGACAATGTCCTGCACGCGAACGGCCATTCCGTCGGAAACGCCAACCTGTTCGGCGTCAAAATGCTCCAGGAATGGAGTCGCACCATCCGCCTCATCCGGCCCGCCGCCCTGTTGATCGCGGAAGATCACACCGGCTGGGCCGCCGTAACCCAATCGCCGGACATCGGGGGGCTTGGCTTTGACTCGACCTGGTGCGCCGCCTTCTACCACAACCTCATCGGCGATTCCGACATGGCGGGGGGCGCCGCCCGGCTCATCAAGAACGCCGGCGCGGGGGACGACTCGCCGCTGGCCATCGAACAATTCGCGGGCGTCCTCTACGACAGCAGGCTGAACCAGATCGTCTATAACGAGTCGCACGACGAGGCGGGCAACGCGGGCGGCACCCAGCGGACAATCGTCTGCGCCGTCAACGGCGCCCCGCTCCTCGGAGCCACCCGCGACGCCGCGGAAGCGCGTTGTCGCGCGGCATTCGGCCTCACCCTCCTTTCCGCGGGCACGCCGATGTTTTTCATGGGTGAAGAAATCGGCGCCCGGAAGCTTTATAAATACGACACCTTCATGCAGAACCGGGAAGACCTCTTCGGAGATCGCGCCGGGATCGGAGCGAACCTGTTCCGCTTCTATCAGGAAGCCATCAAGTTAAGCCGTTCGCATCCCGCCGCGCGGTCATTGCAGATCGACATCCTCCACGCCATCGGCGCGAACCGCGTCATCGCCTTCACCCGCAGCGCCGGGAACGACATGCTGCTGATCGTCGCCAGCCTCGCGAACCGGCCGTATTTAAATGGCTACGTCGTTCAAACCGATCCGTCGCGGCTTCCGGACGGTTCCTGGCGTGAAATCTTCAACAGCGACGCCTTTATCTACGGCGGAAAAGGCGTCGGCAATTTCGGCGCGGACATCCCTGTTTCCGGCGGGCGTTTCCAGGCAAACCTTCCCGCCTCGGGCTTCCTCATCTTCCAGAAGCTTTGAGGGGAGGAGTGTCCTCATCCAGGCGCGGAAATAGTGGGCTCGGGCTTCCAACGGCGTGGGCGTCCGGCAATCCTCCCCAGCTTGCGTTTCCCAGGGAAGGTTCCTCCGTGACTCTCAACTGGTCGAACATCGAACGCGCGGCTTTTGGCAGAACCGGAGAGACCAGGACGGCTATTATTCGCAAGGACTCCGCCAGGTCGTAGAGCACGCCATCCAGGGCGGCGGAGCGCGCCGTGTCTTTGGCGAGCTTCCACGGCGCCGATTTTTCCACGAAGGCGTTGCACTCGGAGATGAAGCTCCAGATCGCCTCCAGCGCCGAGTGGACCTGGAACTCGTCGAAGCGTTGCCGGTAGGTCCCCGCCATTTGCGCCGCCAGGCCGGACAGCGGGCCTTCGCCGTTTGATTTTACCACGACGCCCGAACGGTAGCGCTGGATCATGTTCAATGTGCGGTTGAGGAGATTCCCCAGGTCGTTGGCGAGGTCGGCGTTGTAGCGCTGCCGGAGGCGGTCTTCGCTGAAATCGGCGTCATGGCCCGTGGCGATGTCGCGCAGGAGGGCGTAGCGCAGGCATTCGGCGCCGTATTTGTCCGCGAGGGCGGAGGGGTCGACGACGTTGCCAAGCGTCTTGCTCATCTTCGCGCCGCCGAGGTTCCACCAGCCGTGGACGAGGAGTTGCGGCATCCGGTCGTCGGGGAAGCCGATGGCGTGCAGCATGATTGGCCAGTAGATGCCGTGCGGCGGACTCAGGATGTCCTTGCCGATGACGTGCAGGGCGCGCGGGTTCCATAATTCGGAAAAATCGGGGAGACCGGCGTCCGGCTCGGCGAGGTAACCGGCGAAGCTGAGGTAGTTGATGAGGGCGTCGAACCAGACGTAGGTGACGTAGAGAGGGTCGAACGGGAGTTCGATGCCCCATGCGAGCCGGGTCTTTGGCCTGGAGATGCAGAGATCGCCCGAGACTTTCCCGATGGCGTTCAACAATTCGGCGCGCCGGAAATTTGGAAGGACGAAATCGGGCCGGGCTTCGACGAAACGGTTGAGCCATTCGCCGTAGGAGGAGAGCCTGAAATACCAGTTCTCCTCCTCGATCTCGATGACTTGTCCCCATTCCGGGCCGAATTCGCCGTCCGGGCCGCGCTCTTTTTCGGTGAGGAATTGTTCCTGCCGCACGCTGTAGAACCCGGCATAGGCCGCTTTGTAGAGGTCTCCCTTTTCGTAAAGGGACTGGAGAATCTTGCGGACCGCCAGGGCATGGCGGGGATCGGTCGTCTTCGCCCAGCCGTCCGGCTCGACGCCCAGCTTTTCCCAGAGCGCGAGAAAGGAGGCGGAGATGCGTTCGGCGAAGGCGAGCGGGGGGATGCCTTCCTTCTCCGCGGCTTGCTGCACCTTCTGGCCGTGTTGGTCGACGCCGGTGAGGAAGTAAACCTGCTCGCCTTTCAGCCGCCGGTAGCGCGCGATGGCGTCGGCCAGCACTTTCTCGTAAGCGTGCCCTATGTGCGGCGGCGCGTTCGTGTAGTCGATGGCGGTGGTGATGAACATTCAGGAGTCCTTTTTTACTTTGCCGCCCCACGAGAGGATTCTCGCTTTCGCGCCCGCGGCCTCGGCTTCCTGTATCTGGTTGTTCCGCACGTAAAAGAGAGAGAGGCTTGACCAGCCGAGTTGGTCGTTGGGCCGAAGCTCCACTGATTTCAGGCCGGCGGCGATAGCCTCTTCATAGCGCCCGATTTTCATGAGCGCCATGCCGAGGGCGTGCCAGCCGTCGAAGAACGCGGGGTCTTCGGCGACGCATTGCCGGTACTTTTCAACCGCGCTTTCCAGGTCGCCTACGGCGAGGTCGCCGTTTGCGTCGTCAAAGAGTTCTTCGAGCGCCATGGCGGCTCATGTCCCCGCCTGGCCAAGGACGTGCATCCGCGCCCCAAGCCGCTGGAGACGCAGCCAGTCGCGGAACGCGATCTCCTGTTTGCCCCGCAGGAACCGCTCGCCGAGCGAATGCTCCTCCTTGGCGAAGACCGCGGGGTCTATCGGCTCGAATTTATCCAGGAAGACGAGCGCGCCGCCGCTCTCCGACGGCGTGAACTCGCTTAGTTCGCCGGGGCTCAGTTGCATCGCGGTTTCCGCGAACGCCCCCGTCTCCGGTTGCTCCTGGCTGCTCAAGTCGCTCAGCGAGAACGGCGGACGGCTTTCGACGCTCTGTCCCGCGGCTTTCGCGGCTTCCGGGAAGGATTTTCCCATCTTCAACGCGGTGACGATCTTGTTGCGGATATCGGTCGCTTTCAGATTCAGCGTCTCCTTGGCGCGCTCGTCCTTCAGTTGCGCGGTGAGTTGCGCCCGCGCCTGTTCGAAGGTGAGGGGCAAACTCGGAGCCACGTCCTCGAGGTGCATTACATAAAAGGAATTCGGGCCCTGGACGGGATCGCTGTTCGGATCGGCCTTGGTCATTTGAAATGCCGCATGGACGGCCGCGGGATTCCCGGCCAGTTGCTTGTCCGGTTCGGCTTCGCTGAAGAGCGCCGTCTCGTGCGTTTGCAGGCCGAATTTCGCGGCGACCTGGTCGAACCGCGCTCCCTTCTCCGTCATCGCTTCGGCGAAATCGCTGGCGTGATTCGCCAGTTTTCCCATCGCGTCATTCAGATCCTTGCCTGCCAGCTTCTTGTCGGAATCCGGCAGCGAGAAGACGATGAAGGCGACCTTCCGCTTTTCGTCGGAACGGAAGTTGTCCTTTCTCGCTTCAAACGCCTTTTTCAGATCGTCCTCGGATAGCTTGACCGGGACATCGGCGAGCCGGAAGCGGATCACCGAGATGTCCATCTTCCGATTCTCGACATCGTAGGCGAACCGGACTTCCGACGGCGCCAGCGCCACGGTGGAAGCGAGCAGCTTCTTCACCTTCTTGAGCTGGAGGTCTTTCACGATGAGTTCGTCGATCTCGCTTTCGCCGAATCCCTTCGGGGCGAGCTGTTCCTGGATGAAGCCCGCCAGTTTGTCCGGATCGAAAGCGCCGTTTGTCTGGAAGACCGGCAGATGGGATTCCTCCGCGATGATCTCTTCCTTGGTCGGCTGGATTTGCAGGACGCCGGCCTCGTGTTCAAGGACCATCGAGTTCCAGACAAAATCCTCGGCGGTTTTCTGCCCGGCTCCGCGCAGGGACTGGATCATCTCGTAAAGCCCCAATTCCCCCGCGAGGTAGTACCGCCGGAAGTCGCGCTCCAACTGGTTTTGCGTGAGCTGCCGCCCGTAGATGGAGGCGATCTCCTCGCCGCCGGCGGCGGCGTTGCGGCCCGCCGTCCGGTTGACGTTATAGAACCAGACGAAGGAGATGATCACCAGGATGGTGACAAACACCATGAGGAACTGCTGATGTTTGCGGAGGGTGTTTATCATTTAACGTGGCAAGCCTATGCCCCCGTTCCGCGCTTCAGCAATCTCTTTTTGGCCCCTTCGCCCGGCCCGGGGCGGGACGAGAGAAGCGTCCTGGCGTGGGCCAGCGCGGAATCGGTGCGCCCGCCGAGCATTCGGGCGAGTTCCTCCACGCGCGCTTCGCCCTCCGCCGCCGAGAGGCGCGAGACGGTGCGGTTGTTTTCAAATTCCTTCGTGACGACGAATTGGGCGTCGGCCATGCCCGCCACCTGCGGGAGGTGGGTTATGCAGAGCACCTGGTGGGCGGCGCCGAGCGAGAGCATCTTTTCGCCGACGGAGCGGGCGATCTCGCCGCCGACATTGGCGTCTATCTCGTCGAAGACGAGCAGGGGGACGCTGTCCTGCTTTGCGAGGGACGATTTGACCGCGAGCATGACGCGCGAGATTTCCCCGCTCGAAGCGATGGCCTTGAGCGGCATCGGCGGTTCGCCCGGGTTCGGGGTGAAGAGAAACTCGACGCTCTCCAGGCCAAGCGCGGAGGGTTTTCCCAGCGGCGAGACGGCTATGTCGAAGCCGGATTTCCTGAAGCCCAGGTCGCGCAACTGCCCGGCGACGTCCGCGGCGAGGACGGGGGCGGCCTTTTCGCGGCGCCGGGTGAGGTTCGCGCCGGTTTCCAGCAGGCGGCTCCGCGCGGCCTCGATCTCCTTTTCAAGGCGGAGCAATTCCTCCCCGCGCGACTCGATCCGGCGCAGGCGCGTCGCGGCGTTTTGGCCGAAGGCGATGACCTCTTCGATGGAGCCGCCGTATTTTCTCTTGAGCGTCTCCGCGAGGGTTACGCGCTCCTCCAGCCGCGCCAGTTCGGCGGGATCGATGTCGAGTTGCTCCCCGTACTCCCGGAGGCGGCCGGCGATTCCCTCCAGTTCGGACGCCGCGCGCGCCTCGGCCGCCGCGAGTTCCG
This sequence comes from Spartobacteria bacterium, assembly GCA_021324825.1. Taxonomy (GTDB): domain Bacteria; phylum Verrucomicrobiota; class Verrucomicrobiia; order Chthoniobacterales; family Chthoniobacteraceae; genus JAJPII01. The sequence continues at coordinate 44,332 of JAJPII010000020.1, read as the reverse complement.
ACGAGGCCGGGTCCAGCTTTTCCAGATCGCGGAAAAACCGCCGCAGTTCTCCCAGGCGGTTGAGTACGGCGTCGTCGGCCTCGGCCAGGCGTTGCAATATCCCGGAAGAGACCTCGGCCAGCCGCCGCCCGTTGGCGGCCAGAGTGTAACGTTTCAGGAGGGTCTCGCCCTCGCCGGGCTGAAAATCCGCGGCTTCAATCTCGTTCACCTGGTGCTTCAGGAGATCGACTTCGCGTTCCAGGGCGGCTTCGCCGGCGGAAAGATTCTCCCGCTCGGCGGCAAGCCGCGCCAGCGCCCGGAACTGCGTCTGGTAACTTGCCCGGAGTTCGCCCGCGCCCGCGAAGGCGTCGAGCAGGCCGAGCTGGTTGTCCGCGGAAAGGAGCGATTGGTGCTCGTGCGGCCCGTGGAGGTCGACGAGACTGTCGCCCACTTCCTTCAGGATCGCGAGCGTCGTCGCGCAGCAGTTGATGAACTGCCTGTTCGTCCCGGAATGCGAGAAGACCCGTTTTACGATCAACTCGGAATCCGCGCACGGATCGATGCCGAGTTCGGCCAGGCGGGCGTCCAGGGCGGCGGAATCCGGCAGACGGAAGGCGCCTTCGACCGCGCAGCTTTCCGCCTCGGCGCGGATGAGCGTTCTTTCCGCGCGCTCGCCGAGCAGGAGCTTCAGCGCGCCGAGGATGATCGACTTGCCCGAGCCGGTCTCGCCCGTGACGGCGGTGAAGCCCGGGGACAAGTTCCACTCCAGGTCTTCCACGAGGGCGAGGTTCCTGATCCGAAGAGAGGAGAGCATTGCGCGCACGGGAGGAGTATGGAAAGATCACCCCGTTTTTTCAACTCATGGCGGAATTGACGATCACCTTTCTCGGCACGGGGACTTCACACGGCGTGCCGATGATCGGTTGCGGCTGCGCGGTTTGCGCCTCGCCCGATCCCCGCGACAACCGCACCCGCTCTTCCATCCACGTCCAGACGCCCGAGTGCGCGTGGGTCATCGACACGGGAACCGATTTCCGCGCCCAGTGTCTCCGCGAAAAGATCACCTCTCTCGACGCCGTGGTTTACACGCACGCGCACACCGACCACATCATGGGCTTCGACGATCTTCGGGCGTTTTGCGCGGGCGGCAAGGAGATTCCCGTCTACGCATCCGGGGAAACGATGCGGAGTCTGCGCAGGGTGTTTGAATTCGCCTTCAGCGGGGAGAACCGCATCATCGGCTACGTGCTGCCGCAGCCCCGCGTCGTTTCCGGGGTTTTCCGGCTTGGGGAAACCGAGTTGCTGCCCCTGCCGGTCATGCACGGCAGGACGATGGTCAACGGTTACCTCATGAGCCGGGGCGGTGCGCCCCTCGCGGCTTATCTCAGCGATTGCAAAGTCGTGTCGCGCGAAGTCATCGAAGCGATCTCCGGCGTGCGGGTGTTGATCATCGACGCATTGCGGCATCGGCTTCACCCCACGCACTTGAACGTCGCCGAGGCGCTGGAGATCGCCGCGCGGGTGAAGGCGCCGCGGACCTGGTTTACCCATATGTGCCACGAGTTGCCGCATGCCGCGACGGAGGCTTCGCTGCCGCCGGGCGTCCGGCTGGCGTACGATGGAATGAAAATCGAGCCATGAAAAGATGCGTCGTCCTCGCGGCGTTCAGCCTGTGCCTGGCGACGGCCGTCTCCGGGCAGGAAAAGCCGTTCGAGTGGCTTCCGCGCAGCGCGGTTGACCGCTGCGCCGCGGCGACCATCGTCGTATACAACACGCGCGACCCCTCTTCGCCGGCGCTCGCGAATTTCTACGCCGGCTTGCGTGGGATCCCGCCGGACAACATCGTGGGCGTGGATTGTTCGCGGGAGGAGGAAATATCCCGCGACGAATACGATGCGACCATCGCCGATCCGTTGCGTCGCGTCTTCGCCGGGCGCGGCTGGTGGAAACTGAAGGAGGGCAACCCCGTTCGCGTGTTGCAAAACAAGGTGCGTTTCGTCGCGCTGATGCGCGGGATGCCGTTGAAAATCCGCCAGGCCGAACATTATCCCGGCGATTCGTCGAAAGGGCCGCCAATCCTCGCTTCCACCAACCAGGCGTCGGTTGATTCCGAGCTTTCGGTCCTCGGCGCTTACAGCCGCGTCATTTCCGGCGCGTTGAATAATCCCTACTACCGCTCCTTCACCTCGATCTTTACCGCCGACATGCCCGCGGTCATGCTTGTCTGCCGGCTGGACGGCCCTTCGGACGCCATCGTCCGGCGGATGATCGAGGATTCCGTGGAAACGGAAAAGACCGGCCTCTGGGGTTTTGCCTATATCAACGAGCGGGGCGTCAACACCGGCGGCTACGCTTTGGGAGATCGATGGATGCGCCGCATTGAGAAAAATGCAACCCGGCAGGGAGTTCCGTGCATTGTCCAGGAAGGCCCCGCACTCTTCGCGCGGGATTACCCGATGCGAAACGCCGCGCTGTACTACGGCTGGTATTCCGCGAACAGCGTGGGGCCCTTCACGCTGGACAGCTTCCAATTCACAAAAGGCGCCGTCGCATGCCACATCCATTCCTATAGCGCCGCGACCATTCGCGACCCCAAAGCCGGCTGGGTCGGCCCGCTGCTGGCGCACGGCGCGGCGGCATCCATGGGGAATGTCTATGAACCGTATCTTCCGTTTCTGCCGCATCTTGACGTTTTTGACGAACGCCTTCGGGCCGGGTTCACCTTCGCGGAGAGTGGTTACATGTCTCAACCCGTGCTTTCCTGGATGCCAACCTTCGTCGGCGACCCATTGTACCGGCCCTTCAAATTAAACCAGGACGTTTTTGGCGCCGCCCCGAAGTCGGACGAGGAATGGGCGGCCTATCGCGACGGGGTGCGCGACTGGTTTTACAAGGATCGCGCCGCCGGTGAAGCCGCGTTGCGACAGGCTGGAAACAGGCTCCGCAGCGGAGTTATTTTCGAAGGGCTTGGTCTTCTTGAAAAAGACGCGGGCGACCTGACGGCAAGCCTGGCCGCATTCGACGCCGCCCGGCGGTGCTATAAGGACGGTGACGACATCCTGCGCGTCGCCATCCATGAAGTCCGGCTCCTGCGCGCCGCCGGCAGAGACGCGGAAGGGCTGGCCCTGGTGCGCAAGGAGGCCGCGCAATTCCCGGACGCCCCCGCGCTGCGCGTCCTCCGCGACGACGCCGCGCGGATGACGCCGCCGTGACGCCCGCCGCTCATTATGCCGCGTTGCGTCCGCCGGAGCGCTCCAGGCTCGGCGAGGGGGATTTTTTTTCTTCGCGCAAATGGACGGAAATCGAGTTGCAGGCGAGCTGGTTCGCGGGGGAGTTCGGAACGCGTTTTCAAGCAACCGGCGGCGAGGAGGTCCGCATCGTCCAGTTCGGCGTGTGGAACCGCGAAGCGGGTCCCGACTTCGCTGAAGCCGCCGTATCCATCAACGGCGCAGCGCCCATCCGCGGAAGCGTCGAATTGGATCCCGACGCGCGCGATTGGGAACGGCACGGGCACGCGGTGAATCCGGATTACGAGTCCGTGATTCTGCACATCTTCCTTCAGAAAGGCTCCGCCGCGTTCTTCACGCGGACCGCGCGGAATCGCAACGTCCTCCAGGTTCTGCTCGACCCCTCGAAACTCGGCGAGGAACCGCCGCGTTCCGCGCCCCTGGCCAAGCCAGGCAGATGCCTGGCGCCCTTGCGCGACCTTCCGGGCGGGAAAGCCGCCGATATCCTGGACGCGGCGGCCCAATTCCGTTTGCAAAACAAAGCGGCCCGCATCGCCCGGGCCGCCGACGCGCACGGCGCCGACGAAGCGCTGTACCAGGCGCTTGCCGCTACACTCGGCTACAAGGGAAACACCTTCGCCTTCACGTTGCTCACGCAACGGCTTCCCCTGCGCCTCCTCTTGCGGGAGAAAGAGCGCGTCGACTCGCTCCTTTTTGGAGTCAGCGGTTTCCTTCCCCATACGGGCATGGGCCGGTTTCCTCAGGAGACGCGCTCCTACCTGCGCGCGATTTGGGAGGGGTGGTGGCCGGAGCGCGACAAGTGGGAACGCCTCGCGCTCAAGCCCGAGCGCTGGCGCACCGGCGGGGTGCGGCCCGCGAACCATCCGCAACGCAGAGTCGCGGCGCTCGCGCAGATCGTGAGGCATTGGGGCAAAGTTCGGAGATTGAAGGAGAGTCTCGATCCGAAGCGGATTCATGCGTTCTTTGCCGGGTTGCACGATGAGTATTGGGATCTTCATTACACCCTCACCGCCGAGGGGATGACCGCGCCGATGGCTCTTGTCGGCGAATCCCGGGTCACGGAAATGCTCGCGAATGTTTTCTACCCTCTCGCCATCCTGGCCGAGCCCGCCGCATGGAGCGGGTATGCCAACCTGGCCGCCGCATCCGTGAATCGCCGTGTGGAAACCGCCGCGATCCGTCTGTTCGGCGGGATGCCCCAAGCGAAGGAAATGCTGAAAACGGCGGCTCGCCAACAAGGCTTGATGCAAATCTACGAAGACTTTTGCATGAAGGACAACTCCGACTGCGCGGAATGCCTCTTCCCGCAGCAGATCGGCCAATGGCGATAGACGCCCCGCCTCTCTTCTTCAAATCCAGGAGCAACTCGCGCCAACTGCTCGCGCTCTCCCCCGCCATTTTGGCGTCAAGAACGAGAAACGCGTTGGGATTGCCTAGAGCCGCGCGATAAGCAGTTCGCGCTGCAGGAGGAGTTCGTTCGGCACGCGGTCTCCGAGTTTCGCGAAGAATTCCGCCTGCGAGTCCGCCTCCGCCCGCCATTCCAGCGGGTCGATCCTCTGCACCTGCTCAAAGTCTTCCGCGGTGAATTGTTCCAGGCCCCGCCAGATGAAGTCCTCGCGGCGCGGCAACCAGCCGATGGCGGTCTCCCGCGCGGGCGCGCGGCCATGACAGCGGTCGACGATCCATTTCAACACGCGCATGTTCTCGCCAAACCCGGGCCAGAGGAACGCGCCTTCCGGGCTTTTGCGAAACCAGTTGACGCCGAAGATCAACGGCAAGTCGGCGACCTGTTTTCGCATGCCGAGCCAGTACGAAAAATAGTCGCCCATGTGATAACCGCAAAAAGGGAGCATCGCCATCGGGTCGCGGCGCACCTGGCCCACGGCTCCGGCGGCGGCGGCGGTCGTTTCCGACCCCATCGTGGCGCCAATGTAGACGCCGTGGCTCCAGTTGAAGGATTGATAGACCAGCGGCGCCGTGGTGGCCCGCCTGCCGCCGAATAATATGGCGCTGATCGGCACGCCGCGCGGGTCGTCGGCTTCGGGCGCCAGCGCGGGGTTGTTCGCCATGGGAGTCGTGAAGCGGCTGTTGGGATGCGCCGCGGCGCCGGGCGAACCGGGTCGCCAGGGCTGGCCCCTCCAGTCGATGCAATGGGCGGGCGCGGGGCCGTCCTTGCCTTCCCACCAGACGTCGCCCTCCTCGGTGGTGGCGACGTTTGTATAAATGGTGTCGCGCGAAATCATCTTCACCGCGTTCGGGTTCGACTGCGAATTCGTCCCCGGCACGACGCCGAAGTAACCTGCTTCCGGGTTTATCGCGCAGAGGCGGCCGTCCGGCCCGGGCTTCATCCAGGCGATGTCGTCGCCGATCGTCCGCACCTTCCACCCCTCGAACGCGGGCGGCGGGATGAGCATGGAGAAATTCGTCTTGCCGCAGGCGCTGGGGAACGCGGCCGCGACGTAGGTCTTCTCGCCCTCCGGCGACTCGACGCATAGCAGGAGCATGTGCTCGGCCATCCAGTTCTCCCGGCGGCCAAGGTAGGAGCCGATGCGCAACGCCAGGCATTTCTTGCCGAGGAGGACGTTCCCGCCGTAGCCGGAGCCGACGGAGACGATGGCGTTGTCCTCCGGGAAGTGGCAGATGAAGCGCCGTTCCGGGTTCACATCCAGGAGCGAATGCAGGCCGCGATTGAACTCGCCGCCGCCGTCGAGCTGGTCGTAAGCGGCGGCGCCCATGCGGCTCATGATTCGCATGTTCAGGACGACGTAAAGGGAATCGGTCAGTTCCACGCCCACCTTCATCAAGGGCGAACCGGGCGGCCCCATGAGGTAGGGGATGACGAAAAGCGTCCTGCCCTGCATGGCGCCTTTCAGCATGCCGTAAAGACGGGCGTACATTTCGCGCGGCTCGGCCCAATTGTTGGTGGGCCCGGCGGCGTCGCGTTCCCGCGTGCAGATGAAGGTGCTTTGCTCCACGCGCGCCACGTCGTTCGGGTTCGAGCGATGGATGAAGCTCCCCGGCGCTTTTTCGGGATTCAGCTTCGTCATCACCCCCAGGGCGAGCGCCTGTCCCTGGAGGAACGCGTTCTCCTCCTCCGAGCCGTCGCACCAGAAGACGCTCTCCGGCCGGCAAAGTTCGGCGGATTCCTCCACCCAGGCGCGCAATGCCGCGTTCTTTGGAAGGCGGCGTCCGAGCCCTGCCGGTGGGTTGTGCAAGGATGCCGCTGTCTCGTTCATCGGGAAGGTGATCTCCCCGGGATATTGCGCCCCCGTTTGCGGAACTCAAGACAAACCCGCGCAGGGCGGTTCATTTGGGGAAAATGGCGCCGGAAGTGCTGTTCTGTTAATGCGGTTCGCACACCCAGGAAATCCACTTCTGATCAAAAATCTTATCAGCTTTGTCATTCCTCTCAAGGACGAGGAAAAAACCGTCCGCGAAACGTTCGAGCGGATCGCCGAACAAATGACCGGCCTGAACCGGCAATTCGAGGCGATTTTCATCGACGACGGCAGCGCCGATGGAAGCTGGGCGGTTATCCGGGCCTTGAGCGAAGAGCATCCTGGAAAGGTTGGCGCCATACGCTTTCACCGCAACTGCGGCAAGGCCCACGCGCTGGCCGTGGGCTTCGAGGCGGCGCGCGGCGACATCGTCTTCACGATGGACGCCGATTTGCGGGACGACCCGAAGGAGATCGGGCGATTCCTGGAGAAACTCGACGAGGGCTACGACATCGTCAGCGGCTCGAAGAGCAATCGCCACGACGCCTGGCACAAAGTGTTGCATGACCACAGCTGCGGCTTCAAGTGCTGCCGCGCGGAAGTCATCAAGAACGTCCGGCTTTACGGCCAGATGCACCGCATGAGTCCTTCGCCCGGCGGCATCAACGGCTTCCGTGCCGCGGAGATCGTCATCCGGCGCCATCCCCGCGTTCACGGGCAGAGCAAACACTGGGCCAGGCGTTTGCTGCGCGGCTTCATGGGCGTGCAGCCGCGGGATTCCGCGCCGGTTATGGACAACATTGCGCCGATAACGTTCCCCGTTGACCGGACCGGCGAGGGCCAGACCGTATTGGTCGCCGAGGACGAAGCCGGGATACGCGACTTGATGCGCAGCCATCTTGAAGAAGCCGGCTTCCACGTGGAAGAGGCGGGGAATGACGAAGAAACGCTGGCGAAGCTCAACGACGGCGTCGGGATCGTCCTGCTCGACCTTGCGGCGCCCGGCAAGAGCGGGCTGGAGCGCCTCGCCCAAATGAAGAGGCGCCACGCGGATATACCGATCGTGGTCGTCTCCGGCAACGATGAAATCCCAACCGCGGTGCGCGCCATGAAGCTGGGCGCTTTCGACTACCTCACGAAACCGTTCGATGCGCGGCAGCTCGTCCAGACGATCCAGAAAGCGTTGCGCATGCGCGGCCTCGTCAGCGAACTCATCCGGACTGCCTAGATTTGGCCGCCCCTTGAATAGCTTCCCGTATGCGCCGTTCCGCACCGACTTTACGGAATGGGGCGGGATAGCTACATTACACCCATGGCAAATTCCGCGGCGTCCCGTCTCGTCCTTGGCCCGTATTCCGAGGAGTCGGCGGGCAACGCCGCGCGCGAATGCCTCGCGGAAGTCGGAGGCGCCGTCACCTGCGCTTTTGCGTTTGTCTCGGCGGATTTCCGTCCGTTCATCCCGGAGTTTGTCGAGGTCGTTCAGGTTCACGGCCACGTTCCGCTCGTCGTGGGTTGCAGCGCCTCGGGCCTCATCGGCGCCAGCCAGGAGGCGGAGCATTCGCAGGGATTCTCGATCTTCTTTCTCCACCTGCCGGAAACGACCGTAACGCCCTTCGTTTTTCGCGACGAGCAAACCGACCGGAAAGCCTGGGACGTCGACGCCTGGATGCTCCTCGCGAACCCGGTCAACTTCCCGGTGGAACGCTGGCTGGCCGAGTGGAACAAGGCGTATACGAATATCCCAACCGTGGGAGGCCTGGGCAGCGGCGGCGACGTCTTCGTATTTCGCGACCGGGAGTTGATCGACGACGGCTCGGTGGCGCTCGGGTTCAAGGGCGGGGTGCGCATCCGTCCGCTCGTCAGCCAGGGGTGCACGCCCATAGGGCATCCGTTCGCCGTGACCGGCGCGGCGAAGAACACCCTGCTGGCGCTCGGCGGCAAGCCCGCCTACGAGGTGCTCGCCTCCGCGTTCGAATCGCTTTCCGACGAAGAAAAACGCCGCGCGCAAGGGAACCTTTTCGCGGGCCTCGCCACCTCCGAATACCTGGACGACTTCAAGCGGGGCGACTTCCTCATCCGCAACATCCTCGGCGCGGATGCGGAGAGCGGCGCGGTGACGATCGCCGCATATCCGCGCGTCGGGCAGACTTTGCAATACCAGTTGCGCGACCGGCAGAGCGCCGCCCGGGATTTGCGCGAACGCCTCCTTGCGTTGCGCGGCGAGGCCCGGAGGCCGTTCGCCGCGCTGATGTTCTCCTGCACCGGGCGCGGCCTGAGCCTTTTCGACGCGCCGAACCACGACGCCGAGGCGTTCGCGGGGCAATTTGGCTCGATGCCCGCCGCCGGGTTTTTCTGCAACGGCGAGATCGGCCCGGTCGGCGGGACGAACTTCGTCCACGCCTACACCGTCTCGCTGGCGCTCTTCTCCGACGCTTAACCGCCGCGCGCATCCGGCCAAAGGTTTTCCATGAACCGATAGCGCGATCTGTCATTGTTCAAAGAGAATTTTTCGAGTAATGCTTTGGCATGGCTGGTTCCTCGCCTGAATCTATCCGAGCAAACGGAGCGACTGCAAATCACACACTGCGCCCGGTAAAGTATGAATTGAATCGCCGCCGGCTAATGGGCCGCGCGACGAAGCGGCGCGAAAAGATGATAGCATTCGGATACTACGGTGGTAAAAAATAGGCGCGATGATCGCGGGGATGCGCCTGGGATGCGCGGAGCCTTGGTTCAAAAGTGATAGCCCCATTCATTTCGCGGCAGGAAAATGTGCTGGGAACGTCGGGCGACCCTTATGTGGGCAACGCGATGCGTATCCCATACATGACGCGCGGAGACGCCGCCAAGCGAGATCCCGCGGGATGGGAAGGACTCATCGACGTATTGGAAGCCGTGGAGAAGCGCGACGAGCCTGTTTTCACCGCAAACGTGATGCGGCAAGTGATCCTTGAAATCCATCGGCGGCAGCAGCAATTGCGTTTTGCTTATCCTGTTCCGCCCCGCGTCAGTCTTAAGAGCGCACTTGATGCCGCGCGAAGTTTTCTTGGTGAAAAATCCGGCGGAGATCGCGCCCTCGCATTGGCTGGCGCGCTGTTTGAGGCGGCAGGCGCTCATTTTGGTTTGTACGAACGGGATAACCGCGGCCGCATTAATGCGAGCGATGAAGCGTCCGGGCAGGCGGCTGACTTGGAATGTGTAAATCAGGACGGGACCATTGTCATGGCCGTGGAAGTGAAAGATCGGGCGCTGAAACTCGCGGATGTGGAAGGCGCGATAACCAAAACCCGGTATCGCGAAATAAACGAAGTCTTTTTTACGGTTCTCAATCTGCCGGTGTTTGACATTCCGGAGCTTTCCCCGAAACCGATGACCTTCGAGGAACACCCCGCCCGCACGAACCAGCCTTCGCTTGGACGCGATAGGCACGTTATTTAAGAACCATGCGGCGCGACCAGGTTCTCGATCACTACTTCCTTGAGGCGCGTTCCAAACTCATCGACCTCGCCGCATTCCTGGACAGGCTGGAGCGGGCGGATGGAGAGGAGGATTTCCGCGCCGCGGCATTCCGCCGGGCTTGCGAAGAACTGCTCTCCGCGCAACCGGAAAGAGCGAAGCGCATCCTCCTGGCATTCAGCGACCTGAGCACGGAACTCGCCAAAGCTCCCGGCGGCCCGGCGTGCGGGGCGTCTTAAATGCGTTACATAGAGCCGCACGCCCACATGGTCAGCCGCGTGACCGACGACTACGCCGCAATGGCCACCGCGGGCTGCCAGGCGGTGTGTGAACCGGCGTTTTGGGCCGGCTTCGACCGGGGCGGCGCGCAGGGGTTTCACGATTACTTCCGGCAATTGACCGATTACGAGCCGAAGCGGGCCGCGAAATTCGGGCTGCCGCACTATGCGTGGCTTTGCATCAACCCGAAGGAGGCCGAGGACATGAAACTGGCGGACGAAGTGCTGGCGATGATCCCGGAATTCCTGGAGGAGTCCAATGTTCTGGGCATCGGAGAGATCGGGCTGAACAAGAATACGCGCAATGAGATGGCGGTGTTGGAGAAACACGTTGACCTGGCGGCGCGGCACGGACAGCTCATCCTCGTCCACACGCCGCACCTGGAAGATAAATTCAAGGGGACGCGGCTCATCCTTGATTTGTTAGCCGCGGATGGCCGCCTCGACCCGGGGCGCGTGATCATCGACCACGCGGAGGAACACACCCTCCCGCTCATCCTGGAAGCGGGGTTCTGGGCGGGCATCACGCTTTACCCGGAGTCGAAATGCACGCCCGCTCGCGCCATCGACATGCTCGAAGTCCACGGCCAGGAGAGGGTGTGGCTGAACAGCGCTTGCGACTGGGGCCGCAGCGACCCGCTTGCCGTGCCCAGGACGGCTCTGGAGATGCGCAAGCGCGGTCATTCCCCGGAAGTGATCGACCGGCTCCTATTTGAAAACCCGAAGCGGTTCCTGGCGCAGTGTCCCAAGTTTCATTTGTGACGAGGCGTCATTTATCTTGTTTGGGCGCACTGGGTGCGATTAGATTCGGAAACTGAGGGAAGGTCTATGAACAAGCGCAAGGTATTGATCGTGGATGATGAGGCGGGTTTTACAAAGGTAGTGAAGTTGACTTTGGAAGCCTCGAAGAAATACGAGGTTCGGGAACAGAGCAATCCCTTGATGGCCCTCCAAACCGCGCGCCAGTTCCAGCCGGATGTCATCCTGCTGGATGTCGTCATGCCCCAGATCGACGGCGGAGATGTCTTTTCCATGCTTCAATCCGACCCGGCGTTGAAGCACATACCCGTAGTCTTCGTAACCGCCACGGTGCGGAAAAACGAAGTGCCCGAGCATGGAGGAGTCATCGGCGGCTCGTTTTTTGTGGCCAAGCCGGTCAGCGCGCAGGGTTTGATGAACTGCATCGAAGACCGGCTCAAGCACTGAAGCGCCCTGAGCGGCGTCGTTGTCATTGTCGTTTGTCGTTGTAGAGGCGGCTGGGCCAGCCTCCTGGGAGCGGGAGGCAACGCCAAAGCGCCAGGCCGTTCCAGTCTTTAGGCAACCAAGGGCGGGAAAAAGTGCATGACACGCTCTAGGTTCTACGAGTCGGGCAGGACGAACGTCTCGCCGATCTCCGCGAGGGCTATCCGCCAAGGCTCGGCCTGGAGCGCGGCGCGAAAGCGGGCCATGGGCTCCTCCATCGGCTCCCAACTCAGTTTAAAAGTCCGGTGGTGGATCGGAATAATGTAACGGGCGCGGGCTTCATTTGCCATCGCGACGGCTTCCTCCGGGGTGGAATGGGAGTTGATCCACGGGTTATACGCGCCGATGGGCGCGAAGAGCAGATCGATGGGGCCGCGCGACCCGAGCGCGCGGGCGTCCGTGCGCGCCGTATCCCCCAGGTGGCAGATGCGCCGCCCGCCCCGTTCCACGACGTAGGCGTTGTATTGCCGGTGGTCGTCGTGCCGCATTCGCGCGCCCCAATGGCGCACTTTAAATGCCGTCACGGTCACGCTTCCCCGCGGCGTCTTGATTTCCCGGGTTTGGTTCCAGTCCAGTTCGACGACTTCGCGGAAGGGGATGTTCCGGAAAATATCGGCGGTGTCTCGCGCCGTGACGACGACGGCGTCGCGGGAGAGGCGGCGCAGGGAGCGGAGATCGATATGATCCATGTGCGCATGGGAGAGGAGTACGAGGTCGATTGGCGGCAGTTCCTCCGGTTCCAACGCGCAGGCGACGTGCCGTTTGGGGCCGATGACGAAGGGGCCGATGCCGATGCCGCACCGGGTGAACAGGACGGGATCGGTCAGGATCGTGACGCCCAGAAAATTCACGAGCACCGTGGCGTGCCCCAGCCAGGCGGCTGTCACGGCTTCGGGCCGCCAGGTTCCGGGATGGGGATGACGGGGCGCCGGGAGGACGGGACGGGCGAGGTCTTTGGCCATCGTCGCGAAGAAGCGGAGACGGCTCATCGGGACGTGAAAATCATAATAATTATAACTGTGGCATTAACCATGCTTTCTATAATTATTATGAAAGCTTTATTTTATATCCTGGTAAGCCTGGTTTCAATGAATCTGCCCCTTCTGGCCGCGGATGGGAATGCCGCCGCCGTGCTGGAACAGATCAATCTCGCCCGGGTTTCGCCCGCGCGCTACGCCGAGACGCTGGCCAGATGCATGGAAGGCGTCCGGTTGCGCGAGGGCGGCCGTTCGCTGGATGAAGCTATAGCGTTTCTCAGGCGCGCCTCTCCCTTGCAGCCGCTCTCTTTCTCGGAAGCGATGGCTTCCGGCGCGATGCGGCACGTGGAAGACCAGGGGAGCGCGGGGACGTTCGGGCATAAGGGGAGCGACCATAGCTCGCCGTGGGACAGGATGGCGGGGGTGGGCAAGTGGACGGGGGCTGCGGGCGAGAATATCTCCTATGGATATTCCGACGCGCAGCGGATCGTCGCAACCTTGATCGTGGATGACGGGGTGCGCGGGCGGGGACATCGCAAGAATATTTTTAACCGTTCCTTTGGCGTGGCGGGGATTGCCTGCGGCGCGCATGCGCGCTTCGGCCGGATGTGCGTCATCGACTTCGCGGGCGGCTTCGTGGAAAACGCCCCGGCTGGCGACGGGAGGCGCACCCTGGCGGCGGCCTGGACGCACAAGGGATTGGAAAGATTGTAAAGTCGCGGATTTCATTTGGAAACCTCCCAACCTATGCCATTGTCGATCAACTATTTCATGAACGTCAGCTTTGTCCTGCTCCTCGCCGCTTCGGGTATCTTTCGCTATGTCGCCACGCAAGCCAGGGCGGCGTTCACCGTGCGGCTGGAAAGACTGCTGCCCCGCAAGGTGATGAGCGACCACTTGCAGGCGCTCTTCGAGGAGTACCGCCCGCTCCTGGGGGCGTTTCGTTCCCAGGCCCTTCCCTTTTCGCTGCTGGAGCTTTTTCTGAACGCCGCGGCTTGCGCGGTGTTCGTCGCGGCGCTTTGGACTTACCCGCCCCGGGAGCTTTCGGACCTGAATCTTTTCCTCCTGCGGTATTGCAGCGCGGCGTTCGTCCTGCTGGCCGTTCTCGGGGATGTCTTCGACCTTGGCAGGCTCTTCTACCACACCTTCTCGCGCGCCGAGGCGGTGGAGGAGGCCGAAGAGTAAGGGGCTTCTCAAAAAATAAACATCCCCACCGCCGCCAGGAACATCAGAGCGGTGGCGATCCCGACCGTCACGCGGCCCAGCATGGAGCTTGGCTGGTTTTTCATGATGCCGGCGTCGCACGCCACGAGGAGGATGCCGAGCAGGAGCGGCGGAGCGAGCAGGCCGTTGATGACCGCCGACCAGTACATCGCCTTGACGGGACTTATATTCGCAAAATTCATCGCCACCCCCGCGAGGATCGAGAGGATCAGCATCCCGTAAAAGGCGTACGCCGCGCGAAACTTGCGGTCCAGCCCCTGCCGCCAGCGGAATGTATCGGAAAAGGCGTACGCCGCCGAGCCGGCCAGCGTTGGGATTGCCAGCAGCCCGCCGCCGATGATGCCCGCGCTATAAAGCAGCGCCGCGAAATTGCCCGCGAGCGGTTTCAGCGCCTCGGCGGCCTGGCGCGAGGTTTCGATGCTCGTCTTCCCGGCCTTATGGAGCGTGGACGCGGACGCCAGGAGGATGAAGAACATCACGATGTTGGAGAAGAAGGCGCCGGTTCCCACGTCAAGCTTCCGGTCGATGATGGAATCGGCGGAAACCTTTGCGCGGCGCTCCGGCTCCCAGCGGTTCGCGGCTTTCTCCTCCTCGATCTCCTGGGCGGATTGCCAGAAGAAAAGGTACGGACTTATCGTCGTTCCGAGGATCGCCACCAGCGTCGTCCAGGCGGCGTGGTCCGCGGGCCAGGCGGGGATGAACGTATCGTGCAACGCCGTGCGCCAGTCGGGCTTGATGAGGAAGGCTTCCAGCACGTAAGCGAAGAGAACCGCCGCCAGCCATTTCAAGACGCCCGCGATCTTCTGGTAAGGCAGGAGGACCGTGGCGACGGTGATGCCGGCCCCAAAAAGGAGAATCCATAGGCGGGAGTTGTCGTGGGTTAACATGCCGGCGGCGTCGGCCATGCCCGAGAGATCGGCCCCTATGTTGATCGCGTTCGCCAGGAGCAGGGCCAGGGACGTCAGCACGAGCACCGGGCGCGGAAACTTCCTGGCCAGGGCGCAGCCGAGGCCGCGGCCCGTCACCATGCCGATGCGCGCGCACATCATCTGGACCGCGGCCATCAACGGCCACGTTACGAGCGCCGTCCACGCCATCTGTGTGCCGAGCTGGGCGCCGGCGATCGTATAAGTCGCCACGCCGGAGGGGTCGTCATCCGCGGCGCCGGTCACCAGTCCCGGGCCGAGAGCGGAAAAGAAGCGCGAAGCGAAGCCGCGAGCCTTATTCGCCATTGCGGGGGAACTTCGCGACCCGCAGGTCATAAAAGGCGATGACGATCTGGCTTAGGAGAATTGCCCCCGCGGAAATAAGGAGCGCTTCATGAACCAGCGGCGTAATCATCTCCGCCGTCTCCTGCGGGACGCCCTGGGCCGTGAGTTCGACCTGCAAGTCCGGCAGCGTCGCGGCGCTCCAGAAAAGATAGCCTGAGCCGAGAACGCCCAGAGCCAGTTGATTCCAGAAGCCGACCCAGCCTCCGCGCGGGTCGTTGGCCGCGAACATCCCGTGGGCGCGCCGTTCGGACCAGGCCAGCGCGCCGAGCAGCAGCGCCAGCGCCGCCAGCGCCAGGGAAAAACCAAAGAACATTTGCAGGGCTGTCAGTCCCGCGCAGAGCGCGAGCGTAACCCAGATGATCGCGGAGAGCTTGCGCCGCCGGGAAAAGGCCTTGGCCGTATTCACGAGATTATTTTGACGACGCGCGTGTCGCAGACGCGGTCGTGGAGCGCCCGTTTCTGGCCGTCGAAACCCGCCATAATATAACCGATGAAAAACGTCGCGAGGCCGCTCAGCATTTCCCCGAAGAAGCGTCCGAAGGCGCGCCTGTAAGTCAGCGGGCCGCCATCGGGGCGGACGACCTTCAGGAAGCAGGCCATCTTTCCCGGCGTCGCGCCAAACCGGCCGAGAAAGAGGGTGAAGTAAATCATCTGCACGAGCAGCGACATGCCCAGGAGGGGAAGGGAAACGCCCTGATAAACCGCGAACGTGCGAAAGTCCAAGGAGAATGCGTCGCTTATGGCGGAAGCCAGGAGCATGTTTATGGTGAACAACAGGAATACGTCGATGACCCGGGCCAGCGCGCGCACCCAAAACCCGGCGTAGTGCAATTCCTCCTTTTCGACGGCGGGCGCGGGGTCGGCCTGGACGGCGGCGGCTTCGGCCACCGCCTGGGCGCCGATGCTCATGCGCGAATAGGGCGCCCACTTCTCCATGCCGTCGCGCCAGACGAGCGTGTCCGGCTTCACCGTACCTTCTTTCAGGAGGCGGTTGAAGTTGCCGTCGTTCACCGGGCCGACCTGCCGGTCGTTCTCGACATAGTACCAGTCCATCCGATTCCGGCCGCGCCTACTCCTCCACGGAGACGGGCGTGCCGGTCGAGACCGAGCGGAAAAAAGCTTCCGCCATGAAGCCCGGCATCCGTATGCAGCCGTGCGAAGCCGGGTAGCCCGGGAGGAATCCCTGGTGCATGCCGGTGCCCCCGTTTATCCGCATGAAGAAGGGCATCGGCGCGCCGTCGAAGTGCGCTCCCGGGGGCTTCGGGTCCTTGGTGTTGTCGATCTCCTTCATCACGATGTTGCCCTGCTCGTCGACGTAGTCGCCGTAGATCGAGGACTTGTGATCCTTATCCTTCTGGATGATGTGGAAATGCCCCGTCTTGGTGCCGTAGCCCTCCCGGCCCGTCGAGATGACCGAGACGCCGACAAGCTGGCCGCTTTTGTAGAAATAGGCGCGCTGCTCGCTCAGGCGGATCCTGATCGAGGGGCTGCCGGAAATCCCGTCGCCGTCCCAATAGGAATCGGCGTCGCGATTTGGCGAGAACGCGGAAGCGATCCGCGAGCCGAGACCGCCGAGGTATTGGGTCTCGCGGTTGTAACGGGCGTCCTGCGCGCAGCCCGCGAACAGGAGGAGTAGGGAAAAGAAAAAAAGCCGGCCTTTAAGCATTGGGAAGGGATTGAATCGGAGGAATAAAGCGTCTGCCCCACCCGGCGTCAACTCGTTTGACGGGAGGACCCGGCATCTGCTACTATGGCTGCTCCCTCTATGCCGACGTACGAATACCATTGCGAGAAATGCCAGAAGAACTTCGATGTCTTCCAGTCCATGAAGGATGAGGCCTTCTCGATCTGCCCCGAAAATCTTTGCCGGGAATCGGAATGGGGGAAGGGGAAGGTGAAGCGTCTGCTCGGAACCGGGGCGGGATTGATCTTCAAAGGATCGGGTTTCTACATAACCGACTACCGCAGCGCGGGCTACAAGGAAGCGGCCAAGAAGGATGCCGCCGGCGGCTCGGAATCCAAGCCCGCCGAATCGAAGCCCGCGGAAAAACCGGCGGCGAAACCCGCGGCCGCCAAACCCCCCGCCGAATAGATGGCCGAGATAACCTGCAAACAATGCAACCACGTCAACGAGGCGGAGCGCGTCTATTGCCACAGTTGCGGAGCGAAGCTGGAGCGTTCGATCCTGCCGGAAGAGACCAAGCCCGAAGTCTCGCGCGAGAAAGAGCGCGACCGCATAAAAAGGCTGACCAACCCGCCGCGCGTCCGCATCCTGCGGGAGCTTTCCAATCTCGGCCTGACCTTGTTCTGGAGCATCGTAGCCGCGGCCTTTATCCAGATGGCCCGCTCCCCCGACGCCGTCCCGCCGATGCCGAAGGAGCGCATCCTGGACGCTCCCGAGATCGGCATCGACCTGGAGGAAGCGATGCAATCGCCCACGGCGCAGAGGCTCGCCCTGCCCGAGAACGGAATTAACGCCTACCTGGGCAACAAGATAAAGCCGGGGGAAGCGGGCATGGCCGGGACGGTGAAATTCGAACGGGCGTTTGTGCATTTGCAGGACGGCGTCTGCTGCGTGGTCTCGCAACGGAGCTTCATGGACAACCCGATTTACGGCAGTATTCTTTACCGGCTCTCCATCGTGGATAACAAATTGCAGGCCACTTGCGTGGGGGGTTATTTCGGGCGGCTGGCGATCCACCCGAAGCTCATGGCGGGTTTTGCGGTCGTCGATCAGGATTTGTGGGATAAACTGAAACCCGAACACCGGTTGCTCGACCAGATGGCCTCCATCGACGTGACAAAGGCCGGGATCATCGTCGCGACCCGTCCCGCGCGATGAGGCTCCTCTTCCTCGCCGCACTGGCCGTTTGTTGCATCCCCGCGCGCGCGGCGCTCCCCCGCCAGAGCGTCAGTTCCTCCCACCAGTTTGTCATCGTCTGCGACCAGGACTCCGCGCGCGTCCGGACGACAACGTATTGCGAGGAAGTAAAATCCGGCTTCCTGAGCGCCCTGCGCCTCCCGGATAAATGGAAATTCCCCATCGTCGTCAACCTCCGCAACCTGCCCGGCGCGGGGAGCAACCCGGCCAGCGTCAGGATGTTCGAGGCGAACCAGGGGCTCAAAGTCGTGGTGGATGTGAATCTCGCGGCGGATTTGACCGGCGTGCATCTGGGGCAGCATCTCTTGAGCGCCTTGATTCTGGAACTCGCGTACCGCGACCAGAGTTTCATGAAACAGGGGATGGAATACAACCCGCCCCCCGCCTGGCTCGTGCGCGGGCTGGAGCGCTTCCTGGAAACGCGCGATTCCGGCGCGGATGCGTCCGTTTACAGAGGCCTCATGGCGTCGAACCAGCTTCCCTCCTTCGCGAATTTCCTCGCCGAGGCGCCCGCGGGGATGGACTCCACCTCCCTGGCGCTCTACGACGCCTGCGCCTTCAGCCTCGTCCAGCTTCTCATGGGTCTGCCGGAAGGCCGTCCGCGTCTCGCCGCCTACATCCGCTCCCTCCCGGCGGGCGGCGATCCGGCCGCGGGGCTTATCCGGAACTTCCCCGCGCTCGGCAGTTCCGCGGACGGCCTTGAGAAATGGTGGACGCTCGGCATCGCCCGCCTCTCCGCCTCGGATCGCTACAGGGGCCTTTCCGCGGAGGAAACCGAGCAGCGGCTTGCGGCGCTCCTGTTCGTCAAGATGACCGTCGGGAAAACCGCGGAGGAGAAGGAATACCGGCTGGAGGACTTCAAGAGCTTCATGGGCAACCGGCAAAGGCGCGCCGCGATTTTCCGGATGAACGAGAACCTCGTGGCTCTCTCGGCGCAGGCGAACCCGCTCTTTCGCCCGGTCATCGCCGAGTATCAGGAAATCGCATTGGACCTCCTCCGTGGAAAAACCAAAAGGGTTCCTCCCCGGCTCCAATCCCTCGCCACGTACCGGGAGACGATCGTAACCCGCGTGGACGAGATCGCCGATTACCTGAATTGGTATGAGGCCACGCAGATGCACGCCTGCAGCAACTCGTTCGACGGTTATTTCAAGACCGCGAATGAATTGGCCGCCCCGCCCGCCAGCCGCCAGGACGCCATCTCGCGTTACATGGAAGAGGTGCAGGACCAGACGGAGTAGCCGCCACGGTTACTCCCTCGCGGGAACCGCGAATCGGAGCTTTCCCGGCCCCGGCTCTTCCTCCGCGAGCCTCCCGTTTTCCAATCGCACGATCCGGTTCGCTTTTCTCAACGTGTGAACGCGGTGCGCGACGATGAACGTGGTGCGGCCCGTCATGAGGCGTTCCAAGGCTTCCTGGACGCGCGCTTCGCTGGCGGCGTCCAACGCGCTGGTGGCTTCGTCCAGTATCAGGACGCGCGGGTTGCGCAGCATGGCCCGGGCGATGGCGATGCGCTGGCGCTGGCCGCCGCTCAAGCGCGCGCCCGCTTCGCCGATGGGCGTGTCCAGTCCCCGCGGCAGTTCCGCGATGAACGCCCCCGCGTTCGCCGCTTCTATCGCGTGGCGAAGCCAGTCCTCGCTGACGCGGCTCGTGCCATAAATGATGTTCTCCCGAAGCGTGCCGTCGAAGAGAATCGTCTGCTGGCCGACGACGGCGATATGCCGGCGGTAGCTGCGCAGGTCGATGGAATTCATATCCACGCCGTCCAGCAGCAGGCGGCCCGACGTGGGGCGAAGAAAGCCGGTCAGGAGGCTCATCAAGGTCGATTTGCCGGAGCCGCTGGGGCCGACGACGCCGATGGTCTCGCCCGGCGCGACGTCGAGATTCACATCGCGCAGGGCGGTTTTTTCCTCCGCCTCCCGCCGGAACTCGAAGCTGACGTTCTCAAAGCGGATCGCCCCCCGGACGGAAACCACGGCGCGTTTGCCCCGGTTCTCCTCGATGTCCGGCTCCTCCAGCACTTCGCCTATGCTATGCAAGGCGTCGAATCCGCGCGTGATGACCGGCAGCATCGAGTTCAACTGCATGACGGCCGCCGTGACGGCGTTGAAGTAGCCGCCCAGGAGCACGATCTCACCGGGCGTCAGCGAAAGGACGCCGGAATAGGTGAGCCCCGCGGCGGCTGTGAAACAGGAGAGATTGAAGAGCATGAACGCCACCCATGTCGTCGCGCCGAAGAGCGTGGCGTGCCGGTCGAAACTTTGGGCCGCGTCGCGCACCTTGCCGAACCGCCCCTCGACGCGCGCGATCTCCTCTTCTTCCGCCGCGTGGGCTCGTGTGACGGGGATCATCGAGATCATGCCGTTGACTTGCGCGCTCATGGTTTCCAGTTCCTTGCGGAAGAGCTGGTTGTAACGTCGGAGGCGTTCGGACATCGTATGGCGGATAATCGCCACGAGCGGCACGAGGAGAAAAAGGACGGGCAAGAACTGCGGCATCCGCCACGCCGTGACGCCGATCGCGACGAGGATGCTGACGACGGCGGCCACGGCCGGATCGCTCAGTTGCCGGCTGAGTTGCTCGACCGATTCCACGTCGCGCAGCACTTTCGTCTGCAACCGGCCCGCGCTGACCCGGTCGTAATAGCCGATGGAGAGCATCTGGAAACGCCGGGTCAGGGCCGAACGCAACCGGTTCTCGACGTTACGGATCGCGCGGCTGATGAATTTGGCGAAGAGATACCCTGTCGGGATATTCTGCACGATGAACGCCGCGCCTATCCCGGCGTTTGTCGCAAGCGCGCCGAAACCGCCCGCCCGGCGTTTCGCTATGATGTCGATGATGTTCGCCGTGACCAGCGGCAGGATCCAGACGGGGCTGGCCTTGCAGAGAAAGGCGATCTCGCCCGCGAGAACCCAGCGCCGTTCCGGCCAGTAAAGCTCCAGCAGCATGCGCCACGGGCGGTCCGAACGATAACTATGGTCGGAGGCGGCTATTTTTCCGCGGCGTACAGCCGGCTGTTCTCATCCAGGTTCTTGATGACGGTGCAGAGGAAAACGGGTTGCGGGTGCAAGGTGCGGTATTTGGAAATCTCGGAACGATTCAGGACGCGGAAGCCGTAGCGCTCGAACATCTTGGCGCCGCGGCGGCTTTCGAAGGTGACCATCTGCCCGTAAACGCGCTTTTCCCCGTGCTCGTGGAGATAGTGGAGATAGGCGTCCATCAAGGCGCGGGTCGAGGCGATGCTCCTGGCTTCCGGCAGAAGGTTGACGTGGAAGTGCGCGGTCCGCCTCGGGGCGGCGGGCACCTCCCGCCAGCCGTAGTAGAGTATCCAGTGGACGAAACGCCGGGAGGCGCTGTTGTAACGCCGGTAGCGGGCCAGGCCGCGCACGAGCAGGCCGAGGTTCTGGTAGATGCTGTAAAGCTGGTGCCGGAGCGGGCGCCTGGAGCCGAGCAGGTAGCCTTTGACCTCGCCGTCCAGTTCCAGGACGAAGGCGGACTCCGGCTCCCAATCCGTGTAGTAACCGGTGAGGAAGTTCGCGAACAATTCGCGGTCCTCGAATACAGGGTCTATCGGCTGCCCCAGGAAGCCTGTGTCGCAACAAAGACGGCGCACCATATCCCGGTCGGCGGGCGTATAATTGCGGATCACCGGCTTGGATTCCCTTTCCATGCGTCAGTTTCTATAGTCCCGAATGGTCTCGCGGTAAATTTCAAACAGGCGGGAAAAGACTTTTTCCCACGAATACTGCGCCGCCACCCTCCGGCTGACCGCCGCGCCCACCGCGCAAAGGTCCTGTTCAGCCGCCTCGACGACCGCCCGGGCCAGCGCTTCGGGGCTGTTTTCCGCCGCCCAGTGCGCCTGGTCGCTGTGGATGATCCGATCCATGTAACTGCCCCGGATTCCCACTACCGGCGTGCCGCAAGCCTGGCTCTCCAGCGTCACCAAACCGAAGGTTTCCTGCACTCCCGGATGCACGAAAAGGTCCGCCGCCGAATAGAACCGGGCCAGCTTCGCGGAGTCCGCGCAATACGGCAACCACGTCACGGCGCCGGTGGTTTGCTGCAAGTCTTTCAGGAGCGGACGCTGAAGGCCGTCGCCGATCGCCAGCAGATGGAAGCGCCCGGGACGCTCCCGCGTCAACAGCTCGAAGGCGTCGAAGAGAGTGCGGGTGTTTTTCTCGGCGGCGAGACGGCCCACGTAGAGGAGCAGGGTGCGCTCCGCGGGGACGCCGAGTTCCGCCCGGACGCACGCGGCGGGTTGCGGCTTGAAGACGGCGGTGTTTACGCCCAGGTCGATATTCCGCACGTTCTCCACCCCCCAATCCGCGAGAAGCCTGCCGAGGGCGGGGGAGGGGACGAGCGTCTTCGAGAAACGGTTGTAGAGATGGCGGACATAACGCATCGCCATGTCGAAGGCGAAATCCGTCGCGGCGCTTCCGAAGAATTTCCGCACGCTGCGCAGATACGCCTCCGGGAAATGCGAGTGGTAAAAACCGACCGCCGGGATGCGGAGCGCGGCGCCGGAAGCGATAGCCTTCCAGGCGACCTGGTACGGGTCGCCCGATTCGATGATGTCCGGCATCTCCTTCTCCAGGACCTCCTCCACCGCGTGGAGGCGCAGCAGCGCGCGGTATCGCGAAGTTTTCGAGACCAGCGGCGAACGGATGGAATACGTCCTTGAACGCCCTTCCACCGCCAGGCCGTCCTTCTCCCCCGGCACAATGAGGATGTGTTCGTCCTCGGTGTGTTCGTGCAGGTAGAGAACCTTTTCGTGAAGGTAGCGCTTCACCCCGCCGCTCACGGGCGAGTAGAACTGGGTGAGATCGCAGACCTTCACAACCCGGTCTGGTCAACCTCGTTCGGCGAGATACTTTTCGGCGTCCATCGCGGCGGCGCAGCCTTCGCCCGCCGCGGTCACGGCCTGTTTATAAACGTGGTCGGCCACGTCGCCCGCCGCGAATACCCCCTCGATATTCGTCCGCGAACCCCGTTGCTGGGTCAGGTAACCCTCCGCATCCATGTCGAGCACTCCGCGGAACGGCGCCGTATTCGGCGTGTGGCCGATGGCGACGAAAACGCATTTGACCTCCAGTTCGCTTTCCGCGCCGGTTGCCGTATTCTTCAGGCGCACCGCGCGCACTTCGCCGCTTTCGTCCGTGAGGTATTCGGTGGGGACGCTGTTCCATACCGGCTCGACTTTCGGGTTGGAAAGCGCGCGCGCGGCCATGATCTTCGAGGCGCGAAGCGTGTCCCTTCGATGGATGAGATAAACCTTGGAAGCGAACTTGGTAAGGAAGGTCGCCTCCTCGCAGGCCGAGTCGCCTCCGCCCACCACGCACACCGGCACGTTGCGATAAAACGCGCCGTCGCACGTGGCGCAGGAGGTCAGGCCGTGGCCGACGAGCTTCTTCTCGTGAGGCAGGCCGAGCCAGCGCGCCGAGGCGCCGCTTGCCACGATGAGCGTCCGCGTATCCACCCAGTCATCGTCCACCTTCACCCGCAGATGACCCTCCTTTGGCTCCAGTCCGTTCGCGAAAGAGTAGGCGAAGCGCGCCCCAAACCGCTGGGCCTGCGCCTTCATGTTCAGGATGAGTTGCGGCCCGTCGATCCCCTCCGGGAAACCGGGGAAGTTTTCCACGAGAGTCGTCGTGCTGAGCTGCCCGCCCGGCTCCTTTCCTTCAAGCACGAGCGGATCGAGATTCGCGCGCGCCGCGTAGATGGCGGCCGTCAGTCCCGCGCACCCGGAGCCGACAATGAT
The DNA here is from genome assembly GCA_021324825.1 of Spartobacteria bacterium. Classification (GTDB taxonomy): domain Bacteria; phylum Verrucomicrobiota; class Verrucomicrobiia; order Chthoniobacterales; family Chthoniobacteraceae; genus JAJPII01. Next base: position 20,797 of record JAJPII010000020.1, on the reverse strand, counting down.
CATTTTTTCCATGGAAGAAAAAGAATTAACCACGGATAGCACGGATAGCACGGATAAAAAAGACGCCCGCCCGCGCCGTCCGTGTTACTCTTGCGAAAATGTTCACCGGCTTGATCGAGGAAACAGGGAGTGTCGCATCCGCCGGGAAACGGCTCGTTCTCGAAGCGCCGCGCATCGGCCCCGGAACGCGGGAGGGGGACAGCGTCGCGGTGAACGGCTGCTGCCTCACCGTCATCGAATGCAACGGTTCCATGCTCGGGTTTGATCTGCTGGAGGAAACGCTGGCCCGGACAAACCTGGGCCGGTTGAAACAGGGCGGCATCGTGAACCTTGAACGCGCTCTCGGCGCGGATGGCCGCATGGGAGGGCATTTCGTGCAGGGGCATATCGACTGTGTGACCGAAGCGCTTTCGTTCGGGACGGATCACCGGCTCGAGGTCGCGCTGCCGGAGGCGTTCGCGCGCTACGTCGCCTTCAAAGGGTCCGTGGCGCTCGATGGGATAAGCCTCACAGTCGCCGAATTGCTGGAGCGAAGCTTCGTGGTCTGCATCATTCCGCACACGCTTGCCCATACGAACCTGGCGTCGCTCCGGGCGGGGGACGCGATGAATCTCGAATGCGACATCCTCGCGAAATATGTCGAGCGCGCTATGGGGGAAGCAGCGACTTCACCCCGTCCAGGAGCGTCCCGGCCGGGTCCGTAAGCGCCTTTTGCGCCTTGTCGATGATCGCGCCTTGAGCGGCTTGGACCAGTCTCGGGGTCAGGTCTTCTATCGGGCTCTCCACGGGGCCGGTCAGATGCAGATGCGTCCAGAGATACCCTTCCCGCGAATCGGTGAAGACTTTCCCTTGCGACCCCGGCAGCCATTGGAGGCTCCCAGGCGTCACCCCGATCTGGAAGGCGCCGTCGATTCGCCCGTCCTGCACCGTGAACGCTCCTTCCATGCGGATGAGACCTTCCGCTTCCGCGACGAAGTTCTTCACTTCGAGCCGGGTTTGTGTCCGCTTGAAGTCGCCGGAGGCCTTGCTCAAGGAGAGCGTCCGGAATTGCTGCGAGCGTGTGAAGAGGGCGATCTGGTCGAGTATCGGCAGGGCTTCAACCCGCGCCTGCGCGAGGCTTAGCGAGCCTTCCATATCCGGCTCGCCGGTCAACGGCATCGCGGAAAGCAGGCGGATATCGCCATACAGATTCCCGTCCAGCCGCCTTCGCCAATCGACCGGAAGCAAGGGCCGGAGGGGGACGCCGTTCAGTTTGAGTTCGAGGTCGAGCGACTGTTCGAAATTGATTTCTCCGCTCGCCGTGAGGCTCCCTTCCTCTTTGCATTTGAATTCCGAGTCGAGGATGAAAAGCGAGGGCCGCCGGTAACGCAGCTTGGCGCTGCTGACCTCCAACCCAGGCAGGTCTCCGGTCGCAATATGCCCGCCCTCCGCCAGGATATTCCACGAGCCGGGATTAGCGGCGTTCTCGCCGCTCATGGAACCGGCGGCTTCCGGCGTGATGGTCAGTTTCGTCCCCTTCACCGAGGCGCGCCGGGTTTCGCCCGCCCATTCCAGCGAGGCGTCCTCGATGTCCGCCTGGCGCAAATCGACCTTGCTCGGCAGCCACCCCGGGCCGCCGGCGCCGGGCGCAGGCGAAGGAGCCGGCTCGCGGTTCTTCTGGTTCCCCACGGTTATCTGGAGTTGCTGCAATTCCAATTCGTCGATCTCCCAGGCGTGTTTCAGGATGCCGCGCAGGTTGAACTCGGCCCGCATCTGGTCGGCGCGCAATTGATCGAAGAAGGCCGTGCCGGCGCCGCGCGCCTGAAACCCGTCGGTATAGATCGTCGTGCCGGAGTAGTGGAAAGGAAGGAACTCCCCTCTTGCCTGGATGGCCCCGAAAGCGACGCCGCTGATGAGTTTCCGAAAACCGTCGCTGCGGAGATAGGCGTCGAACCAGATCTTCAACGCGAGGAAACAGACGACGATAAAAATGAAAAGCCCGAGCGCCGACCAAAGAAAAACCATCCCGCGCTTCATGCCGTTCACTCATCCCATGCCGTCTCCGCAAAGTCCAAAGAATTCCAGAGGAGTGAACAATCGGGGCCGGCGGGATTCGAATTCCAGTGACAAACGGGCTTGCTAAATGAATCTTTGATCAGTGCTCGAACTTCGCAACGTCTCCCTGCAACTTGGACGGGAAGGGCATCGTCTCCTGAATGAAGTTTCCACCGTCTTTCCGCAGGCGCATTTTGCCGCGGTCATCGGGCCGTCCGGCTGCGGGAAGAGCACGCTGCTGAAGGTCATCGCCGGCTTGCGCGAGCCGACGGAAGGGACGCTGCATTGGGAAGGCAGGGACCTGGCCCATCATGATCTCGATCCCCACGAGACGGGTTATGTGCCGCAGTTCAGCATCGCCTACGATCTCCTGACCGTGCGGGAAAGCGTGGAGTCCGCCTTACGCCTGCGCGTCGCCATCGGCGGCGATGCGTGCGAGGAACGGGTGGCGGAGATATTGAACCACGTGGGCCTGGGCGAATTGCGCGACCGGCGCGTGCAGGTTCTTTCCGGCGGCCAGAAACGCCGCCTGGCCCTGGCGATGGAGATGGTGACATCGCCCATCCTGCTCCTGGCGGATGAAGTGACAAGCGGCCTCGACCCCAAGGCGGAGGACGAGATCGTGCGCTTGATGAAACGGCTCTCGAGCGAGGACGAGCGCATCGTCCTCTCCGTGACGCACAGCCTGCGACATGCGGAGCTTTACGACAGCGTTCTCGTGCTCCACCAGGGGCGGCTCGCGTACCATGGCCCGGCGAATCTTCTCTACCACTACTTCAGCGTGCACGATCCCGACGATCTTTTCCCACGCCTCGCGGAGCGCTCCCCCGACGATTGGCATGATTCGTGGGAAAAGTACAGGGAGGCGTTCAAGTTCGGGGCGGCCGCCGGGATGGCGCCCGCGGGGCCGCGCACGGAAAGCTTGCGCCGGCTCTTCCGGCTGCCCGCGCCCAAAAAGCCGGAAGGGTTGAAACACGGGGATTTGGGCGGCGTCCCCGGTTCTCTCACCCAGTTCGGCATCCTCCTCGCGCGGCGGTGGCGTCTCTTCCTTCGCGACAAAGGGCAGGTTTTCCTCAACCTCGCGCTGTTGTTCGGCTTCCCCTGCCTGGTCGTCATCTTCGCATGGGACGGCCTGCCCCAGATCAAGAACCTCAGCATGGGTTCGCAGACCAACATGTTGCGCCAACTGGCGGAGCAGGCGTCCTATCAACAGGAAGCGGCGCGCACCGGCGGGCTGGTCTCCGGCCTGGTGATGTTCCAGGTCGTTCTCCTGACCTTGATGGGTTCCAACAACTCCGCGCGCGAAATCGCCGGCGAGCGCCTCGTCTTCGAAAAAGAAAAATACGGCGGGGTGCGGCCCGTCAGTTACGTCATGAGCAAGGCCGCCTTCCTCGCCGCGCTCGTCGCCGCGCAATCGCTGTGGATGGCGGTGTTCGTGAATGTCATCTGCCATTTCCCCGGGGACTTTGTCAGCCAGCTCGGCCTGCTGGCGCTCGTCAACGCGGCCATGACCTCCGTCTGCCTCGGCATATCCAGCCTGGCCAGGACGGCCGAACAGGCGTCGCTCATATCGGTCTACCTGGTCGGTTTTCAGCTTCCGCTTTCGGGGGCGGTGCTCGCGCTTCCGGGCTTTATAGGATGGATAACCCGCCCGTTCATAGCCGCTTACTGGAGCTGGTCGGGCTTCCTCCAGAGCATGAAGGACACGCGCGTCTACGACATCGTCCAGGACGTGACGCGGACGCATCTCTCCGCCGTGCCGCTCTGCTTCTGGGTGCTGGGATCGCACGTGGTGTCGGGCCTCGTTCTTGCTTATATTGGAAGCAGGAACAGCCGCTGGGAGTAGGCTTCTTTTTTGAACATCCGCGGCTCCCGCCGGGTCACACTCTATCGCAAAAGCTATGAAACACCTCGTCCCCCTCCTCCTTCTCTTCGGCAGCCTGGCGAACGCGAGGGAAATCCCGATCAAGGATTTCTTCGACAATCCAAAGATAAGCAGCGCCTCCATTTCCCCCGACGCGAAATCCTACGCCTTCCTCGCGCCGGACAACAACCGGATGAACGTCTGGGTCTGCGCCGCCGGCCAGTTCGACAAGGCCCGCGTCATCACGCACGACAAGGCGCGCGGCATAAGGAGCTTCTCCTGGACGCGCGACGGCAAATACGTCCTCTACTCGCAGGACCAGGGCGGCAACGAGAATTTCCACATCTACCGCGCCGATCCCTCCAAGCCCGACGCCCCGGCGGTTGACCTGACGCCCGAGGAGGGCGCGCGCGCGGAATTCGTCGATCTCCCGCGCGAACGTCCCGACGAAGCCCTCGTCGCCATCAACGCCCGGGACAAGCGTTACTTCGACGTCTACCGCCTGCGGATTTCCACGGGCGAGTTGAAGATGATCCAGCAGAACCCGGGCGACATCGACTCCTGGCACACCGACACGAACGGGGTGCTGCGCGCGGCCGCCGCGCAGATCAGCGGCGGCAGGACGGAGATTCGCGTGCGCGACAGCGGCGAAGGCCCGTTCCGCGTGCTCGCCACTTACACGGATGAAGAGGACGCGTCGATCCACGCTTTCACGAAGGATGGGACGGCTCTTTATTTCTCAAGCGCCCGGGGAACGAACACCTCGCACCTGGCGACGCTCGACCTCAAGACCGGCAAGGAAACGCTCATCGACGAAGACCCCGAGTACGACATTGACGGCCCGATCATCAGCGACAAGACCCACGAACTGCTGGGCGTTGTCTATAACAAGGACCGGATGACTTACAAAATGTTCGATCCGCAAATGAAAAAGGACCTCGCGCTCCTGGAAAAAGTCCACGACGGCGACGTTCTCTTCCGCGACAGCGACGCCGGCGAGCAACATTGGATCATCGCTTACAACTCCCCCACCGATCCCGGCGCGACCTACGCCTATGACCGCGCGACCGGCAAGACCGACTTCCTCTACCGCCCCCGACCCTGGCTGAAGCCCGACGAACTGGTCGGCATGAAACCGATCTCCTTCCCCGGCGGCGACGGCCTCGCCATCCACGGTTACCTGAGCCTGCCGAAAGGCGTCGAGCCGAAGAATCTCCCCACCGTCCTCGTCGTGCATGGCGGGCCCTGGGCGCGCGACGATTGGGGCTACGACCCCGAGGCGCAATTCCTCTGCAACCGCGGCTTCGCCGTGCTCCAGGTCAACTACCGCGGCTCGACCGGTTACGGGAAGAAATTCCTGCACGCCGGCGATCGCGAATGGGGCGGCAAGATGCTCGACGACATGGTCGCGGGCGTGGACTGGGCCGTCGCGCAAGGTTACTCCGACAAGGACAAATTGGGCGTCTACGGCGGCAGCTACGGGGGCTACGCCACGCTGGCCGCGCTCGCCTTCCGCCCCGCCGTGTTCAAGTGCGGAGTCGATTATGTCGGCGTCTCGAATCTGCTGACATTCATGAACACCATCCCGCCCTATTGGGAAACGTACCGCGACGTGATGTATCGCCGGGTCGGCAACCCGAAAACCGACGTGGCATTCCTCCGCTCGCGAAGCCCTCTCTTCGCCGCGGACAAAATCATCGCGCCCCTCTTCATCGCGCAAGGCTTCAACGACCCGCGAGTCAATCACGCCGAAGCCGAGCAGATCGTCAAAGCCTTGAAAGCCGCCGGCAAACCGGTCGAGTACATGGTGAAGATGGACGAGGGCCACGGCTTCGCCAACCCGGAGAACCGGCTTGATTTCTACGGAAAGATGGAAGCCTTCCTCGCGAAATATCTGCTGGAGAAACGGGGCGGCGCGGTGCATAAAAGCGGGGCATGAGTGACCATATTTACAAAAAAATCGAACTGGTCGGCTCTTCCCCCCATGGGATCGAGGAAGCCGTGAAGAACGCCGTCGAACACGCCGCGAAGACCGTCCGCCACATGCGGTGGTTTGAAGTGGCCGAAACGCGCGGCCATATCGTCGATGGCCGGATCGACCATTGGCAGGTGACCGTCAAGATAGGCTTCACCCTGGAAGGATAAGCCGCATGCGGTATCTCCCCACGGTCGGGCTGGAGGTCCACGTGCAGTTGAAAACCCGCAGCAAGATGTTCTGCGCCTGCCCCGTGGAGTTCGGCGCCGAGCCGAATGCGCACACCTGTCCCGTCTGCCTCGGCCTGCCGGGCGCGTTGCCCGTCATGAACCTCGAGGCGCTCCGGATGACCGCGCTCTCCGGCCTCCTGCTCGGTTGCGACATCGCCCCGGTCTGCAAGTTCGACCGCAAGAATTACTTCTACCCGGACATGCCGAAGAACTACCAGATCTCGCAGTACGACATGCCGCTTTGCGCGGGCGGCGGCGTCCCCCTGCACGACATGGCCTACCCAAAGGACGCGCAGAAGAACATCACGCATCCCGACAAGGTCGTCCGGCTCGTTCGCATCCACCTCGAGGAGGACGTGGCGAAGAGCTTCCATTTCGAGACCAGCACCGGCATCGACTTCAACCGCGCGGGCACGCCGCTCATGGAGATCGTCTCCGAGCCGGAGATCGATTCGCCGGAGGAGGCCTTCGCCTATCTTACGGCCTTGAAACAGATACTCATCCACGGCGGCGTAAGCGACGCCGATATGGAAAAGGGCCAGTTGCGGTGCGACTGCAACGTCTCCGTCCGCCCCGAAGGCCAAAAGGAATTCGGCGCGAAGATCGAGATCAAGAATATGAACTCCATCAGCGGGGTGCGGCGCGCCCTTGCCTACGAGATCGCGCGGCAGATCGACGCTTGCGAGCGCGGCGAGGCCTTGCGGCAGGAAACGCGCCGCTGGGACGACGCCTCCGGCCAGACGTGGCTGATGCGCACCAAAGAATACGCGCATGATTATCGCTATTTCCCCGATCCCGATCTCCTCCCCGTGAAGACGGATGTGCTCGTCGGGGCCGTCCGCGGGCGCCTCCCGGAGCTGCCCGCCGCCCGGCGCGCCCGGTACGTCGCGGACTACGGAGTCAGCCCGTACGACGCGGGCGTCCTCGCGAACGACATCGGGCTTTCCTCCTATTTCGAAGCCGCCTCAAAAGACTCCGCCAAACCCAAGAGCGTCGCCAACTGGGTTCTGAACGATCTGCTAAGCGCCCTGGGCGCATCCTCCGGCGCCATCGAAGCGTGCCCCGTTTCGCCGGAATCGCTCGGGAAACTCGTAGCCGTCATAGAGCGCGGAGAAATCAGCGGCAAGCAGGGCAAGGAAGTCTTCGCCGAAATGTTCGCCACGGGAAAACCGCCGCAAACGATCATCGCCGAAAAGGGGATGAAACAGGAGAGCGACACCGGGGCCATCGAAGCGCTCTGCGACCAGGTCATCGAAGCCAACCCCAAAGTCGTTGCGGACTACCGCGCGGGCAAGGTATCGTCGATCAACTTTCTCAAAGGCCAGGTCATGAAACTCTCGCAAGGCAAGGCAAATCCCGGCATGGTGGGAGAAGTGCTGGCCAGGAAACTCGCAGACCTATGATCAAACGTATAACCGCGCTCGCGTTTGGAACCGCGGCGGCGCTTGCCTGCACGGCGTCCGCGGCCAAAGTCCAGAGCCCCCGCGCCCCGCTTTACGACACCGACATGACGGGGAGCGACCTCCAATTCCTCGGCGACGCCGGCGAGCAGGACGAGGCGCAATCCGCCCTCGATGAACTGGCCGCCACCCACGCCCGCACCGGCCCGGTGAAAACCCTGGGCGAAGCGCTCCTCAAAGACCACGCCGCCGAGAGCGACGCGTTGAAGAAACTGGCCGCCGGGAAGCGCGTCACCCTGCCCGCGCAGCCCCGGCAGAAGAGGAGCGACCGCGCGCTGGCCAAACTAAGCGGCGACAGTTTCGACAAGGCTTGCATGGAGCGCATCATCGACGTGCAGAAGAAACAGGTCGCCACCTACGAGAAAGGCTCGGAATCCGCGGACGCGGCCATACGGCGATTCGCGAGGAAATCGCTCCCCGGCCTCAAGGAACATCTTCTTTTGGCTCAAAAAATAGCCGGCATGGCCAGCGCGGAAAAATTATTCAAGACAGGGGCGCCATCCTTCGCTTCGCCCGCCGTGGCCGAAGCTCCGGCGGAAACCCCGGCATCCGGTCCGGAAGGTTCGTTGGAACTGGCGGATGGAAAAATGATCGCAGGCTGGGTCTACGACCCCGCCCGCCCCAACGAGCCGCTAACCGTGGACATATGCGACGGGACAACCGTTCTGACCACTGTCGCCGCCAAGGAATTCCGCGGCGACCTGAAACAGACCGGCAAAGGCGACGGCAAACATTTCTTCATGCTCCAGACCCCGGACGCCTTCAAGGACGGGAAGGCGCACTGGATACGCGCCACCGTTTCGGAGGCGCACTTCGAACTCTCCGGCTCCCCGAAGTCAGTCGTCGTCCCCGCGCGATAGATCCCTCCCTCCTCAGCCGCCTGGAGCGGTGGGGGACGCAACGTCAAAGCGACAAGGAGGTTCCAGGCCTTTTTAGGCGGCTGGCACAGCCGCCTCTACATTCCGCCGGCGACACGCGCTAAGCGGCGAGGCGTTTCTCCGGTTCGCAGTAGTGGACTTCGACGGTGACGTGCACCAGTTCTTCATGCTCCGCCAGGAGTTGCTTGTAGCTTTCGGGCGGTTTCGGGTCGTGCGTCACCAGCGATACGATGGCCGCGAATTGCCGCACCCCGACCTGCCAGATGTGCAGGTCGCAGATGACGGTGTCCCCCGTTTCCAGGGCCTTGCGGATTTCCCGGCTCAAGTCGCAATCCTCCGGTTCGCTGTCGAGGAGGATGGGGCCGGTCTCGCGGAAGAGGGTTGAGGCCCAGCGGGCGATGGCCGCGCTGCCAATGACGCCCATCACCGGGTCCAGCCAGTTCCAGCCGAAGAATTTGCCGAGCGTCAGCGCGGTGATCGCAAGGATGGATGTGACGGCGTCGGCGATGACGTGCACGTAGGCGGACTTCAGGTTGAGGTCATGGTGGTGGTGGCGGTCATGATGACTGTGGTCATGGGCGTCGTGTTTCAACAGGAGCGCGCTGAGGACGTTCACCACGAGGCCGACGGACGCGATGGGTATGGCTTCCGCGAATGCGATGGGCGCCGGATGGAAGAGTCTCCATGCCGATTCCCCCGCCATGTAAAGGGCTATGCCGCCGAGGATGACCGCGCTCGTGAACGCGCCGAGCACGCCGATCTTCCCGGTCCCGAAGGTGAAGCGGGCGTTCGCCGATTGCCGCCGCGCGAGCCGGTACGCGAACGCGCTGATCGCGAAGGCCGCGACGTGCGTTCCCATGTGCCAGCCGTCCGCGAGCAGGGCCATCGAGCGGAAGCGCAGGCCGCCGAATATCTCGACGGCCATCATCACCGCCGTCAATGCAAGGACGCGACGCGTGTTCCTTTCCGCGGTCGCGAATTCGCCCGCGAAATCGTGGCTGTGCCTCCATGGGGAACTGTCGGTCGTGTGCATCAAAGGATGCTACGCGGAGCGAACGGGTCTTTCAACCCTGGCGCGTCACTTCCGCAGCGGGCTTGTCCTCGCGCGGGCCGAGAAAGACGGGGTTTCTCAACAGGCCGTCGTGCGTCCATTGGGTGAATTTGACCTGGCAGACCAGCTCGGGCTTGAGCCATGTGCAGGTTCTCATCTCGGATCGCGAGACGCTTCCTTCGGCGGGAAGATTGACGAACGGGCATTTGGCGATTCGCAGCGGCTGGAGCTGTTTGTGGAGGGCGGCGAGCGATTTGGCGGTGAAACCGGACCCGGCTCGGCCCGCGAAGACGAGGCGGCCGTTTTCGAAATAGCCGAGAAGCAAGGCGCCGAAGTGCTGGCGAAGCCCCTGCGGCGGGGTGCAGCCGCCGATGACGAATTCCTGCTCGTTGACGCATTTCAGTTTTATCCACGCGCCTTTGGATTCGCCGGACTCGTATTTGGAATCGGCTCGCTTGCCAAGAAGCCCCTCGAGTCCGAGGCGCCTTATTTCCTTCAGGAGATCCTCCACGCCGCCCTCGATGTTCGCGGAAAAGCGCAAGGGGTCGCCCGCGCCCTTCAGCGCTTGCTTCAGCATTTCCTTCCGCTCGGAAAGGGGCAGCCCGCGCAGGTCGCGCCCGTTCAGGTTCAGCAGGTCGAAGAGATAGTAGCGGACGTGCGCCGCCGTATCGGAGTTCTGGAGCAATTGAAAGGATGGCCGGCCTTCCGCGTCCAGCGCGACGATCTCCCCATCGAGGACGAGGCGCGAATAGCCGAGCCTGCCGACGGCTTGGGCGATCTCCGGGAACCGCTGCGTAAAGGAGTTCTTCGCGCGCGAGAGGAGTTCGACGTTTTCTCCATTCTTGACGGCTATCGCGCGGTATCCGTCAAACTTCAGTTCGTAGAGCCAGGCGCCGGCGCGGGGCGGCGCTTCGACCGGACGGGCGCGCATCGGTTCGACGAAGGAAACCGCGCCTCGGCGGGCAGCGCGCGCTTCGGCGGCCATGCCCCGGTTCGATTGCCACTCGGCGTCCTTGTCCGCGGCGATCTTTTTCATCGAGCGCTTTGTGAGCACGGATTGGTCGTCGCGCCTCGCGGAGACCGGAGGAAAATCCTCGCCGCTCTTGAAAAGGAGCCATTGGTTCTCTTCCTCCGTCCGCATCCTTATGAGCGCCCATTCGCCTTCCAGCTTTTTGCCGTGCAACAGGAAGTGCATCTTGCCGGCCTTCAGATTTTCCAGGGCGCCGCCGCCGAGCATCTCGTAGGTTCCGGCGTCCCACACCATCACGGTTCCGCCGCCGTAGCTGCCCTTGGGAATGACGCCTTCGAAGCCCGCGTAATCGAAGGGATGATCCTCGACCTGGACGGCAAGATGTTTTTCTCCCCGCGCATAAGGAATGCCCTTTGGCACGGCCCACGACTTGAGCACTCCTTCCATTTCAAGCCGGAAATCGTAGTGCAGCCGGGAGGCGTCGTGCTTCTGGATGACGAAGAGGGGCTGCTTCCCCTTCGACTTTTTGACGGAGGGCTTCGGTTCGGCGGTGCGGGCGAAATCGCGCTTTTTCTGGTATTCCTTCAGGCCCACGGTTTGTTGACTTTCGCATAACAGGGCTAATGCTCAAGGCGACGGAAACGACGCCCGCCATCCTTTTGCGAAAGACAAAGCTCTCCGACACGAGCCTCATCATCGGTTGGTGGACGGAGCTTCACGGTAAAATCCGGACCGTCGCAAAAGGGGCGCGGCGTCCCAAGAGTCCGTTCGCGGGCAAGCTCGATCTTTTCTTCGAGGCGGACATCCAGTTTATTCGCGGCAGGAAAAGCGATCTTCACACCTTGCGGGAGGTCTCGGTCCGGAACGCGAACGAGGGCGTGCGGCGGCATCTCGCGAACGTGCGGATGGCGTCCTACTTCGTGGAACTCATCGAACTCGTCACCGAGCCGGAACACGCCGCGCCGGAGTTATTCGGCCTCTTGCGACGAGCCGTCGGGCACCTCGCCTCGAAACCGGCGAGCCGCAGGGCCTTGCTGCATTTCGAGTCGGAACTGGTCCTCTTGCTGGGCATCCAGGGCGAGGACGGATGCTCGCCGGCCGTCTCCATCGGCCGCGTGTACGGACGGCTGCCCGCGCTACGGCGCGAGGCGCTGGATGCGCCCTAGAAGCTCCTCGCGCGGGAGGGTTGTTTCCTGCCGGGTCGCGAGCGTTTTTATTTTCACTGCCGGCCATTCGTCGCCGAAGAGCACGGCGAACCGCGCCCCGAGTTGTTCCGCGTTCTGAAATTGTTTTCCCACTTTCGCGGGGGCGAGGGGATAGTCCACGCGCAGCCCGTTTTCGCGCATTTCCTGAACCGCGCGGATCGCGTCGCTACGTCGGTCCTCCTTTGCGATGACGACGTAGATTTCCGCCGCGGATTGGCGCCAGCGCTCCCATTTCTCCACGGCGGCGGGCGTATCGGCGATCAATTCCCCCAGCACCACGTCGCCCATCCCGAAGCCCAGCGCGGGCAAATTCACCGCGCCGTCGCTCATGTCGCGCAACAGGTTGTCATAGCGGCCCCCGCCTGCCAGCGCGCGGAGTTTTCCCTTCCTGTCGAACACTTCGAAAACCAGCCCGGTGTAGTAAGCGAGCCCGCGGACGATCGTCGGATCGAGCCGGTAGAAGCCGGCCATCCCGCGCGCATCGAGATCGGCCGCGAGCTGGTTGAAGCGTTCGAAGTGAACGCCCGGTTCGGCGATGAATTCGCGCACTTCGCCAAGGTTAAGGCCAAATTCTCCCAGCTTCCTCGCGGTCGCTTCCTCGGTTTCGCGCTCCAGCTTGTCGATGATTTGCAGGAACTGGCCGCCGCCCGCGTCGACCCCTTTCGCCTGGAGGAAGGAGAGCCACGCGTCCCGGTCGCTTATCCGCACCACGAAATCGTGCGCGGTGAAGCCGAAGGCGCGCAGCGCGTCGATGACCAGCGCCACAATCTCCGCGTCCGCCGCGAGCGAAGCCTCCCCGATGATGTCACAATTCAACTGATAGAACTCGCGCAAGCGCCCGCGCTGCTGTTTTTCGTAGCGGAAGAATTGGGAGACGCTGAACCACTTCAGCGGTTTGCGGAAATCGCGTTCGCGCGCGATGACCATGCGGGCGAGGGTCGGGGTCATCTCGGGGCGCATGGCGACTTCCCGTTCGCCTTTATCCTTGAAGTCGAAGAGCTGGCCCACGATCTCCCCGCCGCTCTTCTTGCGATAGAGTTCCGTGCTTTCGAGCACGGGGCCGTCGTATTCCACGAAGCCGTAGCGGAGCGCCGTCTCGCGCCAGCGGGAGAGGATGTAATTGCGCCGCGCGCAATCGTCGGGAAAGAGGTCGCGGAATCCTGGTAGAAGCTGCATGGCGAGCGTGGCAGTTTACGCCGCGCAACGCCGGATGCACGCCTTTAGTCTCCCCTTAGCAAAGAGCGTGTCACGCACTTTGCCGCTCTTGGTTGTAGAGGCTGTTCCAGCCGCCTCTACGACAAAAACCTCCTAATCGCCCGCGACGGCGCAGACGGAGGACGGGGAGAGGCCGGAGAAGCGCGTGTCGTACATCGGCGTGACTTGCGTGGCGGGCCAGCGGAATGTCCCGGCCGCGGTGGCGCGCGCCAGCACGGAGTAGGCGCTGAATCCCGGCTCGACCCGGTTGAAATAGAGCAGGGTGGATTGATCCCGCATCTCCGAATGCGACAGGGCGAGGATGTTGTCGCGCGAATTGTTGGGCGTCTCGAAAAACTTTGCGACCGAGGGAAGATCGGGATTGACGGTTTCCAGGCCGGCGGGAAGGAGGTCTTCCAGCGCGACGTAGTTTTGCAGCTTCGCTGTTTCCAGCCGGTAGGTGATCAGGATGCTGTCGCCGAGCTTGAAGGGCGCGTCGGGTTGCCCTGTCCGCTTCGGTTCCGTGAGGTTCCGCACGACGCGCTCGACGCGAAACCCGCGGTCCGAGCGCTCCGTCTCGACTTTGGCGTCCGTGAATTCGGCGCTCAGGATGTAGCTCCCGGCGTTGTTGAGACCGCGAATGCTGAACGGGTCCTGAAACGATTGGTCCCTCCAGGAGGCGGATGCGCCGTTGCGGGATACGATGGCTTGCAGCAACTCCGCGGCTTGCAGTTTGGGCGCGGGCGCGGCGCCGCCGAGCGCTTTGAAGACGAGCAGCAGCCAGAGGTTTTCCTGCGTCGAGAGGGCGGCGGAGGATTCCATGAGATCGGAGATGCGTTTTCTCTCCCGGTCTTTTTGCCGGGCCCAGCCGGGAGGATTGATCGTGGTGAAGGCGAGGGTGCAAATGGCTTCGGCGCGTTCCCGGGAGGAAAACGTTCCGGGATCAAACGCCCTCTCGGGAAGCGGCCAGGTTATCTCGCTGAGGAGTTGGAGCTTCTCTTTCGGCAAAATATCGAACCGGTGGAGCGCCAGTGCGAGCAAGGCCCGGCCTTCGTCGGTCATTTTGTTGCGTTCGAGATAGACGGCTTCGGCGGCTTTGATGAAATCGCCCCGCCCGTCGAGCGTCATGAGGGCGAAGCTCCTTAAGAAGGGTGGGCGCGTCCCGGTCGCGATGGATTGAACCGCTTTGGGCAACGTTTCAAGCAGGCGGGGAGGGACATCGAACCCGGCTTTCGCCGCTTCCGTCACGGCCCAATACGCCTGAATGGTGCAAAAGGCGTTGCCCTGGTCCTCGCCGCTCCAATAGGGGAGCATGCCGTTCGGAAGGAGGGAGGCGTCGCATTGCCGCAAGCCGTTTTGGATCGCTTCGCGGTAATGTGCATCCCGTGCCTGAGCGTCCGGCAGGGAGGCGAGGAGCGAGCCGAGCAGGCTGTAGCCAAGGAGCCGGGTCGAGATTTGTTCGAAGCAGCCGTGGGGATAGTCGAGGAGGAGCGGCAGTCCGGTTATCTTCGGCAGCCACGGGGAGGTCGAAAGCGTCAGGTCGTAATGGCCCGTCGAGTTTTTCCAATCGGGCATGTGCTCGGAGGGGTTGAAGACGGGGCCGTCGAAGGCGCCCGCGACGCTTTCCTTCCGAAGGATGACGGGCGAGCCCACGGGGACGACGTTCTCCACGGAGTCAAAAAGATCGCGGTTGGACTTCGAGACGGCCTCGAAGCGAATCTTCGTGGAGGAGAGATCGGGATCGATGACCTTCGCCTTGTAGCGAAAGACAACCGGCGCATCGCGCTGCGCGATTTGCGGTCCTTGCGCGTCGAGGAGTTTCAGTCTCGAATCCACGATGCAGCGGGTGATGATATTCTCCGAGTCCGAGGAGTTCTGCCGGACGACGGCGCGCAGTTCCACTTCATCCCCCTCGCGCAGGAAACGCGGGAGGGCGGGCTGGATCAGGAGCGGCTTGGAGACCTGCACGGTCTTGTCCGCCGAGCCGCCGAACTGATGCTGCGCGGTCTGGCCGATGGCGACGATGCGGTAGCTGGTGAGGTTGTCGGGCGCCGTGAATTCGAAGGGGGCTTTGCCTTCGAGATTCGTTTTCACATCCGTTTTCCAAAAAGCGAGGGTGCGGAATTCCTTCCGGCTGACCGAGACATTTCCAAACTCCTCCGCGCCGCCGTCGCCGATGACAAATCCCTTCTCCGTGAGATTTTCCCGCCGGATGGAGTCGACGTAATGGGACAGCGCATTGAAGCTGAGGACGCCGAAGGGACGCTCCGGATAAAAGAGCGGAGGAATCTCGGGCATCCGCCAGTCGCCCAGTTTCAGGACGGCGTCATCGACGGCGAAAAGCGTGAGATCGGCTGAAGCGACAGGCGTTCCGGCGGAAGTGACGGCCACTTCGCCGTGGACTGTTTCGCCCGGGCGGACGGCGTCGGCGGTGAGGCTTGTCGCGAGGTCGAGTTGCAGGTCCGGGCGGCGGACCAGGATGGGCGCGCTGGCGAAACGTTCCTTGGGCAGGCCGCGCTCGCCGCCCGGTTTCACCAGGTATACGGAGACCCAGGCGTTGGGCGAAAACTCCTTCCTTATGGGCAGGCGTATGCGGCCGGAGTTGCCGGCGATCCGCTCGAACAGGCTGTCGAGGATTTCGTTCGTCTCGACGGTGACCCACGCCGTGCCTCCAAAAGGCGCCTGGATGGAAAAGGCCGCCACATCGCCCGGAGTGTAGAATTGCTTTTTATCCAGCGGGACGAGTTTGAAGCTCGATTCATCCTCGACCGGCAGCTCGGCGTATTGCTCCCCGCTGACGAAGGTCTCATCGCTCACGATCGGCGTGGCGGATTCCGCGCCCGTGACGGTGGCGACATACCGGCCCGTGGCGCGCACGGCGAAGACGATGGCTCCCTTCGTCCTGAGAATCTTGGAGGCGACCTTCTCGAACAGGTTCGTGTTCCGGTAGCGATAGACGGAGCGCGCGAGCTGTTCTTTAACCGTCTTGGAAGTGACATGGTACAGATCGGCCCGCACGGGGAACTGGCCTATCGGCTCGTTTTCCGGGGTGACGGCGTCCACCTCGACCTTCACGGCGGAAGCCTGGTCTTCCGCGCGGCACCGTACGCCGGGCAGCGCCGGCACTCTTTGCAAGGGAGCGTGGGTTCCGCCGGTGATCGTCTGCCCGTCAACGGAAGTGACATCCACGCGCCAATTCACTTCATACCGTCCAAACAATGAGGGGTCGGCGAACGGAGCGTCCGACTGGAGTTCCGCCATGCCGTTGACGTCGAGGACGGCGTCGCCTTCCATCTCCTCCTCCTCAGGGAAGGAAGCGGGCGCTTTTGGCGACCAAAGATCTTCCCGCTGGAAGGCCTCCTCGCTTTGTTCCGCGCGGGAAACGTTCCAGGCCGCTTTCCAGTGAATGCGAGCCCCGGCGTTGGGAGCGCCATGAAAATAGGCCGAGGAAACCCTGACGCGCGAGCGCGGGCCGACCGCCTTGGCCGGTTCCACCGTCACGGAGAAAAGCGGCGCGCGGTATTCCTGCACCTGGAAGAAGCGCGGCTCTTCCGCGCTGAGGCCGCCCACCTTGCAATGGATGACGTACGAGCCGATGGCCGTCTTCTCCGGCACGGCCCATTCGGCGTCCCATCCGCCTTCTTTAAGCGGGGCGGAGCCTTCGGCGGCGGGCGCGTCGCTTCCTTCCGGGGTTATCCACCAGGAGATTTTGTCATCGGCGGGCGTGATGAGATCGCCGCCCCATGCCCTGCGGACGAATCCTTTCCATTTAACCGTCTGCCCGGGCCGGTACAAGTTGCGATCCGTCAGGATGAATGAGCGGAGAACCGTCTCCTTGTCTTTCGTGCCGGGGCGGCCGGAGGCGTAGGGCGCGGCGTCGACGAACTGATAGGCGGGGCCGTCGGGCGCATCGGCTATGTAAAGGTGCGCCTGCGGCCCCTTTTTTGGGAAGAGCCGGTCGGTTGTGAAGAATGCCAGGCCCTCGTTATTCGACTCGGCTTGGGCCAGGAAGTAATTGTCGGCGGATACCGCCCGGACCGGCGCGTTCGCGACGGGCGAGCCGTCGGACATTTTGGCGAGCCGTAGCGTGACGGTGTCGCGGCTTCTTTTCTGCGTCATCATGATTTCGCTGAAGCAAACGACCGTCCGGTTCCCGACAAACCTGCCGTCCGCTCCGTAGCCGCAGACCTCCAGGAGATAAGGGCCGGACAGCGGCGTCCCGTCGGGCGCATACGTGATCGTGCGGAGAACTTCCTGGTCCGCGCCCGTCGAGTCGAACCGGCCCGAGCCGACGATCTTCAAGTCGAACGCCTTGACCAGCAACTCGGTCTCCTTGTTCTTGTCGAGGCCGGTGTTCGGATCCTTGAGCGTGCGCCCCGTGAGCGGGTCTTTGGCGGTTTCCGTGAACTCATGGACGCGCGCGGTGACGGCCGCCAGTTTTTCCAGCGGTACCTCCGCGAGGTTCCAGGTAAGGAGCGCGGTGTTGACCTGGATGAACGAGAAGCGCAGCCCCGGCGCGGAACGTTGAAGTATCTGTTCATCCGGCGGAAAGAGGACGGAGGGTCGCTTCGGCCTGAAGGTCGCGCCCCACCTGGAAGGCGCGGGCAATCCATAGCCGCGCTTGCCCTTGAGGGCCGGAGAGACGGTGACGGTGTAGCGCCGCGCCGTGTCAAAATCCCCCTGGGCGTCAATCTCGTCCTCGTTCGCGACGATCTTCAGATTTCTGACCGCCGGCTCGACGTGGAACGCATCCGGAGAGACGCTGTCAGGATCGATGGCGTCGTCGAAGTGCGCGCGGATCATCGGCCTGTCGAGGGGGGCGTTGAAGGCGCCCAGCCAATCCAACCCGAGCGAAGCGGTGGTTCCGGCGGGAAAGACCTGGGGGAAGGGGAGGGGCGTGCGCGTCCGCAGGTCGGTCAATCCGTTGAAGACCAGTTCGTAGCCGCGGTCCGGCGGCAGGGGCTCGCGCGGCTGCACGGCAAAGTGCGCCCCCTGCAGCAGCGCGTCATTCCTTTCGGTCTGGATAACCTCGGCGGGGAAGCGCTTGAAGGC
The DNA here is from genome assembly GCA_021324825.1 of Spartobacteria bacterium. Lineage (GTDB taxonomy): Bacteria > Verrucomicrobiota > Verrucomicrobiia > Chthoniobacterales > Chthoniobacteraceae > JAJPII01. The sequence goes on along the minus strand of JAJPII010000020.1, from coordinate 2,884 downwards.
CGACTTGTCCTGGAAATAACAGTGCGCCGCGGCCTCGGCGAAACTGACATCGTAATTCGTATCCACGGAGATGCGCGGCAGGGCGTCCAGATGTTTTTGTGAAAGCTGATCTTCCCAAGGCTGGATGTGGAACGCCTCGGCCTTGAACTCGGCGCTCCATTCCTTGATCGCGACGGGGTTGCCCGAAAGATCCTTCAAACCCGGGGCGAGGGAGAAATGGTAGACCGCCCCCGGAATGACGGGGCCGTCCACGGTAAACTCGCCCTCCGTCTGGCTTTTCCACAGGAAAACGCCGTCAAGCTTCGGTTCGCTCGTAAAAGGCGGAGGCTTTCCTCCCGCGTCGATATCCTCCGCGGCGGCCATGGCCGCGGGAAAGCTGATGCGAAACGAATCCGTGTCCGTGATGCGCCCTTCGCCCGGATCGAGCGTGACGCCCCCCGCGTCGGGCGCCGCGTTCGAAATGCCGGCGGCCAGCAGCCACAGCGCCGCGAACAGGAGGGGGCGATTCATTTCTGCAAGCGGCGGTAACGCTCGATGTCCCAGTTCGCCTCCTCCACGTGCCCGGTCGCCCGCTGGCATCGCGCGCGTTCCAGCAGGACGGGGGCGACCTCCTGCAACACCAGCGAGCGGGAAAGAAAATCAATCGCCGCCGGGTAGTTCGCCCGCAGCATCTCCGCTTCGCCCCGGAACCGCCACGCGAGCGCGTTGCTCGGGTCGAGCGTGGTCGCTTCGGCGAGGTCTTTCATCGCCTTCTCCGCAAGGCCCGCCTTTTGCAAGGCGTAGGCTTCCTCCGTCAGCGCCTTGGCGTAGGAAGGATCGCCGGAGCCGCTCTTGCGGATCGCGGCGACGTCGAGAAGCGAGAGCGTGTACTGGTCGACCTCGTTGCACTTGATAGCGCGGGCGAGCAGCGCGGCGTTCAGGTCCTTCGGGCTCCCTTCTATTTTCGCGTCGAGTTCGCCGATCTGTATCAGCACTCCTTCCGCGAAGTTCCTTTTGGGTTCGAGAATGTTCAGATTCAACTTCGCGGCGTCATCCTCCCGGTTCAGCGCGAGGAGCGTCGCGCATTTCTGGAGAAGCGCGCGGCGGGAATCCGGAGCCGCTTTCATCGCCGCCTCGTCGTCTTCCAGCGCCAGGTCGTTCTGATCCGCCTTTGCGAAAAACGAGGCCCTGTCCAGCAGCTTGTTGGCGCCGCGCGTTCCGGGCGGCACATCCAGCGCGTTGATCTCGGGGAGATATTTTTCCACCAGCTCGAATCGCGGCAGCCAGGCCTTCACCGACTCATCCGCCGGGTCCATCGCATTGGCCGCCTGGATGTCCTTCCACCCTGCGTCCCAGTTCCTGCGGCGCAGATGCAACCGCGCCCGCCACACCAGCGCGCCCGGCGTCTTCTTCGCCTCGATCCGTTTCGTGAGCGTCGCGATGGCGTCGTCCCAAAGACCGTCGGATTCCTCGCTCCAGGCGATCCTATCCAAAGTGCCGGCATCGTCCGGCTTGGCGGCCAGGAAGGCATTCCAGCGTCGCAGCGCCTTCGGATGATCGCCCCTGGCGAAAGCGATGTCGCCCGCCAGCGCGTCCATGACGGGAGGATGGGCGGCGAGCGATTCCTCCCAGGAGATCAGCGTCCGTTCACACGCGTCCACGTCGCCGACCTCGAACTGGGCGCGCGCCATTTTTTCCCAGACATCCGGGCTGTTCGGCGCGAGATGAAGGATGAGCCTGCACAAATCGGCGACCGCATACCAGGAGAACCCCGTCCGTTCCGTATCCAATTCGGCGGCGGCGAGTTGCCTGCGGAGCCCGTCCAGGGCATCCGACGGCTGGCCGGGAAGTCCGCCCCGCAGAAAAAAGAACGCGAGAAGACATGCGGCGGCGCGGGCGGATGGCGGGATTTTAATCAGAGCGCCTACTTTAAAAACGTCGCCGCCAAAAGGAAGTGAGATTTTGCGCCTGGGCCATAAAATGAAGCCATTGAACAAGACTCTCAACGACTGGCTGCGACTTCTCCGCGCGCCGAATCTCTTTACAGTCCCCGGCGATCCGGTCGCGGGCTTCCTGCTCGCGGGCGGGATTTCGGGCCGCGTTTTCCCGGCGGCGGGCGCAAGCCTGTTCCTCTACGCGGGCGGGTTGTTGATGAACGACCTTTGCGACATGGAAGAAGACCGGCGGGATCGTCCCGGCAGGCCGCTGCCGGGCGGCGCGGTTGGAAAGGGAGCGGCGTTGGCGGTCGCCTTCGCATTCGGCGCGGCGGGGCTTGGCCTTTGCGCCCTGGCGGGCGCCTTCCGGGCGGGATTATGCGCCGGCCTTTGCATCATCACCTACAACGCGGGAATAAAGAAAATTCCATTTATCGGCGCGGTGAACATGGGGCTGTGCCGGGGCTTCAGCGTGCTCATCGGCGGCGCGGCAGCATCCGGCGCGGTCTTTCATAACGGAGCCATGCCCGCCGCGCTCGTCATCGCGCTCTACATCGCGACAGTAACGATCCTCGCCCGTAATGAAACAAAGGGAAGCCGTATCGGGCCGCCTGCCATCGGGATGTTGATACGGCTCCTGCTTCCCATCCAGGCGGCATTCTGCGCGGCGACGCCGGGCGGAACCGGCTTCGCGCTGGCGTTGCTCGCCCTGTGGCCGATCTCCCGCGCCGTCGGGAAGCGGTTCGCGGGGAGCTAGTGGTATGTCCCTTAAATAGCTGGAAGAATAGTGGAGCGCGGAGAATGAACGGCTGGCTGCGGCGATGGGCGTCCACCAGGTCGTCTTGCCGGGTCGAGGACTTTTAAGCGCGGAGCGCGCAGCCCGTGAAAAGAAGCGGTGGTTCAAGCGCGGACAAGCATGGCGGGCGGGGATCGAGCCGCGGATCGCCACGCTCAAACACCGTTTTGGGATG
>JAJPII010000029.1 GCA_021324825.1 Spartobacteria bacterium | reverse complement strand
TCGGGTCCTGAAGGGCGGCGAGTTCTTTGAAGAAAGCAAAACCGAAGAGAGAAGCCTGGCGCTGAAGCCGACCGATCATTACCTACTCGATATATTCGATTAGGTAAAGGCTGGCAACCATAATCTTCTAAAAAAATTGCCGGGGCCACCCAGCCCAAGGGCTACCGACTTTTGCAACAGGCTTTAGACTAGGCCGTCAGTAAAGCATCGTCTCTTCCGGCGGGTCGGTCACGGTGACGCTTTTGGCTTTTACAACCGCCAGGACGCGGCCGCCTTCGGTCGGGAAGGTGGCGTCGCCGACCACTTTCACCCAGCTCATCTCGGGGATGTTGGAAGGCTGGTCGCTTTCCACCACCGCGGCGACGGGGCGCGCGTCGGCGGCGCAGCAGACCATGAGCATCCGGACCACCTTGAAGCGTTTGCCGTTCACATTGTTCACGGTGTCGGGCATGTACTGGCCGATGAATTCCACGCGCTTGTTTTCGAAGTCGCGGATGAGGCTGGCGTCCTGCGCGGCGTACAGAAGGTCGATGACCTGGAGGACGATGTTCCCGTCCTTGTTCTTGTGCAGATAATCGGTCGGCTCGGGCTCTTGCGCCTGCGCCTGCGGGGCCGGCGTCGAGTTGTCGTTCGAGGGCAACGGAGGCTCTGTGACGCTGCTGTTGTCCGCCGCGGCCACGGCGGTTCTCGGGGCGGGCGCGCCGCCCAGAGCGCTTGCGTCGCTGATGACGCCCCGGTTCAAAACCGCCGCCGCGCCGTAGCCGCCGGGGGAGAACGCCGCGGCGGCGCACATCGGGACGAGCAGGACGAAAAAAGTGAGGAGCCGCCCGCCGAGACCGCGGCCCAGCGTGTGCCCGCAACCGTCGTCAGTGCAGCATTCGGCGGTGGCGGGGAGGAAAAGGAAGCAGCACGCGAGAAGGAACATGACGACGCCCGCGATGAGCGCGAAGGGGCGGAACGTCGGGTGCAGCAGCGCATGGATCCGCCCGCTGAAGTAGAAAAAGAGGAGGATGAAGCTCCACGCGAAAAGGGTCGCGCAGGGCAGCCAGCGGGAGAAAGTTTTGTTCATAGATTCAGCACCGTGAGGCGCAGGCACAATACGGCGATGGCGGTGAAAAGTCCAATTCCCAGGGCCGCGACGAACCAGCGCCGGAAGATGAGGCCGTAGAGAAAAAAGAGTTTGATGTCGAACATGGCGCCGAAGACGAGGAAGGCGAGTTTCGCGACAAAGGGGAAGCTGACGAAGCTCGCGGCGATGAACGCATCCGAAGTGCTGCACAGGGCGAGCAGAAAGCGCAGGCCCATCATCGCCAGGGTCGCGAGGGGGGCGTTTGTGGCGAGCGGTTGGATGAATTGCTGATTGACCGCGGTGTTGAAGACGCTGGTGATGGCGGCGCCCACCACCAGGAAGAACGCGACATCCAGGAAGTCGGAGGTCGCGGACTGGATCGCGGCCAAGACCCTGGAGCGCGGGCCGCCTTCCGCGAGGGCGGCGTTCAGGTCCTGCTCCGCGCCGGGGGCGGCGCCGATGCGGAACGCCGTGCGGAGTTTGCCGGGAAGGGTGTCCAGGATTTTTCGATTCAGGATTTTTTCCAGCGGGGCCTGTTGCACTATGAAGCCGACCGTTACGGAAAGGAGAAAGCCGAGCGCCAGGCGCAGCGACGTCATCACCCACGGGCTTTGCCCCCGGAACGCCGCGAAGGTGCTCAGCGCCACCACGGGGTTGACGATGGGCGCGCTGAGCATGTATGTCACGGCGCTCGCGATCGGCAGCCCCTTGCGGATGAAGCGCCGGGCCACGACCACGCTCCCGCATTCGCACATCGGGAAGACGGCGCCCAGCGCGCCGCTGAGGGCTATGGCCGCGAACTTGTTCCTCGGCAGGATGCGCGAGAAGACTTCGCCCGGCACGAAGGCGTCGATGACGCCGGAAAGAACCGAGCCGAGCAGCAGGAACGGCAGTCCTTCGAAGAGGATGCTCAGGAACGAATAGGAGAAGTCCTGGAAGCGGAAGGTGAACCAGTTCACGTCTTTTCTTCGAGCGGGATGAGGGTCTGGCCTTGCAAAAGTTCGGGGGCCTGGACGTTGCGCGCGATCTGCTCCACGTGGGCCAGTTCATTGATCTCCATGCCCGCTTGCGCGGCGTCGAGTTCCTTGAATTTCCTCGCCGTGACGAGCACCCGGCTTTCAAGGGAGCCGACCGCTTTGTTGAAGCTCTCCACCGAGCCGTTCAGGTTGCGCCCGAGCTTTTCGAAGTGGCCGCCGACGTCCGCGAGGCGCTTGAAGAGTTCCTGCCCGAGATCGCAAATCTCCTTGGCGTTCCGGGCCAGCCGCTCCTGCCGCCAGCCGTGGAAGACCGCCCGCAGCAGCGCGATGAGCGTGGTGGGCGTGGCGAGAATGACGCGCCTCTCGGCCCCGTATTCGATAAGGGCCGGGTCGCGCTCGAGCGCCGCGCTGAAAAAAACTTCGCCCGGGAGGAAGAGGACGACAAGCTCCGGCGCGGGCTTGAATTGCTCCCAGTACGCCTTTTTTGACAGAGCTTCGATGTGCGTGCGGACGCCCGCCGCATGGGCGGCCAGCTTCACGTTCCGGAGGCCGTCCTCGGACGTTTCGAGCGCTTCGAGGTATGCGGAGAAGGGGGCCTTGGCGTCCACGACGATGTTTTTGCCGCCCGGCAGGCGCACGATCATGTCGGGACGGACCCGCCCGTCCTCGGAGGACGCCGTCTCCTGTTCGACGAAATCGCAATGCTCCATCATGCCTGCGATCTCCGCCACCCGGCGCAATTGAATCTCCCCCCAGCGCCCGCGGACCGTGGGCGAACGCAAGGCGCCGGCGAGGTTCGAGGTCTCGGCGCGGAGCAGGTTCTGGGAGTCGACCAGGGTGCGAACCTGCGCGGTGAGCGATTCATAAGCCCCGGTGCGCGCTTTCTCCAGTTCGTTGATCTTCAGGTCGACCTTCTCCAGCGATTCGCGCACGGGGCGCACCAGTTCGCCGATTGCGTGCTGGCGTTTTTCGAGGTCGCCCCGGGCGCCTTCCTGGAATTTCTCCAGCCGCGCCGTGGCGAGATCGACAAAGGACTGGTTGTTTTGCCGGAGCGCGTCCGCGGAGAGCGCCTGGAAAGTGTTCGAGAGATTTTCGCGCGCTTCCTCCAGCAGGCGCAGTTTTTCGCCCGCGTTCTTTTGTTCCTCGGCCAGCCGCGTTTTAAGGGCGACGGTTTCAGCGTCCTTCTCCGCCGCCTGCCTGGCCAGCGCGAGTTGCTGGCGCTGCCGCATGAAGAGGATCGCGCTCGCGAGTCCCGCCGCGAAACCGGCAGCCGCCGGCAGGATCGTCATTGCGCGTAAGACCTCTCGACCCGCTCAGCCACGTCCAGATAGCCGTAGTCTGCGTCGTAGATTTCCTTCATGCATTCGAGCGTTTTGTCCGGCTTGCCCATCTTCTCGTAGATGAGGCCGAGCCGGTAGGTGACATCTTTTTTCGTGTCGTCCATGCTCACGATCTCGCTCTTGGCTTCGATGAATTGTTTCTCCGCCATGTCGAGCATCCCCATGCCCGCGAAGCATTGGCCGAGGAGGTTTATCGCCTTCAAACGGACATTCGGGCTGCGCCGCGCATCCTGCAAACGCGGGATCGCGTCCTTGAACCGGTCCGCCTGCAAGAGGCGTTCGCCCAGTTCGAACTTGAATTGCAGGTCCGTCGGGTTGCGGTTCACCCGTTTTTCCGCCTCGCTTATCAAGCTTTCCGCCTTTTGCGCCGTCAGCCTTTGCAGTTCTTCCTGATATTGTGGCAGGAGGTCGGGATCGCCGTCCTCGGGCGGGTTCGCGAGGTACTGCTCGTAGGCCGTTATCTCGCTCTCCAGTATCTTGAGGTTAATGTCGGAGACTTTGCGGGCGAGCGCGGGGTCGGCATTTTTGGCGAGGGTGTTCGAGTATTCGTACCAGGTCAGCGCGCCCTGGAGATCGCCCGCCTGTTCCAGCAGCGCGGCGATTTTGCGTGATATGTCGAGATTCTCCGGCTCCTGTTCCATCCGCGCGGAAAGCTCGCGAACCTGCTGCTCGATGACGTCCTCGCTCTTGACCGAGCGGTTCTGCTGTTCGAGCGCGATGGCGACGTCCTTGTTCTTGATGAGATCCCGGTAATCCTTCGCGGTTTCCCAGCCGCCGCTGCGCATCGAGGCCCGGGCGGAGGAGTCCTTGCCGCGTTTGACCGCCTCGAGATCGGACGGGTTGATGACGGTGATGCGGTTATAGATATCCACCGCCCTGTCGCTGTCCCCGACCTCCGTGTAGTGTTCCGCGAGTTGGTGAAGGGCCTTCGTATCCTTCGGCGCGCCCTCGGCCAGCGTCTCCAGGGCGAACCCGGCGGTCTCCATGAAGCCGGCGGCTTTCGCCGCGTCGTGGAGAAGATGGTTTCCGTGCGCGTTATACGGGTCGGACTCCAGCATCTTCTCGGCCATCTCAATCGCGGCGAGCGGGTCCTTTTTTACCATCCCGCTCCCCTTGAACGAACTTGCGGAGAGGCCGGAGAGGAAACTCTTCTTGCCGGTGTGGGAAGCGATCTGCGCCTTGCGCATCATCTTTCGCCCGTCGAGAAACTCGGGCGTCCCTTTCAGGACGGATTGCAGGAGCGTGACGGCGTAGGCGAAGTTTCGCGATTGGATGGCTGTAAACGCCTTGAGGTAGAGGGTGCGAGCGTCGGGGGGGAGATCGTCCTGGGTTTTTACGGCCATACTTTGACCAAAAAAAATAGCACCCCCCAGCGAGTTTTTACAGCTTTTCCTCGCGACGCTTCTTTAGAGCGTGTCATGCACTTTTTGTCCGCTCATGGTTGCAGAGGCGGCTGTGCCAGCCGCCTAAAGAAATGGAACGGCCTGGCGCTTTTGGCGTCGCCTCCGCTCCAGGCGGCTGGCACAGCCGCCTCTACAAACAAAGTGCATGACATGCTCTAAGCTAAGGATGCAGCCCCGCCGTGTGCAGCACTATGTAAAGGCCGGCGGCAAAAAGCGTGGCGCCCAGAAAGACGCAGACCGGGAGGGTCAACACCCAGGCCAGGAGCAGATTTCTCAGCGTCTCCATCTGGAGGCCCGAATGGTTGGCCGCCATCGTGCCCGCCACGCCGGAGGAGAGGACGTGCGTGGTGCTCACCGGCAGGTTGTAGTGGTCGGCGGCAAGGATGGTCCCCATCGCCACCAGCTCCGCCGCCGCTCCCTGCCCGTAGCTGAGGTGGGATTTCCCGATTTTTTCACCAACCGTCACCACGATGCGTTTCCATCCGATCATGGTTCCAAGCCCCAGTGCGCACGCCACGGCGACCTTTACCCAAGGCGGGATGAATTTTGTGAATTTATCCATGTCCCCCTTATAAGCGTCGAGAGCCGCCGTCTCGCCGGCCGCGAGGGTGTTCCCCTTCAGGAGTTTCCCGATTGACCCGGCTGCCAGGTAGAAGCCGGTTCGCGTCGCGCGCCGGTCGCTCTCGCTCAGTTCGCTGAAACTCTTGAGCGGGCCGAGGCTCGCGATGATCTCGCTGTTTATCTCCAGGAGGGCGCCGAATGTCTTCCCGGTCGGCTTGCCGTTCGGTTTCATGTAGCTCTGCAATTCCGCCCTCGCGTCCGCGGGCGGCATGGAAACGCCCGCGGCGTGTTTTTCAAAAGTGGCGCTCGCGGCGTGCGCCTCCGCGACAATACCCTGGATGGCCTTCGGGCAGGCATCCATCTTCAATGCGTACGTCCCCGGTATGATTCCGACGAGGATCAGCATGAGAAGGCCCATGCCCTTCTGTCCATCGTTGGAGCCGTGGGCGAAGCTGACGCCGGTGCAGGTCAGGATGAGGAGGCCGCGGACCCAGAGCGGCGGGGCTTTGTCTTTCTCCGGCGCGGTGTAAAGCTCGGGGCGGCGGATGAGCGCCTTGGCCAGGATGAGCAGGAGGCCCGCTACGATAAAGCCGGCCAGCGGCGAAAGGACGAGCGACATGCCGACCTCGCGCGCCTTGCCCCAGTTGATGCCTTCGCCGAACGCATGCCCGTTCATGGCGGCGTTCGCCATGCCGACGCCCATGATGGCGCCGATCAACGTATGCGAGCTGGACGCCGGCAGGCCGAGGTACCAGGTGCCGACATTCCAGATCATGGCCGAGAGGAGCAGCGCGAAGACCATGGCGAACCCGGCGGAAGAGCCGACGTTGATGACCAGTTCCGCCGGCAGCAGCGCCACGATGCTGAACGCCACGCCGCCGCTCGAAGTGAGCACGCCGATGAGGTTCCATACGCCCGACCAGACCACGGCCACGTAGGGTCGCAACGCGTGCGTGTAGATGACGGTGGCGACCGCGTTGGCGGTGTCGTGAAAGCCGTTGACGAACTCGAAGGCGAGCGCCAGGCCCAGGGCCAGTGCCAGGAACACGGTGGATGACAAGGGTAGCTGTGCGAGGAAGGACATAAAATCCGCCCTCCAGATGCCGCTTATCCAGAGTCCGCGCAAGCCGCCGATTGTTACGTTTATGTAAGGGCCGGCCTATTCCGCCAGCAGCTTTTCGACCTTGGCGCCCAGGTCCTCGCGCGCTTCCAGGTCGACGACGAACCCCTTTTTGTTCACCAGCCACATCGCGGGGATCCCGTGGATTCCGAAGCGTTTTGCCACATCGTTCTCCCAGCCTTTGCCGTCGAAATACTGCCGCCAGGTCATTCCCTTTGCCCGGGTCACTTTCAGGACGCTTTCCTTGTCCTGATCCAGGGAGACGCCGACGATCTCAAACCCTTTGTCGTGCAGTTTCTGGTAGGTTGCGACGACTTCGGGGACTTCGGCCATGCAAGGCCCGCACCAGGTCGCCCAGAAATCGATGAGCGCCACCTTGCCCCTCAATTTGGCCAGGTCGCATTCCACGCCGTCCAGGGCGGTGAACTTCAACTCCAGGGGCTTTACGCCCAGCATTTGCAGGCGCGCCCGCGCGGCATGGGCGGCTTTTTCATCCGGGTTCTTTTCCAGCCGTTCCAGGATCGCCGCGGCCTTGGCGCGATCCTTGTCCTGCCACGACTCCGCCTGCGCCAGGCGGAGCCTGGGCGCGCTTCCGCCGTCCGGGTAATCCTTTTCGAAGGCGTCCACTTGTTTATCGAGATCGGGCGAGACTTCCTCGTTTTGCAAACGCAGCACCAGGAGGGAGAACCGCGCCTCCTCGCGCGTCCCTGCGGGCGCGCCGGAGGCATCGGCGATTTCCTTTAGCGCCGCCTCCTGCGCGGAAGGGTCGGCTTCCTTGTTATCCATTTGGGCCAGGGCGGGAAGCAGTTGCGCCGAAAGGAACTTCGCTTTCCAGCGGCGCGGGTCTTTCGCGTAACGCCGGCTGAATTCCGCGCAGGCCGCGGCCAGTTCACGCAGGCGTTCGGCGGACTGCTCGCCTTCTCCCGTGGCGAGCTTGTCGATGTATTCCCAGAGGCGGTCGGCGGTTTTGTATTTGTCCAGTTGGGAGGAAACACGGGCGGCTTCAACCTGCGCCACCCGGGCGGCGAGCGCCTGGGTCAGGGATTGGGCGTTCGGCGGCTTCAAGTCCGGCTGCTCCCTTGGCGCGGGCACATCCAGCAACTCGTTCCGCAAGTAATGGATGCAGACGAACGCCATGTTCTTCCATTCGCCCTTGAACAGATCGAACGTCGTCTGGAAAAGCTTCTTGTCCTTCAGCAAATAGGCGACCAGCATCCGGCGCTCGGGGTCCGTATCTTTGCCGCCAAGAAAGCGCACCGCCTCCTCGGGGGGCAGTTTGGCTTTCTGGATCAATACCCACTGCAACGTCGGCCAGGACTGGTATTTTTGGAAAAAATCCAGAGCCTTCCCGTGATCCGGGTTGGCGGGGTCCTTCAGCGCGGGGATGAGCGGAATGAACGCCTTGAGTTTCCGCATCATGTCTTCCTCGCCGTTGGCGTTCGTTTCCGACGCCGGGTAACGCTCCATGCATTCGTTCACCTGTGTTTCCATCGCCTCGTAGTTCTCCATTGCCGCCGCGGCGACGATGTTGAGAACCATGTCGCTATAGCTGGCCGTCTCGCTGTCTTTCAGCGCCTGGATCATGCCCGGCTGGTCGTTTTCCATGAGCGCGAGCGTGAACCGCCGCGGCCCGATCCCGTTGGAGAAACCGACGCGCTCGTCGATGACGCCGTCGATTTGGTCGTAAAACCGCTTCGCCGATTCGTAAGCGTGGGCCGCGACATAATCGGAGAATACGCGGGAATAGTCGAAATGGCTTCCGGGCCGTTTCCAGAAAAGCTTCTCCATTTCCTGCGCGGTTTCGAAGGGCGGCTTGCCGGAAAACCTGCCCCACGACGCGCCGAGCTGGGCGGTGGTCGGTTCCGGCGCGGACTGGACGAGATCGAGCCGCAGGGCGTCGCTTCCCGGAACTTCCGTGACGCCGACCCGGTCCAGCCCCTGTCCCACCACGAAGAATTCGGTCTCGGCGCTCAGGATGAGCGGTCCGCCTTCCGCCAGTTGCCGGCGCAGGAGCGGCGTGATATCCCGGCGCTTGTTCGCGAAGTAAAGCTCCCTGCTTTGGTCCAGGATGAACGGCGGGCGCAACCAGCACCGGCGCATCCAGAGGATCGCGGCCGTCCCTTTGTCCGGACTGAAGGTTCTCGTAGGAACGACCCACGTGCCCGTCAGCGGCTCGATCTCTTGCAAGCGGCTGAAATCCTTGACTCTGGTCCGCTGGATGAATTTCCAGTTCTCGGGCGGCCGCCTGGCCTGGAAATGGTAAGGGCTCCGAATCAGGAAAGCTTCCGCGCCGTCAATTGCGCCGAGTACGCTTTTGGCTATCGCCTCCGCCTGCTCCTGGATGCCCCAATCGTAAAGAACGAACTCCCAGCGCGCGCCCATCTGCGCGCCGTTCATCTCCCAGCCGAAGTTCAGCAAGTCCCGCGCGGTGACGATGCCTGCCGGGGTCAGCTTCCCTGTCCCTTCGCTGAAGCCGAGATTGATGAGCGGCGCGGCCTCGGCCAGGCCCGCCAGGCTCGGGTCTTCCTGGCTGCTTTGAGCCTCCGCCTGGCCGCATCGCGCGAGGGCGTCCTTGTAACCCTGGAAATCCAGCGGCTCCGGTTTGAACTCGCGCAAACATTGCAACCACGCCTCGCGGGAATAAACCGGCCACGCGCCATCCGCCATATTTCCGCCGTCGACGCCTGTGCAGTGCGCGAAGAACGGCCCGTAATCGTGCAGCGCCGCGACGGAGGCGTCATTCTTGAAGATCAGCCGCACGGAGTCCGGCACGCTCATTTCCTCTCCGCGCACCGTCGATTCATAGGCGAGCATGGCCATGGCGAACTTGCGGTTCGCGGGCTCGGCGCAGGAAAGAAAAGCCGCGTAGGAGCCGGGCTGGGAAAGCAGGAAGCCCCACCACTTCGCGGCGGCCGTGTCCGGGTGAACGCCCGCCTTTTCCCATATCTCCTTCGCCGCGTTCTCGCGTTTTGAAAGAAACAGGATCGGCGCCCATAGCGCGTCGGTTTGCCTTGGCGGTTTGTCCAGGAGCGATTCCGCGACGCACAGCCACGCCGCCGAGCGCGCCAGCAGCGTGGAATCCAGGGAAACGCCGCCGCCGAGGCTGGGCGCGGCCGCCTGCAGGAGGAGGCCCGCCAGCTTTGCCGCGCCGGCGCCGTCCGCGGGTTTCAGCGCGAACGCCGCCCGCACGCTTTCCATTCTCGAAACGCCCCCCATCTCCGCCCCGGCCCAGAAGTTCCCGGCGAGTTCCTTTTCGGATATGCGTTTGGATGACGGCGCGCCCAGAAAAGAAGCGCTTATCCCGCGATAAAAGGCTGGGCCGGATACGAGCGCCTTTTCGTCATAAGAAATAGCGAAGTCGCGCACGGGTTTTCCCGCCGCGTCCAGCCAATGAATTTTCCACTCCGTCTTGCCGCCGGGCGCGGAAGTGACTTCATACGTAATCTCGGCCGCGGTGGATTTCTCGCGCCACGCTTCGACGCGCGCCATCTCCACGGCGAAGCGCCGCTGGCTGCGGTCATGGTATTCGGTGTCCGGCGCGTAAACCTGTGCGCGAGCCTCCCGGCAGAAGAGGAGGCAGATCGACGCGCAAAAGACGGCAGGCGGGGTCTTCATTCAGGAAGTATGGCAGGGCGCGGGCCGCCAATGAAGCGGTAAAATCGCTTTCTCTAGGACGGGAATCCGATAACACTCCCTCTGTTATGACCCCCAACCCGTTCCTCGGAGTTTTCTTCCATTGGCTCGGCGGCCTTGCCTCGGGCAGCTTTTATGTGCCTTACAAGGGGGTTAAAAAATGGTCGTGGGAGACCTACTGGCTCGTGGGCGGATTTTTTTCGTGGATCATCTGCCCGTGGCTGCTGGCGCTCTTGCTGACCAAAGGTCTCGTTGGCGTGTTGCTGGCGCAGACGGCGAACACGCTTTGGTGGACCTATTTCTTCGGAGCCCTGTGGGGGATGGGCGGGCTTACCTTCGGGTTGACGATGCGCTATCTCGGCATGTCGCTGGGAATGGGCGTGGCGCTGGGGTATTGCGCGGCGCTCGGCACGCTGCTGCCGCCGATTTTCAAGACGTTCCTCCCGTCCGTGCCGGCGCCGGAAACCATCGTGCAGATCGCATCCACCCTGCCGGGCCAGATCACGCTGGCGGGGGTGGGGGTTTGCCTGCTGGGCATCTTCATCGCGGCGCTCGCCGGGCTTACGAAAGAACGCGAGATGCCGGAGGCCGAAAAGAAAAAGACCATCGCGGAGTTCGACTTCACCAAGGGCATCCTCATCGCGACGTTCTCGGGAGTCATGAGCGCGTGTTTCTCCTTTGGTCTCACGGCGGGCGAGCCCATCGGCGTGGCCTCGGCCGCCGCGGGGACCTCGACGCTTTGGACGGGCCTTCCCAAACTGGTCGTCGTCCTGTTCGGCGGGTTCACGACCAATTTCATCTGGTGCGTCTATCTCAACATCAAGAACGGCTCGGCTTACCAATACCTCAGCCCCACGGCGCGGCCGGAACATGCCGGCCTCACCGCCACGGGAGGCGAGCATGCCGACGCGGCGTCCGACCTCGTCAGCGAAGCCGCGCCCGAGCATCCGGCGCGGGTCGATCCCGGCGATCTCCGCGTGCCGCGCCTGGGCAACTACTTTTTCTCCGCGCTAGCGGGCGCCACCTGGTATTTCCAGTTCTTCTTCTACACGATGGGCGAGACGCAGATGGGGAAATTCGGCTTCGCCAGCTGGACGCTCCACATGGCGAGCATCATCATCTTCAGCACCATGTGGGGATGGATATTCCTTGAGTGGAAAGGCGCGAGCAAGAAGGCGCACCTGCTCATCGCCGGCGGCATCGGGACGCTTATTCTATCGACCATCGTCATCGGCTTCGGCACGTATTTAAAGACCGTTCCAAGATAACCGGCGGGCGGTCACGGGTGCATGGTCAGGGCCTCCGCGGCGACTTCGGCGGGCGTTTGCGGCGGGACGACGCGCAGGGTGACGAACGCCGCGAGGGCGCAGATGACCGCGCCCGCCGAAATGGCGAACGGCGCCGAAGTGGCATGGGCCACGGCGCCCGCCAGCAGGCTGCCGACGGGGCTCAGCCCGATGAAGCTGAGCGAGTAAACGCCCATTATCCGCCCCCGGAGCAGGTCGGGCGAGCGGATTTGCACGGAGGTGTTCGCCGTGGCGAAGAAGACGATCATGAACCAGCCCGCGCACGCCAGCGCCGCTCCGGAAAGCCAGACGTTCCTGGATAACGCGAAGAGGAACGTCATGAGGCTGAAGCCGAAGACGCCGACGAAGACCAGGGTGCGCCTTTTGACCTGCCCGCCCAGCGAGGCGAGGGTCAGCGCTCCCGCCAATGCGCCGACCCCGTTGGCGGCCATGAGGTAGCCGTAACCGGTCGCGCCGACGTGCAGGACGTCCCGCGCGAAGACGGGCATCAACACCGAGTACGGCCAGCCGAAGAGACTCACGATCGCCACCAGCAACATGACGGCCCGAAGGATGCGGTTTTCGGCGACGAACTTCAGCGCCTCGACCGTCGCCGCGCGGATGGACGCTTGCGGCCCGGTTGGCGCCGCCCTCTCCGGGAGGCGCATGGCCAGATACCCCGCTATGACGGCCATGAACGACAGCCCGTTCAGCGAGAAACAACCCGCCACGCCGAACAAGCCGATCAATATGCCCGCCAGCGCCGGCCCGAAGACGCGCGCGCCGTTGAACATGGAGGCGTTCAGGGCGATGGCGTTCATCAAGTCCTCCTTGCCGACCATGTCCACCACAAAGCTTTGCCGGGCGGGCACGTCGAACGCGTTGGCCATGCCGAGCAGGAAGGCCAGCACCGCAACGTGCCAGACCTTCACAACGCCGGTATAGACCAGGCCCGCCAGCACAAAGGCCAGAACCATGGAAACCGTCTGCGTGGCCAGGAGGATGCGGCGTTTGTCCAGCCGGTCCGCGACGGCGCCGCCGATGAGGGTGAGCACGGTGAAGGGGATCGTATTCAGGAACCGGATGAAGCCGAGGGTGAAGCTCGAATTGCTCAACTGGTAGACGAGCCACCCTTCCGCGACCATCTGCATCCATGTGCCGACGAGCGAGACGAGCTGCCCCGCGAAGAAGAACCGGTAGTTCCGGTGGCGGAAAGCGGCGAACGTCCGGGGGACCTTGCCGACCGGCGTCCGCCGCTGCTGGGCGAAGTCTCCCGCCGGGACGAGGGCGATCTCGGGCTTTTCGGACACTGGGGTATTCATAAGCCGTATTTCCCGCGTTTCCACCGATTTAAAGGTTGCTAGGCGGTTGAAAATAACTAGACTCCCGTCCTATTTTCCCCCCTATGTTCGCCGCTCTTTCCCTCCTCGATACGGGTATCCCTCTCTCGATGGTCTTCGCCGTGGCGGGCCTCGGCTTCGCCTTTTTCCTTATCCGGTCGATCATCGCCTCCTCGCCCGGCAACGAACGGATGAAGCAGATCGCCGGGGCTATCGAAGAAGGCGCCAAGGCGTATCTCCACCGCCAGGTCTTTACCATCAGCATCATCGCGGCGGTGATGTTTGTCCTGCTTCTCATCTTCAAGGATGTCGCAACCGGCATCGGCTTCGTGGTGGGCGCCGTCTGTTCGCTGGGCGCCGGTTTTGTCGGGATGCGGGTCGCCGTCCTCGCCAATACGCGCACCACGCAGGCCGCTTCCGAGAGCCGCCACGCGGCCCTGAAGGTCGCCTTTAACGGCGGCGCGGTCACGGGGCTGCTCGTCGTGGGGCTGGCGCTGCTGGCCGTGGGCATCTTCTTTCTCGGCGCGCGGAGTTTTCTCGGGCAGGACAAGGCCGTCCGCAGCCTTGTGGGCCTGGCGTTGGGCGCGAGTCTCATCAGCGTCTTCGCGCGGCTCGGCGGCGGCATCTACACCAAGGCGGCCGACGTGGGCGCCGATCTCGTCGGCAAGATCGAGAGCAACCTCGACGAGGACGACCCCCGCAACCCGGCCACCATCGCCGACAACGTCGGCGATAACGTGGGCGATTGCGCGGGCATGGCCGCCGACGTTTTCGAGACGTACGCCGTCAGCCTCATCGGCGCCATCCTGGTGGGCGCCCTCACGCTTTCGGCGTTCCCGGCCGCCATCGTCTATCCCTTCGTTCTGGGAGGCATCTCCGTGCTCGGCGCCATCGTCGGCGTGCTCTACGTGAACTTCTTCCATGGCAAGCCCGGCGTGGTTCTCATGGGCGCCGTCGTGGCCAGCGGCATCATTTCCGCCGCGCTCTATTGGCCCGCCACCCATATTCTCTTCCCGCACCCGGTCGTGATCTCGGGCGTCGAGCGCACCGCCTACGATCTCTATAAGGCGTCCGTCGTCGGGTTGGTCATGACGGGCGTTGTCGTCATCATCACCAACTACTACACCTCCACGAGCTTTTCTCCCGTGCGGAATATCGCCAAGGCTTCGGAGACGGGGCACGCCACGAACATCATCGCCGGGCTGGCGCTCGGGCAGCACGCCACGGCCCTCCCGGTCGGGTTCATCGGCATCGCCATCCTCCTCAGTTTCAATTTTGCCGGGCTCTACGGCATAGCGATCGCCGTCACCAGCATGCTTTCCATGGCGGGCATCATCATCTCCCTGGATGCGTTCGGCCCAATCACGGACAACGCGGGCGGCATCGCCGTCATGAGCGGTTTGCCAAAAAGCGTCCGGGCGATCACCGACGAGTTGGACGCCGTCGGCAACACCATGAAGGCCGTCACCAAAGGGTATGCCATCGCTTCCGCGGGCCTCGCCGCGCTGGTGCTCTTCGGCTCCTATGTCGAGGAGTTGAAGTCCTTCTACGCCCGCGGGCAGCATGCCGTATCCCCGCCGCTGGAGTTCTCGCTTACCCAGCCGGAGGTCGTCATCGGCCTCTTCATCGGCGGGTTACTTCCCTTTATCTTCACGGCCTTCAGCATGGACGCCGTCGGCAAGGCCGCGGGCGCGGTCGTGCGCGAAGTGCGCCGCCAGCTTCAGATGAAGCCCGGCATCCTGACGGGAGACGATATTCCCGATTACGGCGCCTGCGTGGACATCGTCACCAAGGCCGCCCTGCGCGAGATGATCGTCCCCGCGCTGTTGCCGGTGGCGTTTGTCCTCGCGGTCGCGGCCATTCCCGCGCTGGGGCCGGTGGTGCTGGGCGGGGTGCTGGTGGGCACCATCGTCACGGGCCTTTTCGTCGCCATCGCCATGACATCGAGCGGCGGCGCCTGGGATAACGCGAAGAAATACATCGAGGAAGGCAACCACGGCGGCAAAGGATCGCCCGCGCACGCGGCTTCCGTCACGGGCGACACGGTGGGCGACCCGTACAAGGACACCGCCGGCCCCGCCATCAATCCCATGATCAAGGTCGTCAACATCGTCGCCATCCTCATCATCCCCATATTCATTAAATTCTGGATCCAACACTCCTGATGAAAACCTTGTTTCTAACCAACGAATATCCTCCCCACGTCTATGGCGGCGCGGGCGTCCATGTCGATTACCTCAGCCGGGAGTTGGCGAAGATCATGGACGTGGAAGTCCGCGCGTTCGGCGACCAGTCCCAGGCGCTGGAAAACCTCAAAGTCCAGGGCTTTCCCCTGGATGCGGGCGGCTTCACCTGTCCCAAGCCGTTGCGCTCGGTCTTCGGCGCGATCCGGCGGTGCGTCGATTTCAACACGACGGCCATCGACGCCGATGTCGTCCATTGCCATACGTGGTACAGCCATTTCGGAGGCATCCTCGCGAAGTTGAATTACGGCATCCCGATGGCGCTCACCGTCCACTCCCTGGAACCGCTCCGGCCCTGGAAACGGGAACAACTCGCGGGCGGCTACGACTTCACCTGCTGGCTGGAGAAGACCGCCATCGAGATGGCCGACGCCGTCATCGCCGTCTCCAATGACACGAAGGCCGACGTGCTCCGGCTTTTCGACGTACCGGAGGAGCGGATCAAGATCATCCACAACGGAATCGACCTCTCCGAATACCAAAAGGTCGAATCCACGGCGGCGCTCGCCAGATACGGCATCGACCCGAACGTACCGTTTCTCCTGTTCGTCGGGCGCATCACCCGGCAGAAGGGCATCGTCCACCTCGTCAACGCCGTCCGTTACATGAACCCCGGCTTCCGGGTCGTCCTCTGCGCCGGCGCGCCGGATACGCCGGAGATCGCCCGCGAGATGGCCGCCGCCGTCGAGGCCGCCCGCAAAGTCCGGCCCGACATCCTCTGGATCGAGGAGATGGTCGACAAAAAGACCGTCTACGAGTTCTACTCGCACGCCTCGGTGTTTTGCTGCCCCTCGATCTACGAGCCGTTCGGCATCATCAACCTGGAAGCGATGGCTTGCGAGACGGCGGTCGTCGCCAGCGCCGTGGGCGGCATAAAGGAAGTCGTCGTCGACGGGGAGACCGGGTTCCTCGTCCCGGTCGAGCAGATGAAAGAAAGCCCCTTCGAGCCGACCAACCCCGACCAGTTCGCGCGCGACCTTGCCGCCCGCGTCAACCAGGTCATGGCCGACCCCGCGCTCGGCGAGCGGTTCGGCAAAGCGGGCAGAAAGCGCGCCGTGGAAAAGTTCAGCTGGTCGGCCATCGCCGCGCAGACCCACGCCTTGTACGCCGATCTCTGCAAGCGGCCCTCCACCTAGAACTTTGCCCGCTCTTGGGTTGGGTTGAAGAGGCGGCTGTGCCAGCCGCCTGGAGGGAGGCAATACCAAAGCGCCGGACCGTTCCCAGTCTTCAGGCAACGAGAACGCATCCCTGCGGACAAAAAATGCATGACACCCCTTAGGAACGGCTCGCCAGGGTCCGAAAGGACTTGACGCGCCCCATGGCAGAGTGCAAAAGAACCCCGTGCAAAACAAAAAGACTTTATTCCTCAACCCGCCTTCGTGGCAGGGCTTCGATGGCGGGGCGGGTTCGCGGTACCAGGCGAAGCGGGAAATCCGCTCATTCTGGTATCCGACGTGGCTCGCACAGCCGGCTGCGCTCGTGGAGGGAAGCCGGCTCGTTGATGCGCCCCCGGACGGCCTGTCCGTGGACGATGTCTTGAAGATTGCGCGCGACTACGAACTTGTCGTCATCCACACGAGCAGCCCGACCCTGCACGGCGACGCCATGCTGGCGGAAGCGATCAAGAACCAGTCGCCGGATACCGCGGTCGGCTTCGTCGGCGCCCATGCCGCCGTCCTTCCCGAAGAGACGCTTGGCGCCTCGGAAGCCATCGACTTCGTATGCCGCAAGGAATTTGACTTTACCTGCAAGGAACTCGCCGAGGGGAAACCCCTGGAATCCGTCGACGGCGTCTCGTATCGCCGCGAGGGGAAATTCGTCCATAACCAGGAGCGCCAGCTCATCCAGAGCTTCGACGACCTGCCGAGCGTGATGGATGTCTACAAGCGCGACCTGACCGTCGAGAACTACGTCATCGGGTATCTGAAATACCCGTACGTCTCGCACTACACGGGGCGGGGCTGCCCCGCGCAATGCACCTTCTGCCTCTGGCCGCAGACGGTCGGCGGGCACAAGTACCGCGCCAAATCGGCCGACGCCGTTTACCGCGAGATGGCACACGCCAAGTCGCTCTTCCCGCAGGTGCAGGAATTCTTTTTCGACGACGACACCTTCACGGCCTACCCCGTCCGCACCCGCGAGATCGCGGTGAAGCTCGGGCAACTCGGCATCATGTGGAGTTGCAACGCCCGCGCCAATGTCAGCTACGAGACCCTCAAGGTCATGCGCGACAACGGCCTGCGCCTCCTCCTGGTCGGCTACGAGAGCGGCAACCAGAAAATACTCGACAACATCAAGAAGGGCGTCCGGCTGGAGCAAGCCCGCGAGTTCACGAAGAACTGCAAGAAGCTCGGCATCGCCATCCACGGGACGTTCATCCTCGGGCTGCCGGGCGAAACGCACCAGACGATCCGCGAGACCATCGAGTACGCCAAGGAGATCGACCCGTTCTCGCTTCAAGTGAGCCTGGCCGCGCCGTATCCCGGCACGGAGCTTTACAAGCAGGCGAAAGAGAACAACTGGTTCAGCGGCCCCGTCGAATTGACCGACGCCAGGGGCCAGCAGACCGCCGTCCTGCAATACGACGGCTTGGACCGCGACCAGATATTCGAATACGTCGAGAAGTTCTACAAGTCCTACTACTTCCGTCCGCGCCCCATCGCGCGCATCCTCTGGACGATGCTCCAGGACGCCCACGTGATGCAGCGCCGTCTGCGCGAAGGCCTCGAGTTCTTCCAGTTCATGCGTTCGCGCAAAGGCGAGCCGCTCGCGGCTTCCTAGAGGGGTCATGCACTTTTGGCCGCTCTCCCTGAGCGACGTCGTTGTCGTTGTAGAGGCGGCTGTGCCAGCCGCCTACCGACTTTCCTACCCGCGCTCCAGGCGGCTGGCACAGCCGCCTCTACAACCAAGAGCGGGCCAAAAGTTCATGACACGCTCCAGTTCTTGAGAACCACGCTTCTTTGCCTCGGCTTCGTGCTCGCTCAGGTGAGCGCGAACCTTTGTTTCAAGATGGTCGAGGGCCGGTCCGCCCCGAGCCTCGGCTGGTTCATTGCCGGCAATGTCATCGGATTTTTCTGCACCGTTTTCCTGACGCTTGCCCTCAGGAATAACAACCCGAACATCATCTACGCGCTCTGTTTCGGAGGCGGGTTCTTCTTCCTTCAATTGTTCTCGTGCGTCCTTTTCAAATCGACGCTTACATCCTGGCAGTGGTTCGCCATCACCCTCATCGGTTCAGGCATTCTCCTGCTGCAACTCGCGGCGTAAAAGGGAGTCGATTCCGACTGTTGCGCATCTCAAGGCTTCAAAATCTCCAGCGCCTTGCAAACAGCCCATGCTGTGGGATTTGATCTCGCGGTGGCGCGGAACCGCGGCGGTCTTTCGGTTGGCCGGGTTCCACCATACGCTTCGGGGCCGCCGCAAAGGTAGTGTCCTAAATTCTCTGCAAAAAGAAAGGGTCATGGTATTCGGGTGGTTTCGACCAAGAAGCCTAAAAACCGAAAGGAACCATGACCAAGAAGCAGGATTGAAGAGATCAAAGCGATAATGAGCCATCACGCCCTCCGTCTCTGCGGGGGCAGGCGGTATTTCAGATTGGCGCGGCTGAATCTTGATCGTTCTATCCGAAGTGATATAACGTACCATTGTTTTTGTCCTCTCATCCAGCGTGTTCAAAATCAAATCCCGTGATCCAAATTCGCCATCTCTACATTTCTCCAGCGCACAATTTTTTTGGACATCATGGCCTGCCCCCTGGAGAGGTGCCCATGGTTGAAATGGACCGCATCGAGTGCCTTGCAGGACTGGGAATCAAGGGCGATCGTTTTTTTGATTTCAAAAAGGATTACAAAGGGCAGATCACGTTTTTTTCAGCGGAAGTTTACGAACGCTTGCTCACTGAGTTCAACCTTCCAAAAGAGGAGAAACCACCGAGCGTTTTCCGCCGCAACGTGATCCTCAGCGGCGTCGATTTAAACGAATGGATCGGCGTCCCGTTCGAAATCGGCGGCGTGCGGTTCCAAGGCACGGGTGAATGCACCCCGTGCTATTGGATGAATGAAGCCGTCTGTCCCGGCGCGGAGGAGTGGCTGATGGGCCTCGGCGGGTTGCGCGCGCAAATCCTTACGGACGGCATACTCGAAGTTCGATGAAATGCAGCGGCGCACTTCTCGCGGGTGGACAGTCGCGCCGGATGGGTTTGGATAAAGCGGACATGCTCGTGGGCGGAGAGTCGCTTTGGCAAAGGCAAATCGCGATTCTGCGCAAGACAGGGGTGGATGAAGTCATTGTTTCAGGACCGGACCGCCCGGACTGGCGTGACGCCGGTTTGGTCGTCGTCGAAGACGAGCGGCCTGCTTGCGGGCCGCTCGGCGGTCTTGTTTCAGTCCTGCGCCGCGCTACGTACCCGCTCATCGTGGTGCTAGCCGTGGACATGCCGTCGATGACATCCGCTTTTCTGAGGATGCTTGTCGAATCCGCGGGAGCGGACACCGGCGTCGTGCCGAAAATCGGCGAACGGTATGAGCCGCTGGCGGCGGCCTATCCCGCGGCTGCGCTGGCCCTTGCGGAGGAGTGCCTCGCCCAACGCGCTCGCTCGTTGCAAGGATTCGTCTCGCGTGCTGTCGCGAGCGGTCTCGTGCGGGAGCGGCTGATGGCGGCTGGCGAGCGCGCACTTTTTTTCAACGTCAACACTCCTGCCGATCTCGCCGGATTTAGGGCGTTATAAATCCCCACGGAGCCGATAAACCGTCTCTGTGCGCTGTTCGAACATTTCCTCTGGCGTGCGGAGTTGCCAGCCTTCGCCGCGCTCGATGACGAGCACGTTCTGGCAAAGCGCTACCATCTCCATCGGATCATGAGAAACGTAGAGAGTCGGAATTCCGAACTCGTCCCGGATCCCGCGCAAAAAAGGAATGATCTTCGCCTTCAAACCTGCATCCAGGTTGGCGAGCGGCTCATCGAGCAGGAGCAAACGCGGCCGGCTCAAGAGCACTCGCGCCAGCGCCACGCGCTGCAATTCACCGCCGGAGAGATGAGTGATCTCACGCTCGATGAGCGGCGCGATTTCGAGCAGTTTTGTGACGTGGGCCAGCGAGAAAGGCTCCCCGCCCTCTCCGTCGGAAGAGCCGTAGAGCAAGTTCCGCCGCACCGACAAATGCGGGAAGAGCGAGAGATTCTGCGACACGTACCCGATTCGCCTTCGCCGCACCGGAACAAAGATTCCCCCGGCGGTATCGGTAAGCACATACCCATTCAGCTTTACGAATGCCTGCAACGGCTTGCGGATGCCCGCGACCACATCAAGCAACGAAGTCTTCCCGGCGCCCGAGCGTCCGAAAACTCCGGTCATCCCGTGCTCAGCCGCGAAATCGATCCGCAAACGGAATCCCGGCCATGCCGCATCGACTTTCACGACTAGGCTCATGGCCCGGCTTCTTTCCCGCGCGGGACAAGTTTTTCGCCGAACCATACGGCGGCGAAAGTGATCAGAATCGAGATCAGCATCATGCGATAAGCCTGTGCGTCCTGCCCCAATTGCACGAGGTGATAGATCGCAAGCGGCAGCGTGGAAGTGCGACCTGGAATGTTGCCGGCCACCATGATGGTCGCGCCGAATTCTCCAAGCGCCCGGGCAAAGGCCAGCAGGCTTCCCGCCACGACTCCACGCCGGGCGAGCGGCAGCGTTATCGTGAAAAAAACGCGCGGATCACTCGCTCCCAGCGTGCGCGCGATTTGCTCCAGACGCGGATCTACCTGCGCAAAGGCGGTGCGACATGTGCGAACGAGCAGGGGGAACGACATCACGGCCATGGCGATCACCACCGCGCGCCAGGTGAACGCGATGTCGAAATGAACGATTTCGTGCAGAAATTCGCCGATCATTCCCCGCCGCCCCAGCAGCTTCAGCAATATCAATCCCGTGGCCACCGGCGGCATGGCAAGCGGGAGCGTCACGATCGTTTCGACCACCGATTTCCCGCGCCAATCTCCTCGCGCCAGCACCCATGCGAGCGCCAGTCCCGGCGCGAGAATCAGCAGGTTGCTCAGCGCCGCCAGCACCACCGTGAGGCGGAGGACCTGCCATTCGTCAGGCCTAATCATGCCCGCCCGGCAGAAGGAATCCGTATTTTCTAAACGATTCCTTCGCCCCAGGTGAAGAGAGCCAGGCGAGAAATTTTCTCGCCAGTTCGGGCTGGCTGGTCGCCCGCATGATCGCGACGGCGTAGGAAATCTTCGGGCCTTCGCTCGCGGGCACTTCCCAGGCGATCTTCAAGTCTTTGGAGGTTTCTTCGTCGGTCTTGTAAACGATCCCCGCGTCCGCATTCCCGGCCTCCACCGCCGCGAGCGCGGCCCGCACGTTCTCAGTGGGAATGACCTTGCTCTTCAAGGCGTCCCAGAAGCCGATTTTTTCGAGATATTCCCGCGCATAGATGCCCGCGGGCACCGTCTCCGGCTCGGCGAGAGCCAGTGAGGAAACTTGGGCGATATCGGCGGCCTTCGTGAGTGAAAGCAGGCTCTTCTTGCGCACGACGACTACCAGTGTATTCGACAAAATGGTTTCGCGCGTGCCGGGCAGTATCAAATCCTGCTTCGCGAGTTGATCCATTTTCGCCTCGTCCGCGGACAGGAAAACATCCGCCGGCGCGCCCGCGCTTACCTGCCGCTCGAGCGTGCTCGAACTCGCGAAGTTGAATACCGCCTTGTTACCGCTGGCCTGTTCCCAACGCGCGCCGATTTCGTGGAGCACGTCCATCAAGCTTGCCGCCGCAAAGACGGTCAGCTCAGCGGCATTCGTGAGGGGAACAGCGACAAGGCACATAAAAATCAAACCCAGTCCGTAGCGCTTCATCTCAAAATCGGCCGCACCCCTGTCAGGTGTTCCACTGCCTCGCAAATGGCGGGCGCGATCAAAGGCAGACATTCCGCGATGGCGCTGGGGCGTCCTGGAAGATTGATTATCAGGCTGGCGCCTCGAATGCCAGCCGTCGCGCGAGAGAGAATCGCGGTCTTCACTTTGGCATAGCTCTGCATTCGCATCAGTTCCCCAAACCCCGGCAACTCCTTTTCCAATACCGCGCGGGTAGCCTCCGGGGTCACATCGCGCGTCGACGGCCCCGTCCCGCCCGTCGTCAGGATGAGCGGGCACCGCACTTCATCCGCAAAGCGGCGCAATGCCTCTTCAATGTCCCGCCGTTCGTCCCTCAACAGCGCCCGATGCCATTCGATGTCGTCCGCGAAAAGCT
Organism: Spartobacteria bacterium; assembly: GCA_021324825.1. Lineage (GTDB taxonomy): Bacteria > Verrucomicrobiota > Verrucomicrobiia > Chthoniobacterales > Chthoniobacteraceae > JAJPII01. The sequence continues at coordinate 71,345 of JAJPII010000029.1, read as the reverse complement.
GCTGCACGACGCGCTCGATCTCAGGCCCGCTCGCGTCTTCATAGACGCCTTCCGTGGCGCGATCGCTCAAGGTGACGCGCGCGATTTTCACGACTTGGTTTTGCTGGCAAGCCGCACGGCTTCGATCACCATCGACTTATCCACCGCTTTGCACATGTCATAGATCGTCAGCGCCGCCACGCAGACCGCAGTAAGGGCTTCCATTTCAACACCTGTCTTGCCCGTGGTTTCCGCGCTTGCCTCGATCCGCACACCGTCCGCTTCGATTTCAAAAGCAACTTCGACCCAGTGCAGCGCCAATGGGTGGCAAAGGGGGATCAGCACACTCGTGCTCTTCGCCGCCTGGATGCCGGCGATCTTCGCGACGGTCAACACGTCGCCTTTCGGCAGCGAGCGCTTCTTTAATAATAACGAAATCGTCGCGCTCCCGCAGCGGAGAAACCCGGTCGCCACCGCGCGGCGAAGCTGCTCCGGCTTATGCGCGACATTCACCATGCGCGCCTCGCCCGAAGCCGTGAGATGGGAGAACCCGGCCTTGCCCGTCTTTCCACCGGATGTCTTCATGGTTCGCACAATAAAAAGTCCGCCGTTTCCGTCTCGCCGATACACTCGCGGTTCGGCGCGATCTTAACGAGCGCATTCGCCCCGGCAAGCCCGGCGATGTCCCCCGAGCTCACAAACCGCAGCGGTCGCAGTCTGTATTCCCCCTCCTCGAATTCTGCCGAGGCCGGCCAATACGTTTCGCGCGCATTCGGAGCAGCCGCGAAGTCCTTTTGGAAACGGCCCCGCCGCCAGGCGTTTCTCGCGATGCACCCGCGCAATTTCTCGAAGAGCGGTACAAGAAAAAGCTGGAAGATGACCCAGTGCGAAACGGGATTTCCTGGCAGCCCGAACGCGAGTTGCCTGCCGCGCGTGGCGAACACAAGCGGTTTGCCGGGACGCAGATTCACCTTCTCCGCATGGATCGAGAAACCGGCTGCCTTCAGCACGGGACGTGTAAAATCGTAGTCTCCCACGCTGGCTCCGCCTGAGATGAACGCCACATCGAAATCCTGGGCTGCGAGCGCATCGTGTTGCTCTTCGAGGGAATCGCCAAGGAGCTGCTGCACGACAAGCCGGGCGCCCTGTTCAGCCAGCAACGAGGAAATCAGGATCGAATTGCAGTCCCGCACCTGTGCGCCTGTTGGCGTCTGTTCGGGGGCGACCACTTCGTCTCCGGTGACGAAGTGGACGACGCGCGCCCGCCGCGTCACAAGCGGAACGGAGACGCCGCAATTTGCCAGCGTCGCGAGTTCCGCCGCGCGCAGGCGCTGTCCGGCGCGCACGAGCACATCGCCCCCCCTGTAATTCTCGCCTTTTCGGCGCACATGCGTAGCGATGCTCCCGCCTTTGATGCGAATGAATTCCCCTTCGACCTCGACATCCTCCTGCATCACCACGCGATCCGCGCCGGATGGAACTCGCCCGCCGGTGAATATGCGCGCGCATTCGCCGCTGCCGATCCTTAAATCGCTGTCGTGCCCCGCCGGAATCTCACCGGTAATCCTCAAGCGTCCGGCCATATCGACAGTTCGGAGAGCGTAACCGTCCATTGCCGAGCAGTCGAAGCGCGGCGAGTCCAAATCCGCCACGATGTCTTCGCGCAAAACGCGGTGAAGCGCCGAAGCGAGCGGGACTCGTTCCACATCCAGCGCCAAGGCTTTCGATAGAATGAGCGTCGCGGTCTCCGCAACGGAAATCATGTTGGGGAGACCACCCCTGCGGGGATGGAGCGAACCTTCCAAATCGGCACGTCGATTTTGAGGCGGTCCATAAACTCTGGAAGGAAGCAAAATGCCGGTCCGCGGTGCCGGGCTGCAACTCGCACGAGGATCGCCGCTTCGCCGGCCGGCACAATACCGACGCGATGCGCGATGTAAACATCGAAGCACGCAAACTCGTCCGTCAATTCGCGCACGATCCGGTTCATCTCACGTTCGGCCATTGGTTGATAAGCGTGATACTCGAGAGCGGAGATCGGCTTCCCATCTTCCTCGCCGCGCACTACGCCGCGGAAATCCACGACAGCTCCGCAGTCGCCGACGGGCGCGGGAGCCGATCCGAGGGGACGATTTTTTATTTCAATGGATATACGAGGCATCATCTTCAGCCACCGGAGACGGGCGGGATCAGCGCGATTTCATCGCCATCATGCAGATGGGTTCCTTCATCGACGTAAGTCATGTTGCGTGCAATCCGTGTCGCTGCTTGCCATCGCGACAAGCCCGGAAATTTTGAATCGAGCAGCTTCCACAATTGCTCGGCGTTCAGCGGTTCGCGTACCGCCAAATCGCATTCATCCAGACCCGTGACTGTACGCAGTTGGGCAAAAAACTTGACCTTCATAAAAAATGATTCGTCAGCCGCCGATGGCCGTCATTACCCGGTTCGGCTGATACCGGTCTCGAAAACTATGCTCGCGCGGCTTGTCGCGCAACGCTTGCAAAAATAACTTCCGCAGCCGTGCTGCATCCGCGCGAGGTCGCAACGCCGGCTTGAGGTCGATCTCTCCGTGATTCCCGAGGCATGGGCGAATGCTTCCATCCGCAGTGAGGCGCATTTTATTGCACGTTTCACAAAAATGAAGATCGGTGAGCGCGCCGATAAAACCGACTGTCGCCGATAATTCCGGCAGCCGGTAGTAGGCCGCGGGGCCGTTTCCATGGCGCGTGAGGTCCGGAATCATCGCCGTCCGGCTGGCGACGGCTTTCTTTGCTTCGCCGACCGGGAAAAAGTTTTCCTCGTTCAGCACGCTTGTAAGACTGACCGGCATCAATTCGATGAAGCGCAGAATCAACTCGCGGCTCGCGGCAAATTGCACGAGCGGCCAGATTTGATTTTCATTTACACCACGAATGAGCACGGCGTTCAGCTTGATCGTCGAAATACCGGCGGCCTGCGCCGCTTCGATGCCGGCGATGACTTCTCGCACATTGCCGCCTGTAATGCGCCGATAAATCGCCGGCTCAACCGCGTCGAGGCTGATGTTCGCGCTGCGCAACCCGGCTTCAGCGAGCGCACGCGCAGAGGCGGAAAGCCGGATGCCATTGGTCGAGAGGCCGACGTGTTCGACTCCCGGCTGCGCGATCAGGGCGGCCAGGAAGTCACTCGCGTTTCGCCGCACCAACGGCTCGCCGCCGGTGACGCGGAATTTGCGGAAACCGAGCGCCGTCGCGGCCCGCGCAACGTGCAGCAATTCCTCATAGGTTAGGATTTCCTCGCGCTCCGTCCATGCCGTGAAACCCTCTGGCAGGCAATAAAGGCACCGCTCATTGCACCGATCCGTGATGGAAATACGCAGGTAATCCACGGGACGCGAAACAGCATCAAGAGGGGCGGGGGAGTTATGCATGCGGGCGTTTGGGCGTCACGCTTTTTCTACCCGCACCGCGCAGGCTTTGTAGTTGGGCTGGCGCGAGAACGGATCGAACGATGGAAACGTGAGTTCATTGGTCACGGCATAGTGCATCGGCATGAAAACCTGGCCCTTTTGGACGGTCATTGCAATAAAAGCACTCGCTTCGACGCGCGCCCGCCGCGACACGACGGCCACCAGCGTGCCGGAAGCGATGCCCAGCCGCTCCGCGTCCAGGGGATTGATTTCGACGTAGGCGTTCTCGGGGTAGAGCTTCCGCAACACCGCCGATTTCGCAGTGCGCGTCTGCGTGTGCCACTGGGAGGAAGTGCCGCGTCCCGTGAGCAGCGTAAAGGGATATTCATCGTCGACCGGCTCCGGCGCCTCGCATGGCTCGGAGAAGAGAAACCGTGCCCTGGCATCCGCATGGAAGTAGGCGCCGTCCTCAAAGAGCCGCCGTTCCTGTCCTGGGAGCGCCCGCTCCTCGTTTACGGCCCCGGCATTTGCGGAAGTGGATTCGCCGCTCCACGGCCATTGCACGCCGCCGGCGCGGTCCAGCATGAGATAGTCGTCGATGCCGGTGATATCGCAGGGCTGCCCCCGCGAAAGCTCTTTCATGATCTGGAATGCCTCCTCAGGCGAAGACCAGCGCGCAAACATGTCGCCGCAGCCCCAATACTGAGCAACGAGTTTGAAGATGTTAAAGTCCGACAGCGCCTGCCCCGGCGCCCGCGAAACCTTTTTGACCAAACCATGACGCCGTTCCGAGTTGATGAATGTCCCCTCCTTCTCACCCCACCCGGCCGCGGGCAACACAAGGTGCGCGCGCTGCGCCGTTTCGGTCGTGTAATACATATCCTGCACGACAAGAAAATCGAGCTTCTTCGTCAGTTCGTTGAATGATCGCTGATTGATCCACGAATGCGAAGTATTCGTTGCGATGATCCACAGCCCCTTGATCTTGTCGCTTTCGATTCCATCGATGATCTGGTCATACGCCCATGAGTTTTGCGAGGGCACACAACCCACGTCGATGCCCAGCACCGCCGCGACCTTTTTCCGATGCGCTTCATTCAGAAAATCGTGACCGCCGAGCATATTCGTCGTGTTGCTGAAGAGGCGGGAGCCCATCGCGTTGCACTGGCCCGTGACGGAATTGGCGCCCGTGCCGGGACGTCCGAGGTTTCCCGTCATCAGGGCGAGATTGATGATCGCCTGCGCCGTGCGTGTGGCCTCGTGCCCCTGATTCACACCCATCGTCCACCAAAACGAGACCCGTTTCCCCCGATGAATCGTATCGGCGAAACGCCACAGATTTTCGACACTGATCCCTGTCGCCGCGCTTACGGTATCGGATGTAAACCGCGTGACGAATCGGACGAATTCCTCGAATCCGCTTGTATGTTTTTCAATATAATCCAGATCGATCCAGCCACTCGCGATGAGAATATTTGCGAGCCCGTAAAGCAGCGTGAGATCGGACTTCGGCGTTATTGCGTAATGTTGCGTCGCCGCCATCGCCGTTTCCGTTTTACGGGGATCGACGACGATGATTTCGGGATTATTTTTGTTCCGGCAGACACGCTCCCACATGATTGGGTGCGCGATGCAGAGGTTCGAGCCGACGAAGACGAGCACGTCCGACTCTTCGAAATCCGCGTAGGTATAAGGGGGAGCGTCAAAGCCGAAGGACTGTTTATAGGCCGTTACCGCCGTGGCCATGCACTGCCGCGTATTCCCGTCGCCGTGCAGCATCCCCATGCCGAATTTGGCGAGCGCGCCAAGAAGCGCCATCTCTTCGGTGCAAATCTGCCCAGTGCTCAAGAATGCGATGGACTCCTTGCCATGCTGGTCCTGGATCGCCTTGAACCGAACCGTGAAAACTTGAAGCGCCGTGTCCCAATCCACAGGCTCCAGCGTTCCGCTCGTATTTCGAAGATAGGGCGTCGTCGCCCGGTCCGCTGAGCGCAAGGGCGTCAACGCCTCCCACCCTTTCGGGCAAGCCATGCCGAGGTTTACCGGATAATCCGTCGTCGGGGTGAGATTGATCGCTTCTCCATTCTTGAGATGAACGTTCAATCCGCAACCGGTCGAACAGAAGCCGCAGATCGTCGTGGTGGTGTCGTCGGGCATCAGCCGGGCCGGGACTTTGCCCAGGCCGAATTCGCCTGGATGCTGCACAAGGTCTTGCGTCAGCGCGCCATCGTGCGCGCGAATCAACGAGCCGATCTTTTTTATGAGCGGATGATCTTTCATGCAGCCACCCCGCCAGGCATCTTCGGCGGAATAACCGCCGTGAAAAACAGAGAGCGCTCCAGCAACTCCCCGAGCAAACAGAGCGGCATGACGGCCAGCGCGAACGCAGGCTCCGTCATGCCAAGCAGGACGGCCAGCGGCAGAGCCATGCCCCCCATAAAGGCAAAGATAAACCGCGCCAGCGTTATCGCTTTCAGTTCGCCTCGCATCAAAAGCGCCGTACGCTTCATCAGCGAGAACTCAGGGTCGCGCAGATGCACAAAGATCGAAAGCTCCCATGCCAGCTTCATGGCGCTTACTGCCAGGACGGCCGCTGCGAGCAAGGAACAGATTTCGCGAAAGGCCGGGTCATGCCGGGCAGTCGTGAACCACAGCGTCTGCGCCGTCATAGTGAAGAGGATTGTCGCGGGTCCGAGCAGCGCCGCGGTTCCGAAGAATTTCAGGAATGTCCTCGCGTCCGACCAAAACTTCCGCTGGGTATCATGATAAATCATCGCGGAACAAGCGATGCCGATAATCCCACTGAAGACGACAAGTATCCCCGATGCTCGCTGCGCGATCGGCAAAGCCCACATGCCGGGAATGGCAAGGCCCGCGGTTTTCGCGAAGAGCGAGAGCCAGAAGGACCCCGCATAGAGGCTCGCCAGTGCCGCGAAACCGCCGAAAGCCATGATCTCGCGGCTCAACCACGATGTGCGCAATCCCACAAAAGCCCTCCAAGCGTAGAGGGGCCGGCCCAGATGCATCGTGCTCGCGCCCAGCGCCAGAAGCCCGAGCGCGAGCGCGACCAGCGAGTGAAAGGGCGTGAACCGCGCCACCAGCGGCGCGGAAAACACCGTTCGCAAAAGCACCGCCATGCCGAACGCGCCGACCGATAATTGCGTGAGCACCAGCATCACCACAAGCGCCGGATGCGAGTGCTCCGGCTTCACGTGGAAATAATCGCCCCCCTGCATGTTTGCCGGGAATTTTCTTTTGGTTCGATAAAGTGTAGTCGGCTTTGTGTAAGCCGGGTCCGGCGAGTCGGGCAGAAATTTCCCGAGCGCCGCTTCCCGCACCATCTCCGCTTTGTTCACGACTTCGATTCGGATCGCCTCGTTCGGGCATGCCTGCACGCAGGCGGGCGCTTCGTTGACCGCCAGCCGAGAGGAACACATGTCGCACTTCCGCACGATGCCGCGTTTTTTGGAATACTTCGGCACATCGTAGGGGCATTTCAAAATGCAGTATTGACAGCCGATGCACTGGTCGTCCAAATGCCGCACGATGCCGGTCACGGGATCCTTTTCGTACGCGAGCACCGGGCAGCCGTTCATGCACGCCGGGTCAACGCAGTGGTGGCACGCCGTCGTCACCGTCTGCTGCACCGGTTCGAGAACCGTCCCTCCAAAAAGGACGCCTACTTCGCGCCATGTCTCGTCATCGTCGAGGCCGTTCAAATTATGGCATGCCGTGACGCACGCCTTGCACCCCGTGCAGCCATCCAGATCGACCGCAAAGGCATACTGCTCCCCGTCGCGCGGACGCTCCAGCGGGATGAGGTCGCGGTAGTATCTGGCTTGCGCGGGGAGCTGATGACGTTCGTGCAAACGCGAGAATTTAGCCGCCGCCGTCATTGTCTGCTGCTCGGCCAGCAGGTCGTCGATGAGCGTGCGCGATTCGCTGAAATCTTGTGTGGCAGGCACCGTTAGTAAACGTCCCGTTGGTAGCGCTTGTCGGTCTTCAATTTTTGCACGTAAGCCTCCGCGTCATCCCTGCTCAGGCCGCCTGCGGTTTCGATGACGCTGTGCAATGCGGCGTCCACGTCCTTCGCCATGCGGGTGGCGTCTCCGCACACATAAAAGTGGGCGCCGTCCTGCAACCATTTCCAGAGATCCGCAGCATGTTCCAGCATCCGATGCTGCACGTAAACCTTCTCCGCCTGGTCGCGGGAAAACGCCGTGCTGAGTTTTGTGAGATGTCCGTCCGCGAGCATCGCGTCGAATTCGTCCCGGTAGAAAAAGTCTGTCGCCGCCCGCTGCTCCCCGAAGAAAAGCCAGTTGACGCCTTTCGCCCCGGTCGCGCGCCGGTCATGCAGGAACGCGCGGAACGGCGCCACGCCGGTGCCGGGGCCGACCATGATCATCGGCGTGCCGCCGTCCCGCGGCGTACGGAAGCTGTGCGAGGTTTGGATGAAGACCGGGACCGCGCCGTTTGCCCGATCCGCGAGAAACGTCGAGCAGACGCCCTTGCGCTTGCGTCCGAAGCTCTCATAGCGCACGGCGGCCACGGTTAGATGCACCTGGTTCGGAAACGCTTTGAGGCTCGACGAAATCGAGTAGAGACGAGGCTGCAAACTCTTGAGCAACCCGACGAATTCGACCGCGCTGAGTTTGGCAGAGGCGAAATCGACCAGCAGATCGACAACCTCGCGGCCCCATAAATAATGCTTCAATGCGTCCTTCGCCGAGGGATCAAGCATGTCACGCAATGTCTTATCGGCGCTGCGTTCGGCGATTGTCTGAAGCAGGGGCGGAGGAGCTTTGTTGATCTCGTAATGCCTTGTGAGCGCGATGCGCAACGGCGCTTCGCTGCCGTCGGGCGCCGGCACCGCTTCCTCGCCGTCGCAGTTAAGCGCGCGCAAAACATCCTCAACAAGAGCGGGGCAATTCGTGGGGAAAACTCCGAGCGCGTCGCCGGCCTCGTAAGTCAGCCCAGAGCCTTCGAGCGAGATTTCATAATGGCGTGTTTCTTTCGCGGAGTCGCCGGACGTAAGCTTGCGATTGGTAAGCAGCGTCGCGAGGAACGGATTCTTGCGAGAATAAGCGAGCGTTGCCGCGGCTTCCGGCGCCTGTTCTGGCTCCAGTTTCGGCGATGCGCCATTTGCTGAAGCGGGAGCCACGCCTTCCGATTTCGCCATGGCGTCCAGCACGCTGAAGACGCCCTCCTGCCACTGCTGAAATGTTTCCTCGAAGTCGACGTTGCAATCCGCCCGCTCGAAAATCCGCTTAGCTCCCAGCGCATGCAGCCCGGCGTCAAAGTCTTTCCCACACTGGCAGAACTTCTCGTAATTCGTGTCGCCGAGCGCGCAGATGGAGAAACTGAGATTTTCCAAACGCGGCGCGCCGCCCCCGAGCAGCGCGGCGTGAAACTCCTTCGCGTTTTCCGGCGGTTCCCCATCGCCGAATGTGCTCGCAACGAAGAGCGCGTACTTTTCCTTCGCGAGATCGTGGAGCTTGATTTTGTCCAGGCCTTTCGCCGCCGCGTCGTAGCCTTTGCCTTGCGCGACTTTTGCCAAACGCTTTGCGAGCGCTTCACAGTTCCCGCTTTCGGACCCGAAGAGCACGCACACTTTGACTTTGGTCGCCGCGGGCGGCGGCGCGGGCGCGGCCGCCCCGGCGCGGGGCGCGGAAAATATCGCGGCGAGAAAGCCATTCAACCACGCGCGCTGCGCGGGCGTGAACGGAGCATGGTCGGGAATGAATGGCGCGCTAACTGGGGTGCTGGTCGTCAACGATGTCTTATCCATGGATTTACTCCGAGAACAGCTCCTGTAATTGCTTCACTTCGTGGCGGCGAGTAAAGGCGGCGAAGCTTTCGCCGCGGTTCCGCCGGTCGAGATAGATTTTCAACACATGCTCGAGCAAGCCGGGCAACTCGTCGAAAGGAATGCCGTGAAAAATTTCGCGCGCGACCGCTTGCTGCTCGCCGAAGCCGCCGCCAAAAAAGACGTGATAGCCCTCGCTGTTCTCCTTGCCGACCTTCGTTCCGAGAAGGCCGATGTCGCCCATATAGTGTTGCGCGCATGAGTTCGGACAGCCGGTGAGGTGAATGTTGAGCGGCTGATCGAGCGTGAGTTTTTTTTCCAAATGCCGCGCGAGCATGACTGCCTGCGCTTTGGTGTTCGTCGACGACCATTTGCAACCGGCATTGCCGGTGCAGGCGACGAGGCCGCCGGAGATCGCGGTGGTTTCATAATGAAATCCCATTTTCACGAGATTCTTTTTCACCGTCTCCACGAATGCGTCGGGCACGTTCGGGATGATGAGATTTTGCCAGACGGTCAGCCTGACTTCGCCCGATCCATAGTGCTGGGCGATGTCCGCGAGGCGTCGCATTTGTTTTGTTTTTATGCGCCCAACGGTAATGACCGCGCCGATGTAGTTGAGGCCCCGCTGGGCTTGTTTGTACACGCCGATGTGCCCATGCGGGATTGCCGGATGGCGCGGGATGCATTTGTCCCTCGGAAGCCGCGTGAGTGGAAAGGCGAGTTTCTTCTCCGTCTCATCCACGAATTTATCGCAGCCCCACTTGTCAATGAGATATTTTAGGCGCGCCTTCTTGCGGTTGGTGCGGTCGCCATTTTCGTTGAATACGCGAAGCATCGCAGCCGCGACCGCGACTGATTCGCTGGGTCGCAGCAGAATGCCCGCGTCTTGCGCGAACTGCTGATGCCCTGTGATGCCAGCCAGTTCGGCGCGAAAATAAATGCCCGGTTCAACGCCGCGCCCTTCGCCGACGCGCACGGCGATGAAGCCGATGTCGTTCGTGTCCGCAGCGGCGCTGATCGAGCCGCCCCCGTCGAACGCGATGTTGAACTTGCGCGGCAGACCGTACAGGTCGCGGTTGTTCAATATATAATAGTGTACGCCCTTGGCCATGGGGCGCGTGTCGATCAGTTCCGCGGGGTCAATGCCGGCGGTGGGCGAGGCGGTGATGTTGCGCACGTTATCGACGCCGGAGCCGCGCGCGGTAAGACCCAGCTCCTGGAGGCGCAGCAGCACCTTGATGCAATTGCGCGGCATGATCTCGCGAATCTGGAAATTCGCCCGCGTCGTAAGATCGATGTACCCGCCGCCCCATTCGTCTGCAATGCCCGCCAGTCCTCGCAACTGCTCCGCCCTCAGTTCTCCGGCGGGAACCCGTCCGCGCAGCATGAACGAGTTTTGCGTCGGAGCCACGTAGAACAGCCCTTGGTACCGAAACAGGAACGTGTCCCGCTTATCGGGAAACTTATCCTCCTCGGCGTATTTCAGCATCTCGTCCCAGAAATCAAGGCCGTTCTTTTCGAGTTTCCAGATTTCCTGCTCGCACAAATCCGCGACCGGCGTCCCGAAGACGGTATCCTCCTCCTGGGCCGCCGCGGAGTTTGGCAACCCCGCGGCGGATACGTTGGTGATTCTGCCATCAGCGGTGTGTCCTACGAATGGCAATGCCCTGACCGCTTCCAGACCCGCAAAGAACCCTTGGAGATATTCTTTCTGCTCGGGATTGAACGAGTCGTTTTCGGATAGGATTTCTGCGCTCATGGTTTTCATCAAAACGCGGATTGTGCCGCGGTCGGTTTGGGTTTCAGCTCATCGTTAGAAGTTCACCGTGGCCATCACGTAGCCGAAATCCGCATCGCTGTGCGGTCCCGTGTCGCGCAGGTAGTCCCCCGCGAAGAATGGCTGTAACCGGCCTGGAAGTTGAAGTGAACGCATCCAGGGACCAATTTGGCTGCTCCAGGCGCAGCTTCACCACGTCGAATGTGCGCTCAAAGTTGTTCCAATCGAAGGCGCCGACGAGCCGCTCATCGCCATAGCTGAGGATCTGCCGGCCCACTTTCAGAGTGACCGGAAACAGTTTGTAGTTCCCCAGCTCGATGTAGGCCTGGCGCAGATTGGAGGATCATTGCCTTCCGCGCCGAGCGCGCCCGGAATCTTCGCCCGTGCGGAGCCTGCTTCCGGCGAGTCCTGTCCCTGCGCGTAAACGGTCAACCAATCCACCGGCTTAAGAACGGCTCCGATGCGAAATCGCTGGAGCAGCCACGAGCCGTCGTTGGGCGACGTGACGCTGTCGTTGAAGCTGTAATTATCTTCGCGTATTTCGAACCTCACCCGCTCCTGCAGGTCGAAGCAGAGTTGGCCGTCCAAGAAGCAGAGCGGATTTGCAGCCGCCGCCTCTTGGAGTAGATTGGTTGTGTTTACAGATTTCGACACGTCCGTCGCGTCCCCGCAAAAGGCAGATGGAATCGTGGCGATAAGGAGGGTTGCCGCAAGCAACCCTCGGATTTTTTTTGGCTTTGCGGCCAGGTTGGTCATGGTTCTTTCTTTCATGGTTGTTGGTTTTGTTGGTTGAGGAGAGTCAGGGAAAACGTGCGCCCGCGCTCAGCAGTTTAATCGCAAGGTAGATCACGATCCCGAGCGCGATGAAAAAGGCTGTTTTGTAGAAGCGAAGCGGGTTGCGCTCGATCCACGTCGAACCGGCATAATGAAACGGCGCGACTTTGTCGGGATGTTCAAGATCGAAGAGGAACTCCGAATAGTTCTGGTAGCGCAACCGCGGATTGGCGCATACCGCGCGTAAAAGCACCGCATCGAGCCAGGGCGGGATATTAGCGTTCAGCGTCGCCGTCCGTTTCGGAGCGTGGAAGTGCGGGGTCTGAAAACGCTCGATTTCGCCGTAGGGAAAGGTCTTTGTAAGCGCTTCAAACAGCGTCACGCCAATAGCGAAAACTTCGGTCCGCTCCGCGATCGGAGCCTCGTGAAATCGCTCGGGAGCAAGGTAGCTCGCGGTTCCCGCGCGCGTGGTGGTCGAAAAAATTTCCGTGGCGCTGCCGAAATCCACGAGCTTGAAAAGCACGGAATCGTAACCGCTGAGGACGAGGATATTTTCCGGCTTGATGTCGCCGTGAACAAGATCGAACCGCAGCAGATATTGAGCTGCGTTGAGCAAGAACTTGCCGAGCGCGACGCCTTCATCGACAGCGAGGCGACGCGAACGCAGAAGCATCTTCAAGCTTGGCGCTTCGATGAACTCCATCGCGTAACAGCGCACCGTAACATCTTCCGGGATGAACGCTTTCACGAAAAAGTCGGCGTCGAGACGCGTGGCATTCCATGTTTCTTTCACGAATTGATTGAGCACCGCCTCGTTGTCGAGCGCTTCGATCGGCGCAAATTTCAGTGTGAAGCGTTGCCCGCCTCGCGCAGCGAGCCAGACGCGGTCGCTCTGCTGGAAAGACTTCAGCAGGGTAAAGCCATCGATGACATCGCCCTTTCTTAAAGACGACGGAATGGAGAGCGGCAGTTCGCTCACAGCTTTCAGTTTCCCCGTTTCCGCAATGTCGAGCACGATGGCGCTCATGTCATCGAGCGTTTCGGGCGTAGCTTTCTCGCAAGCGGTGGAAACGATCACGCGGGCAGCGCAACGGCGATCCAGCTTGGTTTTGAGCAGTGCGTCGTCCAGCACATTCGAGATACCGTCGGAGCAAAGCAGCGCTACGTCGCCGTCAGCGAGATCCATTTCAAAGCAATGCGGCTCAACCTCGGGCGCGAGGCCGATTGCACGGTTCAGGATATGCCGGTATCCGCTTCCGCCCGCAACGTGATCCGCGGAGAGCTGAGAAAGCTCGCCGCCGCGCGCGAGATACACGCGCGAGTCGCCCACGTTCAGCCCATAAAGCTTATCGCCCTCGATCACCGCGACAGACAGCGTCGAGACCAACTCGGGAGCGCCGAAGCGCGCGATCGAGTCGTGATACAGCGTGCGATTGATGAGCTTTGTGAATTCCGCGAGCGCTCTTTGCGGCGGCCATGTCCCGGGACGCGCGGGGTAATTCGTCATCAGCGCTTGCACGATTTTTTGCGATGCCTCGCCCGCTTCATTCGCCTCGCCCGCGCCATCCGCGAGAACGGCGATTACCGTTTCATCTCGCGCCTGCACGGCGAAGGCATCGTGCGAAACTGCTTGTTGTGAACGTGGCATGCCGAAGCTGGTGACGTTGACTTTCAAAGTTAGCAAATCAGATGCGGGCTTGCGCGAGCGCGCCCCAGGTCGTGCGCCAGCGGGTTTTCACGAGGGTGAGGCCCAGCACCGCGAGCACGCAGAGGCCCGCGAAGATCAGGAAGCCGGTGAAATAGGAGTTGGTGAGGCCTTTGGAAAGACCAAGCGAACTCGCGAGATAGAACCCGCCGACGCCGCCGCCCGCGCCAACCAGGCCGGTCATCACGCCGATGTCCTTGCCGAAGCGCTGAGGGAGAAGTTGAAACACAGCGCCATTCGCCATGCCGAGCGCGCCGGAAGCGACGAGCAGGATAGCGAGGTTCAGATATAAGCTGTGCGCAAACCCTGCCGCGACCAAGGCCAGGGCGGCCGTGATGTAAAGGCGATAGAGCGCGCGGATGCCGCCGATGCGATCCGCGACCGCGCCGCCGACAGGCCGCAGCAACGCGCCGCTCGCGGTGCAGATAGCGGCGAAATCACCCGCGTGTACGGCCGGCAAACCGAACTCGCTCTTAAAATAAAGGACATAGGAACTGGCGAGGCCGACGAAGCCGCCGAAACTCACCGTGTAGTAGAAGCAAAACCAATGCGCATCGGTCTGCCGGAGCAGATTCAGATAGTCGCCAAGGTTCTTCTTCTTCACATCGACCGGCGCTTCACGCGAGAAGATCACATAAACGAGAAGCACAAGCACCGCGGGGATGAGGGCGAGGCCGAAGACGTTGCGCCAGCCGTAAGCAGCCGCGATGCGCGGAGCGAAGAGCGCGTCAAGAACGGTGCCAACATTCCCCGCCCCAGCGAGGCCCATGACCACCCCTTGCATATTCGGAGGATACCAGCGGCCGGCTTGCGGCAGCGCAACCGCAAAGCTCGCACCCGCAAAGCCGAGCACCGCACCCATAAGCAGTGTGGCCTCGAAGTTTTTTAGACCGATCAGCCAAGCGGCCGCGAGTCCGCAAATGACAACGATCTGCGCTATGACGCCCGCATTTTTGGCTCCTATACGGTCCACGAGCAGACCGAGGAGGATACGGAGTGCCGCGCCGGATAGAATGGGAACCGCGACCATAAGTCCCTTTTGCTGCGCCGAAAGATGCAACGCCTCGCCGATTTGCACGCCGAGCGGGCCGAGCAGCGTCCACGCCGTGAAGCTGAAATCGAAGTACAGGAACGCAGTGAGTAAGGTAGGCCAATGGCCGGATTTTTTGAGGTCGCTGATTTTCATTTAGGTGTTTGATTGCATCAACTGGGTGGCTTGTTGAAAAATGTCATTGCGAAAAGCTTTGCGAGCCGCGTTTGGCGGAACGAGGGGATCGATGAGGACTCCGCTGGCGAGCAGTTCGCTCAAGATCCACTCCGCTTTCTCGATAGTGGGCGTGTTCGCATCGAGGCGGGCGAAAACATTGAAGTTTGGCATTTTCTCGATTCGGCTGCGGCTGAAATGAAACCGCCCCATCATGCTCATCCGCAGCGATTCAATCGGCGCTCCCACGTATTGGGGCTGCGCAAGCATTTCCACGATGCGCTCGCGATTTTCCGGGCGATCACAAAACGCGCACGCTTCGAGTATCGCGGCGATCAGCGCGAGATGTTCCGCCTCCCTTGTTTCGGCAAAGCGCTTTTGCACCAATAAAATCTTCTCCGGATGCAGCGGAGCGAGTTCTTCGCTCGTCGCCACGCACCAACCTACGTCGCGCATGACCGCGACGGAATTCCACGGCTCGCCGACGCAGTAACCGTCGATGTGGCCACCCTTGAGATTCCAGAACATCTGCGGCGGCGGAACAACGACGATGCGCACGTCTTTGTCGGGATTGATGCCGCCCGTGAGCAGCCAGCGGCGCATCAAAACTGGATGCGAGGAAACCTGTGAAGCGACGCCGAATGTTAACGTGCGGCTCCCTCTCGTTCGCTGCACTTCCACGTTCAGAGTCGCCGCATCCCTTACACCGCGCGCGCGCAGTCTCCCCGAAAGCGTGATGGCGTTTCCGTGCAAGTTTAGGACCAGCGCGGTCAGACAATCTTTCTGAATGCAGCCGAGTCCTAAATTACATGCATAAACCAGGCCTGCGACGGCGTGTGCCGCTTCGAGTTCTCCGTAGATAATCTTGTCGCGGATCGTGGCCCAGCCAACTTCGCGGATGAGTTCGACTTGCAAACCGTATTTGAGAAACAGCTTCAACTCCTGCGCCATGACCAGGGGGGCGCAGTCGTTCAAAGGAACGAAGCCGATGCGCAATAGCCCGCCAGCCTGCGTAAATTGAGAAAGCGGTTTTTTGATCATGGGCCGGATAAACTGTTTCCGGCGCAATAAGCTAGGGCCATGCCACCTGCGCCCAAAGGCCGCCATGAACGTTGCGAAAGTTATTAATATCAACTATGAATGCTATTAATAGTGAGCATTCCACTGGATTCCAGACAGCTTCGCGCGTTCTGCGCCCTCGCCAGCAGCGGCAGTTTTACCGGTGCCGCGCGGGCGCTTTCCGTGACGCAATCCGCGGTCAGCCACGCGATGAAGGCCTTGGAAAGCGACGTCGGTTGTCGCCTTTTAGACAGGACTGGCAAAAAAGTTACACTCACCGAGGCCGGTGAAGCGCTTCTCGTCCGCGCCAAAAGAGTAGTGAATGAGATGCGGCTCATGCGCGAAGAGATCGAACACCTGGGGAAATGGGGGCACGGCCATCTGCGCTTCGGCGCGAGCACCACGGCGTGCCAGCACTTGATTCCCGCGGTCCTTCGTGAGTTTAAGGAAAGCTATCCGCAATGCGTCATCACCATCCAGCCCGGAGACGGTCCCGAGACGCTCGAATTGCTGCGCGCCAACCAGATCGACTTCGCCATCAGCCTTCAGCCGAAGCACGAACCGCAGTTCCACTTTCGCCCGCTTTTCACCGATGAATTGCGATTCATCGTCAGCCCGCTGCATCCCTGGGTGAAGGCGGGCAAAGTGGTCCAGGCCGAGATCGCGCGGCAAAATTACATCCTTTATGACAAGGCGAGCTTCACATTCCGAATGATAGATCGCTACTTCGCTGCCGCAGGCATCGCCCTTCACACCTCCATCGAATTGGGCAGCATGGAGGCGATCAAAGAGCTTGTGAAAGCCGGTCTCGGGGTCAGCATTTTCGCTCCATGGATCGCCAAAAACGAACTCGCGCAGCGGTCGCTCGTCGCTCTGCCATTGGGAAAAAGAAAGTTGCGGAGGCAGTGGGGAATTTTGCACTGGAGAAGCCGAAAGCTGAGTTTGCTCGATGAAACCTTTGTCGGCCTTTGCAAGTCCGTATCGGAAACCTTTGCCGCGCAAGCGAATAAGAGTGGATAAAGGTCGGCAGTCTTGATGGGGCTTGAGTAAACGGGCGAGAGGCACGGCAGGCTTTTGAAAACGAATCCTTGCGCGGCGTCCTCCAATGCTGCGCGGCGCAATTTTTGAGCACGAACCTCAAAAGGTTCCGATTCCTCGGCCAAAACCTTCTCAACCTGCTCATTCGGTTCCATTCCCGACCGAGCGGACTATTGCCATCACCGCAGCCTTAATTAAGAGACCCGGAACGGGCTTGGCGCTTTGGCGTTTGCCTTCCGCTCCCCAGGCGGCTGGGACAACCGCTTCTACAACAACGGACGACGCCGCTTCAGGGCGAACGGTGCAGGACTCGCTCTATAAATTGCCGCCCGCGTTTGCGTCCCTGCCATACTGGGGCGTAGGTTCCCCTCTTTGAGGTGAACTTCTCTACCGCCGGAACCAAGGGAGCCAGGGACGCTTATACCGCGATGCGCCGCGCCGTGAAGCCTGGCGACCGCAGCATGGTCGACCAGCTGTACGTCGCGTACGAGGCCTATTGCCGGAATGGGCACGAACAAGCCGCGCAGTTCTCCTTCAGGATTCCCGTCCCCCCGTTTCATTTTTACATTCCGCCATTCTCGGCGCCGCCCGGCGTCGAAAGTTTCGGCGATTTCTGCGGCCACATCGCGATGCGCTTCGTGGAAAAGAAGCTGCCGCGGCTGAATTTCGTCGACCCGTTCGTCGATTCGGAGGAATTGCGCGCGAAGGTCGGGAAATTCAGGAGCGAGGTCGAGATCGAAGTATGGAAGGACCGACTGAAAGCCGCCGCCCCGCCGCTCGATGCGGAGACCGCGCTTCGGATGCTTGTCACCGCCAAAGCGGCCCGGCTGGAATGGCGCCTCCCCGGCGCCGCGAGATACAAGAGCCTGCGCCAGACGGATTGGCGCCGGCTGCAACAGGGGGTGCGGGACGGCTCCTTCCCCCTGACCGGTCCGTCGAATTATATCTGGATGGTCTTCGAGAAGATGTCGCCCGCCTGGTTCGAAGCCCACCTCGGGCCCGAGCAGGAGGCTGAGCGCCGCTTGCTGCACCAACTTTTTCGCGAGGACGCCCTGCGGTCCTTTCTTGTGAACGGGGTGGGGGACGTGTTTCACCGGGAAGAGCAGCCGCTGGCCTGGCGCGCGGAAGGGCGCGAAGGCGGCTATGAGGTGGAACTGGTCACGGCTTCCGGCCGTCTCTTGAAGGGGAACGTCCTCATCCTGCCCGGAAACCCGTGGTTTTACGTGACGGAGGACGCCGTTTACCCCGGACCGGGGCCGTTCGTTCCGGGCGAGACCGGTCTCAGCCACAGCGTGCCCGCGGAGGCGCTCGAAACGCAGGAAGGGGTCGAAGCTCTCCGTCGCGCGGGTTCTCCTCTGCCCGAGGCGATGGAAAGGCGGGTGCGGCGGCTTCCGATGCGGGTTTCCCTGCTCTGCCAGTTGAAGGCCGATGTCTTCGGGAAGCGGGAGCGTTTCGAAATGAGAGTGCGGGCCTCTTCCCCCGGCGGCGAACTGGTGGAGGAGTACCGCGGCGGCGGCTGGGAAGCCGCCCAGGTGAACGGGGATGACCTCCTCCTGGTGGAACGCGAGAGCCTCGCGGCGGTTCCCGGCCTGCTGCAAGCGCTCCGGTTGGTTCCCGACGCCGGCCAGGAGAAATGGGTGCGCCGGGTCAACCGCTCTTTCCCGGAGGAGTTCGTCGCGTGGGCCGCGACGATTCCCGGCGGTATGGAGGTGCTGGCCGGGGGCGAACTGGCCACGCTGTTGCAGCCCGCCGTCAAGGCCTCCGTCGAGTTCGAGGCCGAGCCGGGGGCGATCGATTGGTTCGATCTCCGCGTCCGCCTCCGCGCGCCCGATCTCGATTTCACCCGCGAGGAACTCGACCTGTTGCTGAAAGCGCGCGGCGGCTTCGTCCGCCTGAAAGGGAAGGGCTGGCGGCGCCTCGACTTCGATCTCGACCAGGAAAAAGCCGAACGCCTCTCGCGGCTCGGACTCGATCCCCTCGATTTCTCCGGCGAACCCCAACGGCTCCACGTCCTGCAATTGGCGGACGGCGCGGCGGAGAAGGAGTTTGGCGCCAAGGCGTGGGCGGAGATTTGCGAGCGCGCCCGCGGGATAAAGACGCGCGCGACCCCGGCGCCGCCCGCCAGCGTCACCGCCGGGCTGCGGCCCTATCAACTGGAGGGCTTCCACTTCCTAGCGTACCTGGCGGAGAACCACTTTGGCGGGATCCTGGCGGATGACATGGGCCTGGGGAAAACATTGCAAACGCTCACCTGGCTCCAGTGGCTGCTGGAAGGCGCGGCGAAACGCAAGCCGAGCCTCGTGGTCTGCCCGAAGAGCGTCATGGATGTCTGGATGAAGGAGGCGGAGAAGTTTGCTCCCACGTTGCGCTTGCACCGCCTCGCCAAGCCGGAAACCAATCCCTCGGAGGAGATGCTCGCGGGGATCGACCTCCTTGTCGTCAATTACGCCCAGTTGCGGATCGTCGGCGCGGCCTTGGAGGGCATCCCATGGCTGGCGGTCATCCTCGACGAAGGGCAGAACATCAAGAACCCGGAATCGCAGACGGCGCGCATGGCCCGCGAACTGAAGTCCGAGCACCGCCTCGTCCTGACGGGCACGCCCATCGAGAACCGTCTCCTGGACCTCTGGAGCCTCATGGCGTTCGCGATGCCCGGCGTGCTCGGCGGCAGACGTTCCTTCTCGAAGCGATTCGACAGGAGCGAGGACGGCTTCACCCGCATGCGGCTCTCCGCGCGGCTGCGGCCCTTCCTTTTGAGGCGGACGAAAGAGCAGGTGGCGCCAGAGCTTCCCAGCAGGATCGAGGAAGACGTCGGTTGCGAGATGGAAGGCCTCCAATTGAAACTCTACGGCGCCGAGTTGAAGCGGGCGCGCGCCCTGTTGTTGCGGGTGAAGACCGCGGGCGAATTGAACCGGGAACGCTTCAGCATCCTGCAAAGCCTCATCCGGCTGCGGCAGATTTGCTGCCACCCCGCGCTGGTGGATGCGGACCACCGCAAGGAGGAGAGCGCGAAGATGGGCGCGCTGTTCGACCTGCTGGAGACAATCCGCGCGGAAGGCGGCAAGGCGCTGGTTTTCAGCCAGTTCGTCACGATGCTCGACATCCTGCGCGAGGAACTCGCCGCCCGCGATTGGGAATACCTGTACCTCACGGGCCAGACGGAGAAACGCGGCGCGCTGGTCGAGAAGTTCCAGGAAGCGCAGGGGCCGATGATCTTCCTGCTCTCGCTCAAAGCGGCGGGCGCGGGCCTCAACCTCACTTCCGCGCCATACGTCATCCTGTACGACCCGTGGTGGAATCCGGCCGTCGAAGCGCAAGCCATCGACCGGACGCACCGCATAGGCCAGACGCAGAACGTCTTCGCTTACCGGCTGGTGGTGAAAGAAAGCATCGAGGAGAAAATCCGCGTGCTCCAGGAAAAGAAGAAGCAGCTCGTGGACGCCGTCCTCGGAGACAAGGGCTTCGCGAAAACGCTTACGCTGGAGGACTTGAACTTTCTCCTCATGGAGTAAAGACTGCGCCCTTCATGTTTCGCAACCTTCGGATTTTCCGGATCGCAGGCATCGACGTCTTTCTCCACCCGAGCTGGTTCCTGGTCGCGTTGTACGAGATTCAGAGCCGCGGGCGGAACTACACTTCGCCTGCCTGGAACGCCGCGGAGTATCTCTCCCTCTTCCTCATGGTGTTGCTGCACGAGTTCGGCCACGCCTCGGCTTGCAGGCAGGTAGGCGGCGTCGCGAACCGCATCGTGCTGTGGCCTCTCGGCGGTGTGGCTTACGTCACCCCTCCGCCGTGGCCCGGGGCGTTGCTCTGGACGATAGCCGCCGGTCCGCTCGTGAACGTCGCGCTCGTTCCCGTGCTCTGGCTGCTTGGGCATGCCACGGCGGGGGCCGCTTACGATGTCCACCATCTTTTCCGCATGCTTTGGAGGATCAATCTCGGGCTGCTTATTTTCAACCTGCTGCCGATTTATCCCCTGGACGGCGGCCAAATCCTCCGGGCGCTGCTCTGGTTCTGGATCGGGATGAGGCGCAGCCTTCTGGTCGCATCCCTCCTGGGGATTCTCGGCGCCGGTTTGATCGTGGCGCTCGCCGTGTGGCTACAGTCCGTCTGGCTGGGTGTCATCGCGCTTTACATGGCCGGCAGGTGCTGGAACGCGTTCAAACGGGCCAGAACCCTCGTGACTTCATGAAGTGGGGTTGCCTGCTTCTGCTTTGCTGCGCCTCCGCCCGCGCGGCGTGGACTCTGGAGTCGTCCCACGACGCCGGCGGCGCGCGCTCCCTCGTGACGCACATTGAAAAAGTGGCGCGCGGGAATCGCCCCGTGCCGCTTCATCTTGTCCTCTTCGATACAAAGAAATGCGGCGTCGAGGTCATCGATCATCCCTTTGTCGATGGCGGCGATCTCTCGTCCGCCATGCGGGCGAACCATTGCCTCGCGGGCGTGAACGGCAATTATTTCCAACCGGACCGCACGCCGCTGGGCCTGGTCATCAGCAACGGACAGGTCATCCATCCCGTGCAAAAGGCGCGGCTTCTCAGCGGCGTGCTGGCCGCCACGCCGAACAGCCTGGCTCTTCTTCGCACCGAGGAGTACAGGCCGGGCGCCCGCATAACCCAGGCGCTGCAAGCCGGGCCGTTCCTCGTGGATCGCGGAAAGGCGGTCGCGGGCCTCAATTCCCAACGGCAGGCCGTGCGAACGGTTGTTCTTTCCAATGGGCGCGATCTTTGCGCGTTGGTGGTAACCGGGCCGGCGACGCTGGCCGAGACGGCCGAGATGCTCGCCACGCCGGACCTCTTCGGTGAAATCAAGATCGCGAGGGCGCTGAATCTTGATGGCGGCGCCTCGTCGGGTCTGTGGATTTCGGACGAGCCGAAGCCTTATTACATTCCGGAGATCAGCGCGGTGCGAAACTACCTCGGCGTCGTGGAACATACTCATCACACGCAGTAAACATGATCAAATGGAAAATTCATGATAATGATCAAACGCTTTTAACTTGATCACTAAATGAATTGGTGATATACATAGAGAAATGGCGCGATTTGCCGATTCCCTCCGCGAGATGCACGTCTCTCACGGGTTGTTGCAAACCATCCGGCTCCTGGGCGAATTCAAGGGGAAGCAGGAACTTTTCCGCGCGCAATCGCCGCAAGTGCTCGAAACGCTTCGCCAGGGGTCTGTCATCGAGAGCACAGAGTCGTCGAACCGGCTGGAGGGCATCACGGCGCCCCACGAACGGATCGCCGACCTCGTGGCCAAACGGAGCGAGCCGAAGAACCGTCCCGAACAGGAGATCGCGGGTTACCGGGACGCGCTGAACCTCATCCATACCGGCCACGGGCATCTTCGTTTCGACGTAACGACCGTGCTTGCGTTGCACCGGGACATCCATCGGTTTTCGGCGGTCGAAGGCGGCGCCTGGAAGGCGAAGGACAACGAAATAACCGAGACGCTCGCGGACGGCAGGAAAATCCTCCGGTTCAAACCTGTTCCCGCCGACGAAACGCCGGGCGCGATGGATTCGCTGCATGGCGAATTCGACGCCCTTTGGAACGCGGGAACCTTTGAGCCGCTCCTGGTCATCCCTGCTTACGTCCTGGACTTCCTCTGCATCCACCCCTTCCTGGACGGGAACGGGCGCACCGCGCGCCTGCTGACCCTGCTCCTCCTATACAAGGCCGGGTACGAGGTCGGGCGATTCATCAGCCTGGAGCAATTGATCGAGCGCACCAAGAACTCCTACTACGACACCCTCCACGCCTCGTCGCAAAGATGGCACGGGCGCCAGCACGACCTGACCCCGTGGACGGAGTATTTCCTTGGCGTAATCCTCCTTGGGGCCTACCGGGAATTTGCCAGCCGTGTCGGCGCCGTGACCGTTACGCGCGGCGCGAAGCGCGAGATGATCATGGACGTGATCCACCGGCTGCCCGCCGAGTTCCGTTTCGCCGACGTCGAGCGCCTCTCGCCCGGAATAAGCCGCCCCACCATGAACCGCGCGCTGGCGGAGATGCGCAAGGCGGGCGAGATTCGCTGCGTGAAAGGCGGCCGCGACGCGCTCTGGAGGAAGGCGTGAGAGTTAGGAGACCACGGATAAGAACGAGCCCTTCATCCGTGCTATCCGTGTTATCCGTGGTTAAATTTCTTCTTCATGGACTGGTTCTTTGACCAGAAGTACCCGGTCTTCGGGCGTTTCCTTTCCATCGCGGGATTCATCGCTTTTGGATGCTGCGTCGTGGCGGGATTGGCGGTCTCGCGTTTTCTCCAAAGCGACGCGGTGCGGGGTTTCCTGAAGCGCTTCGGTTTGGAGGAACACTTCGTGGCGTTCGTCACGGCCATGCTGGGGCTGGGCGTGTTCCTCGCTTTCACCATGGCGGGGTTGAACGGCGCGGGCCTGCCAATCCCGTGGGAGGCGCCGATCCCTGGCGTCGGCGTCAGCTTCAGCGGCTTGCTGCGGCTCGTCGTGCTCGTGGCCGTCATCTTCTGGCTTTCCTCGCGGGGGAAGAAATTCCTGGTGGAGCGCTTCCTGGCCCGCAGCGGCATGGACAAGGCGCTGCAATACACCGTGGGCCAGATATTCGGCTACGTGGTGCTCGTGACCGGCATCCTGATCGCGCTGGAGAACGCGGGGATGAACCTTTCCACGCTCACCGTGTTCGCGGGAGCGGTGGGCGTGGGGTTGGGATTCGGCCTGCAGAACATCGCGAGCAACTTCATCAGCGGTCTCGTCATCCTGGCCGAACGCCCGATCAAGATAGGCGACCGGGTGGAGGTCGACGGCGTCGCCGGGCGGGTGCGCAACATACGCATACGGAGCACGACCGTGATGACGAATGACAACATCGCGATCATCGTTCCGAACTCGCGGTTCATCGAACAGAAGGTCGTCAACTGGAGCCATGAGGACGCGCGGGTGCGGTTCCGCATCCCGGTGGGGGTGGCGCAGACGAGCGATGTCGAGAAGGTGAAGGAGATACTCCTGGGCGTCGCGCGCGCGCATCCGGAGGCGCTAAAGGAACCCGCGCCGGGCGTCTTCTTTGAATCGTTCGGGGACTTCACTTACAACTTCGAGCTGGTCGTCTGGAGCGAGGAGATGAGCTACCGGCCGCGCGCGTTCAAGAGCGAGATGAACTTCGCCATCGAACGCGCCTTCCGCGAAGCGAAAATCGAGCTTCCGTACCCGCAGCGCGACTTGCATATCCGCGACTGGCCTCCGCTTGGCGCTTAACAAAGGGCAAATCCTGTGGCAGGGTTATTGCTGCCGAACGTGGGAGGGGAGGAATACTTGAGTTTAGCCAGCAAAAAAAGTGTTCACGGCCTGTTTGAAGAACAAGCCGCGAAGACGCCGGACTCTATCGCCGTCTCCTTTGGAGACGAACGGCTGACTTACGGTGAATTGAACGCCAGGGCGGACAGTCTCGCCGCTTATTTGCGATCCAGGGGACTCGGACGGGACGGCGTGGCGGGCATCCGGCTGGAGCGGGGCGTTCCGGCGATGGTCGCGGCGCTCGGGATTCTGAAGGCGGGCGGCGCTTATCTGCCGCTGGACCCCGCCTACCCGAAGGAACGGCTGGATTTCATGATCGAGGATTCGCGCGCCTCCCTTTTGATCGACGCCGATCTGCCGGTGCAACCGGGCGTTCCGACCGGCGTTTCCAGCGACCCCGAGGATCTCGCGTACGTCATCTACACCTCCGGCTCGACGGGGAAGCCGAAGGGGGTCGCGATGCCGCACCGGCCCCTGCTGAATCTTCTCGCCTGGCAGGAATCCGTACTGCCCGGGCCTGCGCGGACGCTCCAGTTCGCCCCGCTGAGTTTCGACGTTTCCTTTCAGGAGATGTTTTCCACCTGGCGCGGGGGAGGGGAACTCGTGTTGATCGCGGACGCCGACCGGCGTGATCCCGCGCGTTTGTTAAGCCTGCTGGCGAGCCGGCGGATCGAGCGGCTCTTCCTGCCATTTGTCGCGCTTCAGCAACTGGCGGAGGCCGCCGGCCCCGTCCCGGAGAGCTTGCGCGACGTTATCACCGCGGGCGAGCAATTGCGCATAACCCCCCGCATCGTCGAGTTTTTCGAGAAGCTCCCGGGCTGTTCGCTGCATAATCATTACGGCCCGTCCGAGACGCATGTCGTCACCGCTTACACCTTGCAGGGCCCGCCCGCGGGCTGGCCGCCGCTTCCTTCCATAGGGCGCCCGATCGCGAACACGCGCATCCATCTCCTGGAAGGCGAACTCCACGTCGCCGGGGAGAGTCTCTGCCGCGGGTATCTGTACCGCCCCGAGATGACGGCCGCCAGGTTCATCCCGAATCCCTTCGAACCGCCGCCTTCGCTTCTTTATAAGACGGGCGACCTGGCGCGGTTTCTCCCCGATGGAAATATCGAGTACCTGGGGCGTTCGGACGACCAGGTCAAGATCCGCGGCGTCCGGGTCGAGTTGGGGGAGATCGAGACGCGCCTCGCCCATCACCCGGCGGTCGGCGAGGTGGTCGTCGTCGTTCGCGACGGGCGGCTCGCGGCGTATATAAAGCCCCGCGCCGATGCGCCGTCCGCCGAGGAATTGCGCCGGCATCTCCGCGAAGCGCTGCCCGAGCATTTCATTCCTTCCACATTTACCTTTCTCGAACGCCTGCCGCTCACCCCCAGCGGGAAGATCGACCCCCTCGCCCTGCCCGTCCCGCGCGTCTCCCATGCGCCGGTTCATTTCGAGTCCGAACGCGAGCGCGGGATCGCCGCCATCTGGCAGGAGGTCATCGGCGCCGCGCCGGGCCGGGACGACAACTTTTTCGACGTGGGCGGCGATTCCCTGCGCGTCAACGAGGTCCACCGCAAACTGCTCGCGGCATTCGGTGGGGATTTCCCCGTCACGGCGCTTTTCGAACACACGACAATCCGGGCGCTGGCCGCCTTTCTCGCGCCGGATTCGGAGGCGCCCCAGTTGTCCGCCGCCATCAGTGAACGCGCGCAAAAACAAAAGGCGGTTTTGGCGCGAAAACGGCTGTCTCGTTCAATGGCATGAGTGATGTTCCAAAAGCAGAGTCCCAGGAAGGCATTGCCATCGTGGGAATGGCCGGCCGTTTCCCCGGCGCGGACGACATCGGGCAGTTCTGGCGGAATTTGTGCGAGGGAGTCGATGCCATCTCGCATTTCTCGGAAGCGGATCTGCGCGCGGCGGGCGTCAGCCAGGCCCTTCTCGACAACCCAGGCTACGTCCGCGCGCGCTCTCTCTTCCGCGACCCCGAGTGCTTCGACTCCGCCTTTTTCGGATACAATCCGCGCGAGGCCGACCTGACCGATCCCCAGCACCGCGTCTTTCTCGAAACGGCGTGGCAGGCGCTGGAGGATGCGGGGTGCGACCCCGCGCGCTTCCATGGCTCCATCGGCGTTTATGCGGGGGTGAGCCTGAACACTTACCTGCTGGCGAATCTGTGCGCGGACAGGAAATTCATCGAGGAACTCGTCGGCGGCCACCAGGTCACCGGGTACGAATATCTTCTCGGCAACGACAAGGACTACCTCTCCACGCGGGTTTCTTACAAGCTCGACCTGCGCGGGCCGAGCATGACCATCCAGTCGGCGTGCTCGACCTCGCTCGTGGTCGTGAGCCAGGCGTGCCAGAGCCTCCTGAACTACCAGTGCGACGCGGCGCTGGCGGGGGCCGTTTCCATTTCGTTTCCGCGGCATCGCGGCTATCTCCACCAGGAAGGGAGCCTCGCTTCCGCCGACGGCAAGTGCCGCGCGTTCGACGCCCGGGCGTCGGGAACGGTCTTCGGCGACGGCGCGGGCGTCGTCGTCCTGAAGCGCCTGGAGGATGCGCTCGCCGGCCGCGACAGCATCTACGCGGTCATAAAAGGGTTCGCCCTGAACAACGACGGTTCGGCCAAGGTCGGCTACACCGCGCCGAGCGCTTCGGGGCAGGCGGAGGTGATAGCCCTGGCGCAGGAGATGGCGGGGTTCCAGCCCGAGTCGATCACTTGCGTCGAGGCGCACGGCACCGCCACGCCGATGGGCGACCCCATCGAGATCGCCGGGCTGACCCAGGCGTTCCGGTCGCGCGGCGGGAGCCATTGCGCCATCGGCTCGGTCAAGACGAACGTCGGCCATCTTGAAGTCGCCGCCGGGGTCTGCGGGCTTATAAAGATGGCGCTCTCGCTGCGCCACAAGCTCATACCGCCCAGCCTCCATTTCGAGGCCCCGAATCCCCGCATCGACTTCGCGAACAGCCCGTTCTACGTCAACCGCAAGCTGGCCGAATGGAAGGCCGGCCCGACGCCGCGCCGCGCGGGCGTCAGTTCGTTCGGGGTGGGGGGCACGAACGCCCACGTCGTCCTGGAGGAAGCGCCCGATCCCGGCCCCGCGACACATTCGCGCTCCTCGCAGCTATTGCTCCTTTCGGCCAAGAGCGAAGCGGCGCTCGACCGGGCCGCGGCGAATCTCACCGGCTACATGAAAGCCAATCCGGAAACCAACCTGGCGGATGCCGCGTGGACGTTGCAAACGGGCCGGCAGGCATTTCCGCATCGCAGGGCGGTTGTCGCCAATTCCACGGCGATCCCGGAGAAGTGGATGACGAAGACGGCTCCTTCCGCCGAGCCGCCCGTCGTTTTCCTGTTTCCGGGGCAGGGGACCCAGTACGTCAATATGGGCCGCGAGCTTTACCGGACCGAGTCGGTCTTCCGCGAAGCCATCGACCGCTGTTCCCGCATTCTCATCGAGAGCCTTGGCGCGGATCCGCGCGAGGCGCTTTTCCCTGTCGAGGGCGCGGAGACGGAAGCCGCGCAACGGCTGGGCCAGACCTCCGTGACGCAGCCCGCGCTTTTCACCGTGGAATACGCGCTCGCGACCCTCTGGATGTCGTGGGGCATCCGCCCCAAGGCCATGATCGGCCACAGCGTCGGCGAATACGTCGCCGCCTGCCTCGCGGGCGTCTTTTCACTCGAGGACGGCCTCGTCCTGCTTGCCCGGCGCGCGCGGCTCATGCAGGAATTGCCCTCGGGCGCGATGCTCGCCGTCCGGCTGGAAGAGGGGAAGCTCGGTCCCTGGCTCGCGGAGGATGTCGCGGTAGCCGCCGTGAACGGCCCTTCGCTTTGCGTCGTTTCCGGCCCGGAAACGCGCCTCGCGGCGTTGCGGATGAAGCTGGAGGAGGCGGGCGTCGCTTCCAAGCCGTTGTGCACGTCCCACGCGTTCCATTCGGCCATGCTCGATCCCATCCTCGAGCCGTTCACCGAACTGGTGAGGAAGACGCCCCTTCACGCGCCCGCGATCCCGTATATCTCGAATCTCACCGCGGACTGGATAACGCCGGAGCAGGCGACCAGCCCCGCCTATTGGGCGCGTCATCTGCGCGAAACGGTCCGCTTTTTCGACGGCATGGGAACCCTCGTCCGCGAGCCGGAGCGCGTCCTTCTCGAAGTGGGGCCGGGCCAGTCGCTGGCGACGTTCGCCCGGCAGCATCCCGCCAAAAAGAAGGAGCAGGCTGTCATCCCGTCGCTCGCGGCGTCCGGGGAGACCGCTTCCATGCTGGGCGCCCTCGGCCAGCTTTGGCTGAACGGCGCGCAGGTGGATTGGGCCGGTTTCCATGCGCGCGAACAACGGCGGCGGGTTCATCTCCCCGCGTATTCCTTTGAGAGGACGCGACATTACGTCGAGCCGCCGAATGCGTCCGCGCCGGTGGAAAAACCGGGCGCGCCCGGACCGGCAGCCGCCGTCTCGACGGCAGGCCGCAAGGAGGGGATCGTCTCGACGCTCACGGATGTCCTCAAGGATATCTCGGGCCGCGACCGCTCCGAACTGGACCCCGCCGCGAGCTTTTTCGAACTGGGATTCGACTCGCTCTTCCTCACGCAGGCGGCGCAGGCGTTCCGTAAAAAATTCAACGTCAAGATAACCTTCCGGCAACTGTTGGAAGAACTCTCCTCACTGGACGCGATCGCGGACTTCCTCGACGCCCAGTTGCCGCGCGAGCAGGCGCCCGCGCCCGCCGCGCCCGCGGAATCGGCGCTCGACGGCATGGCCCGGCAGTTGCAGGAGATGACGAAACAGATTGAGGCGATGCGCGGCGGACAACCTCCCCCTAAAGTCCCCGCCGCGCATCCCTCCCAGCCTGAGAAACCGAAGTTCTTCGGCCCTTACAAGCCGATCGACAAGACGGCGGGCGCGGGGTTCACGCCGCGCCAGCAGGCGCATCTCGACGCGCTCGTCGCGCGTTACGTGAAGCGCACCCCGGGGTCGAAGCGCTATACCAAGGAGAACCGCCGCCACTTCGCCGATCCGCGCACCGTCGCGGGGTTCCGGCCGTTCTGGAAGGAGATGGTTTACCCGGTTGTGGCGACCCGCTCGTCGGGCGCGCGGCTGTGGGACGTGGACGGCAACGAATACGTCGATGTCACGATGGGGTTCGGCACCAACATCCTCGGGCATTCGCCGTCGTTCGTCACGGACGCCATCCGCGAGCAGCTTGACCGCGGCGTGGAGGTCGGGCCGCAATCGTCCGTCGCTGGGAAGGTCGCCAAACTGATGTGCGAGTTGACCGGCATGGAGCGGGCCGCGTTTTGCAACACCGGGTCGGAAGCGGTGCTCGCGGCGATACGGCTGGCCCGCACCGTCACGGGCCGCACGAAGATCGCCACGATGTCCGGCGCCTTCCACGGTATTTGCGACGAGGTTCTCGTCCGCCCCGCCGCGGACAACCGCGCGGTTCCGATCGCGCCCGGCATCCCGGCGCACGCGGTGAGCGAGGTCTGCATCCTGGAATGGGGCGCCGCGCATTCGCTGGAGGTATTGAAGTCGGTCGTGGGAGAACTGGCGGCGGTGCTTGTCGAGCCGGTGCAGAGCAGGCATCCCGACATCCAGCCGGTCGATTTTCTCAGGGAAGTCCGGCGCATCACGAAGGAAGCGGGAACGGCGCTCATTTTCGACGAGGTCATCACCGGGTTCCGTTCGCATCCGGGCGGGGCGCAGGCGCTCTTTGGCATCCGGGCCGACCTGGCGACCTACGGGAAGATCATCGGCGGCGGCATGCCCATCGGCGCGCTCTGCGGCAGCGCGGAATACATGGACGCCCTGGACGGCGGCGCGTGGGATTACGGCGACGCCTCGTTCCCCGAGGTCGGCGTGACGTTCTTCGCGGGCACCTATGTGCGCCATCCGCTCGCGATGGCCGCCGCGTCCGCCATCCTCGAACATTTGAAGAAATCCGGCCCCGGCCTTCAGGAGGAACTCGCCGCGCGAACCGCGCGTTTCGCCGGGACGCTGAACGCCTTCTTCGCGGAGCGGCAGGCGCCGCTGCGGATCATCTGGTTCCGCTCCCTCTTCTATTTCGATTTCAGCCCGGAGATAAAGTATCCGAGCCTGCTCTTCTTCCATCTGCGCGAAAAAGGCGTCCACGTCTGGGAAGGCCGCCCCTGCTTCCTCTCGACCGCGCATACGGAGGCCGATGTCGAGTTCGTCATCCGCGCGTTCAAGGAGAGCGTGCTGGAAATGAAGGCGGGAGGTTTTCTTCCCGGCGAAGAATCGGAAACCCCTCCCGCTCCTCCGCCTCGCCTGGAGCCGGTTCCTGTCGCTCCTCCCGTTCCGAGACCCGGACCCGCGAAGTCCGGGGTGCAGTTCAGCCTCTATTTCTTCGGCAACTATGAGGCGGGCTTCCAGCCGGATAAATACGACCTCCTCTTTGAAGCAACCAAATTCGCGGACAAACATGGGTTCACCGCCGTCTGGCTGCCGGAACGCCATTTCCACGCGGTGGGCGGGTTTTCGCCGAATCCCTCCGTGCTGGCCGCCGCCCTTGCGCGGGAGACCGGGCAAATCCAGCTTCGGGGCGGCAGCGTGGTCTTCCCGCTGCACCATCCCGCGCGCATCGCGGAGGAGTGGTCGGTCGTCGATAATCTCTCGAAGGGCCGCACCGGGCTTTCCATCGCCTCGGGCTGGCATCCGAACGACTTCATCTTCGCTCCCGCGGCGTTCGACCGGCGGCGCGAGCTTTGTTTCGAAGGTCTGGAAACGGTCAGGAAGCTCTGGCGAGGGGAGGCCGTCCCGATGAAGGGCGGCGCGGGCAACGACGTGCAGGTGAAGCTCCACCCGCTGCCGATGCGGAAGGACCTTCCGATATGGCTCACATGCATCCACCCGGACTCGTTCGTCAAGGCGGGCGAGATGGGCGTCGGCGTTCTCGGCTACCTCATGAACCAGAAGGTGGAGGAGGTCGCGGAAAAGATCGCCCTGTACCGCGACTCCCTCGTCCGGCACGGGCACGACCCGGCCGCCGGCCATGTGACGATCCTCCTGCACACGTTTGTCGGCCCGGACCTCGCGGCGGCCCGCGAGACCGCGCGGGGGCCGCTCCGCGAATATCTCCGTTCGTTCCTGGACAACAGCCGCAAGAAAATGGAGAGCGAAGGCGGCCAGGTCGAGGTCGATCCCGCGGACATCGAATACCTCCTGGATACTGCGTTCACGGATTACGTCGAGGGCAAGGCGCTGATCGGCACGCCCGATTCCTGCGCGCGCGTCATGGATCGCCTGGCGGGAATCGGAGTGGACGAGGTGGGGTGCTTCATCGACTTCGGAATTGATACTCGTTCCGTCCTGCAAAGCCTTACAACCCTAAGCGAACTGAAGAGCCGCTACGAGAAGACCCCCGCCGCGCGCACATTGCCTTTGACGCCCGCGCAACAGGGCTTATGGATTTCCGGCATGGATGACCAGGCGGCGCGGGCCTATCACGAATCGGTTACGCTCAGCCTTCGCGGCCCGCTGGATGTCGCGGCTTTGCGCGCGGCCCTGCAGGCGCTGGCGGGTCGCCACGAAGCGTTGCGCGCCACGATTTCGGAGGACGGTTCCTCCCAGAACATCGCTCCTGCCGGAACAGTCGATTTCCGCGAACTTTCGGGAGAGCCCGAGGCTCTTTTCCCGATCGAGAACGAACTTTTCGAGAAGCTGAAAGGGCCGTTTTTCCGCGCGGCTCTTTTGAACGTCAACGAGAAGGAGCATTTGCTCCTGCTGACCTTCCATCACGTTATGGGGAACGGCCCTTCCTACTGGGTTTTCCTGGAGGAACTCTGCGCGCTTTACTCCGGCGTGAAGACGCTGCCGCCCGCGATGCAGTTGAGCGAATTCATCGCGCGGGACGCCCGGCGCCGCGAGGACGCCGCCGAGGCGGAAGCGTACTGGCTGGCGCAATTCAAGGGCGGCGTCCCCGTCCTGGAACTGCCCGCCGACCGTCCCCGCCCGAACTTCCTGACGTTCCGCGGGCAGCGGCAGACGCTGACGCTCGACGCGGAGTTCACGCGCGCTTTGAGGCATGCCGCCGCCGCGCGGCGCTGTTCGCTTTTCAACGTGCTCCTCGCGGCGTTCGGCGTCCTGCTGCATCGCCTCAGCGGGCAGGATGACGTGGTCATCGGCGTTCCGTTCGAGGATGACGTCCGCACGCTCGAGGGCGGGCCGTCCCTGTTCGCGAACACGACCAACGTCCTGCCGATACGGAGCCGCATCGACGGGAAGGCGCCGTTCGCCGATTACATGACCGGCATGAAGAATCTCGTGCTCGGCGCTTCCGAGCGCCAGAACTACTTCTTCGGGCGGCTGCTCGATGCGATGCGCCTGCCGCGCGACCCCGCCCGCGCGCCGATTTTCTCGACCATCTTCAACTTCGAAAGCGGGGAGTTCCGCAAGAACCTCGACGGCCTCCACGTCGAATTGCTGACCCGCCACGTGCCGTATCGCGGCCCCGCCACGACCGCGATGGCCGAGCTTTACCTGAACGCCGCCGAGAAGGACGGCGCGCTCGACATCGAGTGCGACCACAACAGCGACCTTTACGACCCCGAAACCGTCCTGCGCTGGCTGGGCCATTTCAAGACGATCCTCGAAGGAGTCGTCGCCGACGCCGCGCGCGACGTGCGCGATCTCCCGCTCCTGAACGAGGTCGAGCGCAACCAGATCCTCGTCCGGTGGAACGACACCTGCGTCGATTATCCCAAGGACGCGCTCCTGCACCGCCTCATCGAGGAACAGGCGAGGCGGACGCCGGACGCCGTGGCCGTCGTTTTCGAAAAGAAGAGCCTCACGTACCGGGAGCTGGACCGCCGGGCGAATCAGCTGGCGCGTTACCTGCAAGGGAAGGGGATCGGCCCCGATTCGCCGGTCGGCGTCTGCATGGAACGCTCCCTGGAGATGGTGACCGGCCTGCTCGGCATCCTGAAGGCCGGGGGCGCTTACGTGCCGCTCGACCCCGGTTACCCGCCGGAGCGCCTGGCCTTCATGATCGCCGACGCGCGCATCCCCGTTCTCCTGACGCAGGAGCGCCTCAGCCTGCCCCCGCACTCCGCGGAGGTCGTCTGCCTGGACGCGGGCTGGTCCGCCATCGCGCGCGAATCAACCGAAGCGCCAACCTCCGCAACCAGGCCGGAGAACCTGGCGTACGTCATCTACACCTCGGGTTCCACCGGCAAGCCGAAGGGCGCCATGAACACGCACTCCGGCATCTGCAACCGCCTTCTCTGGATGCAGGACGCGTACCGCCTCGGCGCGGAAGACCGCGTCCTTCAGAAGACGCCGTTCAGTTTCGACGTTTCGGTATGGGAGTTCTTCTGGCCTTTGCTCGCGGGGGCGCGGCTGGTCATGGCGAAGCCCGGCGGCCACCAGGACAGCGATTACCTCGCCGCGACGATCATGGGGGAGGGGATAACCGTCATCCACTTCGTCCCGCCCATGCTGGCCGTTTTCCTCGAAGCGCGGGACGCGGGGAAATGCGCCGCCCTGCGCGATGTCATCTGCAGCGGCGAAGCGCTTTCCCATGATCTTCAGGAACGGTTTTTCTCCGTCCTGCGCGCCCGGCTTCACAACCTTTATGGCCCGACGGAGGCCTCTGTCGACGTCACGCACTGGACTTGCAGGCGGGAATCGGAAGTCGTGCCCATAGGGCGGCCCATAGCCAACACCGCCATCTATCTGCTCGACGGCAGGCTTCAGCCCGTGCCGGTGGGCGTGGCGGGGGAGTTATATATAGGAGGCGCGGGCCTCGCGCGCGGTTACTGGGGCAGGCCCGAACTGACGAACGAGAAATTCATCCCCGATCCGTTCAGCCCCGGAGGCCGGCTTTATCGCACGGGCGATCTCGCGAAGTGGACAACGGACGGCAACATCCTTTACATGGGGCGCATCGACTTCCAGGTAAAGGTCCGCGGGTTCCGGATCGAGCTGGACGAGATCAACGCCGCGCTCGAGCGGCAGCCCTTGGTCAAGGACTCGGTCGTCCTCGCCCGCGAGGACAGGGTGGGGGACAAGCGGATCGTGGCGTACGTCGTCCCGAAAAACGAAGGAGAAGACCTCTCGACCGCTTTGAGGAGCGCCCTCAAGCATCATCTCCCCGAATACATGATCCCCTCCGCCTTCGTCTCGCTAAAGGCGCTGCCGCTGACCGCCAACGGCAAGGTGGATCGCCGGTCCCTGCCCGCGCCCGCGGCCGCCGTCTTCCGGGAGACCGCGGAAGCGGCGCTGACCCCGCTCCAGGCGAAGCTCGCGGAGATGTGGAAAGAGAACCTCGGCCTGGACCGCATAGGATTACATGAAAACTTCTTCGAGATGGGGGGCAACTCCCTCCTTGGATTGCGGTTCGTCCAAAAGCTCCAGGCTTTGCTGGATGAACACGTCGCCCTGGTCGTCCTTTTCGAAGCGCCGACGCTCGCGGAGCTTTCCGGCTTGTTGGAGACGAATTACGAGAAGAGCGTCCGCCGGGTTTTCGGAACCGCGCCGGAGACGAAAGCGCCCGAGTCCGCCGGGGGAGGGGATGAAGAGAAGTTGCGCCTCATCGTCCAGTCCGTCCGCCCGGTCGAATCCGCCGCCGTCCCCGCGAAGAGGAAAAATCCGCGCGCCGTCTTCATTCTCAGCCCGATGCGTTCCGGCTCGACCCTGTGCAGGATAATGCTCGCGGGCAACCCGGCGTTGTTCGCCCCGCCGGAATTGCAGCTCCTGGGGTTCCAGAACCTCGCGACGCGCAAGAAGGTCTATACCGGCTACGACAAATACATGCTCGAGGGCGTCCTGCGCGCCGTCATGGAGATAAAGGGGTGCGACATGGACGAGGCGGGCAGGATCATGGAGGAACTGGAAAACGCGGGCTCTTCCGTGCAGGAGTTCTACCGGCAGATGCAGGAGTGGGTGGCCCCGAAGGTTCTGGTGGACAAATCGCCCGACTACGCCATGGACCTCGACGTCCTCCGGCGCGCCGAGGAGTGGTTCGACGACGCGCTCTACATCCACCTGCTTCGCCACCCGCTGGGCATGATCCGTTCCTATGAGAAAGGGCGGTTCATCCTCGAATCTCCGTACCGGCATAAACAGAATTTCTCCGCCCGGCGGCTGGGCGAGCTGACCTGGCTGATCTCCCATCAAAACATCCGCGAGTTTCTTTCGGGCATCCCGGCGCAGCGGCGGCATCGGGTGCGGTTTGAAGACATCGTGGGCGACCCGCGGCCGGCGATGGAAGCCGTCTGCCGGTTCCTGGGAATCGCGTTTCACCCGGGGATGATCGAGCCGTACAAGGACAAGCAGAAGAAGATGACCGACGGGATACATCCGCTCTCGCCGCAAGTGGGGGATCATAATTTCCTGAAGTTCAACGAAGTCCGCCCCGACGTCGCCGACCAATGGAAGGCCGAATACGCGGAAGACTTCCTAAGCGCCGCCACCTGGAACATGGCCTCCGAGTTCGGTTATGAGAACCCGTTTGCCGCGAAGCCGGAAACCGCCGGCGGACGCAAGGCGCTTCCGCCCATCGTGGGAATCTCGCGCGCGGCAAGGCGCGTCACGCGGGCGACTCTATGAGCCGCCCCGATCTTTCGTCCCATCAATGGACGGGCGGAGTGGCCGACGCGAACACCGAGGACATTTTTGTCTTCGCCGCCTCCTACCCGCAGCAGCGCCTCTGGTCGGCTCCCTTCAACATGCCGGAAGCCTTCCGCCTCGAAGGGCCGCTGAACGTCCCGGCCCTTGAGAAGACGATCTCCGAAATCGCGCGCCGGCATGAAATCCTCCGCACCGCCTTCAATTCCGTCGAGGGGAGGCCGGTTCAACTCGTCTTCCCGCCGAAGCCCCTTCTCCTGCCCGCCGTCGATCTGCGCATCCTCGACGCCGGAAAGCGGCGCGCCGAGGCCGAGCGGCTCATTGACGAGGAAGTGCAGACCCCGTTCGACCTGCGGGAGGCGCCGTTGTTCCGGGCGCGGCTCCTCTGCCTGGACGAGCGCGAACACATCCTCCTGGTCAACAGCAGCCAGATCATTACCGACGCGGCTTCGCGCGAAGTCCTGGAACGCGAGCTGGCCGCGCTCTACGAGGCGTTCGACGCGGGCCTGCCTTCCCCGCTGCCGGAACTCCCGATCCAATACGGGGATTTCGCGGAATGGCAGCGCGCCGCGGTGCAGAACGAGGAGATAACCAGGCAACTCGCCTGGTGGAAAGAACGCCTGCGCGGCGCGCCCGCGCTCCAGTTGCCTTCCGATCACCCGCGTCCCGTCCAGCGGGATTTCCAGGGCGCTACGGAGCGGTTCGATCTGACCGCGGCCCTGGTGGAGGACTTGCGCGCGCTGGGAAGAGAGCAGGGGGTCACGTTGTTTTCCCTGCTCCTGGCGGCGTTCTATTCTCTCCTCTCCCGGTACAGCGGCCAGGAGGACATCGTCGTCGGCTCGCCCGTGGCGAACCGGTCGCAGCCGGGCGTGGAAGGTCTCATCGGGCTCTTTGAAAACACCCTGCTGCTCAGGACGAGCCTTGCGGGCGATCCCCGCTTCGCCGACTTCCTTGGCCGGGTGCGCGACACCGTCCAGGGCGCTTACGATAACCAGGACCTTCCGTGCGAGATGCTCCTGGAGGAAGCCGATTCCATCCCGCCCTGCCGTGCGCTCTTTTCCCTGCGCGCGGCGCCGCGTTCCGGCCGGCCCATGGGAAACCTGACCCTCTCTCCCGTCTCCATCGACAGCCCCGTGGCGAAATACGAATTGACGCTCTCGCTCTCCGAACGCGCCGACGGGATCGACGGCGCCCTCAACTACAATACCGACATCTTTGACGCCGAGCGCATCCGGCTCATCGGCACGCATTTCAACGGCTTGCTGGAAGCCGTCGTCGCCGCGCCGCACGCCCGCCTTTCCGAACTGCCGCTTCTCGTGACGGGCAGGGGACGCCGCCTTGCTCCGGGCGAGGCCGACGGAACCCCGCCGCGCGACCGCCCCTGCATCCCGCCGCAAGGCTGGATGCAGGAGCGTCTCGTCGAGATATGGGAAGACCTCCTCCACGCGCGCCCCGTTGGGATAACCGACGATTTTTTCCAATTGGGAGGCAGCCCGGCCCTGGCCGCCACGATGTGCGCGCGGGTCGAGAAGATCATCGGCCGCAAATTGACGCCCGATGCGTTGTCCCACGGCGCGACCATCGAGCACCTTTCGGAGTTCTTCGCCGTGACCAAGGTGCAGGCCGAGGGGACGAAGCCGCCGTTTTTCTTTTTGCACGGCGATTTCCTGGACGGCGGCCTCTACTGTATAAACCTGGCCCGCCGCATGAGGAAAGACCGCCCTTTCTACAAGATCGACCCCCACGGCTGGGACGGACGGCCCGCGCCCGAGACGATAGAGGCGATGGCCGCTTCCCGGCTGAAAATCCTGTTCGAGATGCAGAAGGACGGCCCGTACTACCTGGGCGGTTACTGCAACGGCGGCCTGGTGGCCTTCGAGATGGCGCGGCAACTGGAGGCGCAGGGAAAGAAAGTCGCCTGCCTAATCCTCGTCCTGGTGGATGCGATCAACATCCAGTTCAAGCCGCTTCTCACCGCCGTGGCTCTCTGGGGCGGCATGCACCGGATGAATGACCGCTCCCGCCAGTTGCTCTTCCTGAAATGGCGCCAGGCGTGCATCTTCGCGAACGCCTCCTTCCGCCACCACATGGCCGCCCTGCGCGATATCGTGCAATCGGACGCCGCCACGGCCTTCGCCCGCATCCGGAGGAAAACCGGGCGCATTCTCCGGCGCATCGGCAGGCTGTTCGCCCCGCGTCCGGCGGGCGAAGCCCCCGGGGAGCCGGTGGAACAGAAGTTCGACGTTTCGCGGACGTATCGCGAAGCGGTCTGCGCCTACATCCCCCGGCGTTATGACGGGAAGGTCTTTCTCCTGCGGCAAAGCGAGCCGGACCCCGGCATCCGCTGCGAGGATCCGACCTTCAACTGGAAAACGGTGGTAAGGCGCCTGACCGTCCACGTGGTGCCGGGCGGGCATTTCACCGCGATCACCGTTTATTCGAATCTCACCGTCCTGACGGAGCGTCTGCAAGCCTGCCTGGACGCCTCCGCGTGACTCCGCCGCAACTCGCGGACGGCGAAGTCCACGTCGTCCACGCCCGCCTCGACCTCGAGGAAGACGCCCTGCGGAGATTCGAGCGCACGCTTGACTCCGGGGAAGCCGCCCGCGCGTCGCGCTTCCGCTTTCCCGGTCACCGGGCGCGCTTCATCGCCGCGCACGGGTGGTTGCGGTTCCTGCTCGCATCCTGGCTGGGCGCGGAGCCGCTTTTCATCCGTTCGCCTTATGGCAAACCGGCCTTGGACGGCGGGACCTTGAAGTTCAATATGTCCCATTCCGAAAGCCTCGCCCTCTTCGCGTTCTCCCGGGAAATGGAACTTGGCGCCGACGTGGAATTTCGAAGGCCCGGCTTCCCCGCCCTGGAAAATGTCTTTGCGCCCCGGGAGCGCGCCCTGCTTTCCGAAGGCGAGGATTTTTTCAAGCTATGGACGCGCAAGGAGGCCTACCTCAAGGCTGTCGGCAAAGGCTTTTCCCTTCCCCCGGAGGAAATCGACGTCGCTTCCGCGCTCGAGGAAGCCCGGTGGTCGCTCTTCGAACCCGAACTCGGAGCCCGCTACGCCGCCGCCGTGGTCGTCGCGGGAAAACCGCTCGCCGTTCGCTCTTACGAAGTCACGGATTCATAGACCGCCCGCGTCCTGGCGGCGACCTTGTCCCAGGCGGTCGCATTCCGCCATTCCTCCGCGGCGGCGTAATCCGTCGTGAGCGAAAGAGTCTCCGCCAGCTTCACCCCGAAGTCCCCTTCGCCAAATCGCACCACCGAAGGATGCGGCTCCAGCAGATGCACCGTCTTCAGCCGTTCCGGCAGCAGCAGGGGCGTCCCGAAGGAACGCGCCAGACTCGCCACGCCCGAGGTGAAGATCGTCCGGTAATTGATGACCACGCAATCCGCCGCGCAGAAGAGCACCTTCAGATCGTAGTCGGAGACGAACCCGAGCCGCAGGCGGACATTCGCAACCCCGGAGGCGAGCATGTTCAGCCGCTGGCCGTAGCCGCCGTCGTGGGCGTGCCCGGCGATCAGGAGGATGGCATCCGGCTTCTCCCGTTTCCAGTAAGCGATCAATTCCTCCAGCCCCTTGTTGGGCGTCACTATCCCCGGCGCGAGGCAGATGCGTTCCCCCTCCTGGAACCCCGCCTGCGCGCGTGCCAGCGCGCGGGGGATGGGCTGCCCCATCGGCGCCGAAAGATCGCCATGCGGGATGACCGTGCATTTCTCCGCCGGAACGCCCCCAATCTCCAGAACTTGCTTCAGAGCCTCCTCCGAATGGACGATCAGCCCCGCCGCCCGCCGCAGCAGATAATGCTGCCCCGCGTTGCCGGCCTTATCCTGCGCGTAGCTGGTCGGGTAAAGATCGTGAACCGTATAAACAAGACGCGCCGCCCTCGCCGCCAGCCAGACATCCGCGAAAAAGCGATACTTCCTCGCCTCGTCCAGCTTCCCGTTGCAGCGAATGTAGTGCACCGGGAAGTGGAGGTGGAACACATCCGGCCGCGCCGCCCGCACCCCGCGGGTCATCGGCAGGAGCCGCCGATACCCCTGCAAAAACTCGACGTCAACCCCTCCCGCCCCCAGCGCGTCCGCCAGCAGTTGCTGGTACTGAACCAGATGCCGGAAATCCGGGCCGAAAAGAACCCTCATCCCCCGGACTTCACTTCCAAACCCACCAGGCAAACGTCATCCTCAAATTCGTGATTCGCCGAGAACTCCTGTATCTCCGCAAGCAGGTCGTCGAATAACTCCGCGGGCTCGAGCAGACTCCGCCGTTCCAGCGCCGCCGGCAGCGACTCCATGCTGTACGGCTCCCGGTTGCCATCCTCGACCTCATACAAGCCGTCCGTGAACAGAACCAGCAAATCCTCCGGGCCCAGCGCCTTGTGAAACACCTCGTAGCGCGCCCCCCCGAACATCCCCAGCACCGGCCCGCAACCCCGGTTGGGAGGGCGGATCGGCGTCGCCGTCCCCGTGGCGCGGTTCAGACAGAGCGGACTCGGGTGCCCAGCGTTCGCGAAGTGCAACTCCTGCCGCGCCAGGTCCAACACCATATAAAAACCCGTCGCGAAAATCTGGTCTTCCGCATGCGCGAGGCTCGACAGCAACCCGCGATTCACCGCCGACAGGAATGCCCCCGCGTTCCCCGCCACCGGCTTCAACTCCTCCACCAGCCCGCGCAGGATCGCCGACACCAGCGCCGCCCGCACCCCGTGCCCCATCACATCGCAGATGAAGACCCCGATCTCCGTCTCGGAAATCTCCACGATGTCGAAAAAATCCCCGCCGATCTTCGAAGCCGGCTGGTAACGGTACGAAAGATGGATCTCCGAACCAGCCCTCCCAGCCGCCGGGAAACGCCGGTGCTGCTCCGGCAGATAAGCCCGCTGGAGCTCCCTCGCCATCTTCAATTCAGCCTCCATCTCGGCGTTTTTCCGGCGCAGTTCCTCCGCATACGCCGCCAATTGGGACTCCAGGGCATTCCGTTCCAGGCCGTAGCGCACCGCGCGGGCCAGACTCTGCGTATCAAACTGCCCTTTTACAAGGTAATCCTGCGCCCCCAGCCGCACCGTCTCCACCGCCAGCGACTCATCGTCCAACCCGCTGAGAACGATCACCGGCACCCCCGGCGCCGCCGTCCGCACCCTGTCAAACGTCTCCCGGCCCGAAGAATCCTCCAGCGTCAAATCGCACAACACCAGCGCGATCTCCTCCGTCGCCAGGATCTCCAGCCCCGCCTGGAGCTTATCCGCGCAATGCACCTTGAAAGCGATGCTCCCCGTCCCGAGGATGGCCTCCACCAACCCCGCGAACTCCAGGTTATCCTCGATGAGCAGGATCGGAATGGGAACCGCCGGGCTTGTCTGGGATGAACGCGCTCCTCTCATTAATGAGCCACAAAAGTGAGCTAGATGCGCGCCACGCGCCACGGGAAAATGCCCTTCCCATCCCGCCCCCTCTTCTTTACCCTTCCCCCCTGTGAAAGGCGACTTCCTCATCATCAGTTGCAGCCTCAGCCCCGCCAGCCGCAGCCGCGCCCTCGCCCTCGCCCTGCACGAGCGCCTCCTCACCCGGGTCCAAGCCGAGTACATCGACGCCCGCCGCCTGCCCCTCCCCTTCTGCGACGCCGCCGAAGCCTACGGGCATCCCCTCGTCGCCCCCCTCCAGGCCCGCATAGCCGCCGCCCGGTGCGTCATCCTCGCCGTCCCCATCTACAACTACTCCACCAGCGGCTTCGCCAAAAACCTCATCGAACTCACCGGCGAAGCCTGGAACGACAAAATCGTCGGCTTCCTCTGCGCCGCGGGCGGCCACCGCAGCTACATGTCCGCCATGCCCCTGGCCAACAGCCTCATGCTCGACTTCGAATGCGTCATCATCCCCCGGTACGTCTACGGCTCCGGCGCCGACTTCGCCGGCGACGAAATCAACGCCGAAGTCAGAACCCGCATCGAAAACCTCGCCGCGACAGCCATCCGGCTAACCGAAGCATTGTAGAGGCCGGTTGTAGAGGCGGCTGTGCCAGCCGCCTATCCCCGGTTGTAGAGGCGGCTGTGCCAGCCGCCTATCCCAAAAAAAGGCGCTTGGCACAAGCGCCTCTACAACCATCACGCCCGGTCAATAACAACGACCTCACCTTGGTACCGCCACTCCTCCTCCTCCCGCACCAGCTTCGCGCGCCTCGGGTTATCCCGCACGTAATCCCATTTCCGGGCGTAACTCTCATCGTGGCGCACCAGGTGATCGAAAAACCCCTCCTGCCAGTGGGGCGGTCCGGCGGCGATTGCCTGTGAGAGACTGCGTTTCAGCATCCGAATCCAGCCGGAAAGGACGAACCCCGCCCCGCCCTGCACGAACAAATGCACGTGATCCGGCATGATCACATAGCGCCCCACCGCGATATTCCGCCCCTCCGACTCCCGCGCGAAAGCGACAAAGCGGGCATGGACCGCCTCGCATGCCAGAATGGCCGCGCGCCTATGCGTATTGAACGTCACGAAAAACAAAGCCTCCCCATGCGTCTGAAAAACCCGGTCGAGACGTAACGGGCGGTTAGCCATCGTCAACAAACCTGCCACTCCGGGAACGCCAAAGCGAGCCCTTCCTCGGCCATTCCACAACGCCCCACCATTGTAGAGGCGGCTGTGCCAGCCGCCTATCCAAAAAAAGGCGCTTGGCACAAGCGCCTCTACATCGCCAACCTGATTATCAACCCAATTAACCAATCTCCTCCTTTTCCGGGCGATAAAATAATCCCCCTGTTATTTTTTATCCACCTGAGCCGAAAGATCCGAACGTCCGACTTCCCCTCAGACACCCTCCCTCCAAGCGGCCAACGACCCCCTCGTTTAACACGATTTTAACAAAGAACTAACACGGAATGACATAAATGGAGGGCGCGCCGCCAAACCACCCGCGCCGCATCCGCCATAAATCTCACAACTCTCTTATCATAAACAAGATATATAAAAACCATGTCGAAAAACCTCCGCTTCTCCAGTTCTCAACCATGGCTCCCCCAGGAGAAATCCCCTCCCTTCGCATTCATAAAAGAAAGGGCGATTCACCCGACCCGCATTTCGTTCAAAAAAACACCGTAAATTTAATTTTTTTATTTGACAGCCTTTCCCCTCCCGTGTATTTGTCCAAGGTTGAACCACCATTCCGCCCAATTTTTTACCCGATTGTAACCGCCACCCGCCCAG
This sequence comes from Spartobacteria bacterium, assembly GCA_021324825.1. Lineage (GTDB taxonomy): Bacteria > Verrucomicrobiota > Verrucomicrobiia > Chthoniobacterales > Chthoniobacteraceae > JAJPII01. Next base: position 28,579 of record JAJPII010000029.1, on the reverse strand, counting down.
AACCCAGCCCTCCCGGAGTATACCCATGAACAAGTTCACCCCTCTGACGAAGAGCCTCGCCTTCCTCCTCGCAATCGTGGCCGCGTTCTTCGCCCCGCGCCTGATATTGGCTGCGGATACCGCGACGACATTCTCGAACTCCGCAACCGATCTTTCAAATGGCGCGAACTACTCGCCTGCCATCACTCCCACGGCCGCCAGCGGGACGGATGTCATCCTCTCGGGAGCCTACACTTCCACCACTTTGGACGACAACGGCGCGGGGCTGGTTTTCGCCACACTCAATGACCTGGATGCCACTCAATCCCTTGTCATCACAAACTCCAATGCGGCGGCTGGAACCATCACCCTCAATGGCGGAAGCAATTCCGTGGCTCCCAACGCGGCTGATCTTCTCTATGTGGCATCCGGGGGAACGCTGACCATCCAAAATGGCGTCGGCGCCCTGGGCCTCGTTCTCGGCGCCAGCGGCAACCTTGATATCGCCGGCGCGGCGAACATCGCCTCCGTTATCTCCGGCGCCAACGGTTTGACCTTGACGGGCGGTGGCACGCTGACGCTCTCCGGCAGTGACGTCTACACCGGCGCAACGACGATCAACGCCGGCACGGTGAACCTGAACTTCGCCGCCGCGGGCGCTCCCGCGACCAACATCATCAATAACGGCGCGAACAGTTCGGCCCTCGTCATGGGCGGCGGCACGCTGAAGCTGACCGGGAGCGCCAACGCCACCAACAGCCAGCGGTTCAACGGCGCGACCTTCAACTCCGGCGGCTCGGCCATCACTCTGAATGCGAACGCGACAGCCAACCCGCTCTCGCTGAACCTGGGCGCGATCACGCGCAACACGGGAGGCACGGTTGTATTCACTCTGCCCACCGGCACGCAGAGCGCCTCGAACGGCATCCTTACAGGTACGACGAATACGAACAGTATTCTGGGGCCGTGGGCCATTGTCAGCGGCACAGGCGCCGCCGCGAACAACTCGGCAAACGGCTATACCTATGCCACAGTGACCGGTGGCTCGAATATCATCGCCTATACAGGCGCAACTTCCGAGTCGACCGCCGGAAGTGCTTGGGGCGGCCTTCCAAGTGGGAACAATCCTACGGTAAATTATGATATCAGCGTCTCCGGTACGCTTGGCGTTACCGGACTTCAGCGCAACGTCAATACTATACGCTACACGGGATCGGGAATGATCCAACAAGCGAATACCTCTGGTACTTTATTAATTGCCAATGGCATCATGAATGCCGGGACCGGGACGCTCGTAATTGGGGGAGGAGGGTTCGCCCTTAATGTGCAGATTGGGACCAACAGCGAACTCGTTCTCGCGGCGGAGACTGCGGGAATCACGATTAATAACATTATATCAAACAACGGCAGCACTGCATCCGCGTTAACCACTACCGGCACGAGCACCGTGATACTAGCTGGCGCAAACACTTATAGCGGCGGCACTTTCCTTGATTCCGGCACGTTAGCGGTTGGCAATGCCACAGCTCTCGGCAGTGGCACGCTGACGATGAATGGCGGCACTTTGACCAGTGCTGGAGCGACCACCGCGAACAGCACCCTGGCAAATGCCATCGCTGTAAACGGAGCTTCCTCGATCGTTTCGGGCGCTGCTGGAGGCAGCAACTTGGTTCTAAACGGCAATATTACCGGGAGTGGCGCTCTTGGCCTATCCGCAACTGTCGGCACCAACGGTTTCGAGTTGGGGGGAAACAATTCCGGCTATACCGGAACCATTACGGTCACAGGTGGCAACGTCAGGTTGGCATCGGCTAGTGCCGGCAGCGCGAGCGCGGCATGGGTAATCAACGGCGGCTTCTCAACGGACGTGACGGGGACTAATACGTTCAACCTCGGCTCGCTGTCCGGCACAGGAGAAATTGCGGGACACTTTCAGCAAACGTCGACGACGAAGGTCCAGACGCTTAGCGTTGGTGCGCTAAATACCAGCACGACTTATGGAGGCGTGATAAAAGATAACCTCAACTCCGGCGACCCCCTTAACAACAACGACCTCGCTGCCTTGAATCAGCTCGCGCTGACCAAGGTGGGCACCGGAACGTTGATTCTTTCGGGTACGAACTTTTACACTGGCGCGACCACCGTGAACGCGGGAACGCTGCAAATCGGCAACGGCGTCGGCCTGCTGACCAGCACGACTGCATCCATCAGCGCATCCACGGTGGCGGCGGGCGCTACTCTGGCATTCGACATGGTCACGAGCGGAAACTATAGCGGCGCCATCGCCGACAGCGGCACTGTCTCGGGGGTCGAGGGCGCCGGCATCACGAATACGCTCAGCGGCATCATCAGCGGGACGGGCGTCTTCATCCAGTCGGGCAGCGGCACAACCACACTGTCAGGCTCAAATACTTATACCGGCGCGACCACCGTCAACGGCGGCACGCTCAGCCTCACGGGCACTCTCGGTTCCGGGGTCGGAGGCGGCACCGCCATCAGCAATGCGGCGACGTTCACGGAAAGCGCCTCCGGCGTTATTACCGGCACATCCTCGGTCACCAATACGTCCGGGACAACCACACTGTCGGGTTCAAACAGTTATACCGGCGCTACCACCGTCAACGGCGGAGCGCTCCTTGTCAGCGGCACTTTGGGCGCCGGCACGAGTGTTGCCATAAATGGCGGCGGAACGCTTTTGGGCGCCAACGGCGGCAAAATCGCCGGCACGGTCACCGTGGCGGGCGGCGCGACCGCCCCGGCGCAAGGCACTGTCAATGTGGTTAATGGCGGAACCAGTGTTCTCACCCTTGGGAACCTTACCATCGGCGACGGCTCGACCGGCCAGTCGATCCTGGATTTCGGGGTCAAAAGCAACAATGCCGATCGGATCGCGATCACCGGCACGTTCACCGAGAACAGCGGCGGCGGCCTGATCAACATTACGAACTTTGGCCTCGTCTCGAACACGACTTACACCCTGATGACCTTCGGCGCCGGCGCGGGAACGGGCTTCTCAACAGGGAGCGGGAGCGCTACCGAAGGTGCGCTCACCCTCAATAACGCGAACAACCTGAGCTTCGGCGTGGGCGGCACCCTGACCGTGACCGGATCCAGCGTGCTCCTGGTTACCTCCGGCGCCACCGCCCCCGCCATAGCTTACTGGTCGGGCGCGGCGGGAACCACATGGAGTGCGACCAACGGCAATGGAGCCAATTTCACGTCGGATGTCGCCGGAACTCAATTCCTGCAAGAGTATCCGCAGGCGAACACCACCGTTATCTTCTCGGGCAGCAACGCCACGAACTTTACCAATACCCTCGGCCAGGGATTCGACGTTGCCGGCGTGGTATTCGGCGGCACAAACGCGGCGATTACCGGAACCAACGCGGTGACCATCAACGCCGATGGCAATACGCTGACCCTGGAAGCCGGCGGTCTGACTGTGAACAGCAACGCAGGCCCGGTGACGATCGGAGCCAATGTGGCTCTAAACCAGTCCCAGACATGGACGAACAATTCGACCAGCTCGTCGCTGACAGTCTCAGGCTCTGTGAGCCTGGGCGCATTCACGCTCACGGGTTCGGGCGCGGGCGCTACCACTATCAGTGGAAACATTGCTGGCTCCGGGGGCGTGATCCAGGCGGGCTCCGGCACGCTCACTCTCACCGGCTCCGATTCCTATACCGGCACAACGGCCGTCACCGCCGGCTTGCTGCAGATCGGCAACGGCGTTTCCGGTTCGATTAGCAACACGGGCACATCCACGGTGGCGGCGGGCGCGACCTTGGCCTTTGATATGGCCACCAGCGGAAGCTATGGCGGGAAGATCGCCATCGCCAACAGCGGCACCGTCGCCGGCATCGAGACTGCCGGCATCACGAACACTCTGGGCGGAGTCATCAGCGGGTCGGGCGGCTTCGCGCAGAGCGGCGCTGGCACGACGATATTGACGGCCACGAATACCTATACCGGCGGCAACGCGATTACCGGCGGCACGGTGTCGATCTCCGCCGATCCCAATCTCGGGGCCACCGCTTCAGCGGTTACATTGAATGGCGGCGCGGTGGCGACCACCGCCGGCATTACGGACACGCACGCATTCACCATCGGCCCCTCGGGCGGCACGATCGACGTGACCACCACGGGGCAATACTACTTCCATACTGCAAATACCCTGCTCGGCAGCGGGACGTTGACGGTCACAGGCGCGGGCACGTTGACCGCGAACACCGGCAATCTGCGCGTTGACCAAACCAACACCTTCAGCGGCAATGTGGTGCTCCAAAGCGGCGGTATCTTCGAGTCCGGCACCACGGGAGCCATAGCCTCCAGCGGCACATTCTTCATCAATAATAACGGTGAACTGGCCCTTCAGGGAAGCCCAGCGACGACACTTCTCAACACAATCATCGTTAATGGCGGTACCAACAGCGTTTTGAGCTTCGAAAATGGCAACGGCGGCAACTACGCCGGTCCGATCACCCTGAACGCCAACGTAACGATTGGCCTGCGCGATTGGTATAACTACGGCGCCCAAATAAATGGCACGATCAGCTCTGGGATTTCCGGCGTCGGCGGCTTGACCACAAGTTCCGGCACGGCTACGGCCAGCGGCACACTCACTCTCACAGGCACGAACACTTACGCCGGCACTACGACTATCAACAGCACGAGCGCGTTGCAACTCGGCAACGGCGGCGCGACGGGAGCGCTCTCCTCCAGCAGCGCCATTGTGGACAACGGCGCTTTCATTATCGACCGCAACAACGCGGTCACGCAAGGCGTCGACTTTAACAACACTATCACCGGCGGCGGTGGTTTCACCCAGTTGGGATCGGGCACGACCACGCTTACCGGCTCGAACAGCTACACTGGCGCGACCACGGTCAGCGCGGGCGCGCTGCAAATCGGCAACGGCGTTTCCGGTTCGATTAGTAACAGCAGTGCATCCACGGTGGCGGCGGGCGCGACTCTGGCCTTCGACATGGCTAACAACACTAGCTATACCGGGACTATCGCGGACAGCGGCACGGTCGCCGCGATCGAGACCGTCGGCATCTCGAATACCCTGGGCGGAGTCATCAGCGGGGCGGGCGTCTTCATCCAGTCGGGCAGCGGCACGACGACGCTCGCCGCCCTTAACACCTTCACCGGCAACATGGTCATCAACTCGGGGACGGTGGCAATCAACACTGTCGCTGCCGGAGTCAACGGTACGACCAGCGGCATCGGCAGTTTGAACACGGCAAGCCGCACGGTGACCGTCAATAGTGGTGCAACGCTCGCGCTGCTCGCCGCTAACGAGTTGGGCACGGGTGGCAGCACCACGGTTCCGCTGACGGCTATCATCCTGAATGGGGGCACGTTTTCGACCGGCTCGCAGACCGGCGCCGGCGGCTTCTGGAATCTAGTCGGCCCGCTGACTCTGAACGGCGGAACGGTCAACGTGGGCACCGGGGCGAACAATACCAATTTTCAAGGTCTGGCCCTCTACGGCACTGTCACGGTTGGTGGTTCGACCGCCTCCGTCATCCAGAACTTTTCGGGATCAACGTCCGGGTCGAATGGAGTGGAGCTTACCGCCACCGGCGGACAGATCACTTTCAATGTGGCATCCACCGGGGCGGTGGGGCCGGATTTGACCGTCTCGACGGCGCTGCTTAATTCCCAAAGCACTTCGACGGCCGCCGGCCTGATCAAAAGCGGTTTGGGCGTCATGTCGCTGACGGGTTCAAGCACCTATACGGGAGCGACCACCGTCAATGGCGGCACTTTGGCCTTGGGCAGGGCTGGCGTTGCGGGAAATGCCGCTGGCGGCACCCTGGGTGGTTCCACGCCGATCACCGTCAACACGGGCGGCACTTTGCTCGTCTCGGCTTCCAGTGCGATCGGCACGGGCAGCACAATGACCTTGGCGAGCGGCACTCTTGCCCTTTCCAAGAACGAGGGCGCGGGCGCAAGTGTGACGGGAAATACGTTTAGCGGTTTCCAAAATACCGGCGGCCTCCTCTCCGGCACTTCCGTTTCCACGGGCAGCACCGTCACGACGGGCGCGTCGTTAAACGGCATTGGCGCGCTCACATTGACGGCCAATTCGACGATAGACTTCAAGAACACTGCGGAGACGGTCGTTTTCAACGGCTACACCGACAACGGCAAGCTCTTGAACGTCATCAACTACTCGAATACCACGGCGCTCTCCTCGGGTTACACGTCATCCGGCGTTGATGGAACCGATGATCGGCTCATCTTCAATATAGCGGGCGGTTTGACCACAACCCAACTCAACGACATCAGCTTCAATGGCGTTCAGGGAGCCGTGGAAATCCAATTGGGCAATGGCAGCAACTTCTACGAAGTAACCGCCGTGCCCGAGCCGACGACCATCCTCGCGGGCGTGCTGCTGGTCGGCCTGCTAGGCTACCGCGAACGGAAGCGGCTCATCGGGATGCGATCCCGCCTCGTCGCGAAAAAAGTCTGACACCGCGCGGGACGAACCGTGACGAATTCAACCAGAAGGGGCGGCAATTGCCGCCCCTTCTTAGTTTATCACCCCTCGTTGTAGAGGCGTTTGTGCCAAACGCCTGTCGAACCTTCCCCGCCCCCCGCGCTCCAGGCGGCTGACACAGCCGCCTCTACAACAAACCTTCCCCGGCCCCCTACATCAAATGACGCAACCAAAAAATATTGCTTGTATTTACATGGTAATTATTTAACGTTGACTCCATGACTCCCTCCAGACACCCGCGCGCCCCCAAGCGCGGCGTGGCCCTGGTGATCGTCCTGGCGTTCATCGTCCTGGTCACCGGGCTCATCGTCGCCTTCTTTTCGCGCACCGTTATTGATCGCCAGGTTTCCAACAGCAGCGCCGGCCAGCAAAAGGCGGCCATATTCGCGATAGGCGCCGCGGACCAAATTATTGGAGATTTCAAGCAGGAGATCGTGGATTCATCTGGCTGGTCGCCCGCCATCACCCCGTACCTCTACCTCTCCGGCACGACACGCCTCTACTCTCCCAACTCCGCCACGGCGGCGCCATACCGGATGACGGGACCCGGCGCGCCTCCCAACGTCGTGGAGATCAGTCTGTCCGGATCGAGCTTCTATCCACTGGTCTCCAGCTCCACCTGGACGGTTGCCGGGCCTGCGCGCGCCTCCTCGGCGCTCACCACGGGCACCTCGCAAAATGGGCGCTACATATCCCTGGCCCGCTGGAACAAGCCGTGTTTCCTCACCGGCACGGACGCCAGCATGACGCCGCTGATGACGGGCAGCGCGGCGTTCACCGCGCCGAATTGGATTTTAGTGTCTCGCAGCGGCGCGACTCCGGCGTTGAGCGGCACCGCCGTCTTCAGCGGGTCGAACGCCCAGTATTTGGCCTCCGGGACGGGCGCGATCATCGGCCGCTACGCCTACGTCGTTTACGACGAAGGCGGGGTGCTCGATGCGAACGTGGCGGGCTATCCCGTCGGCAGCGGTTCAGCCGCGGTCATCCCCAACGACGCCTACAAATCGGCGCTGGCCTATGCCGACCTGACGCAGCTCCCCGGGATGAGCGGGTCGATGGTGGATACGCTGGTGGGCTGGCGCAACTACGCTTCGACGTCGGGATCAGGGCAAGTGACGGGGGCATTTCCAAACCCCGGCTTCACGTCGGTTTCGGGGTCCAATTATTTCAACTACGTTATCTCAAATACGACGGGATTTTTGACCGTTAGCGGAACCTACGGCAACCAGACGGACAAGGCGTTTGGCAGTCGCCAGGAGTTGATCCAGTTTTTCAAGAACGGACTCGGCATTTCCGGGACGAACCTCAATGTGCTCAACTACTTTGGCACGTTCAGCCGCGACCTCAACCAACCGTCGTTCATCCGCACCCAATCCATCTCTTCGACGACGCTGGGCTACAACTCCACAGCGCCAAGTTTGTTGCTCTCCGGAAGCGGCGGCAACAACGCCGCGCCCGATCTGGCAGGGGCGCAGTTGGACACCGCCATCAACCCCAGCTTCCTGGCGGTTCAGGTGAGCGGAACTTCAATGATAAGAAACGACGGCTCGACGGCGTTGGCGGGCGAGCCGCTCGTGAAGAAGCGATTTTCCCTCAATCGCCTCGCGTGGCTGACTTATGCGGGGCCCATCTCTACCGGCAGTTCGCTGAATCCCACCAGCGACCCCGGGGTGGCGACGATCATTACCGCCCTCGAAAATACCTACGGGTTCACCGACGCGTTTCTGAAGCAAGGATCGGCGTCGAACATTCAACAATACTTTGGACTAAGCTGGGATTCCGCGAATAATCGTTGGCTTTACAATATTCACAACCAGAACGGAGCGACCGGCCCGATCCGCAAGCTCAGCTATTCGGGGGACAGCGGGAAGGATGTAGTGGGAGCCAACCGTGAGCCGGATTTCTTTGAATTGCTGAAAGCGACGATCAATGTGGGATCGATTGCCAAGGCCGCGTACCTTCCTCCCTCGACCCCTCCAGCCGGCTATTATCCCGATTGGGTAAGCCAATATAACACGGACAGCCGTGTGGATGACGCCATTATCCAGATCGGAGCAAATATCATCGATCAGTTTGATCTGGATAACTTTCCAACGCGAATCTACTTCGACGATGGCAGCGGCGCGGTGGAGTTTCGCGGCATCGAGAATCTTCCCTACCTTTACCGGGTGGATCCGGTGGTGTTGAAAGCGGTCGCGCCCAACACGAATAATAACGGCCAGCTATTTACTAGTTACGGCGGCTCCGTTAACGCCTCCAATTCCGCAAACACAGCTCCCGCCACCGTGAACACAGTGCTTGATACGGGGCTGGGAGTCACGATGCTCCTGCCGACGCTATGGAATCCGCATGATTGGGACGCTACGAATCTTGACCGGACACTGGGGGTCGCCGGCCCCACCAGCTTCCGCATCTATGCCCTGTCTTCGTCGAGCTCGCCCATAACCGTCATAACCTCCAACCCCACTGACGGTTCCAAAAACAATTACTACGGCAATATCAGCACGTCGGGCACCGTATCGCCCGACTTCATTACGAAAGGTTTTCCCCCGGCGGGAGAGCAGCGCATCCTGACCGCGGCCAACACCGCGATGACGTTCCAGATCAGCAAGAGCGCGATGGGGGCGCAGCTCTTCCGGGAGCCGACGGTGCTCTATAAACCGCAGCATCCTTCCGGGTCGCAGTTGGCGTGGGATCCCGCGGTCCAAAACAACCTTGGCGTTCTTGCAAGTTCGGGCACCCTCTTTTCAAACGGGGGAATTATCTTTTCCGGCATGGGCGGTTCTCCTCCTGAAGCGAACCAGAGTTACATCGGTTTCTACCTCGGCACCGTTCCTCTCGTCTGGATAAATGCAGGGTCATCACCACCGGCGACAGTCAACAGGGCTAATGCCGTCAAGTTGTCTCCGGCAGGAGAGTTTGGCTACTACCTTCAATATGAGAATCCTGCCGGCAGCGGTAATTGGGTGACCTACGATGAAAAACATGCGATGGTCAGCAACGCTGCGGAAGACTGGGGTAATATCGCCCGGCCCATGGTCCAGACATGGAGTGGATTTCTGCAGAACAGATGTATAGGAGACAAATATTCTTTTGTCATGGATCCCCGGACGAGCCGTTTTAACTTCGAGGATTCGGGCAATCCTGGAACTGGCTACGCGACGGGGCCGACCAACGCCAATTTTTTTAGATCCGTGCCAATGTCGGGCGACCCGAACATGACCGTTTATAACGACTCCTGGATTAGCATATCCGAAGGCATCATGGTCTCCCTGCGCAGCGGCTACGAACCCGGAGCCAACCTCGAGATATCGACAGTTGGCGGTATGCAACCCTTCCTGAAGCAATTGGGATTCTATCCCGGCCAACCTACCTGGACATGGAATAATTTTTCTGAGGCGCTTTATACCGGTCTGTTCTCGCAGAACACTCCTTTTGAGCGATGGTCAAATGGTCCACTCGGCGACACGGGGAGTCCGACTTATTTCTCAATGACTCCAAGCCCCATAGATACACAGCCCCAGGTGTATGCCGATGCGGATGGAGTGGTGCGCCGCGCGATGGGAGGGTGGGTGTCGACGCCTTTTGCCGACACGGGCAGTCAACTCGAGAAACTGGGGCTTCCCATGCGCAGGGCGCACGTCATCGATCCCGCAACCGGCAATCAACTCAAGAAAGTCGATGTCAATTTGACCTACCCCCCCAATGCATCCTTGCCTTTGCAAACGGAAAGCCGGCCAATGATTTTGAATCGGCCATTCCGTTCCGTGGGCGAGCTCGGCTACACATTTTCGGGCACGCCGTGGAAGAACCTGAATTTCGAAATGCCGGAGAGCGGCGACTCGGCATTGCTGGATGTCTTTTGCGTAAACGATACCGGCGATCCCAGCGGCCTTGTGGCCGGAAAGGTGAATCTGAACACGCGACAACTCCCCGTCCTGCAAGCCATCATCTCCGGCGCTTACAGGGATGAGTTGGCGCTTTCCGGCACTTCCATTGTTTCGGGATCTTCGTCGACCGTGCTTTCGGGCAGTTTGGCCGCCGCCATCGCTGCCGCTCTGGTCAACCGCACCACCAATCTGGCGACCGCGGGCAAAGGGCCGCTGCAAAACATCGCGGAGTTGGTGGGAAAATGGAAATCGCCGGTGGACATCGAGCCAATCAACGCTACCGCCCCACCCTCTGGCTATAGCGTGCAAACCCCGCAACCCACCAACAGTCCACCGTATGGGCCTACCTCGTACGATGGTTTCAGCGCCGACCTTACGAGCGTGCTCCTCAGCGGCACCTTCAACAGCGGCCCCCCTGCCAACGCCAATGGCGCACAAAACGATGACAGCAATATCGGACGCGTGCGCAATGCGCCCCTGCGCGCGCTGGCCGCGTGCGGGGAGACGCGCATATGGAACCTGATGATTGACGTGGTGGCGCAGGCAGGACGTTACCCGCAGTCGGCAACGAGTCTCGACAATTTCGTTGTCGAGGGAGAACAACGTTGCTGGATCCACGTGGCGATTGATCGCTACACTGGCCAGGTCGTAGACAAACAAATCGAAGTCGTAAAAGAATGAAATTCCTGCTCCTCTTCGCGCTTGGTTTGACGGCAGCGGCGGCTGCCGCGCAGCAAGCACCGGCATCGTCCCCCCCGCCTTCATCCCCGCCTGCCCAGACATCCGAGTCATCGCCTCCGCCTTTGCCGCCGGGTCCCCTTTTAAATCCCATTCCTGATTTCTACCAATGGACGATCGTTCACAAAGGTCTGACCAAAGATTCTACTGCGCCGAAGCCGGCGCCTGGCAAGCCGGACTACACCAACGTGGTCATAGGCCAGAAGACGGGCGATATCATCCACCTCGTGAGCTTCTCCGGAAACGGCAACAAAATGGAAATCTGGCAGAAGGGCGCCTACCAGGTGATCATGAACACCGGCTGGAAAATGCCCGCCGTTTCGCCGGGGTCGGCTGATGAACGCTTTACGGATATCTCCTGGGTTTCGGCGGCGAATTTCACCGGGATCAAAAAGTTGCCCGGCCATGGAGAGTGCATGTATTTCAAGGATAAAATCCTGCCTCGTGGTTTGGAGAGTTGGACCAAGGAAGACATCAACGCCGCGATCAAGGCTGGCGAGAATATCGAGGGGATGAAAATCCCGGCGGTAGCCTGCATCGAAGTGGAAAGAAGGCTGCCCGTGGCGATGACGGTCGGCCAGGAAGCGACGACTTATAAATTCGAGCCGTTGAAGGCCGGGATCATGCTGACCTTTCCCGCCAATGCGCAAGCTGCGATTGCGGCCCAAAACCAGCAAATTCAAGCTACGATGCGCCGTCCGGTTCGTCCTTGATGGTACACGAGAGGGGGTCCCCCGGCGAACCACCCAGGCGGCTGGCACAGCGGCCTCTACATCGCCAATAAGCGCGCGTAGTCCGTTTCTGAGCGGGCCTCGCTCAACGCGGCGGCCAGGTCGAATTGCTCCGGCGGGCAGACCGCGCACGGGACGAATTCGAGCGTGGCGTTCACCTCCGGGCTCAGTTCCGTGATGATCCGCGACCAGGGGACCAGGCCATCTTCCAATCGGGTGAAGGAAGTATCGGCCCGGCGCCCTTGCAGATGGAGGTGGCGGATGAACGGTTTCTCGAGTTCGAATTGCCGCAGGGAGCGCTCCGCGTCGAAGAAGGTCGGCTGATAAAGCAACCCGATCCGGGGATGGGAAAGCTCTTCCATCATGCGGACCAGCAGGGGCGGATCGTCCGCCAGGGAGCCGTCGTGCGTCTCCAGCAGGATCTCCACGCCGGGAATGCGCGCGGAAAGGCGGCGCAGGCGGACGGCCAGCGTGTTCATGCCTTCCTCGGTGGCGGGCGCGCTCGGGAAGATGCGCGCCTTTGTAAAACCGAAGGCGTCGAGGCGGCGTTTGAGGTCGTCGAAGTTTTCCGAAGTCTTCAAGTCGAGATACGAACTTAGGATTTCAGCCTTCAAGCCGAGTGAGGTGAGGGTTGCGATGATCTCCGGCCATTCGGCCTCGTCGCGCAAATGAGGCTCGTAGATTTCCAGTTGCTTGAAGCCGCGCTCGGCGATTGCCGGGAGCAGTTGGGCGAGGGGACGCGAGACGCGTTGAGGGGTCCAGCGGGCCGGTTCCAGGGCGATGGTGTGGAGCAGTATATCCATGGGGCTTATTGTGTGAGAAGGAGCACGCACGCGCTGAAGTCCCGCGGGCGCCATTGAAGTTCGCCGCCCGCCAGCCGGGCTTCTTCCGCGGCCAGGGACGCCGCGATCTTCCAATCGCCCGCGGGCAACGGCAAGCGCGCGGATTTCGGGGCGTTCTCGAATGCGTGCAGGACGACGAGCGCTTTCTCGCCGCCCGCGCGGACGACGGCCTGCCAGCCGCTGGGGTAACGCCAGCTTTTTCCCCACGTTCCAAAGCGGCGGCTTTTTCCATGCTTGATGACTGGCGCCGCTTGCACGTACAGCCGTTGCGCGTCCAGGACGAGCCGCCACTGTTCGTCATTCAACTCCGCCACTTCGCCCGAAAGGCACATGCGCCCGAGAAAGGTCGCCGCGAGGCTGTAGGCGAGGCGTTGCGGACTGTCGGAGCGATGCAGCACCGCCCAGATTTGCGATTGCCTCGGCAGCAGGAGGGAGTGGAGATTCGCCGCGATGATCGGAATCTCCGGCAGCTCGTGCGCGTCGGAGAAGGAGGACATCGCCGTGCGGGCGAGCATCGCGGGTTCCAGGCGGTGGCCGCCGGAGGCGCAGTTTTCGATGACGAGATGCGGCAGCCGCGCGCGGATCGTCTCGAAGAACCGATGGCTGGCGTTGACTTGCTTGCGCAGGCCTTCGCCCAGCGAGTCCGGGTCGTCGAAGCCGATGCCCGCCGTCTCGTTGTAATCCACCTTGAGGTAGCCGAAGCCGCACCGTTCCAGGAGATCGATGACGCGCCCGGTCAGGTATTCGACGGCCACCGGGTCGTTCAGATTCCAGAAGCGGCGGTCGCGCACGGTCACGGGCAAACCGTCGCGCGAGAGGAGATGCGCGGCGAGCCGGTGGAAGGCTTCGGACTGCGATCCCACGGTTTCCATTTCATACCAGAGGCCGGGGATCAAGCCGCGGTCGCGGATCGCTTGCGCGGTGGCTTCCAGCCCTTGGGGGAAAAGCTTCCGGCTCGGGTTCCAATCGCCGTGGCCGCGGCCCCAGTCGGAATCGCCCGTCTTGTACCACCCGGCGTCGATGACGAGGTAGCGCACGCCGGTTCCCTCCAGCCGGTCGGCGATGGCGAGGACTTTGTCATGCTGGGGATCGCCCCACGTCGTGCACCATTCGTTGAAAACAATCGGTAAATCATGTTCAACAGGCGGGTGCGAATCCGCGGCGCGGTTCTGCATGGCGGCAAGCCGGTCGCAAAGGTCGTCCAGCGAGCCGTGAACGCACGCGATGACCGCGGGCGGGGCCGCGAGCGATTCGCCCGGCGCGACGCTTTTGAGCCAGTGGCCGAACTCGCGATCCGCGAGGCCGCCGGAGAGGCAGACGTCGTCGTGCTGGCGGAAGATTTCCATCTGCCACGAGCCGGACCAGGCGAGCTGCGCGCCCCAGACCACGCCCGCGGCCGTGTCCTCGACCGCGGCGAAGGGGAACCAGCGCCGCACGGGCATCGTGCCGATTTGTCCAAAGCGTTCGCTGAATGCGCCCGCGCCGCTCCAGGAGCGTTCGAGGTGCAAGTCCTCGATGTCCTGCGTTTCCAGCCGGCCTTCCGCGCTCCAGACGGAGCGAAACCGATGCACGCGCAACCTGCCCGGCGCGTCCGCCGCGTGGAAGGGGGTGACGCCGCCGAGCGAAAAACTGCTCAGCATCTCGAGGACAACCGGCGCCGCCGAGTCATTGAAGAACGTCGTTGCCACCTCGGCGGCCTCGTCGCCTTCGCGCCACGCGAGCCGGTGTTCGACGCGATAGCCGCGCGCGCTTTTCAGCGTCGTCACGACGGCGTTTTGCTCGGTGCGCTGGGAGTCGAAACGGAGGGTGTCCGCATTGCGCATCGTATGGCCCTGGCCGAATCCCGGCGTGTAGGGATCGCCGACGACCTTGAGTTGAACGAGCGAGTCCACCACGAACGCGGGCGGATTTCCCGCGTCCGGGATGGCGTCGATATAGGGGAGGCCCGCAAGTCCGGCGCGCCGCGGAACGAGCTTTTCTTTCAGCGCCGCGGGGAAGAGCAGCAAGCCCGCGCGCCCGGATTCCTCATCGACAAGGTAGCGCGCCGTGAAGTCGGCGATGCGGTGATCCACCATGGTTCCCCTAATACCAGGAAATCTCGTTCCGGACGGCGACCGCGCCCGTCCGCACGTCGAGCGCCCACGGTTTTGGGGCGGACAGTTGCATTTGGCCGCCGCCGATTTCCAGCGGCATCCAGACGTAGCGGCTGTCCCATTGTTCCTCGGGGCGCCACCGGTCGCCGGCGTAGATGACGGTCGTCCGCTCCGTGCCGGAAACCTTGATGAGGTTGGTGGACTGCGAATTCCACGTCAGCGTGTTCGGGTGGGCGATGTCGCGGAACGCGCTCCAGGGGCCTTCCAGCCGCGTGGCGGTCGCGTATTTGTTCGGGTTCGGGAACCAGCCGGTGAGCGCGGAGCCCAGGATGTAGTACAGCCCTTCGTAGTTGACGATGGCCCCTCCCTCGAGCGGCGCCTTGATGAAGCAAACCTGCCGGTCGACATCGAGGCAGTCGGCGGTAAGCGAGGCGATGTAAAAACCCCCGGTGGGCCGCGATTCGAAGATGAGGTACGGCGCGCCGTCGTCGTCGACGAATTGGCCGATGTCCCGGCTCTCGAGGCCGAAAGGCCGGAAATGGCGGATATATTGGTAATCGCCATCCACCGTGCCGCACGTGGCGACGGCCACGCAAGCCAAGCCGTAAGGCGAATCGCTCCCCGGGGGCCGCCCGTCGAGGTGCATGTAGAGCACGAATTTCCCCGTCCGCGCGTTGAAATACGCCTTGGGCCGTTCGAGCACCCAGCGCGGGCCGAGATTCGCGGGATCGGTCAGGGCGATCACCTGGTTGCGAAACCGCCAGTGCGTCAAGTCCGTCGAGGAATAACACGCGACAAAGCGTTTGGCGGGGTCGTTGTCGCGGGAGCGGTCTTCTCCAAACCAGAACCACGTATCGCCCAGTTTGATGATGCCGCCGCCGTGCGCCTGGATGTGCCGCCCGCGGTCGTCCAGCCACGGCAGGCCCGGTTGAATCAAGTCAGTCTCCATGTTTCAAATCGAAGTAATCGAAGTCGGCGAAACCGCGCTGGCCCGCGATGTCGTACGCCGCCAGGCCGAAGAAGGCGCCGGTAAAGTGCAGGACATTGCCGTAGTCGTCGGAGAGTTTGCTCGCATCGAGCACGGGGCCGACGGGACGCCAGTCGCGCCCGTCGGGCGAGGCGGAGAATTGCAAGGCGGCGAGGTTTATCTCCGCGCGGAGATAGACGTCCGGCCAGTCGTTGATCGCGATTTGCGAATCGTACAGTTCGTCATACACATTGTCGTCGGCGAGCATGACGCCGAGCGCCTTGCCAAGCTGCTCGTGGCGCGTGACGCGCAGGAAAAAGAACGTGCGCGTATCATACCAGGCCATCAGCCCGGCCATCTGCGTGAAGCGCGCGGGAGTGAAGTCGAGGCGCGTTTCGGCGCGGGCGCGGAACTCCCGAATGCGCCGCGCCACGAGACTCTGCTCGTGCCACGATTGCGGGCATTCGCGCCCGTAAAGCCGCAGCCAGCCTGGCCGTTCGGTCAGCGAGAGCCACGACGGGTCGGCGAAGACGCGGAGGGAGGACCAGTCCCGGCCCAGTTCCGGCGCGTCGAAATCATCGCGCTCCGGCGGCTCCGGCCACGGGTGCTGCGGGAGGTTCGTTTCGACTTCCACGTACGGCAGCACACCGCCGTTCGCGAGCCGCAGCCAGCCGTCTTCCGACCAGACGACTCGCTGAAGCGCCGTCTCGCGGCCAAGGACGCACCGCTCGCCGGCGTGCGCTTTCACCAGCGCATCGGCGTTCTCGGGCGCGGGCGCGGAGGTCTTCAGCGGACGGCTGCAAAGGTGCGCGAGCCACCATTCGCCGGACGCCGTTTGCACCAGCTCGCCGTGCCCGGCCTTGGCGAAAGGATGGTCCGGGGTATGCCGCGTGGTGAGCACGGCTTCCTGCGGATCGAGTTCGTACGGCCCGGTGATCGAGCGCGCGCGCGCCATCGAGATGCCGTGGTTCCAGCCGGTGCCGCCCTCGGCCATCATGAGGTAATACCAGCCGCCGTGCTTGTAGATGTTCGGCCCTTCGCAAAGGATGTTTTTCTTCCGCACGATCTCATGCACCGGCCCGACGAGGCGCCGCCGCGCGTGGTCGTATTCCTGCACCACGTTGCCGGCGAAATGGTAGTTCCCCTTGCGGAAATCCCACTGCATGTTCACGAGCCATTTGCGCCCGTCGTCATCGTGGAACAGCGACGGGTCGAAGCCGATGGAATCGAGATGGACGGGATCGCTCCACGGGCCGGTGATCGCGGGCGCGGTGGCGAGGTAAACATGCGAATCCTTCATCCCCAGGCGGTTTGTGCGAATGTTCGTGTAGATGAGCCAGAACCGCCCGTCCGCGTGGCTCAAGGACGGCGCCCACGAGCCGCAGGAATTTTCGACGCCCTTCAGGTCGATGTGCGCGGGCCGCGTCAGCGCGTGGCCGAGCAGCCGCCAGTGGACGAGGTCCTTCGAATGATGAATGCGGACGCCCGGCAGCCATTCGAACGTGGAGCTTGCGATGTAAAAATCATCGCCCACGCGCACGATGGACGGGTCGGGATGAAAGCCGCGAAGAACGGGGTTTCGGATCATAGGGGGGATCAAGCCATGCGTTCGAGAGCTTCCAGGGTCACGGAGTAGCGCAACGGTTCGCCGGCGCTCCACCGCTTGAATTCGTCGATGGCGAAGTCGGCGACGCGCGCGACCTCGCCGCCAATCGTGCCCGCGATATGGCCGGAGATTTGCGCGTTGGGCAGCGACCAGAGGGGCGCGCCCGGAGGCAAGGGCTCGGGATCGGTCACATCGAGCAAGGCGAAGAGATCGGGGCGCGCGCGGAAGACGGCGATGAGTTCATCGTGGTTCACCGTGCGCCCGCGGCCCGTGTTGATGAATGCGGCGTTCGGCGGCATGGAGGAGAGCAGATCGCCGGTGATCGTGCCATGGGTCGCGGGCAAATCCGCCAGATGATTGGAGACGATGTCTCCGCGCGCGAACGCCTCGGCCAGGCCGACCTTTTCCGCGCCCAGCGCCGCGATCTCTTCGCCGCCAAGGAACTGGTCGTAGACGAGCACGCGGAGATGATAGGGGCGCAGCAGTTCGATGACTTTGCGTCCGATCTGCCCGGCGCCGAGGATTGCGACGCTGGAGTCGTAGTTGCCGCGGCCGCGGAACGCCTGCAAATAGTCGCCGCCCCGCTGGCGATACTCGCGCGTGTTGCGGAAGTAGCCTTTGTTCGCCAGCAGAATCTGCCCCACGGTGAACTCCGCCACCGGCACGGCGTTCGCCGCGGCGCCGCTCATGACGACGATTCCGCGTTTGAGCAGCGGGATCGCGAAGTATTTCACCGTGCCCGCGGCGTAAAACACAGCTTTCAAATTCGGCAGGCGGTCCAGTTGCGCTTCAGTCAACGGAAGCATGCTCCACGTCGAGAAAATGACCTGGACGTCCTGCACCTTCGGCAGGTGGGTTTCGATATTCGCGCTGCCGACGACGGCCGGATAAAGGTCGGTGAGACGGCTTATCTCCTTTATCCGGTCGGGACCGTAGATTTTCTCAATCGTCTCGCCCGCCGCTCCGGTGTCGTTAAAAAACGCTGCTTTTATCATGCAATGACTGGAGACGGCTCCTCGGGAGCTTCTTCGGGGTGGACTTTGTGTTTTTCGTCGAGTTTCCTGCGCACTTCGGCGGTCATCTTCTCATCCATGGGGAACTTAACCGCCATGACCAGCGCGCCCAAGGTGAAAAAAATGTTGGGAACGACGCCCAGCAGATACATCCTGTGCAGCACCGCCGGGGGTTGGGTCGCGAGCTTCTCATTGAAGCCGGCAAATTGCAGAAGGTAGCCGACGATCAGAAACGTGCCGGATATCTCCATCTTGGAAAGAAATCCCATCACGGCTGTGAAGAGGCCTTCGCGGCGCTCCCCGGTCTCGAGTTCATCCATATCGCAGATGTCGGGCAGGATGGCGTTCTGCATGGTGTTGCTGATCGCCGTCACGGGAATGAGCAGGAACGCCGGCAGCAGCAGGAGGTACGGATGTTTTGGATCCAGGATCAACGGCTGCGCGAGCGAGGAGACAAACATAACCGCCGCGCCGAAAACGAGGCCGCCGCGTTTGCCGAACCGCCGGCTGAACGCCCGGATGAACGGCACGGTGGCGATGCCCCAGAAGGCGCCGATCGCGCCCGCGATGCCGCCGATCTTTGTTGCGAGATCCTTGTTGCCGGCGCAGACGTAGAAGATATTGATGTAAACCAGCACGCCGGCGTAAACGCGCTCCCCGAAGAGCTGAAAAAATTTGTAAATCAAGAGCATGAAAAACGGGCGGTTTTTCACGGCCTTTCGCAACGCGGGCAGCATCGGCTCGTGTTTGCGGATGTTCGCGTGCGTGAAGCGTTCCTTGCAAACGATGCAAACGGTGAGGGCGGAGAGGATGATGAGGATCGCCACGCCGGCTGAAATCCAGCGCATGCCGACGACCTCGTTGCCGAACATCGGGCGCAGGGCGAACCAGTAGGTCCAGCTGTTGGCCAGCAGCAGGACGGTAATGATAAGGCCGCCGTACGCCGCAACGCGCGCGCGCTCGTTGTAGTCGTCGCTCAATTCATAGCCGAACGCCGTCCACGCCATCGCGTAGATGCCGTAACAGATGTAACACATCGCCCCGAAGCCCAGCAGGTAGAAGAACTTCGCCCATTCGCCCCACGCCGGGTTGCTCCACCAGACGCAGACAAGCATGATGGCGCCCAGGACCGCGCTGCCCATCATGAACGGCTTGCGGCGGCCCCACCGGGTATGCGTGTTGTCCGACCAATGGCCCAGGATGGGGTCGAGCGCCGCATCCAGCAGGCGCGGAAGGATGTGCGCCCAACTGACCATCACCGCGCTGAGCCCGAAGCCGATGACGTAGATCGTCCCCGTGATCCCGAAACACATGATCATCGCGTGCGCGGCGATGCCGCCCAGCGCCCACGTCCAAATCTGGCCGTTGGAAGCGGTGAACGGCTTGCCGCGCGCGGGGGGCGGTGCGGTCGTCATTTCCGGCGGTGAATCACCGCCCGTACAGGCATTGGGCGAGATACCCCGCGATGGCCGTCGCCCGGTTCGCGGCGCGCAACTCGGCTATTTTCGAGCGATCGACCTCGAGCGCGCGGTCCCAGAGCCATACCAGGTTCTGGCTGCTCACGTGCAGGATGTCCTGGATGTTCGCGGGATCATCCGTCCGCGGCGCCTTCACGTCGAAGCAGACGATTCCTTCATAGGCGGCGTCCTGGAGGACGACGCAGAGCGCCAGGTCTTTCAGCGGCTCCGTGTAACCAAACGGCAAGTCTTGGTCGTAACGCTGGCCGTCCTGCGCGTTGAGGTGGATGTGGACGAGCTTGCCCGCTTCGAGGCACATCTCGACATCCCATATGTAATCGAGGCCCGCTATGCGGCTGTGCGCGGTCTCCGGGTTCACTCCGAAGAGATCCTGGATGTCCTTGTCCAGCCGGCTGATGAGGTAGAGCGCTTCGCCCACGTTGGCCAGATACATATTGGCGCGCGGCTCGTTCGGTTTGGGCTCGAGGCCGAAGCGGACCTGGCTGCCATATTTCTCCCTGGCGTACTGGCCGACGGCGTTGAAGCCCTCGACGAGGCGCTTGAAAGCTTCGCGGCCATTCTTGGCCAGCACGAAGTCGAACCCTTCGCGCCCATTCCAGAAGACCATCACCTTCGCGCCGAGCTGCACGGTCGTATCGACGGCGCGCTTGGCGTTCTCCAGCGCCTGCTTGCGCACGCCTGCGTCGTTGGCGCTCATGCCGCCGTCCTTGAACATCCGGTCCGCGAAGAAGGACGGCGTGTACATGCCGCACCGGAGGCCGAGTCCATCCGCCTTTTTCTTGGCCTTGTCGGCGTCGGCGGCGGGTACCTCGTGGTCGTGCGCTTCGTAGAAGGTCATGCCCGCTTCGGCCAGCAGCGGGAGGCGGTCGATGATCGGGATCGCTTCGCGGGTCGGCCCGCCAAAAGGGTCGCCCCCGGGGCCGAGATTCCAGACGCCGGCGCCGAGGCCGTTGGTTCCAGCTTTGTTCTTCAGTGTGTAGCGTGTGTTCATAAGGGGAGGGGGGGTGACTCAAGGGTCTTGAAAATACGAACAAAAAGCGAGGGGAATTTTACCGGCCCCTTCGGGTTGAGCTATCGCAAGAAAACATTTGCAATGTCGAAGGTTTCGACGGCGTGAGCCGGGAAAGCGCACTGGAAGCCCTTCCCCTCGAGCACGGTGTCATCGTGGACCTCATACCTGGCGGCGCGAAGAGGCTGGGTAATCCAGCGCGTGACCGGGCCTTTGACTTTGCCAAACTTGGAAAGGTCGAAGGAGATCCTGCGGGCGGGGCCCTCGTTGAGCGTGACTATGACAAGCCTATGCGCGGTCGCATCATAGGCGGCCACGGCGTCCCCCTCGCTGCTGTCGAGAATCGTCATGCCGGGCCGGATATGGCGCGAGTATTGCGCCAGGACGAAATACTTGGCGTTGGCCCTGCCGATGGATTTCACCTTTGGATTGCCCGGGATCAAACCCCAGCCGCCTTTTTTTCCGCCGTCGACGGCCTGCCAGTAACACCAGGCCGACGGATGGAGTTGATGGAAATCGAGATCAAGATTGCGCGCCATTTCCAGACCGGTGGGTTTGTTTTCGCCGTATTCGGAATTCCACAACCGTTTGCGGCCGACCGCAGCCGCCTGGTAAAGGAGGTCGCGGCGGCCCTTGCCTTCCTGGTAGCCGTGGACATTGATTTGCGCGACAAGCCGCCGGGTGGGCGCGTCAAAACCGCACCAGTTTTTCAAAGCTTCATCGTACGTATTATCGTCGGAGGCGGAGATGGGAACACCCCGGAACCCCCGCCGGTTGAGTTCCGTGCGCAGGAACTTGAGGACGGCTTTCTGGGCCTCGGGGGAGAAGTGGCATCCCTCCTGTTTGCCCTTGGCGGTCCACCAGCGCGAGACCGGTTCGTTGAAAGGCTCGACGCTGGTAAAGGAAACGCCCCAATGCTCCTTCGCGTACTTCGCCGTCGCGGCAAGGTAAACGGCGTGTAGCCGATAGTTTTCCGGCGGCAGATTATCGGTCGTTCCATCCCTTGATCCCGAAGGGTTCCGATTCGAAAGCATCCACCACATGGGTGAGTTGGAAAAGAGTTCGAACCTGTCGGCGCCGCGTTCCCGCGCCTTGAGCATCATGGCGCGCTGGCCGGCGTCAAGCGACCAATTCCAACTGGGTGACATCGGGTTATCGCTTTTGCCGTCCAGCCAAAAGCCCTCCATCCGCCGAAATGGCCGGAATTTTTTCGAGACGGCCATTCTTGCGCCATCAACCTCATTCCAACTGCATGCGCCGGCGTTATAGCGGACGATATTGAGTCCCAGGCCCGGCAGCGGCTGGCCGTGGAGGGTTATAGTGCGAGTCGTGTAAAGGACATCCGCCACATCGTCGCGATTTCCGTAAGCCCTCGCCCACCAGCAGAGAGAGCAACCCCAGCCCTCCCATTTGCCCCACGTCACGCAGGGATTGATCTGGACGACACTATTAGCAGTCGCCGGGGATGGCAACATGCCTAACCCGGCAAGGAGCAAAAGCAGGAGATGGTTGGCTTTACGGTCGATTTTCTGGAGTCTCCGAGGATGCGAAGTCTCTCCGAAAAACAAACGGAAGGCGAGCGGAATTTGGTATTCATGGCGTCGCCCCCGTTTCTGCTGGTTCTGAACTGCCCAACTTGTGCGCCCGCGATCTCTGGAATCTCTCCGGTCACGCAGCCTATGGACTGCGACGCATCCCAGGGATAAGCTAAAACAACCCATACTGCGACCTGCGACATTTGATGGCGCCTCTCTATTTCACGGATTTAACCACCTCTTCCACTCCGGTCAACATTAAAGTGTTTCATTTTCATCCTTTTTGTTATACCGTCGCACGCCGATATAGACACAAGAGGACACCGTGTGTAAGCAGTAACACAAACCTCTCAGGGGTGCGTTTATGCAATACCCGTCCTTGCTTTTTGCAAAATCATGGTAAATTGAGGGAGGTGTTACACACATTCCTTACCATTAATCAGGAAACAGCACGAGTTACCCAACCTGTGCGCCCACGATTTCTGGCAACTCTCCGGCTGGGCCGCCCATGCCTTGCGGCGCATCCGCCGTAAACGCTCCCGCCTGATCTGCGCATTCTGGCGCTAAGCAGAACTTTGGAACAGTGCGCTTGATTTCGAGGGCCAGCGGGATCAAGTTTGCGTGGTTGAACGCACAGCGCACCCGATCTAAATCTGACATCATCTTTAACTTGATGATCCTCTGCGGCTTCCTTCTCCCAATACTAGCCGTACCGATGGGATTAGAGTTGTTCTTTTTAACTTATTTCCAGGATCATTTGGAGCTTCGTGATGCACTTATGGTGATGGCGCGAATGATTCTGCTAATGGTGGTAGTGGGTCTTATTCTGCTTAATCTGGGAAAGTATCTGCTGAAAAGGCTTAAGCGCAGGGAATCTACCTAATTTAAAACTGATCTACGTTAAGACAGATGGCAACCCTCCCAACGCCATCATTCCGATGCCGATTTTGAACGAGTCTCCGAGTCTGGAAGGCGGCAGCGATACAGAGCCTGCTTTTGCGATGTCCTGAAGCCAGCTGCGAAACTTAGCGATGACGAAGCCCAAGCTTATAATTGCGATGCTGGTTCGAACCCGCGCCATAAATGTTCGTTCATTGGCGAGAAACTCTGTCAGGCACACTTTTATGCCGGGTCATGATCAACGATATCCATCACGAATGCCATGACGCCTCAGGAAATCGAGGGATGTGGCATCCTCCAGCGTGGAATCGCCTCCTGGAGCGGGAGGCAGCCAGGCGCTGCCAGTTTTTTAGGCGGCTGACACAGCCGCCTCTACATCCAAGAGCGGGCAAAGTGCAGGGCACGCTCTCGAACTAATAGGCGTTATCCCGCTTCACGAATGTCATGAACATGACGTGGAGGTCGAGCAGCAGGTTCCAGTTCTCCAGGTAGTAGAGGTCGCATTTCACACGCTCGCGCAGATCGGTGTCGCCCCGGAACCCCTTTATCTGCGCCCACCCGGTTATGCCCGGCTTCACGTTGTGCCGCGCATTGTAGTGGGGTATCTCGTCGCTGAGTTTCTCGGAGTGGAAAACGCGCTCCGGGCGCGGGCCCACCAGGCTCATGTCGCCCTTCAAGACGTTCCAGAATTGCGGGGTCTCGTCCAGGTTCCACCTCCGCATGAAGGCGCCGATCTTCAAGAGCCGTTCATCCTGCCGCGGAGTGGATTGCTTCAAATGGTCGCTCTTCTCGGCGCCAAGCATCATGCTCCGGATTTTGTGCATGGCGAAGCGGCGTCCGTTTTGTCCCATCCGCGCCTGGCTGAAAAAGACTGGCCCGGGCGACTCGCGGCGCACCAGCCAGCCGAGCACGACCATGATCGGGGCGGAAAGGATCAGGCCCACCAACGCGCCAACGATATCCACCAGCCGTTTGACAACCACGTTGAAAAGGTGGTCGAGCGGCAGTTGCGACACGCCGAGCATCGGAACGCCGTTGACCGTTTCCAGGTGCAGCCCCGAGACGAGGATCTGGAAGTAGGAGGGGATAACCTTGAACTGCACCATCTCTTTTTCGCAGAGGTTCGCCAGTTCGACGATTCGCTCCCGTTCCGCATCGAGGTCGCTGAGGATGACCACGTCGATCGCGTGCTGATGGAGGATCCGTTCCGTGTCAGGGTAGTAGCCGAGGCGCCCGATCTCCTCCGGCGGTTCGGGCTGGACGCGCACGTGCGACAACGCGCAGCCGACGATCTCGTAAGGCTGGCGTTGGTCATCGGCGATCGTCTTGGCGAGCCGCGCGGCTTCCTCGTTCCAGCCGACGAGGAGGATGCGTTGGCGGAGGTGTTTCGCCACTTTCTCGTTGCGGAGCCAGCGGTGGAACGCCCATCGCCAGGAGAGCAGCGCGATGAGGGACGTCGAGGCGGAGAGCACCACGTAAAGCCGCGAGATGGACGGCTCAAAATTGACGATCAAATCCAGCCCGAGAAAGATCAGGAGCCACGTGCAGCAGGCTTTCACCACGCCCAGGGCGATGCGGCGTGGCCGGAGAAGGTTGTGGCGTTTGTAAACCTCGAAATTGGCCAGCGCGAAGAGGAGCGAGAGCGTGCCGAAGAGGATGTGGCTGCTGTAGTTGCGCAGGATGTAATGGGTCGGGAAGCTGCTCATCCTGGTGAAGGCGGTGTCGAAGCGCAGCCAGAAGCTGACGGTCAGCGCCAGGAAAACGGCGGTCGTGTCGCCGAGGACGCTCCAGCACAACGCCCGGACGGGCATGTCCCTTTCCGTCGAACGTTCGGGGGTGTATTCGAAAACTCCGGCGCCGATCTTTTCCTGTTGAACAAACATTTCCATGTTTCCTCCTTTTGGGATCAGCTACCTTGCAAAATTTTTGATAAACCGGCAAGAACTATATTTGCTGGAATTTTCCCCACCTTTCAGGCCGAAGTATGCTCCCTTTTCGCGGGCATTCAATCCAAATGAACGCCCGACCCGCCTCCAACCCCTTGAAGAAGGAGGATTGACGCTCCGGCGTGTTTGGAAGAGAATCGCGAAATAATGCGGCAGGCTGCTGCATCTCCAAGGCAACTATCGTCGCATAGAATCTTGACAAATTTGTCCGCCCTCTTCGCGGCATCGCCGTTGGGGAGGTCGTTCAGAAATAGGAAACCAACACCGAAAGCATCACAATGAGCAAATCCAGCAGAGCAATGATAGCGGGCGCGGCAATGGCCGGCCTTTTCACCGGAGCCGCCGCCGTCAGGGCGCACGCGCTCACCCTCCCGACCTCCGCGACCGGGACGTTCCTTCAGAAGATGAGCGACTCCGACACGGGGAAGCACGACTGCAAGGGAAAGAACGACTGCAAAGGCCAGGGCGGCTGCAAGGGCGACAGCAATAGCTGCAAGGGCAAGAACGATTGCAAGGGCAAGGGCGGCTGCAACACGAACAAACCCTCCTGATCCGCTGAATTCCCCCGAAAGCGGGCGGACCGCGGCTTCGCGGTCCGCCCCTTTCCGCCATGCCAGCCAACGCCTTCAACGGCTTCAGTGACTATGGCATCGGGATCGGCCTCCGCATCCCGCACTACCGGCACATCCTCGAAAAAAAGCCGGTTGTCGATTGGTTCGAGATCATCTCCGAGAATTTCATGGTCGACGGCGGACGTCCGCTCGAAGTGCTCGACAGGGTTCTTGAGCAGTACCGCGTCGTCCAGCACGGCGTCTCCATGTATTTCGGCTCCGCTGATCCGCCGGATCGCGAGCACTTGAAACGGCTCCGCACCCTCGTCCGCCGGACGAAAACGCCGTGGCTCTCCGACCACCTCTGCTGGGGCAGCGTGGACGGGCGATTCACGCACGACCTGCTCCCGATGCCGTACACCTTCGCCGCCGCCAAACACACCGCCGAGAAAATCCGCCAGGTGCGCGACTTCACCGAGACCCCCGTCTGCGTCGAGAATGTCAGCAGCTACGCCGAGTTCCACGCCTCCGAGATGACGGAGTGGGAATTTCTCTCCGAAGTCGTCGAAGCCGCGGACTGCGGCATCCTGCTGGACGTGAACAACATCTACGTCTCCTCGAAGAACCACAACTTCGACCCGTACGAATACCTGAACAACATCCCCGCGCACCGCGTCGGCCAGATCCACATCGCCGGCCATTCCAAGTTCAAGAAGTACATCCTGGACACCCACGACCATCCCGTGCTCGACCCCGTGTGGAAACTCTACGCGCACGCCACGCGGCTCGCGGGCGTCACGGCCACGCTCCTGGAATGGGACGACCGCATCCCTTCCTTCGAAGAAGTCCACGGCGAAGCCCTCAAGGCGAACCGATTCATCCATGCGCTCGAAGCCGTTGCGACGCCCTGAGGCCCCTGATCCTCCTGACCCGCTCGAACCGCTGCGCCAGTTGCAACGGACGATGGCCGGCGCGCTCTTCCGTCCATTAACGAGCGGCAACCGCATGCAGCCCGGGACGGACGCCTCGTTCATCAAGCCGAACGACCGGCTCACCTCCTTCGAGCGGCTCGAAATCTACAACCGGCAATACTGGTTCCGCATCCTCGGCTGTTTTTATGAAGACTACCCCGGCTTGCGCGCCGTGCTGGGCGACAGCAAATTTGAACGCCTCGCCCGGGCATACCTGGCCAAATATCCCTCCGCCTCCTTCACCCTGCGCAACCTCGGCGGTCGCCTGGAAAAATTCCTCGCGGAGGAACCGCAATGGGCCGCGCCGCGGCAGGCGCTCGCGCTCGACATGGCCCGCTTCGAATGGGCTCAGATCGTCGCGTTCGACGGGGAAGCCAGGCCCGTGGTCGAGATCGACAGCCTTCTCGGCAGCGATCCCGCCAAGCTGCGCCTCGCCTTACAGCCGTATCTGTCTTTCCTCGCGCTCGACCACCCGGTGGATGACTGCGTGCTCGCCCTGAAAAAAGCCGCGCTGCGGGGCGAGGCGAGCAACGCCGTCGAGGCGAGCCCGAAAAGCGGGACGCGCCGCGCGATGCCTCTCCCCAAGCGGGAGAAGATTTACGTCGCCGTCCACCGCCATGACAACGGCCTCTATTATAAACGGCTCGAGCCCGAAGCCTACCATATCCTCACAGCCCTGCGCGGCGGCGCCTTCCTGGAAGACGCCTGCGCCGAAGCGCTCGCATCCGCGCCCGCCGGGGATTGGGCCGAAGTGGTCAGGAAATGGTTCGAGAACTGGCGCCAGCTCGGCTGGTTTTGCGTTCAGTGAGCAAAAATTTGCCGGTTATTTTAAATCAGTTGTTTGAGAAAAACGAACATCAACGATTCTCAAACGTTCTATTGCATCAGCGCCCGTCAAACGTCATGATGCGAACGCGTGCAATCGCGTTATCATCACGCTGCTTTTGATCTCTGGCTGGCGAGCGGCGTCTCGGCGTGCCACGCGCCTGGCGATGCGCGGCGCCGCCAACGTCAGCCAACAAATTCCTCGTTAGCGCCGCGCCCCATCACAACTGCCCAAAAATCTGCAAGCTTATTTGCATTCAGTCAAGATATGCCATCTTGACTGACCCCTATCCTCCGTGAAGTCAGCACGAGGCGCGAGCGCATTACAGCGAATACTTGCAAATGTTTTGCTGTCCGTTGTGTGGTTGACCCGACTCCCGGCAAATCCGTCTCTCTTTGCGGTCGAGACCGCCGCTTCGCCGGCGACCGCCCCGCACGTCAACCGCACGGCGCCGAGCGTGAAACCGCCGTCGAGCGAATTCTCCCTGCCCGACCCGGCCTCGACGGAGGACCTACGGCAGGCGCGGCTGTTCGCGGAACCGCTGACGCCCGCGGGCGGAACTCCCACCGCCGGGGATAACGCGGCGCTGGCGGCGGTTTTGCGAACGTATGCCGCGGGCAAGGACCCCGGCGCGCTGGAGGCCTACGTGCAGGCGAATCCCGCTTCGCCGTGGGTGGCGGGCGTGCTGACCAACCTGGGGCTTCTCAAGTTCCAGCAGGGTTATTTCTCGGCGGCGCTGGCAGATTGGCGGCAGGCGTGGGACGCGGGGAAGGACGCGCAGGACGCGGCCGGGCAGGCGATTGCGAACCGTGCGGCGGCGGAGTTGATCCGGATGTATTGCCGGGTTGGCAGACAGAGCGAGGCGGAGGCGCTGCTTGCGGAGACGGCGGGCCGTTCGTTTCGCGGCAGGACGGCCAACATGATGGCGGAGTCGCGCCAGGCGGTGAAGATCATGGAGCGCCAGCCTGCCAACTGTTTCAAGTGCGGGCCGTATGC